>JAAWAN010000003.1 GCA_022792175.1 Provencibacterium sp.
ATCAAGCGATGAATAATCATGTCGGTTCGAGTCCGACTACCGGCACCACGAAAGTAGCTCTCAAAACCTTCATTTATGCGGTTTGGGAGCCACTTTTATTTTATCTTTGCAGATGCGAACGCAAGGCATTCCGCCATTTTTTCCGCTGCGACATGCTTGCCGCTCATATCTAAAGGAGAAAAATCGTGACCTTTAGCAGGAAGCGCGCCATTGATTTTCTCTCCCTGCAGGTAACAGCAACCGCCGAAGTCGGCTTGAAAATCCGAGCGTATCTATGCCCGGATTTGCAGGAGTTTGAGGGCGGCCAGCCTCCAGCAAGCGAACGTCAGGTATATGCGGCGCATTGCTTGCCCGTTTCTACCGTTTCCACAATGCTGCATTTAGCTGCTTACTGTCCCGCGCCAGGTTAAGCTCTGCATTGCAGGAATCGCTGCCAAAATCGAGATATGTATTGAATGTTTTGCGGCTTCATGCTAAAATATCACAGGCTGAGAGTGCAATCAGAAAGCGCATATAGGATAGAAAAGCGTATTCTCTGGCCCTAAATGGAAACAGGAGAAAGGAAGGTCCATGTATGAAGTCGATCAAATCAAAAATCCAAATCAGCATGTTGTCAGTGGCGCTGGTCGGCTCGGTGATGCTCGGTGTGATTACAGCCCTATTGAACGCCAGTGGAATTGATGATGTAATGTCAAAGACTTTAGGGCCCGCTACACAGATGGCCGCAGATGCTGTAGAGTGGAAAATGGGGAACTATTGGACGGCGCTTCAAGAGGCTGCTGCCTCTGATATTTTCCGGGAATCTGATCCTACCGCTCCGGAACTGATTCCATTTCGAGATGACATCGCTCAGCGCAACGGCTTTCTTTACACCGGCAAAATGGATGCCAATGGTTTTTCCTCCACAGGGTATAACTACGCCGGAGAAGATTATTTTCAACAGTGCAAGTCCACAATGAAGCCCTATATCTCTGACATTATGAACGACGGCCAGCGGATGATCTTTCTTCTGGAGGTGCCTATCATTACCAACGGCCGCTTTGACGGCGTGGTTTACGGTGGAATCAGCGCTGATTTCCTGTCAGATATCGTGGTCAACCTGGCTATGGGCAGCGATGGTGTGGCCTATGTACTGGACAACAAAGGTAATGTGATTGGTCATCAAGAGGCTTCTATCGTGGAGGAAGGTTCCAACATGATTGAAGCAGCAAAAACGGATTCCAGCGTAGCGGATATAGCCGCTGTGAATCAGCGTATGATTCAGGGAGAAAGCGGCTTTGGCGCATATAATTTTTATGGCGACAACAAATTTGTGGGTTTTGCTCCCATAGGCGGCAATCAGGAGTGGAGCATTGCCATTGAGACCAGTCAGCGGGAGTTTAAATCCTCTTTGGACCGAAGCATTATGTGGACAGTTCTGGTAGTAGTCCTTGTTGTGCTCGCCACATTCCCTGCAGCAATCAAAGTTGGCAGGTCCATCTCCGGCCCAATTCAGTCCTGCGTTGCCCGGCTTGAGAAGATGGCTGACGGAGATTTGCACACACCGTCCCCGCAAGTGAAGTCCAAAGATGAAACCGCCCAGCTGGCAAGGGCTTTGGAAATCATGTTGTCACGTCTAAACGACGTGGCGCAGGATGTGTCCCATCACCTGGGAAAAATGGCACAGGGGGATTTCTGTGAAACAATCACCCGTACATATTGGGGCGATTTTGTAACCATGGAGCAGTCCATTAAGGCAATCCACCATTCCCTGAGCGACACGCTTTCCCAAATCAGCCAATCCGCCGGAACCGTGGCCAGCAGTGCCGTTCAGGTATCCAACGGCGCTCAGTCTCTTAGCCAGGGGGCCACAGAGCAGGCCAGTGCAATTCATGAACTCTCGGTCACTGCCGATAGCATAGCGGAAAATGCCAGACAGACTGTAGCTGCGGCAGAGGAGGCCGGGCATTTTGTGGCCCAGGCAGGCGCACAACTGGGAATCAGCGTGAATTACGTTCAGGAGCTGAACGCCGCTATGGAGAAAATCTCCGGTTCCTCTACAGAAATCAGTAAGATTATTGATACGATTGAAGACATTGCGTTCCAGACCAATATTCTGGCTTTAAACGCCGCTGTGGAGGCCGCCCGGGTAGGCAGTGCAGGAAAGGGCTTTGCCGTGGTAGCTGATGAGGTGCGCAATTTGGCATCTAAGTCTGACGAGGCGGCCAAAGCCACCAAGGAGTTGATAGAGGGATCTATCGTTGCTGTTGCGGAGGGCGGTCAGGTGGTTGCGAGAGTAACGGAATCGCTGGATAAGACCAGCTCTATCGCAGAAAATGTAACGATAAAAGTAGATGCAGTTGTAGAAGCAGTAGAAAGCCAGACTGCTGCAATCTCCCAGGTGACCGAGGGAATCGACCAGATATCTTCCGTTATTCAAAGCACCTCTGCCACTTCGGAGGAGAGTGCCGCTACTGCACGTGGGTTGTCGGATCAATCCCTGCTGATGAATAACCTGGTGCGCAAGTTCCAGCTGAGTTAAAAATGAAGCTGATGCTCCCCCTGCGCTTAAACAAGCATATCAGCAAGGCTCCTTTAATAATGGGAAACACAGAACGCACGCTGCAGAAAGGATATCTGCAGCGCGCCGCACAAAGCCATACCGCCCCGCTCGCCTTTCCAGCCTGCCGCCGTCGATGGACACCGCCTGACGATCTGTTTCTCCCTTTTCTACCAGCCTACACACCAGCTGGCAGGGCAGCTCTTCCAACGCTGCCTGGCACCGTCCTGTCCGGAAGCTCGCTATCGTGGTGTGATCGGCGCTGGCTCATCCCCCAATAGCCATGGAAAGTCGATGCGGCAGGCCTCTTCCGGCTTGCGGCTGCTGTAGATTCCGCACAGGTACCCATATACCAGTACCTCGAACCGTGTCTGCACATCGACTGCTGATTTCCTCCCTCTGGGTGAACAGGCACGGTACGGTTTTTCGTAGTTCAACTCCTCTAAAACCGCGCTTACCAGTCGAACAGATGCATCCTCCGCTATCCTTTTTTCACCATTTAGCGCAATTACCAGCTGACCCTGCTGCTCATATGTTGTACACTGGTCTTGTATTTCCTGATGATTTTTCACACATATATCTTAGATGCAGAAGACGGACAGAGCAACCCTTTTCAGGCTGCTCTGTCCGTCTTTTTATGACCCGTTTTGCAACGCGCACTTTATTTTGTCTGCCAGCATTTCCCTTCGATATTCCGCGAGATGTTCCCCCCGCTATTTTTATATCAGGCGGACAGTCCGGATTTCATAAGGACCGAATTGAAGCGGTAATATACCATCCGGCTGCGCCAAGAGCTCCTGCTGTGTATTTTCCAGCATGTCGCACAGAAACGCCCGGGAAAAGGGCAACCGCAGCCGGATGGCCGTTTTGACCGCCTTTCCATGGTTCTCATATAGCCGCAGGATAATGCCGCAGCCATTAAGCGCCGGCTTCATCGCGCCAAGATAGACCGAATCCGCTTCCATATCCAGCGCACTGAAAGAGGAAGATGTCGCAGCAGCGCTCACCGAATAAACCGGGATATTCAGCTGCAGCCCCTCTCTGTCCACCCGGCCGGTGCGGAAATCTCCTTCATGGGGATAAATCGCATAGGTAAACCGGTGGCAGCCCATGTCGCACTCCGGATCGGGATATTTGGAGGCTTTCAATAAAGAAAGCGTCATCCGCGCGCCTTTCACGCTATAGCCATATTTGCAGTCGCTGATCAACGCCAGGCCCTGCCCGCCGTCACTCAGGTCAGCCCATTTGTGCCCGGCCACCTCGATTTGACTGCGTTCCAGCCCGCTGTTATCGCGGGTGGAGCGTTCCAGATTGCCGTAAGACAGATCGTAAACCGCCTTCGGTGAAAAGATATCCGCATCAAAAACGGCGCGCAGCAGCCGGCCGGTCTCCTGCCATTCGACCTCGGTCACAAAATCTATACGTGCGCTGTGCGCCCGCAAAACGATCTCCTGCCGGATTTTGGAACAGGAAAAGCTCCTGGTAACAAGCACCCGCGCCTCAGCCGGCCCATTCTCCAAAAGTCTGACCTGTGTTTCTACCGGCTCGTTCGCCGGATGGCGCAGTGATTCAGGATGCAGATTCCAGGCATCATAGTTTTCATAGAGCTCGTCATAAAGCTCTAACCGGTTGGAAGGGGCGCTCAGCAGCTCCCGGCCGCCCTTTTTCAGGATAAGGCTGGAGATTTCGCCTGTACTTTTCAAAATATGCGCTTTTATCCAGCTGTTTTCCAGCAGGAAGGTGCCGGCCTCTTCCTGTGCCAGCAGGGCAGCGCTTTCCGACTTCTCCTGTGAAAGGCGGTAGGAGCGGTAACCCACTGCCGGCAGATCCTTTGCCAGAAACAGGCCGGCACCATCCGCCCGGCGCTGGATGGGGAAACACGCGCCCGTGTGCAGGTCGGTGACGGTATTCGCATTTCCCGCAGGCAGTTCCACCGCTTCATCCCTCGTAAAGGAGAGGGTATTAAAAACAGTGAAGCCCTGCTCATCCGAACGGGTGAGCACTTCCATCGCCCGGCGCTGCAGCGCCTTTGCCCCCTCCAATACCTTCTCCCCTTCCCTGGCCGCCACCTCAAATACACACTTCTGGTGGCTGCCGGGCAGGATATCATGAAACTGGTTAAAGAGCAGCGGTTTCCAGAGTTCATCGAGCCGCTTTTGCTCTTCCCCGGCCTTTCCGGCAAGTGTGAGCAGTAGCTCAGCGTCGCGCAGCGCCACTTCTCCGGCGCGGTTCAGTTTTTTTAGCAGTGCATGGGAGGTCAGCGTCCCCTGATGCTGGTCGAAATACTGCTCTCCATACCAGACCGGCAGCCCATCCGCACGCCGCTCAATATCCTCAAAAAATTCTGCCGCCGCCGCGCAGCGCACAGCCGGAAGACCGGGGAACGCATCGAAAACGGCACGCTTATCCAGCATCTCTGCCGTTGCTCCGCCGCCTCCGTCGCCATAGCCAAAGCAGTACATTGTTTCAGCCGGCGTTTCGGGAAACTGTTCGCACTGCGCGCGCTGGGCCGCCTGGCCCCGCGAAAGCTCCCTGAAGGACATGTCGCCATGATAACACTCATAGGGGTCAAGCACCGAGAGCAGGCGGCTGCCGTCAATCCCCTCCCACCAATAGGTAGTGTAGGGGAAGGTATAGTGTTCGTTGCCGCGCAGCTTGGCGCTATAGTAGTAGCGCATGCCGCATCCGCGCATGATCTGCGGCAGAATGGCCGACTGCCCGAAGGTATCCGGCAGCCAGGCAACCGCCGTTGTCCTGCCAAATTCCCGCTGTAAAATGTCCATGCCATAGAGGAACTGGCGGATAAACGATTCCCCGTCCGGCATGTTCCCATCCGGCTCGACATACATGCCGCCCACCGGTTCCCAGCGTCCCTCGGCCACCAGCCGCTTTACCTGCTCATAGAGCACGGGATAGCGCTCCTTTGCCGCCTCATAGAGATAGCTCTGGCTCTGGGAAAAATGATAATCCGGGAAGCGCCGGAGCAGCTGCAGCATATTGGAGAAGGTGCGCCCGCACTTTCTCACCGTTTCCTTCGCCGGCCAGAGGTAAGCTAGGTCCAGATGAGAGTGCCCAACCGCAAAAATTTTTCCCTGCCCGCCCTTGGCCGCATGGGTATGCTCCAGCTGCTCCGAAAGCCAGACCCGTGTCCGCGCACTCTGCTCGGCCAGACGCTCATGTGCGTCATCCGGCTTTATCCGGATGCGCAGCTCATCGAGCAGGTTCTGTGCAAGAAGGCTCCCGCTGCCCGCCAGAATCTCGCCCAGCGCCTCGGACGCGCTGGCACAATAGCGGATATCCTCATTGACAGTGACCAGCTCCGCAGCGGAAAACACCTGAAAACCATAGTCCATGCCCACCTGCCGCGCATGGGCAAAATTCTGCCAGCGGATGGTGGATTCTACCGACACTTCTATCTCCTGTCCCGCGCCGGTTCCCAGCGGACAGAGCGATCGATTCGGGTCAAGCCCGGCAACAGGCTCTCCATTCAGATACAGCAGGCTTTCCCCCTGGTTGATAAAGCGCAGCCAGACCTCCTTGCCGGCCAGCCGTTCGGGAACGGTAAAGCGGTTTTCAAAATAGGCGGTCTCTTCAAACCAGCTCTCTCCAATGTGAATGGGCCGTGCAGGGCCGGTCCGCTCAGTTTTTCCCGGCGCGCTGTAGTGTGCCGGCGTAATCGTCCATCCCGCCAGTGGGAAAACGCTGTCAAACATCCGGGCGCGCAGCTTGCCGGTAAAGGAAAACAGCGACCGCTGCTGGCTGCCAGTTAATTTGACCATATCCATACTCCTTTGATCATTTTAAAAGGCAACGCACACCCGCCCTGCCTTACAGGAACCATATCCTCTTTTATGCCGGATGGCTTTTGGGGCAGGCTGCATTGCCATGATAGGTAGCGCTTTTAAAAGCAGCAGCCGGCTGCTGCCAGAAAACGGAAAGCAAGGCCATCCGGCCGCCTGTTGCCATACAGTAAGCGCTCAGATGCCCGGCCGCCCTCCGAATGTAAGGAACCAGAGAACGGCCGGACCAGATGGGGGTTATCCGATTTCAATTTCTCCGCCGGTGAAGTCCGCCGGAAGGGTGATCTCCGCTACCCCCGGCAGGCGCATATGCACCGGCAAATGCTTCCCCGCACAGCTTGCAGAAACCTTTTCCGCCTGCCCGGAAAGCACAGCCACCAACGTAGCAGCGGTCTGCCCGCCTGCCCGGCGCAGGCGCAGTGTGCACCGCTTATTATCCGGAGAAAATGCCTGGTGCTCTATCAGCATATCAAACCCGCAGGTCACGCGCCCTGGCTTATAATAGGAAGCGCCCCAGAGAAGAATGGGGGTCGAAAGCCCGGCAAAATGATGGAACCAGCCGCCGCGGCCGGTGGCGATATTAAGAAATTCAAAGGTGTAGTGTGAGCGGTCAACCTCGCGCTTCCAGGCAGAGAGCGCTGTATCCGCCACCTGGAAGGCAAAGTCTGCCTCGCCCAGATCGAGCAGCGTTTTGTAGTAAAACCACTGGTGTGCAAACCAGACGTTGCCGTTCCAGTAGCCGTTTTTTTCATAGTAACCGCTGCTCTGATCCACTGCGCTGATACCAGCGCTGCTCCAAAGCTCCTTCGGGTTTTTCAGGTGGGAGAGCAGCCTTTCGCGCTGTGCAGGCGTGCAGATGCCTGCCATCAGCGGATAAACGCCATCCAGCCCCTTGTTGGCGTTTTCGCCCGAATCGGTGCGCAGAATCCCGCAGGGCTCGCCCGCTTCGTCGTGCAGCGCATAGCCATAGTAGCCGCTCTCTTCATCCCAGGAGAAGCGCTGCAGCGCATCTGAAAGCCGGGCAATGTCCTGCTCATAGCTTTTTACATCCTCGGAAAGGCCATAATACCCGGCCAGCGCACCAAGCATGCGCGCAGAGCGGATGAGCATGGAAGCGCACAGCGCAGGCGCTACCCGCCGCTCAATTCCCTTTTGGTGGGTCAGCAGCTGGGCAGGATAATCGTCCATCCCGCTGGAATTATAGAAGTAATCAAAGGTGTGTGTCAAGCCGCTGCGGTAGGGCGAGGTGGTTGAACCGTCCGCCGCACCCGCCAAAAACGTATACATCCGCTTTGCGCGCGGGTAATAGTCTCTAAGGCGCTGCTTATCCTTTTCCTGCGCCCGGCAGAAAAGCTCATAATAGAGAAAGAGGATAACCGGTACCGGCGAGCCGTGCTGCACATAGGCATAGTCCGGATTATCAAGCTCGGCGAGATAGCTGTCCAGCACATATTCGGCCAGCTCTGGGGAGGATTCAAGCATTCCAAGTCCGGTAAAGCCGGAGTCCCAGGTATATAACGAATCCCACCGCTTGCCCGGCGTAAAATGAACAACTGGCCGCCCATGGATAAGAATGGGGTAAACGACGTTGGTAAGCAGCGTTGACTGCAGAATGCTTCCGGAAAGGGCAAACGGTTCGCCTGCCAGCGAATAGGAGAGCTGCGCTGCTTTGGCATGCGCGGCGGCATAGGCCGCTTCGCACTGCTCGCGCGTTAAGGTTGCAGGGACTTCGCCGGTAAAAACGAGCGCATATTCAGTCGCCCGCTCTCCCGGTTCAATAAAGATGGCAGACGCTACGATATTATGATAAAATCCCGGATCGGAGTGCTTGCGGGAGAAAGAGCGGGTAAACGGAGCACAGAGATCATCATAGGTGCGGTCGCCATTTGAAAGGCGGGTGATGAGCGCATCCTCCAGCGAGCCGCTCGGCAGATTGCGCAGCCGCAGCACCTGCGAATAAGGAATAATGCCGTAGCTCTGCCGCACATCCTCATACTGATAGCAGAGCGCTTCCCCTGTTTTTGGCTGCCGGGGCGAGGGTGCGCCATAGGGCGGACAGAAAGGCGGGAACTGGTTAATATCCACCAGGTTTCCCGCACAGGAAACGGTGGGCTTTCTTTCCAGCATACGCTGTGTAAAGGCCGGCGCTTCCCCCTCTTCGGCCAGCACCAGGCAGTCCAGCTCCACCCCTATGCCGCCAAGAGAGCGCAGGGAAAGCACATGCGCTCCCGCCTTTACCGGACCGACAGGCAGGCAGACCGTTTTTAGCTTCTCTCCCGCCTGCAGGGTAATTTCTCCCTGTATAAGGCCGGAGGCCTCAAAGCAGGTGCAGCCATCCTCTTTAACCGCCCAGGGGCGGCGCAGCCGGATATACAGCACCGCCTGTTTGAACGGACGCTTCGCCTGCAGCGTATAACTTACGCTGTCCCCCTTCTGCGCGCCAAAGGGCAGGAAGCTGCGCACTCCCGCGTGCGCGCCGAAAAGCGATGCACGATCTCCCAGTCCCTCCCCGCCGGTAAAGGAGGAGTCCTGAAAAACGCCCTTTTTAGCCGCATCCGGGTTGAGCCCGTCCCAGGGACGCGGAGAAGCATAGGTATAGGTGTCATACTGAACAGCATCCAAAAAAGCGGCTCCTTCGGGCAGCTTCACCTCGGTCTGCTCCGGGAAGGGATATTCCATTGCCAGAAAATAGTTGAGCACACAGTTCTGGCTTTGTGGAGAAGAATTGACAAACTCGGTGCGGACAAGGCAGCATTCCTCCCCTATCCGCGAAAAGGATACATCCGCATAAAAATCCTGTTCCAAGTCATAGCGATAGGAAAAATAGGAAAGGTCGGGCGCGCATTCCCAGGGATGATACTGCGAGGGAACGTTCACATTCGGCACCGGAACGCCGCTGCTGGCCACCGTTGGGAAAACGATACAGTCAAAGCGCGCCCCGCGCACGCCGCTTTCTGCAGGGATATGGGAAAGCCCCATATATTTCTTCGAATAAGGGCCCCATGTCGGCGGGGAAAAGGGGGTTTGAATTTTTTCCATGTTGTTTTTCATCTCCTCATGTTTAACTATCTATATTAGTATTCGTTTGAAACAGCCTGCTTTTAAGCAGATCAAAAGGGCCTGTTGCAAAATGCTCTGCATCTCACAACAGGCCTGAAACCGGATCAGCCCTTCACAGCGCCTATCATTACGCCCTTGACAAAATATTTCTGTAAAAACGGATAGAGGCACATAATCGGCAATGTCGCTACAACCATGGTCGCATAACGTATACCAAGGCCGATCATCTCGTTATCGGTTGTAGCTGCATTGGCCATTGAGCTGTCGTTTTGGATAAGGATCTCGCGCAGAATCATCTGCAGAGGATATTTCGCGCGGTCACGCAGATAGAGCAGTGCTGAAAACCAGGAGTTCCACATCGCCACCCCGTAAAACAGAGCCATAACAGCAATAATCGGTGCCGAGAGCGGCAACACGATTTTTGCAAAAATCTGCAGGTCGTTATACCCGTCAAGAGAGGCAGATTCCACCAGCTCATTCGGAATCGTCTGCTGATAGAAGGTGCGCATAACAATCAGGTTGTAGGTGCTGATCGCACTCGGAACAACAATCGCCCAGATTGAGTTCATCATATTCAGCCGCTGAACCAGCAGGTAGCTCGGAATCATGCCGCCGGAGAAGAACATCGTAAAGGTAAAGACCATCATAATCGGGCCGCGGCCATACATATCAGGCCGGGAGAGAGGATACGCGCCGCTGCATGTCAGCACAAGGCTGATGCAGGTGCCCACCACGGTATAAATAATGGTATTGAGATAGCTGCCCCAGATTTCGCTGTTCTGGAAAACGCGCTTGTACATACTGAGCGTCGGGTTGACCGGGAACAGTCCCACATCGCCCACCATCAGCGCATAGGGGTCTGAGAAGGAGGCCGACACTACATAGATAAGCGGTAGCAGCACCACCAGGCAGAACAGGACCAGAATTATCATCACGACTACCGAAAAAACAATCTCAGAGGGTTTTTCCTTGACTTTTGCCATCTCGCCTTCCTCCTTTCGCTACCACAGGCTGACTTCACTGAACTTGCGGCTGATCTTGTTGAAGGTAATAATCACGATAAAGTTAATCAGTGAATTAAACAAGCCAACCGCCGTTGAGAAGCTGAACTCGCCGCCCTGTATACCGCGCCGGTAAACATAAGAAGAGATGACGTCCGCCGTCTCCATTGTCGCATCGTTATACAGCAGGATGATCTTCTCATAGCCGACCGAGAAAATGCTGCCCATACGCAAAATCAGCATGATCATAATCGTTGGGGCAATGCAGGGCAGAGTGATGCGGATAAGCCGCTGGAATTTGGTCGCTCCGTCTACAATTGCCGCTTCATAGAGAGAGGGATCTATGCTGGTCAGCGCCGCCAGGTAGATGATTGAGCCCCAGCCCGCCCCCTGCCAAACGCCGGAAAGAACAAATACCGTTTTAAAATATTCCGGCTTTGCCATAAAATGGATAGACTCGCCTCCCAGGGACATGATCAGCGAGTTGACAATGCCGGTATTCGGCGCCAGGAAAGCCAGCACCATGCCCGCCATAACAACGGTGGAAATAAAGTGCGGAAGGTAAACGACCGTCTGAACAACCTTCTGTACATATTTCTGCTGCACCTCATTGATGAGCAGCGCCAGCAGGATAGGCGCAGGGAATCCAACAATGATATCATAAAGGCTGATGCCCAGCGTATTCCGAATAAGGCGGCCAAGATAGGGGGAGCGGAAAAACTGCTGAAAATACCGGAAGCCAACCCAGGGACTTCCGGTAATTCCCTGAGCAGGGTTAAACTGTTTAAAGGCAATCTGTGCGCCGTACATTGGCTGATAGCAGAATATCAGGTACCAGGCCAGTGCCGGTAAAAGCATGAGATAAAGCCACTTGCAGCGTTTGATATTTTTCCAAACCCGCGCAAAGCCCGATTCGTCCTTTTTAGCCGGCGCACTGCTTTGCACCGCTGTTTTTGTCATGTTCTCGTTCCTCCTTCACTTTCGTTTTTCAGATCATGCATCTACCAATTTGCGGCGCTCCCCGAAATAGTCCGAAGGAGCGCCGCAAACATATCAAACGGATGAACGGCCCAGAATAGTCGCCGTTCGCCGGCCGCTGCTCCAGCCTGCACCCAAACGGCACAGGCGGCTACAGGTAAGGCATTCAGCAAAAAATGTCTTTTTTATGCCTTCCACGCATC
Source organism: Provencibacterium sp. (assembly GCA_022792175.1). Classification (GTDB taxonomy): domain Bacteria; phylum Bacillota; class Clostridia; order Oscillospirales; family Ruminococcaceae; genus Harryflintia. Next base: position 11,582 of record JAAWAN010000003.1, read on the forward strand.
ATAAGCCTTCTGATAGAGCTCAATAGCACGATCGATGTTCATGCCCTTAATGGTATCGACATAGCTGTCCCAGTCACTCAGCGGCTTCGCACCGGTCATGAACTGCAGGAAGCTTTCCTTCATATAGGTCTCGACATCGGTCATGATCATGTTGATTTCTTCGCTCTCGGAAGCGTCAAATGCGAGCGTGCCGGGCAGGATGTATTTGTTGGACTCATCCAGGAAGGGGATGATGCACTCATCTTTGATCTGGAGGATGGTGGCGTCATCCAGGTTGAGCGGGTTCCACTTGGAGAACAGGAAGGGGAATGAGGTCTGCGCCGGGGTAAAGGTACCGACCATCTGCTTCGGGCTGCGCTCCGGATCCTTCATGATGGTATCGTTCAGAACATACTCGTCGCCAACCTTGTCATAGGTCACGCCCTCTTCGCCAACGCCCAGATAGAGCGCGCCCTCCGCGCTGTACATCCAGTCAATCCACTCGATTGCGCGGTCGATATTTTCGCACTTGCTGGTGATGGCCGCCGCCGCAGTACCACGCGGTACCTGGTCAATATTGGTGTGGATGTATTTGCCCTCCGGACCGACAGGGGGAACGGTGCCCATCACATGGAAACCGGGAATCTTCTCAGGCATAGTAGAGTTAAAGGTACCAAAGTTGCCGCCGAGCGCGCCGCGCAGGCTGCCGACCTGATCCTGCGCCACCTTGCCCTGATAAATATCATTGGTCATGGTGACAATCTCAGGATCGATATAGCCTTTCGCATACATGTCGGTGATCCACTCTACGAACTGGTGGTAGCCTTCATCAATCGGGCCAAAGTGTACCTTGCCGTCCTCCGGATTATTGTAGAAGCCGCGGTTGGTCGAAATATCAACCACACCCCAGGCAGAGCAGAAGTTACGCACAGAATCGATGCTGCCGGCAGAGAAGGGAACCTCGTCGTTCGGGTCGCCGTTGCCGTTTACATCCTGCTCCTTGACCTGCTGCCAATAATTGGCCCAGTCATCAATCGTTACCGGCGACTCGAGGCCCAGCTTCTCCAGCCAGTCGGTACGCACGCCATAAGGCATATTTCCCGAAACGCGCTCGTCGATCATCGGGAAGTAGTAGATATTCCCATCCGGATAGGTGATGTTCTTCTGGGAATTGGCCCGCTCATCCAGAGCAGCCTTGAGGTTGGGCATCTGGTTGTTGACATAGTCAGTCAGCGGAATGATCGAGCCGGCCGTCGCATACTTCATGATATCGTTCATCGGCATATCCATAACAATATCCGGCAGGTCGTTCGAAACCATGACCAGGTTATAGCGCTCGGTGAAGTTGTCAGAGAGGGGCTGATCCCACTGGAACTCAATATTAAACTTCTCACTCATTCCCTGAATAACCAGCATCTCATCATAAGGGACCTCGGTAGCGCCCTTTCCTTTGAGGATGCTCAGCGTAATACGCTCTTTGGCTGCATCAGAACCGTCAGACGCATCCCCGGCATCTGAAGCCGCGGCAGGCGCGGCCGAAGAAGCAGGCGCAGCAGAAGAGGATGTCTCGCCGCCTCCCGAGCAGCCGGCAAACATGGCAGCCGCCATGGAAGCCGAAAGCAGGGCGCACAGTGCCTTTTTACCCAAATGACTCATAAGCTTATGTACCTCCTGATTTTTGAAAAAATGTCCGCGAACCACGCGGAAGATTCTCTCGCCCGTACTGAAAAGTGTACAATTTAGTCACA
>JAAWAN010000039.1 GCA_022792175.1 Provencibacterium sp.
AGTGGTTATATGATTCCATTTTGCAGCAGCCCTTTTGAAAAAGCCGCTTTTGACTCCACCAGAGTCAAATTTCGCCCGCAGTTCGCGGGCGAAACCGTCCTTTTTCCGGTTTCTGCAAACCGGAAAAATATTTTGCAATGCGCTCTTTCTTAGCAGGCATATGTCTGAAAGAGCTTAAAGCCCGACACTCTCCTGAAGCTTTTTCAGATAGGCCAGATTCTGCACCAGCTTGTCGCGGGTGGGCATCTCATTGGAGAAGTCTTCCACGCTGACCCTGCCGGTATAGTTCATGTCCTTCATGACCTGGAAAAGCTCGCGCAGGTCGGCCTGTCCATCCCAGAGAGGAGCCCAGGCGCGCTTCCATTTCTTCGAGCCCAGCTCATCGCGTCCCTCCTCCTGCCAGAGGGAGTTTTTGACGTGCACGTGTGCGAGGTGCTCGCCGAGCATCTCAAAACCCTTGCGGTAGTTTTCGTTGCCCTCATAGATCATGTTGCCCGGATCGAAAATGACGCCGATATAGCGGGGGTCAAAGGAAGAGACCATCCGGCAGGCGGAGCTCGGGCTGGCGAGGATGTTGTCCCCATGCAGCTCGTAGACGATTTTTACCCCGTATTTTTTGGCCAGCCCCTCGAGCGTGCGGGTGTGGGAGAGGGTCTCATCAAAAATTTTGCGGTAGTTGATGCTCTTCGTATAGTTCGGGGTGAAGACCCGCATCATCCCGCAGCCGATGCTTTGTGCGGCCTTGAGGATTTTTTCAATCTCTTCGGTCTTGTCCGGCGTCAGATAGGAGGTGAGGCTGAAAATTTCGATTCCCGCCTTGTCGCAGAGCTCCTTCGCGCGCCTGGCCTCCTCGGCAATGTTGGTGATATCCAGCGTGCTGCGGCAGTTGATCCAGTAGCGGTTTTCAAACGGGATCTGCTCCGGCAGCTGTTTGGGAATCTGATTGACCCGCCACTCGACCCCGTCATACCCAATCTCTTTGAGCAGATCTGCCGTTTCGGCAATGCCATATTCCGGCATGCTGACAGAAAATACGCCATACTTCATGGGGATTCCTCCTTTTAAAAGTCAAAATTGATAGGATTAGCATATCATCTTTTGGCCTTTCTGGCAATCGATTCCGGCGGGATTTTTAAGTTTTTGGAGAACTTTCGGATTTCTGTTGGGCGAAAGAGCGGCCGCCCGCTGTCTTATCCGGCGGACCTTCGGTTTTGTTTGACAATTCCTGTAAAAGGGGATAAACTGAAACTAAAATGAAACCGGACAGGAAGGGTGCAAAAGGAATGGTTATTTTAATCGGCGGCGCAAGCCATGCCGGCAAAACGCTGCTGGCCCAGCGGCTGCTGGAGCGCTACCGCTATCCCTATACCAGCATCGACCATCTCAAAATGGGCCTTATCCGGGCAAATCCTGCCTGCGGCTTTACGGCGCAGGACAGCGATGAGAAGATTTCCCGCCATCTGTGGGGGATTTTAAAGGGGATGATAGACACCTGCCTGGAAAACGGCCAGAACCTGATTCTGGAAGGCTGCTATCTGCCGCCGGAAAAGGTCATGGAGATAGCGGGCACGCAGGTAATTGCCGTTTATCTGCTGCTTTCCAGAGAATATATCACCCGCCATTTTTCGGATATGCTGCGCTATGAAAGCATTATCGAACAGCGGGGCGAACCGGATGAGCGGGGAATGCAGACATTTATTAAGGCGAACGAGCGCTTAAAGGCCGCATGCCGGGCGGCCGGGGCACCCTGGTTTGAGATTTCGGAAAACTATGCGAAGGAGATGCAGGCGCTTTACCACTATCTGGATGAGAAAATCTGCGCGGCCCTAAAAGAGGAAAACCGTGAGGGGGAAGAGGCCAGGGTGCGCCTGGCCTCGGCGCAGGATGCCGGGCAGCTGCTTCGGCTCAACGAGCAGTTTAACGGTGAAAATGAAGTTTCCTTAGAGGAGATGCAGCGCTCGCTTTCCTTCAACAGGCAGGAAATTGTCATCGTAGCGCAGGAGAAGGGAATGCTTGTCGGTTTTACCTGCCTGCAGATAAAAAACTCCTGCTGCTATAGCAAAGCCTCTGCAGAGATTACTGAGGTGTTTGTGAGCGAAAAACACAGGAGAAAAGGATATGCACGCAGCATGCTGGAATTTGCAGAGCAGTACGGTATACAGCAGGGGATTCATCATTTTACCCTTTTAACGGGGAAGGAAAACCGAAAGGCGCAGGCACTTTACCGCTCGCTCGGCTATCGGGAAGAGGATGAGCTGCTGCTGGCAAAGGAGCGGTAGGCCTTTTTGGCCGCAGCGGTTTGAGGGCAGAAAAGGCGGCAGATATCCGGCGCGAAACGGATGAATCGAAAGAAAGGCGGAAGATAAAAATGGGCGGTCGAATTAAAATGGTGGTTTTCGATTTGGATGGCGTTATTCTGGACAGCGAGCCGATGCATTCCCGCTCGATTATCCGGCTGCTTGAGGGCTATGGCGTTTTTGGCTTTAATCCGGCGGAAAATATCGGCATGTCCTCCGAAAACATGTGGAAGCGGCTGATAGAAGAGAACCATATCCCCGCTACCCCTGAGCAGATGGTCGAGCAGATGACCGAGCTGGATGAAGAGGAGATGCGCACCTGCGGCATGCAGGAGTCCCCGCACCTGAGCGCGCTGCTGGATAAGCTGGAGGAAAACGGCATTCTGCTGGGAATTGCCTCCTCCTCCGAGCGCCGCTTTGTCGATGCGGCGCTGCGGCAGGTGGGGGTCATTGACCGCTTCCCCTATACGCTGGCGGGCAGCGAGGCCCCGCGCAAGAAGCCGGCTCCTGATCTCTATCTGGGGGTGCTGAAAAAGGCAGGCATTTTGCCGCAGGAGGCCGCGGCAGTGGAGGATTCGGCCACCGGCCTCATGGCCGCGCGGGAGGCAGGGCTCTTCTGCATCGGCTACCGCAGCCCTTCGGACGGCACGCAGGACCTTTCCGGGGCGGATGCCGTTGTTGATGACCTTCTGGAGGCTGCCGTCCTTCTGCTGAAAGCGAAGTAACGGCCGGCAGATTTTACCCTTCCGCCTTTGTGCGGCGGGCGGCAAGCTCCCGGCTGATTCGCTCGGTGTCCTCGCGCGTCAGGTTGTAGATGAGGCCGATTCCGGCTGTAATCATCAGCGAGGTGCAGAGCGGAATAGCGGTGCATAGCGTCCGGATGCGGCCCGCGACCTCCGGCGTCTGGCTGGCGGCGCCGGAAACAAAGCCTATCCAGCCCAGCCCGTAGCTGGCGATGGTGGAAGCGGCGGTGGCCCCGAGCTTGCGCGCAAAGGTGAAGATGGCATAAATCGATCCATCACTGCGCTCACCGGTTAAGAGCTCCTGATAGTCGATGCAGTCAATGACCAGCGCCCAGACCAGCATGGAAAAAACGTTGTTGCCCAGCGAGGCCGCCAGATTGAGCGCGAAGAAGAGCCAAACGCTTTCGAGAGGGCGAAGAAACAGGAAGGCGGAAAAAATGAGGCTTACTCCGCCGGTCACAAGCAGCAGCCGGCGCTTTCCCAGGCGCGCCGAGAGGCGGGGCACCAGAAAGAAGAGCAGGGCGGTGACCGGCAGCGAGGCCAGGTTGACCGCCGAGAGCACCCGGGGTGCATGATAGTATTCCTTATACAGGTAGGAGCCGAACTGCGACTGGCCGGTCAGCAGAATCAGCGAGCCCATGGTGGCCACCATCGCCCCGATGAGCGGGCGGTTATGTAGAACGCCGCCGAGCACCCTTTTAAACTGGAAATTCTGTTTGCTGCGCGGCAGGCGGATACGCTCCACCGTATTGTGCAGCAAAATGAGATAGCTCCCTATCGAACAGAGGCCAAAGAGAAGGGCCAGCAGCAGAAACATCCGTCCGCGCAGCTGGTTCTGCTTATCGAACACCGCCAGCGGGACGATCGAGAGCGCGCCGAAATTAACGAGTGTACCGCCGACCGAGCGGGCGCGGGAGAGGCGGGTGCGCTCCTGCGGGTCCCCGGAGACGACCGAGGCGAGCGAACCATAGGGGATGGAGACAAAGGAATAGGCCAGACTGTATAACAGATAGCTCAGGCAGACCCACAGATGTTTAAAAAGCAGATTCCAGCCGGCATCCCCCAGAAAGCAGAAAACGCCCGAAATGGCCAGCGGGAGCATGGCCGCTTTTACATAGGGCTTGAACTTGTCCCCGCTCTTTCCCAGCGCCCGCCGGTCGGGCAGAGAACCGATGAGCGGGGCGAGAAAGGCATCCAGCAGCCGCGTAAAAAGAAAGAGCGTTCCCATAAAGAAGGGGCTGATGCCCAGCACATCGGTGCAGTAGAGCATAAAATAGGCATCTATATAGATATTGACAAACGAGCCGCCGATATCCCCGAACATATAGCTGAGCTGATCTCTTATGCCAAACGGGCGCATGGGTATTCCTCCGTTTCCTTATCAGAGACAGAATAGCACGGATTTTATGAAATTTCAAGCAGTCATCGGCTAAAAACAGTGAAAACCTTAAAAAGGAGAGAAGAGAATGGTACAGGAGCTTTTGCAGGAGGACAGGGCGGCGATGGAGGAACAGTACCTCCGGGAAAAAAGAGAGCTGGTGGAGCGCTACCGCCGGGAGAACCGCTCGGCGGTAAAGGGGCAGACGGTATTTGCCGGCTCCTCGCTGATGGAGATGTTTCCGGTTGAGGAGTGGACAAAACAGCTGGGGGAAAATGCGCCGGTGGTCTATAACCGCGGCGTTGGCGGCTATAAAACAGAGGATCTCTGGAAGGTGCTGGATGTCTGCGTGCTGGATTTAAGGCCCGCGAAGGTGTTTATCAACATCGGCACCAACGATCTGGGAGACCCGGAACGGACGCTGCAGGGGATTATGGAGAGCTACGAGCGGATTATCACCCGGATTGAGCAGGAGCTTCCAGGTGTAAAAATCTATCTGATGGCCTATTACCCGGTGAATTTTGAGGCGGCCATTGAGGAGGTAAAGCCGGTTTTGAAAATCCGCAGCAACGAGAAGGTGGCGCTTGCAAACGAGCGGGTAAAGGAAATGGCCGCGTGCCACGGGCAGCGGTATATCGATGTAAACGCCCCGCTGAAGGATGAAGGGGGAAACCTGAAGGCGGAATATACGATCGAGGGGCTGCATATAAAGCCGGAGGGCTACCGCGCGATTTTTGAAGAGGTAATGCGGTATGTAAAGGAATAGACTTCGAACGGCCAAAAGCGGCTGGAAATACAGAAAACAGGCGGGAATCCTCAGTGGAAGGAAAGATGAAAAAGCTATGGGCCCTGCTGCTTGCGGCGGCTCTGCCCTGCAGGGGATCGGAGAGGATACCCTCGACTTTATCTTTTCCCAAAGGAGGTAACGCTGATTATCTGCCGGGATGAGGAGGTTATCGTCCCGTTCGATCAGGTGCCGGAAGGGATTTTGCGCCCCTTCTATTCCTTCTTCGAATTGAAGAAAATTTACCAAAGCCTGCCCGCGCAGGAGCAAAGCGCCGCCGTCAAGCTTACTCCCGGAACAGGCGCTTACAGAGATAGTCCTATGCCCGGCAGGAGAGCGTATACACGCTCTCCTTTGCCGATAATCGCATAAAGAGGCCGCCTGCAAAAATGCGAAGGATCTGTCATCCCCGCATTTTTGCAGGCGGCCTTTTGAGCGATAATTTCCACATGACTGCCGGACAGGGCATGGCCTTTGCAGGGGTTACCCTTTTCGGCAGGATGGCGGAAAATGAGCCTATCTGCGCATTTCGCCTAGCCCACTGTAATCGAGAAGACCGCCTCGTGGGAGGAGCCGGGGGCGAGTGTCTGATAGCGGCCATTGTTGAGCGAATCCGGCAGCCCGTTCCAGGGCTCGACGCAGATAAAGCAGTCGCGCTCCGGCATGCTCCAGAGCATGAGGTAGGGATAGTTTTCGTCAAAATCGAGGGTAACCGAGTGCCCGTTCCCCAGATCCCGCAGGACCGCCCGCTTCTTCGCGCCGGAAAAAAGGATGGAGTCAAGCGCGATATCCGCCGGCAGATCACATTCTCCGCCCTCATAAGGGCGCAGATCGGTGGTCGAGGGTTTGGCAATCAGCGGAGCATCCACATCCACACGGGCATTTTTAAGCGCACTGACGCAGAAATAGGGATGGAAGCCGAAGGTATAAGGGAAAGGCTCGCTTCCGCTGTTTTCCACCTTCAGCGAAACGGTGAGCGCGCTGCCGCGAAGCGAATAGGTCAGGTGAAGCAGGAAGGAAAAGGGATAATACTGGCGGGTAAAAGCATTATCCGAGAGGGAGATGGTAACTGAGGCGCAACCATCGGTGCTCTCCTTTTCTACCTCCCAGTCACAGGAATGAACAAAGCCATGAATCCCCATCGGATAGGGTTTGCCGTTCCAGCTCCAGATTTCCTCCTTCGTACGCCCGCAGCAGGGGAAGAGTACCGGCACCGCGCAGCGCGCGCGTTCGGCGGAATGAAAGTTTTCGTCGTGCATATAGATGTATTCATAGCCTCCGCAGACAAAGGAAGCGAGCGTTCCGCCGCGGGAGGGAACGATGGCCGCGCTGCTGCCGGCCTCGGTATCCCGAAGAACCAGCTGCGGAAATTCACCCAAGCGGGATTTTTCTACCTGAAACATGGCTGTCAACCTCCTGGAAATTCGTTTTCTGTCTCTTCATTATAATGCGGGGAAGGAAAATCTGCAAGTCTCTTCTTCCTTCTCTTTGGTACCGCGGGCTTTTCTCTTTCTGTTTTCGGGATTGATTGCAGGACGCCGCGAGACAAAAAAGATTTAAGACGAAAGTTTTGGCATAATAAGGTATACTTTAAATCCTCTTGCCCTGCGCAAAAACCTCCCTTTCCCATCAAAGCGGCCGCCGCGCAAAAAGACGGCTCCTTTGCCGCGCTTTAAAACGGCTCCTCTTTCGCCTGCAGCGCCTCGTAGTCGGCGCGGGTCAGCGAATAGCAGACCTCATCGAATATCCGCCCGTCATACCGCATACTTCCCGCTCGCAGCACCCCTTCGCGGATGAAGCCGCATTTCTCCGCCACCCGGCGCGAGCGGTCGTTATAGGCATAGTGGTAGAGCGAAAGCAGGCTGAGGTGCTGCACCTCGAAGGCAAAACGGATGATCTCCCCCGCCGCTTCGGTAGCATAGCCCTTGTCCCAGTAAGCCTCGCCAAGGGCATAGCCCAGCATGCGGGCTCCCGCATACGGACGTCTGTAATCCTCATGCAGCCCTATCGAGCCGAGCAGCGCGCCGCTGCTGCGCAGCACCACCGCCCACACCTCCTGCTCCCGGATAAACTGATCGAGCACCCTGCGCGACTGCTCCCGGCTCTGGTGCGGCGGCCAGCCAGCATGCGGACCGACCTGGGGGGAGCGCGCACAGGCGTTGAGCGCGCTGAGGTCGCTGTGATGGAAAGGGCGCAGCAGCAGTCTGCCGGTCTGCAGCGAACGCAAAAAAAGCCCCTCCTTTTATTCGCCGGTGACCGACAGGGAACGCAGAACCCTTCCGGTCAGGTCCTTGTGGGTGAAGAGGCCATCCTCCAAAGTCAGGTAGCTGCGCGCGCTGCCCTCCTTAGGGATAGAGACCGAGCCGGGATTCATCAGCCAGTAGTCCCCGCGGTTTTCCATTACCGGAACATGGGTGTGCCCATGCAGCAGCACATCGCCCTTTTTCAGCGGCGGAAGGTGCTGCTCATGATAGAGGTGCCCATGGGTGGCAAGCACGCTTACCCCGCCATCGCAGAGAAACATCATATCCGATAAAATGGGGAATGGCAGCACCATCTGGTCCACCTCGGCATCGCAGTTTCCCCGCACGCAGAAAAGGCTTTCGCGCACCCCGCTCAGCAGGGAAATCACCTCCTTCGGCCGGTAGCCCTCCGGCAGGTCGTTGCGCGGGCCATGGTAGAGAAGGTCCCCTAAAAGCAGCAGCCGCTGCGCCCCTTCTGCATGAAAGCGCTCGAGCAGCGCCGCGCAGGCCGGGGCCGAACCGTGTATATCCGAAGCAATCATCCATTTCATTCTTAAAAGCCTCCCTTTTCCCCCAACCGTTTGACGGGGGGCAATACCGAATTTCCATCCTCTATTTTACTATACTCCCGCCCTAAAAGAAAGAAATTTTTGCATTCGGACGAAAGGAGGATTTCCTGCCCGTTTCCGACTATTATGAAAAGCCCTATATCTGCAATTTGCCCCGGTCCTGTGTATTGTGATATAATCTGTACTAGGCGGCCGGATCCCGACGGCCGCTTTGAAATGAAAGGGTGCATAAAAATCATGTTGCCAGCGCTTCCCGTATCAAAACGCTTCTGAAAACGCCGCCGGAAATACCGGCCGGTGGGCCCCGGCTGAAAAGCAATCTGGATACTGATCTGTTAAAGCTCATCGCCATTATTTCCATGCTCATTGACCACATTGGCGGCGCATTTTTCCGGAGTCCGCCCCGTTCCGGTGGGCCGGCCGGCTCGCTTTCCCCCTCTTTTGCTACTGTATGACGGTGGGGCTGCTCTACACGCGGGACATTAAAAAATATCTGAAACGTCTGGCTATCTTCGCACTGGTCAGCCAGCCCTTTTATATTCTTGCCACTCATCCCTATGACCGGCAGCAGGAATAGTTCAATCTGAACATTTATTTTACCCTGTTTTTCAGCCTGCTCGCTATGGCGGGCCTGAAGCAGCGCAGGTGGTGGCTGTTTATCCTCTGCTTTCTGCTGCTCTCCATCTGGAATTTCGACTATTCCACCACCGGCGTTTTCCTGATGCTCATCTTCTATCTCTGCCGCAATCATCCCGCGGCGGGCGCCGCGCTGTACTGCCTCAGCTACATAACCGCCCTGTGGTCCGGCGACCCGCTCGACCCGCGGAGCCTGACAGTCTTCGGATTGTGCATGAAATGGACCGTTTTTTCCCTTTTTTCCGCGCCGATGATTTTTCCGCGCACCCACAGCGGGCTGAAGCTGAACAAATACTTTTTCTATCTTTTTTATCCCGCGCATCTGCTGGCGATTGGCCTTTTGCGGCTTATTCTGCAGGTTTAATTTTTTCCGGCAGATGCCGGAGGTTCTTGACAGAGGCGGCCGGGGAGTATACAATCGATTCAGCGCTTTAAATCAGATGCATCAGGGAGGAATTGCAGATGGAGAGTCCGTTTAAAACGGTGGGCATCGCCGGCCTGGGGCTTATCGGCGGTTCAATGGGGCTGGCGCTGCGCCGCGGCGGCATACAGGTGCTGGGCTTTGAGCGCGCTCCTGAAATTGCGGCGCGCGCGGTAAACTGCGGTGCGGCCGACCGGACAGACGGGGAGCTTCGCGCCTGCTCCTTAGTGCTGCTGGCCCTCTATCCCGGCGCGGCGGTGGAGTTTGTGCGCAGCCGGCTTGACGACTTTATGCCGGGTACGCTGATAGCCGACCTGTGCGGGATTAAGCGGCATGTCTGCAGAAAGCTGGAGCCGCTCTGCAAAGAGCATGGCCTCCTTTTTCTGGGCGCCCATCCCATGGCCGGGCGCGAAACAAGCGGGATTGACAGCGCGCGCGAAGACCTCTTTCAGGGCGCAAGCCTGGTGCTCACCCCGGGGGAGGGTTTTCCCCAGCAGCTGCTGGAACAGTTTTGCAACTTTATGAAGGAATATGCCGGTTTTGGCAATACGGTATGCACCTCGCCCGAGCACCACGACCGGATGATTGCCTACACCTCCCAGCTTGCTCACATCCTTTCCAGCGCCTATATTCAAAATCCGCTCTGCGAGCGGTATTCCGGCTTTACCGGCGGAAGCTTTCAGGACCTGACAAGGGTGGCCCGCCTCAACAGCCGCATGTGGGGAGAGCTGTTTTTAAAAAACCGGGATATGCTCTGCGAACAGCTGGATATTTTAATCGAAAATCTCTTTCTCTACCGGCAGGCGCTCTCTTTAGAAGATGAGGAAAAGCTGCAGGCGCTGATGGAGAACGGAACGCGGATTAAGGAGGAGCTGCTGCACCGGGCACAGGCCCAGCAGCTCAGCGGCGAATAAGCGCCCTGCCGGAAAAGGAACGGCTTTCTCCCGGCACTGCAGCGGGCAGGAAGGGGCCTTCAGAGCTGTGGCGCCGCAAAAGGCAAGAAAAATTTCCATTTTGGGTTGACAAATCCTTTTTTCTCCCGTATAATAAATACTGTTGTCCCGGGTGGACAGCAAAAGGGATGGGAGCATAGCTCAGCTGGGAGAGCATCTGCCTTACAAGCAGAGGGTCACAGGTTCGAGCCCTGTTGTTCCCACCAATTATCCGGTGTTTTTCGCCGGAAATATGGCCCGGTAGTTCAGTTGGTTAGAACGCTAGCCTGTCACGCTAGAGGTCGTGGGTTCGAGCCCCATCCGGGTCGCCAGTTTGCCTTTGTAGCTCAGTTGGTAGAGCAGAGGACTGAAAATCCTCGTGTCGTTGGTTCGAT
>JAAWAN010000040.1 GCA_022792175.1 Provencibacterium sp.
AAGTGAGATTAAAAAAGTGGTTTCAGTATATAAAGATGGAAATATAATTCCGTCTTGCGGTATTTGCAGAGAATTTATGATGCATTTAGGCGGAGATGTGGAAAATATTGAAATTCTATTGGATAAAGAAGGACGGACAACTAAATTGATTGATTTGATGCCCGAATATCCACGACATAAATAAATCCCCATTTGTATGGGAGATGCGGTTTTCGTGTAGATTTTCCTTAGTGACTATACAAACATGGTGCTAACACCATGTCAAAGCTTGTCGAAAAATGACAGGGGGAAGGAAAATTTTTCTCGAGTAGAGGAAGGAAAAGCGGTATAAAGGGATAGGATGAAAGGAATGCTGGCAAAGAGGGCAGAAAATCGAGGACAACTGGAATTTGTAAGTTTGGAGAGCATAGTGCCGCAGGAACACTTGCTGCGGAAAATCGACGCAGCAATCGACTTTAAGAAGATCTACGAATTTGTAGAGGATCTGTACTGTGAGGACAACAGCAGGCCAAGCATTGACCCCGTGGTTTTGTTCAAGATTGCTCTGATCCAGCACATTTATGGGATTCCATCGCTCCGACGAACGGTGGAAGAAGTGAGTATGAATCTGGCATATCAGTGGTTCATCGGATATTCTCTGAATGAAGCAGTTCTGCATTTTTCCACAGTGAGCTACCATTTAAACATCGGTCCAATCACGCTACGGTAGAGTATGTTTTCCAGTGGGTACTGAAAACAGCAGCAGAGGAAGGATGTCTGGACACGGAAGCGATTTTTGTGGACGGTACCCATATCAAGGCGAGCGCCAATCTGAAGAAGCAGGCGAAGAAGACAGTACCCAGACAGGCAAAACGGTATGCGAAAGAGCTGTTTGAGGAGGTCAAAAAGCCATTTTCTGATGACAGCGACAAAAAGCCGCAGGAGAAGGGAACGGTGGTATCCACCACTGACCTGGAAAGCGGCATATTCCAAAAAATGCTTTGCTTACGAAGCGCATACCGCCTGTGACAAGCACAATTTTGTGCTGGATGTTCATGTCATCCCGGGAAATGTCCACGACAGCGTAGCGTTTGATCCCCTGTACAATGAACGGTGCAAACACTATCCCAAACACAAAACCGTGGTGGCGGACAGCGCCTGCAAAACACCCTGGATCTGCAAGAGAATTTTCGAGAGCGGCTGTACCCGTCCCAAGACAAAAGAGAATGGTCATCCCTAGTAAGCATATGTGTGCGATGAATACTTTGATGATGCCATTTGCCCGGTGTACCGAGCGCTGCATTACTCTACTACAAACCGGGACGGCTGCCGGGAATACAAAAGCCGGCCGTATCTTTGCAAAAACTGCCCCGCAAGAGCTATGTGCATGGAAAATGCGAAGTGTGAGAAAACAGTTCTACATCATATCTGGCAGGTCTCAGATTTTCACATGACGGTAGCCCTGCAGGCGCGCCTGCTTTCGGAAACAGCCGGGAGAAAGCTGCATATGGCGTTTAAACACCTTGCCAAAATAATTGCCGTCCGAAAAGCCGCAACAGCGGCCCACCTCCTCGAGCGTTTTATCGGTCGCGCTCAGCAGCTCGGCGGCCGCCTCCAGACGAAGCCTGGTCAGGTACTGAATTGGCTGCCGGCCGGTATAGCGGAAAAACTCCCGGGAAAGGTGGCTTTGGGAAACGCCCAGATATTCTGCGGTTTCTTCCAGCGTAATCGGCTGCATATAGCGCTCCTTCATATAGGCCTGCGCCCGCTCAATCAGAAAAGGCACACTGCCGGATATCGGGGTGCCGGAGGCGCAGAGCAGGCAGAGAAAGCGAAAGGCCTCGCTGCCGGCTGCAAAGGCATTCTGGAGGCGCCCCTCCTTCGCCTTATAATAGATTTCCCAAAGGGCGGCTATGGCAGGGTGAAATTCGGGAAGGGAAAAAACCTCCCCGCTGCGCTCGCGTGCATAAAGATAATAGGGCAAAACGCCACTTCCGCCCATCATCAGATAGATAAATTCCCAGGGAGCAGACCCGCTCTCCTCCTCAAAATAATACCGGCTGTCGCCGGGCAGCTGCAGGAAAAAGGCCTCGCCCTTTTTGAGCGCATAAAGCTGCCCGCCGCTCTGCAGCCTTCCGCTTCCGTTCAGGGTATATTGAAACAAAAGGGCAGGCGAGCGCTCCTTATTCTCCCAGTCATAGGCCCTGCTGTTTCGGCTCTGCCTGCCGACAGCCAGCAGCTCCACCGCAGGAGAGGCGACATTTTCCAGAAAGCGAAAGCCATAGTCATCCCAGCTGTCCCCGCCGATGTCTCTCATCAAAATATTCCCCTTTTTATCAAATTATTACGATTGAAATACATACTGAAACCCCCTAATATAGGAAGAAAGAGGGAAGGCCATCCCCGCAGCTCTTTGGACAGGAGCAATCAAAAAATTACAAAAAAGGGGTTCATAGAAATGTCGTTTAAAATTGCATTCATCGGTGCAGGCAGCATCGGATTTACCCGGCAGCTGCTGGCAGATATTCTGAGCGTACCGGAATTCCGGAAGATAGAAGTCGCCTTTACCGATATCAATCCGGATAACCTGCGCATGGTCACCCAGCTTTGCCAGCGGGATATTGATGAAAACGGCCTGCCTATCAAAATCCATGCCACATTAAACCGGCGGGAAGCCTTCCGGAATGCCCGCTATGTCATCAACTGCGTGCGCATCGGCATGCTCGAGGCCTTCACCAGCGATGTGGAGATCCCGCTCAAATATGGCATCGATCAGTGCGTCGGCGATACGCTCTGCATCGGCGGCATTATGTATGGCCAGCGCGGCATCCCCGCCGTGCTGGACTTCTGCCGGGATATCCGCGAGGTCGCAGCCCCCGGCTGCATTATGCTCAACTACTCCAACCCGAACGCCATGATCACCTGGGCCTGCAACAAATATGGCAAGGTAAAAACCTATGGGCTCTGCCATGGGGTGCAGCACGGGCACGAACAGATTGCCAAAGCCCTGGGCCGCCGGCGGGAGGATGTGGACATCATCTGCGCGGGGCTCAACCATCAGACCTGGTATATCAGCGTAAAGACGAATGGCGTGGAGCGCACCGGCGAGCTGCTTTCCTATATGCAGAAGGCGGAATTTGCAGAGGATGAAAACGTCCGCCTGGACGTCATGAAAAATTTTGGCTACTATTCCACCGAATCCAACGGCCACCTCTCCGAGTACCTGATGTGGTACAGGAAGCGTCCGGAGGAGATGGAAAAATGGGTGACCTACCATAACTGGTCGCAGGGGGAAACGGCCGGCTATCTGCGCGTCTGCAAAGAGAGCCGCAACTGGTTTGAAACCGATTTCCCCAACTGGCTCAGGGAGCCTGCGAAAAGCTTTGTCTCCGAAAAGCGTTCGCTGGAGCACGGCAGCTATATTATTGAGGGCCTCGAGACCGGGCGGGTCTACCGCGGCCACTTCAACGTTATGAATGAGGGAGCCATCTCCAACCTGCCGGATGAATGCGTTGTAGAGGTCCCCTGCTATGTCAACGGCAGCGGCGTGGCTGTGCCGAAGCTAGGCGATCTGCCACTCGGGTGTGCGGCCATCTGCTCGCAGAGCGTCTGGGTGCAGAAGCTGGCCGTCGAGGCGGCGGTCCATGCAGATATTAACCTGCTGCGCCAGGCCGCGCTGATGGACCCGCTGACCGGCGCCGTTTGCACGCCGGAGGAAATCCGGCAGATGGTGGATGAGATGCTCGTCGCCGGGGCCGAGTGGCTGCCGCAGTATAAAGAAGAAATTGAAAAAGCCAAAAAACGGCTGGAAAACAAAACCGTTCCCTACCGTCCGGTAAAGGGCTTCACTCTGAAGACCAAAACGGTGGAAGAAATGGCCGCTGAAAAGACAAAATACCGGGAGATGGCCGCGGCAGCAGCCAAGGAGAAGGTGAAATAGCCTTTATATCCGAAAAAAGGCAGCATACCTTCTGCCCGCTTTGCTTTCGCAGCTGAGAGGGCGCGTTGCAAAATATTTTTCCGGTTTGCAGAAACCGGAAAAAGGGCGGTTTTGCCCGCGCCCGCGATAGGCGGGCGAAATTTGACTCTGGTGGAGTCAAAAGCCATTTTTTCAGAAGGGACCGTTGCAAAATGCAAGCATTTTGCAACAGTCCCTTAAAAAGCAGCTTTTAGCGCCGCCAGATCTATTTCCTCCATCCCCCATAGGAAAAGCTGCCCTCCGGCTTCTGCAGGCCGGAAAAGAAATCCGGCAAGCACCCCTTTTTTCAGCGCTCCGATAAGGCCAGCAGCTCTTCGCAGGTAAAGCTGCGCTCGATGCCGCAAAAATGACACTGCACACCGGTTACAGGGCGCTCCTGCGCCATTTTTTTCAGCTCCTCCCTGCCCAGCGAAATCAGCGCGCGCTCCATTCTCTCCCGGGAGCAGTCGCAGCGATATTCCATCTCCCCCTCGTCGAGTATCTCCGGCGAGAAGCCCTCGAGCGCCATAAACGCAATTTCCTGCGGCGACTTTTTATCGCGGATAAGTGAGGAGACCGGCGGCATCCTTTTCATATTCTCCTCCAGCCGGTCGATGGTATCCTCTGCTGCACCCGGCAGCAGCTGCACCAGAAAGCCGCCCGCCGCCCGAACGGTCAGCTCCGGATTCACCAGCACCCCCAGCGCGCACACGGTCGGCACCTGTTCGCTGAGGGCATAATAATGGGTAACATCCTCCGCAATCTCCCCGGAAACGATGGGGGTCTGCCCGATATAGGGCTCCCCCTGCCCCTCGTCCCGAATGGCATAGAGCATCCCGTTTCGTCCGACTGCCCCGGCTACATCCAGCTTGCCGAAGCAGTTGAGGGGCAGCTCAACCACCGGGTTTTGTACCCAGCCCCGAACATTGCCCGCCGCATCGGAAACGGCAATCAGTGCGCCGGCAGGGCCATCTCCGTTGAGCCGCAGCGTAACCGAGCTCTTTTCAGTCTTAAGCTGCATTCCCATAAAGGAGGCCGCCGTCAGCAGTCTTCCCAGTGCCGCCGTTACGACGGCGCTCGTTTTATGAACCTGTTCCGCCCGCGCACAGGCATCGGTCGAATCGAGCGCCAGACAGAGGATCTCCCCACCCCTGGAGATAGCCCGCACATATTTTCCCATCTCTTTATTTTTTCCTCCCCTCATCCTGCGCACCCTGGTGCCTGGTCATATTTTCCATGACATAAACGAGCCGCTGAGCATCCTCCCGCGGCTCGCGGAAGCTGTCCGCCGTATAAACGGCGATCAGCTCAAAGCCCGCCGCCTTCCCCATCGCCTGCAGCTCTCCGGTGGAATAGGCGCGCTCGGAAAAGTACTCACTGCTGCGGATATAGCGGTTTTCCCCGGTGCGTTCAAAAAAATCCAGCGTAATATCCACCGTGCAGCCGTCGCTCATCGCATTCTGCCAGACGCAGAAAACCTCCTCATCATCAAAAACAAAGGTGGAGCGGTCCAGAATCTGCCGGTGCTTATAAAGCGTATTGACGTCAAAAATAAAGAGCCCGCCGGTCTCTACGAACAGGGAGAGGCGCGAAAAGACCTGTGCCAGCCGCTTTTCATCGGTAATATGGTTCAGTGTGTCCAGCGTACACAGGCAGATATCCACCGTTCCAAACAGGTCGAGCTGCTCCATCTCCTGCTGCAGGAAGAGCGGGCGCGGGGAGCCCTCGAAAGAGCAGAGCTTCTGCATGGCGAAGCTGAGCATCTCTCCGCTGCTGTCTACGCCGATAACATCCCAGCCGTACTCTGCCAGCGGAAAGCTGAGGTTCCCCGTACCGCAGCCCAGGTCCAGCAGAAGGTGGCCCTCCCCGCCATAGTGCCGGCGAATCAGCCTGCAAAAATAATCCGCCCGCTGCTCATAATCCACCTCGGTGTTCAGCCGGTCATAAAACCGGGCAAATGTCGAATACATTTAAAAAAGTCCTTTCGCGGGCATTATTTTTCCTGCTTTTTCTCCTCCTGCATGCGACCAAACACAATATTGTAACCATCGCACCCATAGTTGAGCGAACGGTTGACGCGGCTGATGGTTGCGGTGGAGGCCCCTGTGGCCTCGACGATCTCGCTGTAAACGCAGTGCTCGCTCAGCATTTTGGCAACGGCAATCCGCTGCGAAAGCGCCCGCAGCTCAGGAACCGTACACAGATCATCAAAAAATTTATAGCACTCCTCCAACGTCTGCAGTTTGAGGACTGCTTTAAACAAAAAATCCACGTTTTCATCCTTCAGCTTCGCGATCATCTATGCATCCACTTCCCTTTCTGCAAATTGATGCGCCCATCCTTTTCAGGCCAAAATGCTTCAAAGGCCTGCGGCCTTTCTCCGCCGGCGGACAGTAGGGTTTTTTCACGGTAGCCCCGGCCGCAGTCTCATTTTACCATTTCAGTGCATAAAAGTAAATATCCCCAGTCGCCGAAAAGCTGCAAAACGGAAAATCCTCCCTGGCAGCTCAGGGCTTCGTCCCGTTTCTTTCACAGGGCAAGAGTACTTAAAAAGTATGCTTTAATACTTTGCCCTTTTTCTTTCAGCTCAGCTATTGACAATAGCGGACGAATCGAATACAATAAGGGGCAACAGCTTAATAAACCATGCAGGGGTGCTGAGTGAGCTCGGCTGAGATGGAATCCGACTGATATTCCAAAACCTTTAACCTGATCTGGGTAATGCCAGCGTAGGAAAATTGGGAAACGGCTTTTTTCGAGCTTTTTCGCGCGTCCCGCGGCTGATACCGCGGGGCGCGTTTTCCTGTATCCGGCTTTTTAGGCTGACTATTTTTGGGAAGGAGAATCCCCCTATGAAATCATCCAGAGTCCGAATTCTCACCGAGTGCGCACTGATGGTCGCGCTCTCCGCCGTTTTGCAGATTATTCCCTTCTTTTCTCTGCCAGCCGGCGGCTCGATCACCCTGGCCTCAATGGCGCCCATCGTCCTCGCGGCACTGCGCCATGGGCCAAAATGGGGCCTGCTGACCTCCTTTGCCTGCAGCCTTCTGCAGATGCTCCTCGGCGGCATCTCCAGCCCGCCAACCGAAACCCTTGGCTGGTTCGTTCTGGTCGTTCTGCTCGACTACCTGTTAGCCTTCACCTGCCTGGGACTCGCCCCGCTTTTTGCCCGGCCGTTTAGCAGCTCCAAAGCAGTCGGCCCGGCAGTTGGCTCGGTCGCCGTCTGCTTCATCCGCTTTCTCTGCCACTATCTGTCCGGCATCATCATCTGGGGGGTCTATGCTCCCGAGGGGCAGCCGGTCTGGCTCTACTCATTGAACTACAACGGAAGCTACATGCTCGTTGAAACCATTTTGACCACCGTGGTTGTCGTGCTGCTGTATGGGCCGCTGATGCGTATTGATAAGAAGCGCCCGGCCGCTTCCGGCTCAGGCAAATAGGTTTCTTTTCTGCCGGCCGAAGGTTTCGGCCGGCAGTTTTTTAAAAACATCCTGATGAAAAGAAAGGGGATTTTCAGCATGCGCACCCTTACAAGCAGGCAGATGGCCGAAGCAGAACGGCGCGCCGATGAGGCGGGGGTCAGCTACCGGCAGCTGATGGAAAACGCCGGCGCCGCAGCCGTCCGGCTGATACAGCGCCGGGGGCTTCCCACTGCCAAAGAGACGCTCATCTTTGTGGGCAGCGGCAATAACGGCGGGGATGGCTATGTCGCCGCGCGCCTGCTCGCTAAGGCCGGCGCACAGGTGCGCCTTGTTCTGGTCGAAGGGGAACCGCGCACCGAAATCAGCCGCTGTAACCGGCAGCGGGCGCAGCAGCTGCATATTCCGGAGCTAAAACCCGAAGCGCTCCCTGCACCCTCCCTCTTTGAAGGCCTGATTGTGGATGCCATTTATGGAACCGGTTTTCATGGCACGCTGCGCGAAAACGCCCGGCAGGCGGCCCGCTGGATCAACGCCGCGCCCGCCGCCGTTTTTGCCCTCGATCTGCCCAGCGGCGTCGGCGCAGACACCGGGGAGAGCGACCCGGATGCCGTACGCGCCGATGTGACCATCGCCTTTGACAGCTTCAAGCCCGCCCATCAAACGACATGCGCCGCCCCGTTTTGCGGGGAGAGCGTGCAGGTGGATATCGGCATCCCGGAAGGATGCCATCCGGATGAAAAGGCAGCGCCTTTTGAAAAACAGGAAAGGAGAACCCGCTGAAAGCCGGTCGTCAGGCTCATATTCCGAAATGAATCACAAACTTCCCTGCCGCTTTCGCCCGCAGCAGCAGATTTCTCAGCTCATCTAACTCCGGCCGGCTTCCCAGTATTTTTAAGAGCCCGTCCATCGCTGCGGGCGAAATCAATGTAATCCCGGTGTAGGCAAGCCCCTTTGCCGGCCGCTCAAGAGAGTGCCAGAAAAAATCCAGCTCCCCGAGCTGCGGCAGAAGCGGCGCGAGCAGCTCGTCCTCTACCCTGACCGGCGTATACTTTTCCGGCTCATAGCGCTCATACCGCTCCTTTAAAGTGGGCGCCCTGTCCATAATGCCAAATTCGTGCGCTGCCATCTCTTCCTCCTGTGCCTTTGTCTTTTGGTTAAGTTCGATATTCCTGCCGCATGCCCGTTTTCCCGGGCGCTTTAAAAGGATTTTCTTAAAGTAAATAACCGCCCGCAAAATACTCTTCGTATTTCGCGGGCGGCTCTTTTATCAAACCGGCGGCTCTGCCTGCTGTCCGGCCGTTTACCGCTCGACAGGAGCAATATCCCAGATTTCATCCGCATACTGCCGGATGGTGCGGTCGGAGGAGAACTGGCCGGCGTTGGCCATGTTCATCCAGCACTTCTTGGCAAAGGCCATGCGGTCGTTATAGTCGCGATAAAGGCGCAGGCGGGTATCCACATAGCTGTGAAAATCCTGCAGGAGGAAATAGTGGTCCGGCTTGTGCCAGCTGGCCCCATCGAGCAGCGAGGTATAGAGCTCGCGAAACTCCCCGCTGCCGCTGTCCTTAAAGGTGCCATCCACCAGCGTATCCAGAACACGGTGGATGCGCGGGTCGCTCTCATAAATTTTGCGGGGGTTATAGCTCTCTTTCAGCTGCTCCAGCTCTTCCACCCTGGCGCCGAAGATATAGTTGTTCTGCTCCCCCGCCGCCGCCACAATCTCGATATTCGCCCCATCATAGGTACCGAGGGTGACCGTTCCGTTGAGCATGAATTTCATGTTGCTCGTGCCGCTCGCCTCGGTGCCGGCCGTGGAAATCTGCTCGGAAACATCGGCCGCGCAGACCAGCTTTTCCGCATAGGAGACGTTATAGTTCTGCACGAAGACGACCTTCATCCGGTCGGAAACGGCCGGGTCGTTATTAATCAGCCTGGCAATCTCGCAGATATAGTGGATAATCGCCTTGGCGCGCACATAGCCGGGCGCGCTCTTGGCGCCAAAGATGAAGGCGGTCGGCGTAAAGTCGCGGATGCGTCCCTCCTTGAGCCCATAGTAGATATCGAGAATGGCGAAAGCGTTGAGCAGCTGCCGCTTATATTCATGCAGGCGCTTGACCTGAATATCAAAGATGAAGTGCTCGGGAAGCTCTATCCCCTCGTGCTTTGCGATATAGGCGGAAAGCTCCCGCTTTTTCTCCTGCTTTACGCGCAGGAAATCCTCCAGCACCGCATGGTCATCCGCAAAGCACTCAAGGCTTTTCAGCTTATCCAGATTGGTCACCCACTCCTCGCTGCCGGTCAGCCGGGTGACCATTTCGGAAAGCTGGGGATTGCACAGCAGCAGCCAGCGCCGCTGGGTGATGCCGTTCGTCTTATTCTGAAAGCGCTCGGGGAAGAGCCGGTACCACTCGGGCAGCGCGCTGTATTTTACAATCTCAGTATGAATTTTGGCAACGCCGTTGGTCGCATGGCCGGCAAAGATGGCGAGCCGCGCCATATGAACCATTCCCCGGTCGACAATCCGATAGAGCCGGCGCTCGCCGAGCGGCACCTTCTTTTCCGCCAGCAGGCGGGAAAGGCGCTCATCGATCATCAGAATAATTTCAAAGATACGCGGGCAGACTGCGCGCAGCAGCGATACCTCCCACTTTTCCAGCGCCTCGGCCATAATGGTATGGTTGGTATAGCTGAAGACCTTTTCAGCAATCCCGAAAGCTTCGTTAAAGGAGAGGCCCTCTTCATCCATCAAAAGCCGGATAAGCTCGGGAATGCTCACCACCGGATGGGTATCATTGAGCTGAACGGCATAATAATCGGAAAAGGCGCGCGCTGAGCCATGCGCAGCTCTGCACTGGCGCAGCAGGTGCTGCAGCGAAGCGCTGCAGAAGAAATACTGCTGCTTTAAGCGCAGGATTTTTCCTTCCCGGGTAGTATCATTCGGATAGAGCACCCGGGAGATGTTTTCTGCCATGTTCTTTTCGTGCATGGCCGCATCATAATCCTGCTCGTTAAACAGCTCAAAGTCAAACGGCGTTTCCGGCTCCGCCTGCCAGAGCCGCAGCGTGCCGATGCTGCGCCTGCCGTAGCCGATGACCGGCATATCATAGGGCACCGCGCGCACCGTCTGGTCGGCAAAGCGCACCCATACCGCCTCCTGCTCCCGGCGGATGCTCCAGGGATCGCCATGGCGCGTCCAGTCATCGGCATATTCGCGCTGGTATCCCTCCTCAATCGTCTGGCGGAACAGCCCGTAGCGGTAACGGATGCCGTAACCATCCAGCGGCAGGCCGCAGGTGGCGGCACTGTCCAAAAAGCAGGCCGCAAGCCGGCCGAGACCGCCGTTTCCGAGTGCGGCATCCTCAATCTCCTCCAGGCTTTCGAGAGAAACCCCGTTTTCCTGCAGCAGCTGCTTGATCTCCCCCATCAGCCCTAGGCTTAACAGGTTGTTGTAAACCGCCCGCCCCATCAGAAATTCGGCGGAAAAGTAACAGGCCTGCTTCTTTTCGCAGCGGGCCTTCCCGTCTGCCTGCCAGTCAGATGCAATCAGCCCCATCAGGGCATGAGAAAGGGCGTTATGCAGCTGCCAGGGCGCCGCCTGCGAAAGGGTGCAGCCATCATCCTGCAGCAGCCGGTCCTTCACCGTTTTTAAAAATGCCTGCTTATCCATGAACCATCCTCCTTATTTTGTCGCCTGCCGGCCATAAAGCCGGGTCATCTGCCGTATTTTTTCTGCCAGAGAAAGGGTCAGTTGACCCCTTTGAAGCCGCCAGCACCAGTTTTTGCCCAATGTAGAGGGGGTGTTTATCCGCGCCTCGCTGCCCAGATTCAGAAAATCCTGCATCTGCGCAACGGCCAAATCCGCTGTGCTTGCCCATGCGCCGCGGATAAAGCCCCAGTTTTCGCCCTCCCGGCGAGTCAGCTGCAGATAGTTTCTGCAAAAACGGACATCCTCCGGCGCCGCACTTTTAAACCAACCGGCAACGGTATCGTTATCATGCGTCCCGGTATAGACGACGCAGTTATGGCCATAGTTATGCGGCAGATAGTCGCTCTCTTCCCGCGAATCAAAGGCAAACTCCAGCACCTTCATGCCGGGGAAACCGGAGCCGCGCAGCAGCTCGCGCACCGAATCGGTCAAATAGCCGAGGTCCTCCGCAATAATCGGCAGTTTGCCGCCATAAGGCCCACCCAGCTTTTCAGTGAGAAGGGTAAACAGCTCAAGGCCGGGGCCCTGCAGCCACTCCCCGCGCTCGGCAGTCTCATCCCCATAGGGAATGGCATAGTAGGTGTCAAAGCCGCGGAAATGGTCGATGCGCACCCGGTCATAGACCGAAAGGCTCATCTCTACCCGCTGCACCCACCAGTCATACCCGCGCTCACGCAGCACCTCCCACCGGTAGAGCGGGTTGCCCCAGAGCTGGCCGGTCGCCGAGAACCCATCCGGCGGAACGCCCGCCACCTTGACCGGGCTCAGGTTTTCATCAAACCAGAAGATTTCCGGGTTCGCCCAGGCATCGGCGCTGTCCTGCGCAACATAGATAGGCAGATCCCCGATAATCTCAATCCCCTTGCTGTTCGCGTAGCGCTTGAGCGCGCCCCACTGGCGGAAAAAGACCATCTGCAGCCATGCCCAGTAGCTGCATTCCTCGCAAAGCGCCTCCTTCCAGTGCTCCAGCGCCTGCGGCTCGCGCAGCCGGATATCCTCCGGCCACTTGGTCCAGCTTTTCTGGCCGAAGGCAGCCTTCAGCGCCATAAACAGCGCATAATCCTCTATCCAGCTCTGATGCCGGAGGCGAAAGCGCGAAAGGGCGGCCTCATCCTGCTCCTTTGCCCGCTCATAGGCTATCCGCAAAAGGGGATAGCGGTTATGAAAGAGCAGCGCATAGTCAATCTGCCGGGGATTTTTTTGCAGCTTTGCCTTTAAAAGCTCCGTTTCGGTCAGCAGCCCCTTTCTCTGCAGCAGCTCCAGATCGATAAAATAGGGGTTTCCTGCAAAGGTGGAGAAGGACTGGTAAGGGGAATCTCCGAAGCTGGTCGGGCCAACCGGAAGAATCTGCCAATACTGCTGCCCGGCAGCAGCCAGAAAGTTCACAAACCGGTAGGCCTCGCGGCCGAAGGTCCCGATTCCATAAGGGGAAGGAAGGCTGAAAACCGGGAGAAGGATTCCGCTTGCACGCGTCATGTTGTCACATCCGTTTCTATATGAATTTAAGCGGCAGCCATCGCCGCGAAACAGCCAAAAAAGGCTTTTGGGAGGAGGCTGAGGCAAAAGCTTGCTGGAACCGGAAAAAGCGCGGTTCTGCCCGTTTATGGGCAAAATTTGGTTTTATCAAAGCCACAGGCAGTTTTTCGCAGGCTGAGGCAAGACATTTCTCGTTTTGCCTCAGCCTTTTACCGCCCCGGCAATAACGCCCTTGATGATATATTTCTGCGCGAAGAGATAAAATATGACCACCGGCAGAATCGTTAAAACGAGCATGGCCATCATCGCGCCCATATCCTGCGAGCCATAGCCGCCGCGCAGATACTGCACCGCTATGGGAATGGTGCGGTAGCGGTTGCCGATGACCAGATAGGGCAGCAGGTAGTCGTTCCATATCCACATGGTGTTGAGAATGGCGACGGTGACCGCCGTTGGACGCAGCACCGGGAAGACAACATGAAAAAAGGTCTGCGGCGGGCTGCAGCTGTCAATAAGCGCCGCCTCCTCTATTTCCAGCGGAATGCCCTTGACAAAGCCGCTGAACATGAAAACCGAAAGTCCCGCGCCAAAGCCCAGATAGATGAGCAGAATCCCCACCGGGTTATCCAGCCGCAGAAGGTTCGCCACTCTGGACATGGTGAACATCACCATCTGAAAGGGGACAATCATCGAAAAAACGAAAAGATAGTAGAGGGCCGCCGTCAGCGGGGAGTGTACGCGGGTGATATACCAGGCGGTCATCGAGCAGAAGAAAACCACCGCCAGCACCGAAAAAACGGTGATAAACAGCGAATAGCCAAAGGCCGATGGGAAGCCGGTCTTCGCAATCCCGTTCTGATAATTCTGCAGCCCGCAGAAGGTTGCGGCATCCGGCAAGCGAAAAGGCGCATCGGCGATATAAAAGCGGCCCTTGAAGGAGTTCATTAAAACAATGAAGACCGGCGCAAGAAACAGGATGCCCAACAGCAGCATAAGGCAGAAAAGCAGCATATGAAGCAGCGGCCTGCGCGGATTCATCAGCCCTCCACCTCCCTTTTGCGGGTAATCGCCAGCTGCACAAAGGCGATGAGGCCCACCATCAGGAAAAAGAGCACCGCCTTCGCCTGCCCGACCCCCTCAAAGCCCGGCTTGCCATAGAAGGTGTTGTAAATATCCAGCGCGAGCATCGCCGTCTGCCTGGAGGGGGCGCCGCTCGTCAGCGCCAGATTCTGGTCAAAAAGCTTGAAGGAATTGGTCAGCGTTAAAAAGGTGCAGATGGTAATCGAGGGCATCACCATCGGCAGGGTAATTTTCGTGAGCCGCTGCAGGCCGGTGGCCCCATCGATGGCGGCGGCCTCCCGGAGCTCCTCCGGAATATTCTGCAGCCCGGCAATATAGATAATCATCATATATCCGGTGAGCTGCCAGTTCATGAGTATCACCAGCCCCCAGAAGCCATAGCGCGCGTTTGAGGTGAGCGTTGCACCGAAGGGATAGAGGGCACCATTGAGAATAAGCTGCCAGATATAGCCCAGCACAATGCCGCCGATGAGGTTGGGCATGAAAAAAACTGTCCGAAACAGGTTAGTGCCGGGAACACCACCGGTGAGCAGCAGCGCCAGAAGAAAGGCGAACAGGTTAATCGAGATAACGGAAACGGCGGTGAAGCGCACGGTAAACCAGAGCGCATTCAAAAAATCCTGGCTGGAGATAAAAATCTCCCGGTAGTTTAAAAGCCCCACCCAGCGCGCGTCGCTCACCGTCGTAAACCGGGTGAAGGAGAGATAGCAGCCCATCAGAAACGGGAGAAGAAAAGCGATGATGAACGCTGCAAGAGTTGGCAGCACAAAGAGAGGAAAATATTTTTTCAGCGATTTCTGCAAGATTTTCAAGGCTCCTTTTAGGAGGCGGCCCGCCAAAAGGGGATCTGCCTGCCGGCGGACAGCCGTCTGATTGGGAAGGGAGGTCCCGGACATGCAGGCGGTTATCCGGCCGCGCCGGCCTTCTCCCGCTCGCTCTTCCAGGAGCGCACCACCGTTTCCTTCACCTCATCAAAGCTTTTGGAGCCCTGCGCATATTCCAGCAGCGCATCGCCGAAGTCGTTTTTAAAGTCCTCGCTCGGGAAAGCGGCAAAAGTCCAGATGACCGAGCGGGTATCCTTCTCCATCCAGTCAAGCACCTCGCGTGCGAGCGGGTCCGCGGGCTTTTCGCTGTCGCTGAAGGTATCAAAGGGGGCAATAAAGCCGAGCGGCCCGCTCACATAGCTTTTGCCCTTGTCGCTCGTAAACAGCCAGTTCAGAAAGTTAAGGGAAGCCGTCTGCTTTTCGGGGGAGACCCTGGCATTGACTGCCAGATAG
This sequence comes from Provencibacterium sp., assembly GCA_022792175.1. Lineage (GTDB taxonomy): Bacteria > Bacillota > Clostridia > Oscillospirales > Ruminococcaceae > Harryflintia. Next base: position 14,899 of record JAAWAN010000040.1, read on the forward strand.
TTCTCGGTACCGATGCACAGCCCCTGCTTTTCCTCTTCCGGCATGCCGGTATAGATCGGCATAAAGCGGATATCCTCCGCCAAAACGGTGTTGCCGTCCACATCGCTGATTTCGCTCCAGGCCCAGTTGCCGTTTTGTACCATGGCGCAGCGGCCGAGGGCAAACTCCGCCATCGAATCGGCGACCGATTTTCCTCCGAGCAGTCCGGGCGCCGTCACCGAGTTTTGCAGATAAAGGTCGAGAATATTTTTAAAATTCTCCGCATAGGTGAAATCAATCTCCTGCGCAGACAATCCCGCGCGGATGACATCGCCTTCCCCGGCCTTTTCCAAAAGCTCATAGTAGAGTGGAAGGTTGGCCAGGTGGGTCTGCCAGCGCCACTGGTTGCCGGCGCTCATCGAAGTGGAGGCGAATACGCCCTCAATACCCAGCTGCTCCTTTTTGGCCGTCATATCCTCCACGAGCGCGCGCAGCTTTTCGAAGCTGTCGACCTCCCTGGCAGAGGCAAAGGAAACCGCCTTATCGGGCAAAGCAAAATACTGCTCCATAATGGCGTTATTATAGATAATGCCATAGCCCTCTACCACATAGGGGATGCCATACACCCCCTCCCCCTCTGAAACGGCCAGGGCTTTATCGGTCAGGTGGCTGTAAAGCTCGCTGCTTGAAAGATCCAGGCAGTAATCCTTCCAGGCCGCATAGCCGACCGGGCCGTTGATCTGGAAGATGGTGGGGGCATCCGCCTTGGCGATTTCAGATTTGAGCGTCTGCTCATAGGTCCCGCTGGCCGCGGTCACCACCCGGAGCTTCGTGCCGGTCTGTGTCTCATACTCCCTGGCAATTTCCTCATAAACCCCGGCAATTTCCGGCTTAAAGTTCAGATAATAGATTTCCGTTCCTTTCGCAGTACCTGAAGCACCCGAAGCGGCGGATGAGGAAGAACTGTCTTTCGTCCCTCCGCCGCAGGAAGAAAGCAGCCCGCAAAGAAAAATGGCAGATAAAAGGGCACTCTGGATACGCCCCTTAAGAATCGACATAGCAGAACCTTCTTTCTGGAAAACCGCCGCTGGAAGACAGGATGGTCGAGCAAACGGCGGCATTTTTAAAACCAGTTTTCCTCAAAGGCTGCTGCTTTATGCCTCCTCTTTAAACGGAACAAAAACCGCCGACAGAAAATTTTTTCCTGCGGCGGTAACCGGACAAAGCGGACTCTGCAGGAGCAGAGAGCCCTCTCTGCCTTGCAACATGTTTTATTCGGAATTTTTTGCGATTAGCTGGCGATTGAGGGTAACCGTCTGATCCCGCGTGAATCTGGGGGGCGCTTCCCCCTTCACCGCCTCGGGGGTAATCAGAATGCCGGAGATGGTCGCATCGCTGGGGGAATCAAACATCACCTGCCCGAGCACACTCTCCATAATCCCCCGCAGGCCCCGCGCACCGGTCTTGCGTTCAATGGCCCGGCGCGCAATCTCCTGCAGCGCCTCCTCCTGAAAGCGCAGCTCAATCCCATCAAGCCGCAGCAGCTTTTTATACTGCTTGACAATTGCGTTCTTCGGCTCGGTCAGAATGCGGATGAGCGCCTTTTCATCCAGACTGTCGAGCGTTGTAATGACCGGCAGGCGGCCGACCAGCTCGGGAATCAGCCCATATTTCACCAGGTCCGCCGGCACAATCTGCTTCATCAGCTCGCCGTGCTCCTTGCTCTTCGCATCCACCAGCGTTCCGCCGAAGCCGATGGTTTTGTGCAGCACCCGCCGCTCAATCGTTTTCTCCAGCCCATCGAACGCACCGCCGCAGATAAACAGAATGTTAGTGGTATCAATCTGAATAAATTCCTGCTGCGGATGCTTGCGTCCCCCGGTCGGCGGAACATTGGCGACGGTGCCCTCAAGGATTTTTAAGAGCGCCTGCTGCACCCCTTCCCCGCTGACATCGCGGGTAATCGAAGCATTCTCCGATTTGCGGCCAATCTTATCGATTTCATCCACATAGATGATGCCGCGCTGCGCGCGCTCAACATCAAAATCTGCCGCCTGAATGAGCCGCAGCAGAATGTTTTCCACATCCTCGCCGACATAGCCCGCTTCGGTCAGCGTGGTTGCATCGGCAATGGCAAAGGGAACGTTCAGCGTTTTCGCCAGCGTCTGGGCGAGCAGCGTCTTGCCGACGCCGGTCGGTCCCAGGAGCAGAACGTTACTCTTTCCGAGCTCCACATCGTCCTCCCCGCCAAGGAAAATCCGCTTATAGTGGTTATAAACGGCGACCGAGAGGGAAATTTTCGCCCGATCCTGCCCGATCACATATTCATCCAGCGCCGCCTTGAGCTCATGCGGCTTTGGGATGACAAATTCCGTTTCCGCCTCTGGCGTTTTCTGCGCCTGCCCGGGAGCGGGCGCATCGAGAAAATCTTCCTCCTCCAATATTCCCATGCAGAGCTCAACGCATTCGTTGCAGATATATACGCCCGGCCCTGCAATCAGCCGCTGAACCTCCGCCTGGCTTTTCCCGCAGAAGGAGCAGCGCATCATCCGGCCGTTCATCTCTTTGTTGGGCATCTTCCATTATCCTCCTAATGTGACGCAAGCCATTTGCTGTTATAGCCGCCGCAGCTTTAAAAAATCCCCATTCGGTTCTTTCTCAGCCTGGCGCTGCCGGGCAGCGCCGCAGGCCGCTCCGGCCGGCTTCATAGGAAACGCATATGCACTCTGCGCACCAGCGGGCCTTTGGCCGCCGGCCGAAAAAGCAGACTGCACCCTTTCAGCTGCGTTGACCATAAAAACACAAGGGCAGGAAGCGGCCTTTTTGGCGGCCGCTTCCTGCCGGCAGGGGCTCTTTTGCAGATGCCTCGCGCCGGCTCCACCCCAAAAGCCTCTGATAGGCACCGCTTATTGCGGACGCTTCACGATAACCTCATCCACCAGCCCATAGGCCTTCGCCTCTTCGGCTGTCAGAAAATTATCGCGATCGGTATCCCGCTCAATCACCTCAACCGGCTGCCCGGTAAATTCGGAATACATCCGGTTCATCCGCTCGCGTACGCGGATAATGTGATCGGAATGGATTTTGAAATCGCTCGCCTGGCCCTTATAGCCGCCGAGCGGCTGATGAATCATAATTTCGCTGTTGGGGAGCGCAAAGCGCTTGCCTTTCGCCCCCGCCGCCAGCAGAAAGGAGGCCATCGAAGCGCACATTCCCAGGCAGATGGTTGAAACATCGCATTTGATATACTGCATGGTGTCATAAATCGCCATGCCGGAAGTAATCGATCCGCCGGGGCTGTTGATATACAAATCAATCGGCTTATCCGGATCCTGCCCCTCCAAAAAGAGCAGCTCTGCCACGACGATGGACGCCGTTGTATCGTTGATTTCTTCGTTGAGCATCACCACCCGGTCGTTGAGCAGTCTGGAAAAAATATCATAGGACCGCTCACCGCGATTGGTCTGCTCTATGACCATTGGCACAAGGCTCATCGCACTGCACCCCCATTTTTATTATTTGGAAAACACGGCGGGACTCTTCCCCGCCGCCCGCAGAAGAGGCCTCAGGCCTCCTCGCTCTCCTCAGCGGCTTTCTTGGTACGGCGGGTGCGCTTTTTCGGCTTTTCCGGCGCCTCCTGCTCCCCACCGGTCACAACCGCATTATCCCGCACGATATCGATCGCCTTCTGAACAGCCAGGTCCTTTTTGATTTCCGCGGCCGGAATGCTGCTCTTCAGCTTTTCCACATCGCCCTTATACTGCTCGGCAATGCGGGCATACTCCGCTTCCACCTCCTGCTCGCTCACCGTAATACCCTCGAGTTCTACAATCTTCTCGAGCGCCAGCCGGATTTTTACCTGCCGCTCGGCGGGTTCGCGGAAGGACTCCTTGAAGGCTTCTGCCGTCTGCCCCATATACTGCAGGTACATCTCCATCGGGATTCCCTGCGCCTGCAGGCGGTATTCATAGTCATGCATCATCTCCTCGACCTTGTTGTCATACATCTCGGTCGGGATTTCGCCGGTGAGTCCCTCAATGACCTTGTCAATCAGCGCATCCTCAAACGCATCCTGCGCCTGATGGTTCTTCTGCTCCTGCAGCTTTTCGCGGATATCCGCCTTCAGCGCCTCGAGCGTATCAAACTCGCTGACATCCTTGGCAAACTCGTCGTCCAGCTCAGGCAGCTGCTCCTCTTCAATCGAAAGAAGCTTCACCTTGAAGGTGGCATCCTTGCCTTTGAGCTCCTCATGATACTGCTCCGGGAAGGTAACGTTTACATCAAACTCCTCGCCGGTGCTGTGGCCGGCTACCTGGTCCTCAAAGCCGGGAATAAACTGTCCGCTCCCGAGGCGCAGGTGATGTCCCTCGCCCTTGCCGCCCTCGAAGGGAACGCCATCTACAAAGCCCTCATAGTCGATAACGGCGGTATCGCCCTGCTTCGCCGGACGGTCGGAAACGGTCAGCATGCGCGCATTGCGGCGGCGGCGGCGGTCAAGCTCCTCATCGATCTCGCTGTCCTCCACAGTCTTGACCTCTTTGGCGGCTTTTATTCCCTTATACTCGCCAACCTCCACCTCCGGCTTCACCACTACCTCGGCGCGGAAGGTAAAGCCTTCTGCATTCACCTCGGTAATCTCCACCTTCGGATAGGAGACCGGCTCGAGCTTTGCCTCTTCGAGCGCCTGCTGATAGGCCTTCGGATACAGCTCATTCACCGCATCCTCATAAAATACGCCTTCGCCATACATTTTATACACAACCGATTTCGGCGCCTTGCCCCTGCGGAAGCCGGGCACATTAAACCGGTGGATATTCTTGCGGAATGCGCGGTCAACCGCGGGCGCAAATTCATCCGCCCCAACGGCGACAATCAGCTCATATTTGTTCGTCTCAATTTTCTTTTGTGAAGTAAGTGTCATTACCTCGTTCCTCCTGTAAACCGCTTATTAACATCCGGTCCGGGCCGCCTGCAGCTGCAGGCATCCGCGGCCCGGTATCAATCTATCCTCACGATTTTATCATATCCACCGGTAAAAAACCAGACCTTCTCCTTCTTATTTTGCCTGAATTTCCCTGCGCAGCGGCAAAATCTGCCGGAATTTACAATTCATTCATATTTAATCCGCCCGGTTTTACACCGTTTCCTCCACTAAAAGCGGACGAAAACGGAGAAAATCAGCAGAGACCAGCTGAAAGCGGATGCCGTCAAACTCGCCGCAGACTGCGCGGGCGCAGCCGGCCGAATGGATATGCCCATAGTAGCACCGGCGCACGCCGAAGCGGTGGAGCACCTCGAGAATCTCCCCGGAAACCTCCCCGCCATAAACGGGCGGATAGTGCAGAAAGGCCACCTTCTCCCCCGGATATTTTTCGCCCTCCTGCAGGGAAAGCTGCAGGCGCATCGCCTCGCGCAGAAGAATCTTGCGGTCATGCGCCTCCCCCTTTTCAAACAGCCATCCCCGGCTGCCGCAGAGCGCCATTCCCCCGCAGGGGCAGGCATTGTTGTGCAGCAGCGACAGGGAGAGAAGGCCATGGCGCGAAAAAAAGTCCTGCATCTTCGCCGCCGTTGCCCACCAGTAATCGTGGTTGCCCTTAACGAGCAGCTTTCTTCCCGGCAACCGGTCAAGAAACTGCAGATCCATCAGCGCCCCGTCAAGCGTCATCCCCCAGGAGAGGTCACCGGCCACCACTACGGTATCCCCATCGGATACCGCTTCCCGCCAGTGCCGTTCGAGGCGCTCCACATAATTCTCCCAGCCGGGGAAGATATCCATTTTTTTATCCGCTCCCAGCGAGAGATGAAGGTCGCCAATGGTAAAAACCGCCATAGAAAACAACTATCCCCCATTTTTAAGCTCTGCGGCCGCAAAAGGCCTTTACAGTCCCAGTATCCGGGCGCAGGTGCCCTCCATCTCCCCGGCCGTACAGCTCTCGCAAAAGCGGTCCGTCCTGCCGCGCAGCCGCTCAAGCGGCAGGGGAACCGCCGCGCCGGTCGCGGCGAAAAGCGCATCTGTCGCGGAAAACAGCCCTTCCCCCGTGGGAATCCGCAGCGCCTCGCAGACACTGCCGGCAAACTTATAGGGAGAGGCGGTAGAGACCACCACCGTTTTGCCCGGCAGCTGGGAGCGCACCTTTTCATATACGCCGTAGGCGACCGCCGTATGCGGGTCAAGCAGATAGGAATAGCGCGCATAGACCGAGCGGATGACCGCCTGCGTCTCTCCATCATCGCAAAAGCCGCCGATAAAGTCGCGGGTGATGGCCGCATGCACCTCCTCCGGCAGGGTATAGCGGCCGGTTTCCCGAAGCGCCTGCATCAGCGAGCGCACCTGCGCATCCTCCCGCCCGCCGGCTTCAAAGAGCAGCCGCTCCAGGTTGGAGGAGATCAGAATATCCATCGAGGGCGAAAGGGAGGGATAAAAGGCGCGATTGCGGTCATAAACGCCGCTCTGCAGAAAGTCGCTCAGAACATGATTGCGGTTGGAGGCGCAGACCAGCCTGCCGATGGGCAGCCCCATCCGCTTCGCATAATAGGCGGCCAAAATGTTGCCGAAATTGCCGGTCGGCACAACGACATGCAGCGGCTCTCCCATGGCCAGCTCCTCATCGCGCACCAGATCACAGTAGGCGCTCACATAGTAAACAATCTGCGGCAGCAGCCGCCCGAAGTTTATCGAGTTGGCGCTCGAAAAGCGCTTGCCGGCGCGGGCCATCCGCCCGGCAAAGGCGGGATCGGTAAAGAGCTTTTTCACGCCGGACTGCGCATCGTCAAAATTGCCCTCTATCGCGCAGACATAAACGTTTTCCCCCTCCTGCGCGCGCATCTGGTGCTTCTGCATCTCGCTGACCCCATCGCGCGGGTAGAAAACGAGCACCCGAACGCCCGGCACGCCGGCAAAGCCCTCGAGCGCCGCCTTCCCGGTATCGCCCGAGGTGGCGACCAGAATCACCAGCTCCTGCTGCACCGCATTTTTGCGCGCGCTGGCCGTCATCAGCCCCGGCAGCAGCTGCAGCGCCATATCCTTAAAGGCGCAGGTCGGCCCGTGCCAGAGCTCGAGCAGGTAGCACTCCTCCCCCAGTCTGGAAAGCGGGGCGGGCAGCTCTCCCTCAAATTTTCCGCCGGTATAGGCAGCGCGCACGCACTCGGAAATCTCCGCGACGGTAAAATCGCCGAGAAACTTCTCGAGCACCTTCTCCGCGCGCCCCACATAGTCCGCCGCGCACAGCTGCAAAAGCTCCTGCTGCGAAAAAGCCGGCAGCCTCTCCGGCACAAACAGCCCGCCCTCATCGCTGATTCCTTGCAGGATGGCTTCGCTGGCGGTTTTCACATTTTTCTTATCGCGGGTACTGATATACTGCATCTTCCTGAATTCCCTTCCTCTTTATTGGCGTCTCCTGCCCTTCTGCTCCGGCCTACAGCTCGCCGGCATACAGGCGGCTGAAAAACCGGAAGGCGTTGCCGAAAAAGATTTTATCCACTGTCTGCTGGCCGATGCCGTCATCGAGCAGCGTCTGATACAGTTTTTTCAGCTTCTGCGGCCGGTCGATGCACTCATCGATATCGGCCCCGTCATAATCGCTGCCAATGGCCAGCGTATCCTCCCCGCCCAGCTCGAGAAAATGCTCCAGGTGGCGGGCCATCGCAGGAAGGTTCGCCGTTTCACCGGCAGGGGCGATAAAATCCCGGGCAAAATTGAGGCCCACCAGCCCCCCCTTTTCCGCAATGGCCGTAAACATCTCATCGGTGAGGTTGCGCCGGTGCGGGCAGACGCTGCGCGCGTTTGAATGGGTGGCAATGACCGGCTTTTCCGCCGTCTCGAGAACCTCCCAGAAGCTCTGGTCGTTGAGATGGGAAACATCCACCGCAATATGAAGCCGCTCCATCTCCCGGATGGCCTCTTTGCCGAACCCGGTCAGCCTGCCGTCATCCCCGACGCCGCCCGCAATCTCGTTGTTGCCGTTCCAGGTCAGCGTCAGGCTGCGTACGCCGGCATTGGCGAGCACCGTTACCATATCCAGACTGCCATGCAGCACGCTGCCGCCCTCGACTGCGAGAATGCCGGACATTCCCCTGTGCTCTGCCGCCTGCGCGAGCGTTTTCGCCGAATGGATATCCCTCAGCTTCCCTTCCGATTCTGCCAGCTGGCGGCGATAGAAGACATTGTGGATGGAAAAAAAGTTTTCCGCCTGCAGTCCGCGTATCTCATCCGGGATGAAAATGGCATAAAGCTGAACATAGCTGTCAAAATCCTGCGCATCGGAAAGGTGCAGATGGTTTTGGCCGTTATCCAGCGTCCAGCCCTTGCGCTTGCAGAGGGTCAGCGTGTCACAGTGCAGATCGAAAACCCGCATAAAAAAACTCCTCCTTACAAACCCCTGGTTCTTTTCTCCGCCGCCCGCGCGGGCGAACGATGCCCTAAATCCAGAATTTTTCTGCCGGCTCCTCGAGCGAAAGCTCAGGGAGCCCGGTATTTTCCAGCCGCTTATAGATATGGGCGGCAAAGCAGATATCATGCAGCGCAATGCCGATATTGTAGGCGAGTATCCGCTCCCTGTCGCTTTCCCGGCCCGCCTTCCGTCCGTTTACGACATCGGAAACCTCGGCAAAGGCGCGAAACCGGCTGAAATTTTTGAAATGGCAGACATGGCCATAATCATCCGCAAAAATCTTATCAAAAAACAGGTCGCAGTTTGTAAAGCCGCGCGTATGAATAGGGACGACCAGCACCCCTTCTTCAAAGCAGCTGTCCGGGCAGATATCTTCCCCCACATAGGTGACGGCCGACAAAACGACCTCCCTGCCGGCAGCCAGCTCCTCCGGCGTATCCACATAAGAAAAGTGCAGATTGGGACAGGAAGAAAAGCGCCCGGCAAAAAGCTGCTCCTGCCCCTTATACCGGAGAAGGGCAATATCCAGCTCCTTTTCCGGCAGCATGGCCGCCAGCACCAGCAGCGCCGCCCTCGCCGTATTCCCCAGCCCCATTATTCCCAGCCGCGAAAAACCCGGCTTCGCAAAAAGCAGAACGGAGTGCGCCGCCACTGCGCCGGTGCGCATCGCCGTAATCCAGTTGGCATCCATCAGCGCCCTGCATTCGCCGGTAGCCGCATCAAACAGCAGAAGCTTGCTGTCCAGGCTGGGAGAGCGGCCCGGGTAGCGGGTGACCAGCTTAACGCCACCCCAGCTCTCCCCGCCGCTGGAAAAAATGCCCGGCATCACATTGCAGAACACCCCTTCCGCCGGCTTCATGCTGATTTTGGGCGGCAGAATAGCGGAAGGCTTTTCCGCTATCATCCCGGCTGCCCACTGGTAGCAGCAGGCCGGGGAGAGTTCCAGTGCCTTGATAGCCTGAAACGTAATCACCTTCATCTGATAAAGCTCCCTTCTCCGGAACGCCTTTTCCTGCGTTCCGCTCATTGCCGCTCTCTTCTACAAATCATCGCAGGTGAAGGCCCCCGGCAGGTAGGAAAAAGAGAGCACCTCTTCCCGCCCCTTCTCCAAAATGACCGACGCCAGATCAAAGCGCGGCTGAAGCTCTGCTGCTTTTGGATGCGAAAGCAGATAGTGCTGCGCACTCTCTGCAATCCGGCGGCGCTTTCCCCTGCCCACCGCCTCCTCAGGAGCGCCCAGGGCCGCAGAAAAACGGGTTTTCACCTCGATAAAGCAGAGGAAATCCCCCATCCGGGCGATGATATCTATTTCCCCCAAAGGGCAGCGCCAGTTGCGCTCTAAAAGCTGCGCCCCCCGGCCCTTCAGCCATGCGGCCGCATAGTCCTCCCCAAAGCGGCCGCGGCGGTTACTTTGGCTCGTCATCCTGAAAGAATTTTTTCAGAAAGCTGCGCCGGTGGATGGGGGAGGCGCCAAACTCACGCAGCCGCTCATAATGCCTCTTAGTCGGATAGCCCTTGTGCACCTGCAGCTCATACTGCGGATACTGCTCGGCCAGCTGCTCCATCAGCCGGTCCCGGCTGACCTTGGCCAGAATGGAGGCCGCCGCAACGCTCGCAGAAAGCGCATCGCCATGTACAATCGTTATCGTGTGCTCACAGGAAAGCCCGGGGTCCTGGTTGCCGTCCACCAAAACGAGGTCGGGCGGCAGCTGCAGCCCTTCTACCGCGCGGCGCATTGCCAGAAAAGTGGCCTGCAGAATGTTGTAGCGGTCGATTTCTTCGCTTGTCGCATAGGCAACCGACCAGCCGGCCGCCCGCGCGGTAATCTCCTCATAGAGCGCTTCCCGCTTTTTTTTGCTGAGCTTTTTAGAATCATTAAGCCCCTCTATGCGCTCATCCCGCCGGAGGATGACCGCTCCCGCACACACCGGGCCTGCCAGCGGGCCGCGGCCCGCCTCATCCACCCCGCAGACGGTTAGAAAACCGCTGCGGTAGGCCTCCTGTTCAAACCGGTAAAGGTCCGGCTGTTCGCCGGTTTTTTTCGCAGTACTCTGCGCCATAAATCTGCCTGCCCTCCTTTACGCCCTGCCCGGCAGGGAATTTTCTGCCATCCGGCCATCCCGTATTCTGCAAAAATGTCCGGCTCAGTTTTCCGGCCTCTCCAGACTGATTTTTCCGAGGCTGCCGCCTCGAAATTCATCCAGAACGGTAATCGCGGCGCGCTCGGTGTTGAGCACACCGCCCGGCAGCAGCATGCCGCGCGCGCGAGCCACCTGCCCGAGCAGCTCATAGCCCTCTGCCTCTTCCATCTTCTCCCTGTCCAGCCGGTAGCGTGCCGCCAGCTGCTGCGGATAGTCCCGCGCGAGCAGCAAAAGCAGGCGGGAGGCAAGCGCCTCCAGATCCAGTACGTCATCCTTCACCGAGCCGACGAAGGCCAGGTGCTCGGCGACCTGCTGATCCTCAAACTTTGGCCAGAGTACGCCGGGGGTATCGAGCAGCTCCATCCCATCGGAAAGGGTGACCCACTGGCGGCCGCGGGTAACGCCCGGGCGGTCCTCCACCTTCGTGCGCCGCGAACCGGCCAGCCGGTTAATCAGCGAAGATTTGCCGACATTGGGAATGCCCACCACCATCAGCCGCAGGCCGCCGCCCACCATACCGCGTGCCTTTCTGCGCTCGAGCAGCCCGGAAAGCGCCCTGCGAACGGTAGGGGAAAAGCGCTCGAGCCCCCGCCCGCTGCGGCAGTCGGCCGCAAGGGCGGCAACTCCCTGCTTTTCAAAAGCCTGCAGCCAGGCGCGGGTAAGCTCGGGGTCGGCGCTGTCCGCCTTATTTAACAGTACGATACGGGGTTTGTTTTTAATGAGCCGCGAAAGCTCCGGATTGGCGCTCGCATAGGGAATGCGCGCATCCAGCAGCTCGATAACGGCATCGGTCAATTTGAGGCTGTCGGAAATCATTCGCCGGGTTTTGGCCATATGGCCGGGAAACCACTGGATAGAGGGGGCGTTATCCGCCATGCTTATTCTTCCTTCCTGCATAAGCCGCCTTACCGGCAGGTTTTAGGGTAAAGTAAACGTATTTAAAAGAATCCTGATTCTGTTAAAGCCTGCGCCGAACAGGGGCTGCAAAAGAGCCGACGGAACGGCTCGGGCCTTGGGCTATCTTAAATCAGCGCCGCCTGCCTCGCGCGCCAGGCGGACCATGGGGCCGCTGAGAAAAAACACACAATCTGCGCTTTTTGGGGTGCAGAGGCTATATCAGACCGAACTGGCCGAATGGGGCCAGCCGGAAAAATGTCTTCCCCATGATATACCGTTCATCCACCAGGCCGATGCGGGCATCGCGGCTGTCGGAGGAATGGTTCCGGTTATCCCCCATGGCGAACACCTGCCCCGGCGGCACCGTCAGCGGGAACTGCATCGACTGCTCGGGCTGGTAGTGGGTGGGCTCAGACAGGAAGGGCTCCTCGAGCAGCTCGCCATTCAGGGTCACCGTTCCCACCTCAAAATCGATATCAATCTCATCGCCGCCGACTGCGATCACCCGCTTAATCAGCGGCGTGCTGATTTCATTCGGCTTGGTGATGACCACGATATCCCCCCGCTGCGGCTGGTAAAAGAGATGATAGGAAATCAGAAAATCCCCGTCGCCCAGTGTCGGGACCATCGATCTGCCCTCCACCCGGACCATCCGTATGGCAAAGGTACACAGCAGCACCACCAGAATCGCCGCCGTTATCAACGTCTCCAGATATTCAAAAACAGCCGCCGCCGCTTTTCGTCCCTGCCTGCGGGAGGACAGATCATCCGTCATGCTCCATATCCCCTTTCCCTGCTCTCCATTATAATGCGTACAGCAAAAAGCCGCAAGAGCAAACACCATGATTTTTCCGGCGCCCGCGGTAAAAGGCACAAATAAAACAGGACGCGGAGAGCACTTCTCCGCGTCCTGGTCCATTCTTATCCGCTGGCTTACTGGATATGGCTCTTGACCTTGGCCGCCTTGCCGACCTTGCCGCGCAGATAGTAGAGCTTGCTTCTGCGCACCTTGCCGCGGCGGATAACCTCTACCTTCTCCACATGCGGGGAATGAAGCGGGAATACCCTCTCCACGCCGCAGCCATGCGCTACCCGGCGCACGGTAAAGGTCTCGGCGATGCCGCCATGCTTCTTCGCAATAACGGTCCCCTCAAAGGCCTGGGTTCTCTCGCGCTCGCCTTCCTTGATTTTTACGCTCACGCGCACGGTGTCGCCGATTTCGAACTGCGGCAGCTCCGCTTTCAGACTGGACTGGGCAATCGTTTCCAGTGCATTCATGGTAATAAGCTCCTCCTTATTTTTTCAGACGTTCATTCCCGCCACACCGGCCGTTTTCGGCGCGGGGCGCGCATTCTCAAAGCCCGCATGGGCAGCGCGCCGGCGACAGAGGACTGTCCGCTTTCATGTCATGCCGGGTTTCCGGCAAGGCACGAACCCCCGTCAGACCCGGCAAAAAGGTGCCGCCAAAGCCGACGGAATTCCATACCGGAATATTTTAGCACAGGAAAAGAGAAATTGCAAGCGGTTTGAGCGGGAATTTTGAAAATCAGCCCAAAATACCGGCTGATTGCCGCCCGGCCATCTGACCCAGCTGTCTGGACACGGCAGAACGTCCTCTTGCGCAGATAAAATCCTCCTCCTGTTTCCGCCTATCCCTTCATGCGCGGGTCATCCTCATAACCGCGGTAGATGGTGCGCTCCTGCTCGCGCAGCTCCTTGCGCTCCGCCTCCAGCGCCCCCTTCTTTTCCTGATAGGAAAGGCTTTTAAGCTCCCCTGCACGAAGCTGCTCCTCCAGCTTTTCCAGCTCCTTTTCAATCTCATTAAGCCGTTTTTTCAAATCCCAGTAGCCGTTATAATCCTGTTCGGGCACCACTCTCTGCAGCCCGCTCTTTTCCGCCTCCCGCCCGGCCTGCTTTACGGCGGCGGCCGCCATCTCCGCCTCCTTTTTGAGCGTATCCTGCCGCTCAGTGAAGCGCTGCTTGCTTATCTTTTCGCTTTGATAAACCGCCTTTAACAGCGCCTGCTCCCGCTCACAGCGGTAAACGCGGTAGCGGGCCTCCCACAGCGCATTTTCGACATCGCCGCCCCGGCCATCCGGATTCTCAGCGCCCTCCCAGAGGATGCGCTCCTCTTCCCTCTGCAGCTGCTGCGCCCGGCGCTCGAAGCGCAGCCGGCTGGTAAGATAGGCGGGGGAAGCCAGCCGGTGGCTTTGGTAGGTATTTTCCAGCTCCAAAAGCCGTTCTCCGTTTACCCGCTTTTGATACTGCACATCGTTATACCGGGTCTGATAGTGCGAAGAGAGCTGCTCCGGGTCGGCCTTCTCCGCAAAGGGGCTGCCCAGCTTTACTGCCTGCACATCCAACGGCGCCTTTTCCGCAAAATATTCCTCCAAGGAAATCTTCCCCGCCTGATAGCGCTCCTCCAGCTCCAGCTGCGAAAGCCGGACCAGATAGGCCTCCTGCTGCTCTTCTGCCGTTTTCCCGGTTTCGTCCGCCGCTGCGGCCGGAACAGCGAGCAAAATCCCGCACAGCAGCACCGCCATGCTCTGAAATATGCGAAAGCGCATCGTTCCTCTCTCCTTTTCTTCCATTCAAAAAATCAGAAGCTCCTTTTCCTTATATTAGCACAGCCCCTTCGCCCGGTCAATGAGGGCTTGACAGCATCCGGCCGGCTGATTAGGATATAGCTGACAGAAAAATTTTCTAAAGAACCGGAGGCAGATACATGCACCGTTTTTTCAGCAAAAAAACGCTCACCTTCCTGGGACTGACAGCCTTTTCCATCCTTTTCCTGTTTCTCGGCAACCGGATAGCCACCCGCGGCAACGCCTACTTTGCAGGCGAAACGATGTCGGAGGACTACTATCTGGCCGAGGTAATCGAGGTTTCGGAGCCCCGCACCATCGAGGAGAGCTTTGGCGGATACCAGAATACCGTTCAGACTCTCGATCTCAAAATCCGCCTGCTGGACGGGTTTCTCAAAGGGGAAATCCAGCCGGTCAACGGGCAGCGGATTGAGGCGAATTCCCCCGCGCGCTTTTATCCCTATAAGGTGGGCGACAAGGTCTATGCCACCTTCAACTTTGACCAGAACGATCAGCCCTTCTGGTATATCTCCGACCATGCGCGCGGCGGGGCGCTGCTCTTTCTTGCCCTCTCCTTTTTCCTGCTGCTCATCCTGTTCGGCCGCCGGCAGGGGGTAAATACGGTGATTACGCTGGTTTTCACCATCGCGGCCGTCTTTTTCGTCATGATTCCTGCCATTTTGGGGGGCGCGAACATCTATCTGCTGACCTTCATCGTCTCTTCCTTTATCGTGGTGATGACGCTGGGCATCGTTATCGGCATAAACAGCAAAAGCCTGGCGGCGGCCGCCGGCTGCGCGGGCGGTGTCGGCGCGGCCGGGCTGCTGACGGTGGTGATGCAGCAGGTGATGAAAATTTCCGGCCTGCTCAATGAGGAGTCCTCCTTCGTTATGCTGATTAACCCGGAACGCCCCATCAGCCTGCGGGGGCTTATCTTCGCAGCCATCGCCATCGGCGCGCTGGGTGCGGTTATGGATGTGGCCATGTCCATCTCCTCCTCGCTCGATGAGCTGGTGCGCTATACCCCCTCCCTCGCCCCGGGAGAGCTGGTGCGCTCCGGCATGCGCATCGGCCGCGACATTATGGGGACGATGGCCAACACCCTGGTGCTCGCCTATGTGGGCAGCTCGCTCAATGTCATTTTGCTGCTGTTTTCCTATAACCGTTCCCTCTCCGCCATCCTCAACCGGGAGATGGTGGCCGTGGAGGTGCTGCAGTCGGTGGCAGGCAGCATCGGCATTCTCTGCGCTGTGCCCGCAAGCGCCGTCTGCTATGCGCTGCTGCATGCCCTGCGGCTGAAAAAGGAGGCCCCGCCTGCGGGCTGAAAAAGCTACTGCGCCCCCTGGTAGCCCAGCTCCCGGGAGATTTTCCGCCGGGCCTCCAGAATAAAGGGGGCCAGCTCCTGTATGCGCCGGTCGCTCATGCGCGAAAGAGGGGCGGAAACGCTCAGCGCATTGTTCGCCCTCCCCTGGTAGTCCAGAATGCAGGCGCCGATGCAGCGCACCCCTATCTCGTTTTCCTCGTTGTCCAGAGCATAGCCCCTTGCGCGCACCTCCTCCAGCTCCCGGAAAAGGGCATCCAAACTGATAATGGTGCGCTCGGTCAGCCGCTCAATCCGGCTGCGCTCCCAGAGCTGCGCCACCTTGCCCTCCGGCATCTCCGCGAGCATCGCCTTGCCGACGGCGGTACAGTAGATCGGACGGCGCAGCCCAATGCGCGAAACCATCCGAATGGAGCCCTCCCGCATCTCTACCTTATCGATATAGACAATCTCCGCCCCATCCCGCTGCACCAGATGGACCGCCTCATGCGCCTGCTGCCCCAGCCGCTCCAAAAAGGGGCGCGCCAGCCCGACGATATCCAGCCCCTCCAGCAGCATGCCGGAAAGCTCCAGCAGCTTAAAGGTCAGCCGGTAGCAGCCGGTGCGTTCCTCCTTGCGCACATAGCCCATGGCTATCAGCGAGCAAAGCAGGCGGTGGGCGGTGCTCTTGTGCAGCGAAAGGCGCTGCGCAATCTCATGCAGCGGCAGCTTCCCCTGCGCCGCCAGCAGCTCCAGTATGCCAAATATTCGCTGCGCCGACTGCACCGGGTTTTTTCCCGCGGCTTTCTCCTCCGGTAGCTGTTGCATCCTGCATCCCCATCCTTCTTCTGAAATTCCGGCCTTTTCCTGCCCCGGCCGGACAAAAAGGCTGCCCTATGGCGGCCTCCTTTAGAAAACCGCTGAAAAATCGGCTGTTCCTGCAAAAAACTATTGATTTTCACGGACAGATTCTTTATAATGACAGTATATCATAATACGGAATAAAGTTCCACATTATGAAACGATTTTTCAGCCCTTCAGCATAAAATATGCGGGCGGACCGCCTCCCTTTTTAAGAGAAAGGCAGCCAGACAACAGCCTGCCCGCTCTTTCCAAAAAACAGAAGCTATTTTAAATCAAAATACAGGAGAGGTGTACAGCATGAACGAAATCATTGAGAAAATCGGCAAAATCGGTCTGGTACCCGTTATCAAGATTGAGGATGTCGAAAAGGCGGTTCCGCTGGCCAAGGCGCTGTGCGAGGGCGGCCTTCCCTGCGCGGAGGTAACCTTCCGCACCGCACAGGCGGAGGAGGCTATCCGCCGCATTACCGAGGCGCTGCCGGAAATGCTCGTCGGCGCGGGCACCGTTCTGACCACCGAGCAGGTGGACCGGGCGGTCGGCGCGGGCGCGAAGTTCATCGTCAGCCCCGGCTTCAACCGCAAAATCGTGACCTACTGCATTGAAAAGGGCATCCCGGTCACCCCCGGATGCTCGAGCCCGAGCGATGTGGAACAGGCGATTGAGTGCGGGCTGGATGTTGTCAAGTTCTTCCCGGCCGAGGCTGCGGGCGGGCTGCCGATGATTAAGGCGATGTGCGGCCCCTATACCAACCTCAAATTCATGCCTACCGGCGGCATCAGCGCAAAAAACCTCAACGATTACCTCTCCTTCAAGAAGATCCTCGCCTGCGGCGGCAGCTGGATGGTGAAGGAGGATCTCATTCAGAGCGGCGACTTCGCGGCCATCACTGCGCTCGCGCGCGAAGCAGTCGGCACGATGCTCGGCTTCGAGCTCGCGCATGTCGGCATCAACGCCGCCAATGAGGAGGAGGCCTCGAAGACGGCGAACGCCTTCTGCTCGATCTTCAACTTTGCGCCGAAGGCGGGCAACTCCTCTATCTTTGCCGGAACGGCGGTTGAGGTCATGAAGACCCCCTATCTCGGCAAAAACGGGCATATCGCCATTCGCACCAACTATCTTGAGCGCGCCATCAACTATCTCGAGATGCAGGGTGTTCAGTTCGATGAGAGCACCAAAAAGTTTAACGCAAAGGGCGAGATGGTCGCTATCTATATGAAAGACGAAATCGGCGGCTTTGCCGTGCATCTCGTTCAGAAATAAACAGGCGCCTGTTATGCGGCCCGCTTTCCCGCAAAAAAGGGAGACGGCGTATAAGACAGACCACCTTAAAAAGGCTATCGACGAAAGGAAAGAGGATATCAATGGCTAAGGTTGTAACATTCGGCGAGATTATGCTCCGGTTCGCTCCGGAGGGCTATACCCGTTTCGTGCAGGCGGAGACCTATGGCGCCACCTATGGCGGAGGCGAAGCGAACGTTGCCGTTTCGCTCGCAAACTATGGGATGGATGCGGCATTCGTCACCAAGCTCCCGACACATGATATCGGCCAGGCGGGTGTCAATGCCCTGCGCCGCTATGGGGTGGATACTTCGAAAATTGTGCGCGGCGGCAGCCGGGTCGGCACCTACTATCTGGAAAAGGGCGCCAGCCAGCGTCCGAGCAAGGTTATCTATGACCGCGCCCATTCGGCCATCGCCGAGGCGACGACTGCCGATTTTGACTGGGACAGCATCTTCGAGGGCTGCGAGTGGTTCCACTTCACCGGCATCACCCCCGCGCTCGGCGACAATGTAGCCGCTATCTGCCTTGAGGCCTGCAAAAAGGCGAAGGAGAAGGGCATCACCGTCAGCTGCGACCTTAACTTCCGCAAAAACCTCTGGACCAGCGAGAAGGCCGGCAAAGTCATGGGCGAGTTGGTTCCCTTTGTGGATGTCTGCATCGCCAACGAGGAGGATGCGGAGAAGGTCTTCGGCATCAAGGCGGAAAACACCGACGTCACCGGCGGCAAGCTTGACCACGAGGGCTACAAGAGCGTTGCCAAGCAGCTGGCCGAGCGTTTTGGCTGCAAGATGGTCGCCATCACCCTGCGCGGCAGCATCTCCGCCTCGGACAATAACTGGGCGGGCATGCTCTACGACGGCAAGGATTTCTATTTCAGCAAAAACTACCTCATTCATATCGTGGACCGCGTCGGCGGCGGCGACAGCTTCGGCGGCGGCCTTATCTATGCCATCATGAACAAGTATGACGGACAGAGCGCCATTGAGTTTGCGGTTGCTGCCTCCTGCCTCAAGCACTCCATCGAGACTGACTTTAACCATGTTTCGGTTGCGGAGGTCACTGCCTTAGCCGGCGGCGACGGTTCCGGCCGTGTTCAGAGATAATTTCCTTTTAAAATACACTTTTCGCCAAAGCGCCTGCCCGGAAATTTCGGGCAGGCGCTTTGGTGTTTTTAATTCCTGGCATTTTTATATCGCCCAGCTGCACCGGCCGTATAAAGCGCAAAGACCGTTTTCTCTTCGCCTCTATTTGCCGGAAAGAAGCTGCTGAAAAGTTTTTACTCCGGCCTGCAGAAACCGGAAAAAAGGCGATTTTTTATCAAACATCTGCCCGAAAGGGAGCGCTTAAAGCAGCGCCCCCTGCGGAGTGTAAAAGGCGCCGCAATAGCGCAGCGCTCCCTGCGTCTCCCCCTTCGCAGACTGCTTTAAAAACAAAATCCACAGGTGCCCGCTCGCCTCTTCGCTCTCCGGCAGAAAAATGCCATAGGGCTTTGCTGGCTCAAAGCCAAACCGCCGGTAATAATCCCCGCCCAGAAGGACAATCCATCCGGCATCCTCCTCTCTTGCCCGCCGGATGCTCTCCTGCACCAGCTGTTTCCCAATCCCCCGGTTCTGATATTCCGGGCGGACACCCAGCGGCCCCAGAGCCAGCCCCGGATGTTCACCGATCTTCGCTTCGCTCAGCGCCAGATAACCGGTTACCTTCCCATCCTCCAGCGCTATCAGGCAGAGGTTTTCCCGGTAGCCGCCATCCTGCAGCAGCCTTTCGGCAAACGTCCATTCGTTATACTGCGGGTCGCTCTGCGGGTGGCAGAAGGCAGAGTGCAGCACATCCTGCGCCTTCTTCAGATACCGGGCCTCAAAGCTTCTTATTTCCATCGCCTGTTAGCTCCTTTAAAACATCCTCATCAATCCGCCTCGTTACGCTGTGGGTATAGGCGGCAAAATACTTCTGCCAGAACCGGCTCGCCGCCGGATTGATGCTTTCAAAATCAACGCTCAGCCGCTCTATGCCCTCCCCGCGCAGCGTATGCAGAATGAGCCCCAGCAGGCTGCGGGAGAGTCCGGTGCCCCGGTATTCCGGCAGGCAGCAGGTGTGAAGGATATGGCAGGTTTTCGGCATATCAGAAACCAGCGTTTCCCCGCCACCCAGGCTTATCCTGAAAAGGGCGGCAGCCCGATTTCCTGAAAGCGCCGCAAAGCAGCGGTCCCCGCTCTCCTGCAGCCCCCGCAGAAATTCCTCCCGGCTGGGGGAAGCGCGCCGGATAAAGGTGGGGCTTTTCGCCATATGCTCATCCAGCAGCAGATGAAGCGGATAGGAAAGCTCCCTCTCCTCCCCTTTCAGCTCCCTCAGCTGAAAGCCGGGAGGGGGCGCCTGCAGAGGAAAATCCTCCCCCGTCAGCCGGATAGCATCCATACACCGCAACCCGAAGCCATAGGAAAAAAGGAGCCGCTGCGTCTCTTCGTCGTGCGCATACAGGCAGAGCGCATGGCTGCTGGCTCCCGCCCTCGCCCATTTTTCCTGCGCTGCCGGCAGCAGGTGCGCATAAATTTCCGCCCGCCCCTGCCGCTGGGCGGCATTCGCATGCATCGGCGAGAAGACGCCGCGCGCTCTGGTCGCACCAAAAGCCCGCTCAAAGGGGTCGGTGCCGCAGAGAAAGCCGATTAACCGCCCGCTTTCTGAAGAAACGGCGGCAACCCCCATGCCGTTTTGCGCAAAATGAGCAAGCGAAAAATCCGGCAGCTCCGGCGGCAGGGCGGGCACTGCCGCCCGTTCCTCCTGATAGGCCGCATCAACCAGCGCCTTCGCCTCCTCCAGATGCTCCGCCCGAAAACCGGTAACAGCTATCTGTCCCTGCATCGAATCCTCCTGCCTTTCTTCCCGCTTTGCTGCAAAGCTGCATAAGGTAAATCTCCGCATCCCATACTTTCCAGCAGCGAAGATTTATTATAACAAAAATTTCTGAAAGAAGGTGCATACCTGTGGACTTTTCCGCCTATTCCGAATTTCCCTTTCCCTCTTCGCTTCCCGAGGAGGACCGGCCGCTGAAGCGGTACTTCCTCTCTCTGTCTGACAGCGAGCAGCTGCGCCTGTTAGGGGCCTGCGGCTGCTATCAGGAATTCCGCGGCCGGGTCGCCGAACAGTATCGGTCAGCCCAGGGAAAGGGGTAAGTCCTCCCCTTTCGGGCAGGTGCTGTCCTGTCTTTTTGAAGGGCTAAAGCAGCGCAAATCCGGCGCTTTCAAAGAGCGGCTGCATCTGGCACAGGCAGAATGGGTGGCCGGCAGGGTCGAGCATCACCCGCCAGTCCTGCGAAAACTGTGCGCGGGCCTCGGTTGCCCCGCAGCTGAGCGCATAGGCGACGGCCTCCTCCAGCCGGTTTACCGCAAAATCCAGATGCGCCATCTGCTGCTGCGAGGCCGGCTCCTCCGGCCAGACCGGCGGCTGATAGAGGGGATTTTTTTGAAAGGTGATACCGGGATATGCCCCCTGCGCCGTTCCCGGGGCGGCTACGCAGGCATATTCCTCATTGTGAAAAACAATTTCCCAGTGAAGCAGCCGGGCATAAAAGCCGGCCAGCGCATAGGGGTCGGGGCAGTCCAGCACCAGCGCATACAGTTTAATGTTCAGCTCATCCTTCATATTTCATCAAAGCCTTCCTCCAAATTATCTACCCGTCCCGCTCTCTTTGGCGAGGCGGCTGAAAAAAATGCCAGAAAAACAGCCGCTGCAGAAATCTTCCGCTCTTTCTGCAGCGCCTTAAAAAAATCAAATACTCTTTTTCTGCAATGTATCATCAGCGCAGCTGAAAAGGCACCAATCTGCTGATGAAACCGGCAGGCCAAAGGCCCTCTGATACACAGGAGCGCCTTATGACGCTTTCTGCAAAGCCGGCCGCATGAGCGGCCTGAAGCACTGCCCGGCAGCGGCCAGGCCCAAAAGAATCCAGCCGATTTTTAGCTGCAGCAGTGCCATCCCCGGAAAAGAATGCCTATTCCTTGTTCATGGCGAAGGCTTCCTCTGTGTCATCAGCGGGCTCGGCTTCCTCCTGTGTGCCCTGCTCCTCATAGGGAACCATTAAATCATTCCAAATCTGGTTGACATATTCCACGCACTCAAAGTATTTCTGCGTAATCACATTCATCGGAATGCCGAGGCGCTGCGCATACTGGGTCATTCCCTTCCAGTCGGCATTCTCATAGCAGAGCACCAGCTGGTAGAGATCCCCGCAGATACCTTCCCCATGCAGCAGCGCATTTTTCACCTCTTCCGAAATGGCCAGCTCCTCAAGAGCGGATTCCAGCGGCACCTCCATCAGAATCCCCAGAGTCGAGAACATGCCCATCAGATAAGCCTCCGATTTGGAGATCGGCAGGTCGTTTACATATTGCGAGAGCTCAGAGCAAAAGTGGGCGCGCAAAAAGGAAATCTTTACCAGCTCCTCCGGCATCTCTCCGTTCTGCTTGAAGCTTAAGAGATAAATCCACTGCTTGAGCTGGCCGAGGCCGAGAATAATCAGCGCCTGCTTGACCGATTTTGCCCGGTTGCGCAGCGCAAAATAGGCGGAGTTCACCAGCTTAATCAGCGAGAAGGCAAGCGTAACATCCCGGGAGATAATCATCGTAATTTCATCCACATTCGGCTCATCCCGTGTAATAGCCACCACCAGCTGGAAAAAGTTAGACTGCATGTGATCCATCCGGTGCACCTTGGAGGGAAGCTGCTGGGCGACAAAGGTGCCCTGGATATAGTGGCAGTGCAGCTCCTTCGCCTTGGCCATCGCCTGCTCGGTATTCACATTATAGGCCACGATTTCCTTCTGAAAACTCGAGCCTACATTAACAATATTCTGCAGCGAACTATCCTCCAGATTGGAAAAGTCCAGCTTGATGATATCCAGAACCTCCAGAATATCAAAATAGCGCGGTGAAAAAGAGAAGCCCTGAAGCGCTATGCGGTAGCCCTGCTTTTTATAGCGGTGGATAATCTTGCGCGCCAAAGGATGAACCAGAGAGCTGTCCTCAATCTGAATCACCAGCTTGTTCGGTGAAAACATTTTGGGGATATTTTTAATCAGAAGATTGGGGGTAAAGGTTAAAAACGCTGTTTTCCCTCCCAGAAATTTGTCATTATCCAGCTGAAGGAGGAAATCTTCAATTGCACCGGCTGCCTTGGTATCCTTTTCCGGAGAAAGACCACTGGCCTCCTGCTGATACAGAATCTCATATCCGATCACCTCATTCTTCTGATCCTGAATAGGCTGACGCACAATATAAGTTTCCATTAAGAGTCATCCCTTTCTCTAACTCTAAAAAGAAAAAGCTACGGCTTATCCCAAAAAATATCAACGCGGTCCCCGTCGTGGATAGTCTCCAGATAAGAGGCGCTTTTTCCATTAAGGCGCAAAATAATGTTGCCCTGCGGCTTGGAGGGGTCGATTTCCACATAGTTGAGCATATCTACAAACTGATAAGGTGCGTCGTCCGGCTTCGGAGGCAGCGTATAGCGGCGATCGTTGATCTGAACGCGCAGAATCTTCTCCCGCACAGCCGGCGCAGGAGAAACCACCGGCTCGGATGCCAGAGCAGCCGCCGGATGGGCGGGAGCTTCCCTGCGCGCCTGCACAGGCTCGGCCTGCATCTGATCGGTTTCCCCACCGGCTGCCTGCCGGAGTTCCCAGCGCGCCTGCACAGGTGAAGCGGGCTCCTCCGGCGCAGGAAGGGCCGGCTCCAAAGCCGGTTCCCGGAAAGCGGACGCAGAAGGCTGCGTATCCGGTGCAGCGGCGGCCGCTGGACCTGCGTTGGGAACAGTGGCATAAAACACCTCGTCCCCATCCTCCAGCTTATGCTCCGGGTCGGAACAGGGCTCCCCGTTTATCCAGAAGCAGCAGCTGCGCATATCCAGCTCCTGCGAAACACAAAGCTGCTCGAGCGTATCAATCTCAGTGAGCGAAACATCATCCTGATTGCGGATAGGCGTCTGCGGGCCGGCAGCCTCTCCGTTTAGCAGCGCCACTGTTCCTGCCGGAAGAGGAATGCCATTGAGCTGAATTTCAAACGGGTTCCATTCCGCCGCAAGGTCGCGCATCACTGGAGCAGCATTTGCCCCATGCTGCGCCGGTTCAATCTCGATTTCGTCGCCCGGCTTTACCTGGGTGGAAAGAATGGCAGGCTTCCCGCAAAGGCGGATGACTGCCGGCTCCGGCAGGCCGCCGCGTATCGTGCGCGGCTGCCCGTTATACTGAAAGGTCACGCTCTGCCCCGAACGCCCGATCAGCTGGCTGTGCTGATAGCCGCAAAAGGAAAGCACATCCATCACGCTGACCACCCCGTTTTTGAACAGCCGCGCGCGGCTGCCGTTCACCGTAACGGCAAAATCCCCCTGCTCCCGGGCGAGTGCCGCCGTCAGGGCGATTCCGACCGGCGTGGCAAATTCCGGCCCGGATACCTCCGCTGAGCCATCGACCGCCTTTTTCATATAGTTGTTTGAGCCGACTGCTACCTTGTTGCGGTCGATTCCCAGCTTTTCCGCCACCCGGTCGCAGAGAAACGGCAGCTGGCTGCCGCCACCCACCAGGAAAACGGCCGCAGGCGGCTGACCGTTGGTTTCGAGAATCCGCCCGCAGATGGTGGCACACAGGTTTTCCGTCTCCGGCGCCACCTTTTCCAGTATCTCCTCAGGAGAAACGCTGTAGCTAAAGCCGAGAATATCGGTATAGTCAATCCGGCTCACCTTGCCGTCCAAGCCGAGCTTGATGCGTTCAGCCGTTTCAAAATCCACCAGATATTCCCGGATAATCACCTCGGAAATCTCATCCCCCGCAACGGTCGCCATCGTATAGGCGGCTATACTCCCTCCCTTGCAGATGGCAATATCCGAGGTACCTGCGCCGATATCCACCAGCGCCAGATTTAAAAGCCGCAGCTCCCGGGGGATAATAGCGTTCATCGCCGCAATCGGTTCGAGCGTCAGGCTGGCGACCGAAAGGCCGATGCGGTCCATCGCCGTATACAGGCTCTCCACTACCTCATCTGGCAGAAAGGTGGCGATAATCTCCACCTGAATATGCTTGCCGCGGTGTCCGGTCAGGGTGGATATGGGGTATCCATCCAGCAGATAGCGCACGACTGAATAGCCCACGCAGAAAAAGTCCCCCTCCTCCTGCTGTGCCTCAAACATCTCCTCATAGGCCTGCTGCACCGCCTGCAGCTCCACCTCGGAGACCTTCGCCGCATCAATTGCCTCGCCCGGCCGGATGTCCATCCCATATTCCGCATGCTGGGTTTTCAGCGCGCGGCCGGCCGCAGCCACACAGACATGGTGCAGCCGGAGATCCAGCTTTTTTTCCAGCCTCTCTTTTACGATTCCCGCAATTTTCGCCGTCTGGTCGATATCCTCAATCTGTCCATCCAGCATTGCCCGTTTCGGGTGATCCATCCGCTCAACGCCCAGCACATGGAACACATCGCCCCGCTGTTCTCCTACAATGCCGATAATGCTGCGCGTGCCAATATCCAGCGCAAAAATCAGGTCCTCGCGGGCCTGTAAGGCCGATTGCTCTGCTGCCGTCGCCATATTGCTGATCTTTCCTTTCCGGGGCGGACTGCAGCCGGGAAAGGCGACCCTCTGCAGGGTGCAGAAGAGCCCTCCCGGGATTTCAGAAAAGTCCGTCCCTTCCTTTTTGGTTTTCGCTATCTGCGGCGCTGATTAATCTGCTCGCGCTGCCGCTGGAACAGATAAGCGCACAGCGCGTCCTGCTGCGCATCCGGAATATCCTGAAATTCAAAGCCATAGCGCACGGTGCCGTCCTCCTGCGATTCTACCCGGCGAATAACACCGTTCAGCTGCAGCATCAGATTCACCGGCATGAACTGCAGCACCAGCTGATCCCCTCCGCCAAAAATGCGCTCCTCCCCGCGAAGCAGCGCGCCGCCTACACTCAAATCCTCTACGGTCACCGAAAGGCCCGTACCGGAAATGGCCGCCTCTGCCGGGGAGGCGGCGCCCGGCTCGGCAGCAGCCGGCTTTCCCGGCCAGAAGAGCTTTCCGCGAATGGATGTGCGCACCCGAAAGGCGCCGCGCTGCTCGCGGTCAAGCAGAATGTTCAGCTCCACCAGCCGCAAAAACTGCTGGGTGGAAAGATAGACCTTGCCCTCCAGCACACGGTATCCCAGACGGGAGTTAAAAATATTCACCTTTACCACCGAGCCGAAGCGCAGCCCCACCATCGTATTGCCCCGATCGGCAATCTGTATGTATTCCGGCGTTATCTCGGTAATCGTGCCGGTAGCGACCAGCTCATTTTTAACGGTTTTCACTTCGCAGACCGAAGACAGGTATTCCCCCGGCAGCGGAAGGGGCTTCTCCTTCTTTTTGGGGTCTTCCTTCTTCCACAGCATACTTCTCCATCCTTTCCTCCACTCAAACAGCCGACCTACTGCTCCTCCTCCGAAGCTCCTGTTTCGCGACGCCTGGCGGCCTGAGCAGCCGTTCTGCGCAGCGCCTGAAGCCGCTCACTCGCCCGCCTGGGACGTATATCCTCCCTCGCCGGTTCCTGATTTTTGATCTCGCTGGAAATCTGAAGCAGCTGCACATAGATGGCAGCCACCACCTCATAAAGCTCCGCCGGGATATTGCTGCCCACCTCGAGCATACACATCAGTGAGGCAGCGCTGTCATCCCGGAAAACCGGTATCCCCTTCTGCTCGGCAATATCAATAATTTTCTGCGCAATCTCGCCATATCCGGACGCGATGACGACCGGCGCCACATCCTCCTCGGCGTTGTAGCGCAGTGCAACGGCCTTTTCCCTTTTATATTCTGACATCGACACCCGTCCTTTTATAGGGTAATGATTTAAATACATCCATCAGCGAACGCGGCTTATCCAGCTTATCTACCCGGATTTCCCCGAAGCGGTAGCCGCTCGCGCCGGTCACCTGCTTAATGCGCTCGCCCACTCCGGAAAAGGCCTGCGCATAGGCCGGCGGGCAGTAAACCGCGAGATCGATATCCATCCCGGAAACAAACAGCTCCGCTTCGAACTGGCCGATTCCCTCAATATCAAAAACCACCAGCAGATGGGTACAGTCCTTCTTCTCGCCGATCGGCCGCTCATCCTCACCGCCATTGGGGTTAATCCAAAGCTCGGCAAACGACTTGATATTCATGTACTCCACCGGAATGACATAATGGAGAAGCGGCGTAAAGTTGCAGGGGGAGGAGAGGAGGCTGTGAATAATCCGCTCCATCTTTTCCGCATTGACCAGTGTCAGCTCCTCGCTTTTCGCCTGGCGGCTGAGAATGCGCGTCAGCACATTCATCACCCGGGAGGGCTCCTCGGCGCGATCCTGACCGCGGCTTTCGAGAAACGCCCGGACATGCCGGACAAATTCGGTCTTCTGCTGCTTTCCATCGAGCAGTGTTAACAGGCTGGAAAGCGATTCCTGGAAAAAATCCGGGTTGTCATTAAAGCGGGAAAGGTTATAATAAAGGATAGAAACCACCTTGGACATTTTGGGAGAAAAAAGAATGCTACCCTCCACATCCTTGAGCAGCGCCAGTGTCTCCGCCTTCAGCTGCTGAAACTGCTCCGGGGCCTCAGGCTGAAGGAAGCGGTCGCTCAGCTCCTGCAGGCGGGAGGAGAGGGTGCGGCTCGTCTCCACCGAATCGGAGAGATAGCGCAGGCTGTTGGCAACAGCGCTCAGAATGTCCTGCTTGCAGTTGGAATAATTGATCGATTTCAGCAGATTGGCAACGGCATATTTAATTTCCGGCTGGGGATTATTTGCCACCAGCTCGCGCAGAAAATCAAAGAGCGCCCCTTTAAACTCGGTAGAATTATTCTCCTGAAGGACCATCTCCTGAGCAATCTCCTCCGCAGGCAGCATCAGCGCATCAAAAAGCTGCTCTATCTCCTGCGTAAATGCCTGATTGTTTACCGGCAGCAGCTTGATGATTTCCTGCAGCATATAAATATTTTTCAGGAAATTGACCGTCACGGAAGGGTCCTTCAGCAGATTCATCAGGATGGTGGGAGCCTCTTCCTTCTGAATCATTCCGTTGTTCTGCCCCTGCATTTCTGACTGCGCATTCGGCTTTACAACCTTTGATACATCCGGCAGATCAAAAACGGTATTTGGGTCAACCTGCTGACGGCCCTGCTGAAGCTGCGCCTGCTTAACAAGCGGCGTTGTTATTTTTAAAAGGTCAGCCATCTACACTCCACCTCAAAACAATTCCCGGCTAAGGAAAGGACAAGCGCCCCGCGCCTCGATAAAAGGCTTATGGATGGGCCGCACATGGACAAAAAAGCCGGCGATCCATCCTACATAATATATATCGTATCAAATTGCAAAAAATTAACGGCAGTGGATTAAGTTTTCCTGATATGTGTCGAATAAATTTATTTAGAGGTTTTAATATCCCCGCGTCTGTGCCCCCCGTTGGAAGGTCCGGCGCGACGGTATTTATTCCCCTGAGCAAGGCCTCTGAAGCGGGCTTTTGCCTGCCCCCGATACCTCGCCGCCTTTTTCTTCTGCTCTTGCACGGTAAGAGAACTGCTTGCGCCCTTCCGCCCCATGGCAGCCGGAAGGGATGCGCGCAGACCTTCCGGACCTGAAGCTGTGCGGCAGATTCGGATGAAAAGTTTCATAAAAGCGCTTTGAGGCTTGCCGCACGGACCGGCAGGATTTTGGCAGAAAGGAATGGTTACAGGTATGGGTTTTATTGATCCCAGTATGGAACCAATGTTGGAGACGTTTATCTATGAAACGACTACGCTGCTCGACCAGCTGGACGAAATATTGCTGGAGAGTGAAAAGTCCAAAAGCATAAGCGACGACAGCATTAACGAGATTTTCCGCATCATGCATACCATCAAGGGGTCCGCCGCCATGATGGGGCTGGAAAGCATCTCCAACCTGGCGCATGCCGTAGAAGATGTTTTCTTTATTATACGCGAGGACCCCTCCCGCATGCAATCGGTCAGTGAAGCAATTTTTGATTTGGTCTTCCAGGCCTCCGATTATTTCAAGGCAGAGGTGGATGCCCTGCAGGGAGATGACTACAGTCCGGCTGATCCTACTCACATGATTGACGAGCTGGAAAAACTGGCGGCTATCATGAAGGGAGAGGCCGCCGCCGAGCCGGCCGCCCCTGCCCCAGCAGCGCCGGAAGCAAAGCCTGCGGCTGCCCCTGCCGCTTCCGGCATGCAGAGAATCCGCGTTTATTTTGAAGATGGCTGCCAGATGGAAAACATCCGTGCGTTTATGCTGATAAGCCAGCTTCAGGATGTCTGTGAAGCGATTGAGTCGGTCCCCGACCATCCGGAAAATGATGCCTCCGTTTGCTCGGAGATTATTAAAAACGGGCTGCTTCTCTGTGTGCGCCCCTCCGGTTCGTTTGATGATGTCATCAAAGTCATCGAAACCTCTGTCAATGTAAAATCCTATGAAGTAGTAGAAGAAGAGGCCGCGCCCTCCGCCGAACAGCAGCAGGAAAGCGGCAAGGAAGCTGCTGCCGAGCCGGCAGCAAAGACAGCCGCCGTCCAGAGCCCGGCCGCCCCCTCCCAGCCGAAGGCCGCCAAGCAGAGCCTCATCAGCGTAAATCAGGCCAAGCTCGATCAGCTGATGGACCTGGTCGGCGAGCTGGTAACTGCCGAGTCGATGGTGGCGGGCAATCCCGATCTCAAAGGGCTGACGCTGGATAACTTCACCAAATCCACCCGCGAACTGCGCAAGCTCACCGATGAGCTGCAGGATGTGGTGATGTCCATGCGCATGGTTCCCCTCTCCGGCACCTTCCAGAAGATGAACCGCATTGTGCGCGATATGAGCAAAAAGCTGAGCAAGGAGGTCGAGCTGGAGACTATCGGCGGCGAAACCGAGGTGGATAAAACCATTAACGATGCCATCGCCGACCCGTTCATGCATATGATCCGCAATTCGATGGACCATGCCATCGAGCCGGTGGATGTGCGCCGCTCGCTCGGCAAGCCCGAGGTTGGAAAAATCACCCTGGCCGCGCAGAATGCGGGCGGTGAGATTGTCATTACCATTGCGGATGACGGCAGCGGCCTCGATACCAAAAAAATTCTGCAGAAGGCAAAAAATAACGGTATTCTGGTTAAGCCCGAGCAGGAATATACCGAAAAGGAGATTGCCCAGCTCATCATGCTCCCCGGCTTTTCCACCAACGATGTTGTGACCGAATATTCCGGGCGCGGCGTCGGGATGGACGTGGTGCGCAAAAATATTGAAAAGGTAGGCGGCTCCATCTCGGTGGAAACGGTTGCCAACGAGGGAACGACCTTCACGATTAAAATCCCGCTGACGCTGGCCATCGTCGAAGGAATGGAGATTTCGGTCGGCGGCAGCATCTTTACCCTGCCCATCACCTCCATTACCCAGTCCTTTAAGATTACCGATCCCCAGCAGATTATCCGCAATACCGACGGGGCTGAGATGATTATGCTGCGCGGCGAGTGCTATCCGGTCATCCGGCTGCATGAGTTCTTCGGTATCCATACGGATGTGACCGAGCTGACCGAGGGAATTGTCATTCAGATAGAGAGCGACCACAAGAGCGCCTGCATCTTCGCCGATGAGCTGATCGGCGAGCAGCAGGTGGTCGTAAAGCCCTTCCCGGTCTTTTTAAGCCACTATGATATCAAAGGCTGCGGTCTCTCCGGCTGCACCATTTTGGGAGATGGCAATATCAGCCTGATTCTGGATGCAAACAATCTCATACGGGCTTACGAGGGCTAGAGGATCTTCTTTTCTGCGCACAGCGTCCGCCGGCGCTGTGCGCAGAATTTCCCGATTTTTCTCTCCGGCGGAGAAAGGAAGGCTTCCATGTCTGAGATGATAACCAAAGAAATTCAGGATGATCTCGACGGCAAATTTCTGACCTTCTATATAGGGGACGCGATCTATGGCATCGAGCTGCTGCATGTGATTGAAATCATCCAGGTTGTTGCGATAACGCCGGTCCCCAATGTCCCCGCCTATATCTCGGGGATTATCAACCTGCGCGGCAAAATTGTCCCGGTCATTAACGTGCGTACCAAGTTCAGTCAGCCGGAAAAGGAATTTGATGATAAGACCTGCATTATTGTCATTGAAATTGAGGGGATGCACGTGGGACTGATTGTGGACAGCGTTTCTGATGTTGCCAACATTGAAAATGACCAGCTTGCCGAGCCGCCGGAGTTTAATGCCTCGGCCAGCAACCACTATCTGCATTCCATCGCCAATGTGGGCGGCCGTATGATTCTCAATATTGACTGCGACCGCTTTTTCCAGAGCGATTTAATCGCTTCCGGCAGCTACAGCCGTTAAAAAGCTGCCTGATTTCTTATGCTCTTTTGGCTGTCAGAAAGGAGTTTTTGCAATGGGCAATGATACATCTCGTCAGTCATCTTCCGCCCGCCCCTCCGGCGCTAGCCTGATCAGCCTGACCGACCAGGAATTTAACACGCTGACTACCTTTGTAAAGAAAAAATACGGGATTGACCTCACCAAAAAGCGCGTTCTCATTGAGGGGCGGCTTTCCAACATGCTGCGTGAACGCAAGCTCGCCAATTTCCAGCAGTATCTGGATGTGCTCTTCAAAGACAATTCCGGCTCGGAAATGACGATTCTGCTTAACCGCCTGACTACTAACCATTCCTATTTCATGCGCGAGCGCGAGCATTTTGATTTTCTGCAGCAGACGGTGCTTCCCTACCTGACGCGCACCCGTCAGAATCATGATCTGCGCATCTGGAGCGCAGGCTGCTCCGCCGGGCAGGAGGCCTATACGATGGCCATGGCCATCGACGAATATTTCGGCGGCAACAAGGGCGGATGGGATACCACCATCCTGGCGACCGATATTTCTATGAATGTTCTGGAGAAGGCTAAAAAGGCCATCTATCCGGCGGATAATCTCAAGGACATTCCGGACAAATGGCGCAAAAAATATACCACCACCCTGCCGGGCGGCGATATTCAGGTGATCGAGCGGCTGCGCCGCGAGGTGGTTTTCCGTCCGTTTAATCTGATGGATTCCTTTAACTTCAAGCGCCCGTTTGACCTCATCTTCTGCCGCAACGTAATGATCTATTTTGACGGACCGACCAAAGAGGCACTGATTAACAAGTTCTATCAGTCCACCTCTCCGGGAGGTTACCTCTTCATCGGCCACAGTGAGGTCATCAACCGCGATACCACCCAGTATCAATATATCAAGCCCGCTATCTACCAGAGGGGAGGAAGATAAATGACCCCTATCAAAAAGATTCGGGTTTTGATTGTGGATGACTCAATGCTTTTTCGCAAAACGCTCGAGCAGGGCCTCTCACAGGATCCACGTATAGAAGTCATCGGCAGCGCGGTGGATCCTATGGATGCGATGAATAAAATCAAGCAGCTGCAGCCGGATGTTGTCACGATGGACGTGGAAATGCCTAAGATGAACGGCATCGATTTCATCAAACGGCTGATTCCCATCCACCCGATTCCGGTTGTCGTGGTCAGTTCCCTTCCTCTCAATGTTCTGGATGCGCTGAGTGCCGGCGCAGTTGATTTTGTCAAGAAGCCGGCAGTCAAATCTCCCAACGATGTTAAAAATTTTATCAATGACCTTTCGCTGAAGATTAAAATCGCCTCAACTGCCCGGGTGCGCCGGCCGGCTGCTGTCCCCACCCCGCATCCGCTCTCCCTCTCTTCGCTCTCCGCCAGTGCAGATAACACTATCATCGCCATCGGTGCCTCCACCGGCGGCACCGAGGCTATTCTTTCGGTGGTGCGCGATCTGCCTGCCTCCACGCCAGGCATCATCGTCGTTCAGCATATGCCGCCTGTGTTTACCAATATGTATGCCCAGCGGCTGAACCGTATCTGCAAAATGAACGTCAAGGAGGCGGCCAACAACGATCGCATAGAGCGGGGCCGCATTCTGATTGCCGCGGGTGAATACCATCTTCGCCTGGCACGCGATGCACGGGGATATTATGTCAAAAGCGAACAGGGCCCCAAGGTCAGTGGGCACTGCCCTTCAGTGGACGTTATGTTTGAATCGGTGGCCTCGGTGGCCGGGCGCAATGCGGTGGGCATCATCCTGACCGGCATGGGACAGGATGGTGCAAACGGCCTTCTTAAAATGCGCCAGAGTGGTGCGCACACCATCGGGCAGGATAAGGAAAGCTGCGTCGTCTATGGCATGCCAATGGTCGCCTTCCAGCTGGGCGGCGTCGTCCGGCAGCTTCCGCTTGATAAAATCAGCGATGAGATTATCCGCTACCTCAACAGCGTTCGTTAGGCTCACAGCCGATACAAAAGGACCATAAAAACATATCTTCGGATTGCAGAAAGAGATTGTAAAAAACGCAGACGTTTTTTACAATCTCTTTTTTGGCAATAAGCCGGCGAGCCATTCGCCTGCCGGCTTATCGCCGCTTAAAGTTTCTCCTCTAAGAAAGTACCGGATAAAAAGCCGCTCAGGCCGGGCTGCCCTGATTTAGCTGCTGATAGCGCTTTTCCAGCTCCTCCCGGCAAAGCAGCAGGCCAAAGTGCGCATAAAGCGAGCTGATAAGCGAGCCTATCAGCTCGCTGCGGTTGCAGTAGCGCCCCGTGCAGGCAAACAGGGAGGTTTCAAACTGCTCATCGCACTCCGGGGAGCTCGGCGGTGTATACACATTGATGCCAAAACCGAGAGCCGCAAACTGGATTCTCCCGCTTTCGCACTCGGTCAGTGCCTCACAGAGAATGCCGCACAGCTTTTTATTCCCGCAAAGGATATCGTCGCTGCCGCGTACAGAGGCTTCTATCCCCGCATACCGGGAAAGCGCATCGCAGACAGAGACAGCCGCCAGCATGGTTAGCTCCCTTCCAAAGACCCCCTGCGGCGGATAGAGCAGAATGCTGCAGTAGGCCCCCTTGCCATGCGGAGAGCGAAATGCCCTTCCGGCATGCCCGCGTCCGGCAGTCTGCTCCTCGGCGGCGCAGACGCTCCAGCCCGGCGCCCCCTCCAGCGCCAGACAAAGGATGCGCTGGTTGGTGGAATCCACCTTCTTTTGGAGATGCAGCTGTATCTGCTGACCATCCAGCTGCAGGCTGCTGCGGATTCTAAAGGCGGAGAGGATATCCGAATTTTCCTGCAGGCAGTAGCCGGTTTTCTTGATCGAGCGGATATCCACCCCCTGTGCCCGCAGCGCCTGGATATCCTTCCAGACCGCGCTGCGGGTAACCCCCAGCTGCTTTGCCAGCTCCAGCCCGGAGACCACCTTTCCCTTTTGCGCCTCCAATATTTCCAAAACCTGTTCCCTGGCCAAATTTTCATCCCGCCCTTTATAAGCGAAGCTGTTTTTTCCCCTGCGGCCGTCCGCCGCCTTTAAAAGGACCGCATACAAAACGGCAGCCTCGTATCGCCTTCGCTTTTTTCTTCCGCCTCTGTCAAGGAAGGGAAGGGGCTATGCCGGCTTCTCCTCTGTGAGAAGAAGGCCTACCGGGCAGTGATCGCTGCCCGGAACATCGGAAAAGATGAGACTGTCCTGCACCCGGTCGCGCAGCTGCTCACTGACCAGAAAATAGTCTATCCGCCATCCCGCATTGCGGGAACGGGCATGGTAGAGATAGGACCACCAGGTGTAGGCACCCTCCCGGTCCGGATAGAGCAGCCGGAAAGTATCGATAAAGCCGCTTTGCAGCAGCTGCTCCATCTTTGCCCGCTCCTGCTCGGAATAACCGGCATTCCCTTCATTTGGCTTCGGGTTTTTAAGGTCTATCGGTGAGCGCGCCACATTCATGTCTCCGCAGAGAACGACCGGCAGCCGGGAGGAAAGCTCAGAGAGATAAGCACGCAGCGCATCCTCAAAGGCCATGCGATAGGAGATCCGCACAAGCTCCCGCTGGGCGTTGGGCGAGTAGACATTGACCAGCGCAAAATCGGAGAACTCCAGCGTCAGCACCCGGCCCTCGCTGTCAAATTCAGGCAGGCCGAGGCCGTTTCGCACCTGCAGCGGCTCCCGTCTGCTGAAAACGGCCGTTCCGGAATAGCCCTTCTTCTGCGCGCTGTTCCAGTAGCAGCGGTAGCCCTCAAAGGCGACATCCGCCTGCTCCGGCTGCATTTTCGTCTCCTGTATGCTGAAAATATCCGCCTGCTGCTCCTGCAGAAACCCGGCAAACCCCTTGCTTATACAGGCGCGCAGACCGTTGACATTCCATGAAATCAGTTTCATCTTCCTATTCCTTTCTGAAAGATATCCGACCTGCCCTCTCCGACAGATAGGGCAGGAGAAGATAAAGACGTTTCTGCCAGCAGCCTTTCACCCGCCGGTAAAGAAAACAGTCCCTTTGCAAAAATCCGTTTACAGTATACCGTATTTCCTCCGGCAGCACAACAGATTGATGGAAATTGACGGTTTTTTCCCCCTTTCTTGCAATGAAACCGGGGGGATGATAAAATAATAGAAATAAGCGGTGCAGAAAAAGAAGGGCTTCTTCCCCTTATGCGGCTGCACTGCTTTTTTTACCCTAGCCGCTCTGCCCTCTAAAAAAGGAACGGACAAGCGGTTTTGATGCAGGCAGCTTTTATCCGCCGCCAAAGCGGCGGAATTTTTAGGAAAGGCAGGGCTTTCGTGATGGGAAATGAACTGCAGCAGGTAGCCAACCGTATCCGGGAGCTGCGCGAAATTCTGGAAATCGAACCAAACCAGGTGGCCGCGCAGGTAAACCTTCCGCTCCAAACCTATCTCGACTATGAAAACGCAAGTGAGGATATCCCCATCGGCGTCCTATATGCGGTAGCGGGGGTGCTGCAGGTTGACCCTACCGTCCTTTTAACCGGCGCCGAGCCGCGCATGAACGACTATACTATCGTGCGCGGCGGGAAGGGAATCGCGGTAGAGCGCTATCCCGGCTACAGCTTCATCTCCCTGGCCTACAACTACCGCGGGCGGGATATGG
This sequence comes from Provencibacterium sp., assembly GCA_022792175.1. Classification (GTDB taxonomy): domain Bacteria; phylum Bacillota; class Clostridia; order Oscillospirales; family Ruminococcaceae; genus Harryflintia. The sequence continues at coordinate 50,281 of JAAWAN010000040.1, forward strand.
AGCCGATGCTCGTTACCCTGGGCGCGAATGACACGCCTGCCGAGCTGGTCACCCACGGCGGCCAGGAATTTAACTATGTGCTCGAGGGGACGGTTGCCGTTACCATCAACCAGCATGAATTTCTGCTGCATGCGGGAGACTGCATCTATTTTAACCCCCGCAACCCCCATGGGCAGAAGGCGGTGGGCGGGGATGCCCGCTTTATCACCATTATCAACGAATAGAGAGGAGCGCAAATCGGCAATGAATCTTTTGGACCGGTTCCTCCCACAGCAGGAGTTTGACAGCTACGAGGACTTCAAGAAAAACTACCGCCTGAATATCCCGGAGGGCTTTAATTTTGCCTACGATGTGGTGGATGAATACGCCCGCCTGCAGCCGGATAAGCCTGCCCTCGTCTGGTGCAACGACGCGGGTGAGGAGCGCCGCCTCTGCTTTGGCGATATCTCCCGCCTCTCCTCCCAGGTGGCCAACGCCTACCGCGCCCTCGGTATTAAAAAGGGCGATGCGGTGCTGCTCATGCTCAAGCAGCGGGTTGAGGCATGGCTGTGCATCATCGGCCTCGAAAAGCTGGGGGCCATCTGCATCCCCGCCTCCTTCCAGCTGACCGAAAAGGACATCATCTACCGCTGCAACGCCGCCAGAGTCAAGATGATTACGGCGGTGGATGATGAGGACATTCTGCACCACATCTCCCTCGCGCTCCCCGGCTGCACAACGCTGCGGCATGTTGGCATTGTCGGCAGCCATATCCCACAGGGGGAGCCCTGGCTCGATTTTCGCGGGGCCTATGCCGCCGCCAGCGACAGCCACCCCCGTCCCTGCGGCACGCCGGAGGATACCACCAACCGCGACCCGATGCTCATCTACTTCTCCTCCGGCACTACCGGCATGCCGAAGATGATTCTGCATGATTTCGATTACCCTTTAGGCCATATCGTAACGGCGAAATACTGGCAGCAGGTGGAGGATGAGGGGCTGCATCTGACCGTTTCCGATTCCGGATGGGCCAAATTCGGGTGGGGGAAAATCTTCGGCCAGTGGATCTGCGGCGCGGTCAACGTCGCCTACGATACCGATAAGTTTAACGCCGCTCAGCTGTTAAAAACGATGAACCGGCTGCAGCTGACCACCTTCTGTGCACCGCCGACCATCTACCGCTTTCTGATAAAGGAGGATCTCTCCATCTGCGATTTTGGCTCGATTCATCACTGCGGAATTGCCGGCGAGCCGCTCAATCCCGAGGTCTACTACCGGTTTATGGAGGCCACCGGCTTAGAGGTGCGCGAGGGCTTCGGCCAGTCGGAAACCAGTGTGTTAATCGCCAATTTCCCCTGGTTCAAGGTAAAGCCCGGCTCCACCGGCAAGCCCTCCCCGCTCTATGACCTGGACATTGTGGATGAAAACGGCAATCCCTGCGAGGATGGCGTTGTCGGCTCAATTGTCGTAAAAAATACCGATAAACAGCACCCGACCGGCCTCTTTCGCTGCTACTATAAGGACGAGGAGGCGATGGATCGCTCCTGGAAAAACGGGGTGTATAACACCGGGGATATGGCCTGGAGAGATTCGGAGGGTTACTTCTGGTTTGAAGGGCGCAATGATGATGTTATCAAGTGCTCCGGCTACCGGATAGGCCCCTTCGAGGTGGAGAGCGCGCTGCTTACCCACCCTTGCGTGCTCGAGTGCGCGGTAACTGCCGTGCCCGATCCGGTGCGCGGTCAGGTCGTTAAGGCGACGGTCGTACTGGCCAAAAACCGCGGATATACGCCGAGCGAGCAGCTCAAAAAGGAGCTGCAGAACCATGTAAAAAAGGTGACCGCCCCTTACAAATATCCGCGCGTGGTCGAATTCGTGGATGAACTGCCCAAAACGGTCAGCGGCAAAATCCGCCGGGTGGAAATCCGCGAAAACGATAAAGCCGGCCGCTGAGAGGCTGACGGATAAAAAGTACAGCGGATAGTTTCTTTTTTGAAGGCCGCCGCTCAATATGTTGTCCGTTTCTCTGAGGGGAGTGTGAAAAACACAAACGTTTTTCACACTCCCCTTTTTTATCTCTCCCTCTCTGGAACGATGCGCTCACCGCTATTCCCTCTTTCGCATATATTGGTATCGAGCGCAAGCTTTATCTCATAAGGAGGTTTTGCCAATGAGCGTCTATCGCGATACTCATTTTTTTGACGACATCAGCGCGAAATATTATCCATCGCGCCCGTGCCCTCCTGCCTGCCCATGTCCTCCTCCCCCCTGCCCGCCGCCTGCCCCTCCCTGCTGCATTCCCGGGCCTACCGGGCCCACGGGACCTGCTGGCCCTGCTGGCGGCCCCACAGGACCGATGGGGCCTGCCGGGCCTACCGGACAGATGGGGCCTACCGGGCCGCAGGGTGAGCGCGGTCCCGCTGGGCCGCAGGGAATTGCAGGGCCGCAGGGTGAACGCGGCCTGACCGGAGTTGCCGGCCCTACCGGGCCGCAGGGTCCCGCCGGTCCCGTTGGACCTATCGGTCCTATGGGTCCTGTCGGGGCACAGGGGCCTGTCGGAGCGGAGGGCCCCCAGGGCTTAACGGGCGCTGTCGGCCCCACCGGCCCTGCCGGTCCCGTTGGCCCTGCTGGTGCTGCGGGTGCTGTCGGTCCCACCGGCCCTGCCGGTCCCGTTGGCCCTGCCGGTACGGTTACGCCAGCGGCGGCAGTTGCGGATGCCGATAATACAACCGACCTCATTACCCAGTTTAATCAGCTGCTGTCCAACATGCGCACTGCCGGTCTGCTGGAGACCTAAGCACCTTTCGGGCTTAAAAACGGGGCTGCTGCAAAATGAAAATGCAATAACAGCTTGCATAAAAAGCCATAGATTATATAGCCGGTCCCTGAGAAGCCATTTGAGCTTCTCAGGGACCGGTTTTTATACATTATCCTCCCAAAGGATTATTTTGCAGCAGCCCCGTCTTTTTATCTTTTCTATGAAACGCCACCCAGATACTACCCGGCCCGCGTAACGTCATGAATCCAGCGGTTGCCGCGCAAACGGATAAAAGCAATCAGCCATTTAAAACACTGATCGATACGTGTGCAGACATAAACGGCCGGCAACGGCGCATGCAGCACAAATCCGGAAAGGAAGACCAGCGGCAGCACCACCAGCCAGCCGCAGATCATATCCACCTTCATGACAAACAGCCCATCCCCCGCTCCTCGGTTGATGCCGGTAAAGCAGGCAGCATGGTAGCAGGTGCCAATGCTCATAAAGGCATTCATCGCGATGAACTGCGAGGAGAGGGCGCGCGCCTCGGCGGAAATACCATAAAGCAGAGGGATGAACGGGCTGGAAAAGAACATCGCCGCACAAACGACAAGCCCGGTGCCGATAAACAGAATCTGAATGGTGCCGGATGCCTCCCGCACCTTCCCATGCTCCCCTTCGCCGACCAGCTTGCCGACCAGCACACAGGCACCGCTGCTCAGTCCCGTAATAAACACATAGAAAAGCGAGAAAACCGTTTCGGCAATGCTGTTTGAGGCGGTCATCAAAACGCCCATATGGCCGATCATCGCATTTTTTAAGAAGCCGACAAAGCCCCACTGTACGTCCCCCAGCATCACCGGCAGGCCATAGTGCAGATAGTCCCTCACCATTTTACGATCGGCGCACCACAGCTCCCGCACCCGCAGCCGCAACCGCCGGTCCACCCGAAAGACATAGAAAAGCACAATCAGCAGTTCAATAAAACGGGAAAGGGTAGTTGCGAGCGCGGCCCCGCGCGTTTCCAGGCGCGGAAAACCGAAATGGCCGAAAATCAACGCATAGTTAAAAAACAGGTTGGAGAAAAGGCTCACCCCGGAGACCACCAGCCCGATGCGAACCACCTCCACGCAGCGCAGCATCATAATCAACAGCTCGCTGACGCAGGAGAAGAGATAGGAAAAGCAGAGAATGCGTACATACTGCGCCCCTATCTCCAAAACGGCCGGGTCGCTTGAAAAAATCTGCATCGCATGGCGGGGGAAGAGCCAGAGCACCGCGCACAGCAGCGCCGTTATGTAAAAACAGATCTGGAAGGCCACTGAAAAAACCTGCTTTACATGAGGAATATCCTTCTTCCCCCAATACTGCGCGACGAGCGCCGCCGCGCCGCCCGATACCCCCTTGACAAAATAGGAGAGCATTACGGTAATCTGGTTGGCCAGCGAGACCGAGGCCAGAGACACATCCCCCAGCGAGCCCACCATAATATTGTCCAGCATGTTGACACTCAGCGAAACCAGTCCCTGCAGCGCCGTTGGAATGGCGATGGCCAGCAGCGTCCGGTAAAACAGCTTATCCTTAACCATTTTTCTCTGTCCTTTCTCGCGGGCAATGCCCGGCCGCACCCTTTCTCCCACCCCATTTGGCCGGGCGTTTGTGCGCTGTTCGCCTGCTATTATAGCATCTTCCCCCCTCCCAGGCAAGCTGCAGGTCCTTTCGTTTTAAGAACGCTCCCTTTATGCAGGAGTCTTCCCGGTTACACCCCTTTCCCTCCTGCTGTCTGCTGCTTAAAGACGATCCCCCCTTCCTGTTCTCCCAAAGATGGCTCCCTCCGGCCATCCGATTCTCGCAGTGAAAAGCAGTTCTCCACCGCTTTTCCAGCAGGGCGGTGCAAACAAACCGGAGCGTACCGGTTCCTTTTGCCGGAACAACCTTTTCCTCAAAAGCTGAGAAGCTGCCGCCTTTCTTTATCTATAAGCGGCAGCTTCTCAGCTGATGATTTCTCTATTTATTACAATTTGTAACTTTTAGATTTAGATTACTGTTATGCGGCCTTTCTCTTCCCGCAGTTTCTGCCTGATTTCGCATTGTATAGCTTTTTTCTTTCCGTTAATGATATATATATTACATTTTGGTAACATTTTGATTTCAAAATCCATTGACTTTCTCCTCTCCCTGCGTTATAATGAGAATCGTTCCAAGGACATACCGCCTGATACCTGTGCCTTCATCTTCGTTCTTCTTTCTACTTCATCTTACCATTTCAGGAGGAATCATTTCATGAAAAAGATCGTTTCGTCTGCCCTTGCCTGCGCCATGGCGCTGGGCCTGAGCTCGCTGGCTTTCGCCGCCCCTGCCTATGTGGAGGGCTCGGATGAGAAGCTGCTCAACACTGTTACCGGTTTCAGCACCGGCAAAAGCATTGAGACCGACCTCACCCAGATTGGCGGCAAGGTAGAAGTCTCCTTCGACCTGGGTGATAACGCCAACTACTACAGCGTAGAAATCGACGTCCAGGAAAACGGCAAACAGCTGGATGCAGAGTATAACCGTTCGAAAAAGGCGATTATCCTGCGCCCGAACATCAAGACTAGGACAGTCGAGCCGGAGGACTATGAGATTGCCATTGAGGTTGTCGACCGCAAGACGGGCGACACGGTGGCAGAGGGCTACACGATGAACGGCACCCTGGTCTATGACCAGCTGCAGTATGCGGAGAGCGGCGAGCGCCTTCACAACAAGAACGGCGTCCTGTATGACTTTATGGACGGGGAAGAGGATGTCGAAATCCGGGTAGACAATGAAATCTCTCTGGAAATCCCGCATGCGCGCGGCATCTACAACCTGCACATGAACGACGAGAGGAACGAGTCGATCGACTATATGTTCTCCGGCTACGAGCTGCAGTATATGAACTTTGTGGCGAAACCGAAGTTCACGAGCGATGTGACGGTGACGCTGCGGGCTGCAGAGGAAGAGTATCTGTATGAATACCTGAACGGGCGGCTGTCGAAGGTAAAGGCGGAATATGACGGACAGCAGGGGTTGCGCTTCACCACCCGCCAGCTGGGGACCTACATTCTGTCGGACATGCCTCTGGTGGAGGGGCTTGTCGATGAATCGATCAACCTTGTGAAACCGGAGGGTTCCGGCTCCTCCTCCGGCAAGGACAACCCCACTACCGGCGCCTCCGAGGCTCCTGCCGCGCTTCTCGCTTCCGGCCTCTTCGCTCTTGCCGCTGCTGCTTTGAGGAAGATTTTCCGCTAAAGCAGTCATAAGCAGCACAATGAACGCTTAAACAAAGCCCCCCAGCCATATGGCCGGGGGGCTTTGTTGGGGGGAAAGAAAGGGACCAAAAAAACCATTCCCGGCCTGCAAAAACCAGAAAGGACGCCGTTTATCCGCAAGACAGAGCAAGAATCCTAGATTTTCCTTTCCGGCTTCCTCCTCTGAAAAATAATTATCCGCCTATCTCCAGTAGCGCCGTATGCGGGCGGTGATCTGCCGCAATAACCTCCGGAATTTCAGCGGACAGCACCTTGATATCCCGGCTGGTGAAGATATAGTCAATCTTTCTGTCCGGCCGGTCAGAGGGGAAAGACAGCTGAGGCCGGGAAAAGGCTGCCGCCGTATCCTGCAGGCGGCTGTAGATGGGAGCGAGAATGTCGCTCTGCGGCGTCAGGTTCAAATCTCCCATAAAAACGCAGGGGCCGCTCTGCCGATCCAGCTCGGCAGTCAATGTTTTCACCGCATTGCGGGCCTCCGCCATGGCCAGGCCAAAGTGACAGACATAAACAGTGATTCCCCCGGCAACCGCGAGCTGCGCCTTGAGCAGGCAGCGGGTTTCATAATAGGTATCCTCATCCTGAACAGGAGGGTCCGGAATGAGGATTCGCTCGGCGCGGATGATGGGATATTTGGAAAGCAAAGCGTTGCCATAGGGGCCGCGCCCTTCAAAATAGATGGCGGGAGCAAAATAGGCATGATAACCCAGCATGGCAGCCAGCTCCTCGGCCTGGGCAGTATACTGCGGAATTTCCCCCCTGCCCCGCACCTCATTGATGCCGACAATATCCGCTTTACAGCGGCGGATGGCCTGCGCCATCAGCGGGAGGTCTCCCATATCCTGGCGGCGGTATTCCTCCTCCCGCTGCCAGCGGAGATAATCCAGCCCATGCTGGATGTTGTAGCTCATAAAAGAAAGCTGCATCTTTCTTGACTCCTTTCGGTGTAAATCCCGGCTCCTGCCACCCTGCCCCCGGAAAGAGCCGCCGTTTTCTAAAGGCCGGCCAATAAATGCTCTGCCAATAAGCATATCATAGCATGCCCATATGTCAAGCAGGAGACAAAAAATCCAGGATATTTTTTGAAAAAAGCTTTCTTATCCTTGTGCTTGTGATATTGCCTTTCAAAATTTTATGATTAGGCGGACATGAAATGATCAGAAGAATACGGATGGCAGCCATACCCGAAAATCAAAATTCCCTGGTCGGCGCATTCGGCACGCAGCCGGAGCCGGGCCTGCCTTACTGCCGCTATGGGCTGGAAGCCTGCCTGCGCCTGACGGCAGACGCTTTCGCCCGCCTGCTGGGCGTTATCCATACATTGATTGACAGACCCGCCCTCGTCACGCGGGATGATGAGCGTATCCCAGGCGCAGGCGGATGGGAAGCCTCCCCATATATCCATTCACTGACATACCCAATGCGAAAATAAGGAGGGGAACCCATACCAGTCCCATGGAGAACAGCAAAAAAGCAGAGTAGCGCGCAGAGGTTTCCTTTTTCACAGTCGCTTTTTCGTCATAGGCAAATAAGGCGAATGCATAAATTCTCTCCCCACTCTCTGGAATTATCCTGCTATACATGCTATAATGACCGCAAAGAGCCGACGCGGCCAAAGCAGCGCCGGCTGATATCCGTTCCCATTTTTAGAACAGGAGGCTGTTTTCATGAAAAAGGCTTTAATCTTTCAGGGCGGCTGGGATGGCCACGAGCCACAGCTCACCTCTAAGCGCTTTGCCGGGCTGCTGCAGAAAAATGGCTATAAGGTCACCGTCAGCGATACGCTCGACTGCCTGAGCGATCTGGAAGCCCTCAAGGAGCTTGACCTCATTGTCGCCTGCTGGACGATGGGCAGCATCGATCACCAGTATGTGAAAAATATTGCGGCGGCGGTTGGCTCGGGCGTCGGCCTGGCGGGCTGCCATGGCGGCATGTGCGACTCCTTCCGGCAGGATACCGAGTGGCAGTTTATCACCGGCGGCCAGTGGGTCAGCCATCCGGGCGGGGACGGCATCGAGTACACTGTCAACATCTGCCACGGCTCCAGCCCTATCGTCGAGGGGATCGAAGACTTCCCGGTCAAGAGCGAGCATTACTATCTGCATATCGACCCTTCCATCGAGGTGCTGGCCACCACCCGCTTCCCCATTGTGCCTTATTACCATATCTCCAACAAACCGGTGGACATGCCGGTCGCCTGGACCAAGTTCTGGGGCAACGGCCGCGTTTTCTATACCTCGCTCGGCCACCACGACGATGTTTTCGATAACTCCCCTTCCGCAGAGCTTCTGATGGAGCGCGGCATGCTTTGGGCAGGCGAAGGCAAGGCCTATGCCGCCGCCCATGGGCTCACCACCGCCCGCTTTGAAAACACCGCGAAGATGTACTAAGTCCATCCCCGAAAAAGGAGGAACGATAAAATGATTAAAGTAGGAATGGTCGGCGTCGGCGCTATCAGCGGCATCTATTTAAAAAACCTGACGAATGTTTTCAGGGAAGTCGAGCTGGTGGCCGTCTGCGACCTCATCCGGGAGCGCGCAGAGAAGGCGCAGGCGGAATATCAGGTCCCCAAGCTGTATGATACCATGTATGAGCTGTTTGCCGATCCGGAAATCGACCTCGTTTTAAATCTTACCCGCCCCTACGAGCACTTTGAGGTAACGCGCGCAGCGCTTCTGGCCGGCAAGCACGTTTACACCGAAAAGCCGCTGGCCGCCACCTTTGAGGAGGGGCAGCAGCTGGTCAGCCTCGCGCAGGAGAAGGGCCTCATGCTCGGCGGCGCACCGGATACCTTTATGGGCGCCGGCATTCAGACCTGCCGCAAGCTGATAGATGACGGCTACATCGGCACCCCCATCGGCGCGGCGGCTTTTATGATCTGCCGCGGGCATGAGACCTGGCATCCTGATCCCGCCTTTTACTACCAGCATGGCGGCGGGCCGATGCTCGATATGGGACCCTACTATGTAACGGCGCTCATCAATCTCTTAGGCGGCGTTAAAAGCGTGACCGGCATTGCGCGCACCTCTTTCCCCGAGCGGGTCATCAGCAGCCAGCCGTTGGCCGGGCAGGTGGTGAAGGTGGAGGTACCGACCTATGTCACCGGCATGCTGGAGTTCGAAAGCGGCGCTACCGGCACCCTCTTTACCACCTTTGATGTTTACAGTGAAACCCAGCCCCGCTTTGAGGTCTATGGCTCGCAGGGCACCATGATTGTCCCCGACCCGAATACTTTCGGCGGCCCCATCCGCCTGCTGCGTCCCGAGCAGAAGGAATTTCGCGAAATGCCCCTCTGCTTTGACTATGCGGAAAACAGCCGCGGACTGGGGCTCGCAGATATGGCCAAATCGATTGAAACCGGCCGCCCCTGCCGCGCCGGCTGGCAGCAGACGCTACATGCGCTGGAGATTATGACCGCCTTCGAGCGCAGCAGCGGGAAAAGGGCGGCAGTGGATCTCTCCACCCGCTTTATCCGCGAGGCTCCGATGAAGCATAACCCGCTGCACGGTATTCTCGATTAATGTCGATCTGACTGAAAAGGGCGCGCTGCAGAACGCTTATTCCGATTTGTAGAAACCGAAAAAAGCAGCGGTTTTGCGCGGACAGCGCAAAATCCGGGGCATAATCTTCGCTCTAAAGGCGGCTTTTTCAGAAGGACTGCTGCAAAAAGCGATTTGGGGACTGAATTTTAAAAGAAATCTCTAAAAAAGAGTCTGTAAACCGGGACAGCGACATATTCAGGGCTGAAAGCAATTCGTCAATCGTGTTTTGGCTTGGTAAATTGACAAAGGGTCTTTTTGTGTTCATTTTATTCTCCTGGAGCCATTCATCTTATTAGGATTGGCGTCATTCATTTGACTTAAGCTGATAAAACAGGGAGCGCTGCAGTTTCCCTTTTCTGCAGCGCTCCCTCTTCTCGCCTTCTGCTTTCTTATTTCAGCTTTACCGCCTGCATCTGTGCTTTTACGCAGAGCTCGGCCGCCTTGAAGGCATGCTCCTGCGTCATGGCGTTTTCGGTGCGGTTAAGGCAGTCGAGAATCAGCTCACCGAAGAAGGGATAGCCCACCTTGCCGGTCGCATCGATATAGGTCTCCTCTTTGCCGTTGACTAAAAAGAGGTGGTTGCCGCCGCGTCCCGCGCCGACATTGATATATTTTCTCTGCTCGATATAGCCCTCGGTGCCCAGAATAAAGGTCCGCCCGTCTCCCCAGGTCCCCAGCCCATCCGGCGTGAACCAGTCCACCCGGAAGTAACCAGAGGCCCCGTTGTCGCCGACGAGGTTCGCATCCCCGAAATCATCCAGCTCGGGTACGTCGGGATGGTTGTAGTTGGCAATCTGGCTGCGCACCACCTGTGCATCCTTCGCTCCCGTGTAGAACAGGAACTGCTCTATCTGGTGGCTGCCGATATCGCAGAGGATGCCGCCGTATTTCTCCTTCTGGAAGAACCAGGCGGGACGTCCCGCCTGCCCCAGCCGGTGCGGCCCCATGCCAATCGTCTGAATTACCCGGCCGATGGCTCCCTGCTCGATGAGCTGCCCGGCCAGAACGGCGCTCTCCACATGCAGCCGCTCGCTGTAGTAAACCATATACTTTCTGCCGGTCTCTTTTACCTTCGCCTTCGCCTGCTCGAGCTGCCCGAGGGTAGTCAGCGGCGCCTTATCGGTGAAATAATCCTTGCCCGCATCCATCACCCGCATACCGAATGCGCAGCGCTCGCTCGTCACCGCCGCGCCCGCCACCAGCTTAATCTCGGGGTCCGAAAGGATTTCCTCCTCGCTCTTCGCCCGCTTTACGCCGGGAAACTGTTTAAGAAAGGCCTCCACCTTTGCCTCATCGGGATCATAGACCGCCTTTAAGGTCGCGCCCGCCTCGGTAAGGCCGTTGCACATGCCATAAATATGCCCATGGTCGAGATGGGCGGCGGCAAAGACAAACTCTCCCGTTTTAACAACCGGGCTCGCTTTTCCCTTGGGCGCATAGTTCATTCCGTCCGAAATATTCATGCTGCTCATTCCTTCCCTTCTGTTTGGCAGCCCCCTTTGGCGGAGCGCTGCTGCCTGAAAGCATTCACCCAGCGGCGCAAAGCAGCTCTGGATAAACTGCCTGTCCCCATAGGACGGCCAAATAAACCGGGTATTACTGCCTGCAGCTAGTATACCACACTATTTCCCAAAAAGGGAGTGGGAAGGCTGCTTTTTGTGCGCATATTTTTGTGCAGATTAGGAATGTCTCAGTTGCACAAAGAGGAAATTTGTAGTAGAATGTGAAAGAAGCAACTATGCGAAGGAGGTCTGTTTGATGGCGTTACTGCATGTCGACTTTTTTTCCGAGGTACTGGGAATGTGCTGCCAGATGGATGTTATCCTTCCGCAGCGCACCCAGGGACAGATCGGTTTAACAGGGAACGCCCTGGCTGGGAAATATCCCACTCTCTATCTGCTGCATGGAATGAGCGATGACCACACCATCTGGCAGCGGCGCACCTCGATTGAGCGCTATGTCAGCGAGCTGGGCTGGGCGGTGGTGATGCCGGCCGTACAGCTTGGCTGGTATACCAACATGAGACACGGGGGACGCTATTTTGACTATGTAGCCAAAGAGCTGCCGCGCATCTGCCGGGAGTTTTTCCCTTCTATGAGCAGCAGCCCGCAGGATACCTATGTGGCCGGCCTGTCGATGGGCGGCTATGGCGCGCTCAAGCTCGCGCTGGCCGCACCGGAAACCTTTGGCGCTGCCGCCAGCCTTTCCGGCGCAGTGGATATCGCAAGGCGCTGCGAGGAGCAGGATGGAAAGGAGCCCCTCTGGACCAACGTATTCGGCCTGGCCAGCCATGTGCGCGGAAGTGAAAATGACCTGTTCGCGCTGGCGGAATCGCTGGCAAGCTCCGGCGAGAAGCTCCCGCCGCTCTATATGTGGTGCGGAACGGAGGATTTTCTGATTAACGATAACCGCCGACTGCGCGACAGCCTCAACGGATGGGGCTATTCGCTGCACTATGAAGAATCTGCCGGCGCCCACCGCTGGGACTGCTGGGATGAGAAAATTCAGTCGGTCCTGGCCTGGCTGCAGCAGCTGCGGGGATAAGCGGTTCTTCTGAAAACCCTAAAAATCTCTCTTTCCGGTTTGTAAAAAGGGGATGTAAAAACGCCTGTGTTTTTACATCCCCTTTTTCTTATCTGTTTCATTGCGCGCCAGGGGCGGAAAAACCGCCGCATGACTGCCCCAAAAAAGCGGCCGCTTCTTCCTCAAGCACCGATTTCGCTATTTTGCAGGCCATCACTTGACATTTCCTTCTGGATATGCTATTCTTTTTGTGTACTAATCAGTATAGTACGGTTAATACGGGAACCGCTTTTCTGCAGCATCTGCCCAAAGCGGCGCGAAAAGCAGCAACGGGGGTGAAAGATTTGATTGTCATCGATCCATACAGCAGGGCGCCCATCTATGAACAGGTTATCGGCCGCATCACCGAACTGATTATGGTGGGGGAACTGAAAAGCGGCGACAAGCTCCCCAGCGTCCGGATGCTCGCGCGCGATCTGGGCGTAAACCCGAATACCATTCAAAAGGCCTATGCCGAGCTGGAACGCAGGCGGATTATCTATACCGTTTCCGGCAAGGGGAACTTTGTCGGCGAGCCGGAGGTTGTCTCCCGGCAGGTCTGCAAGCGCCTTCTTGAGGAGGTGGGTGCGGCCGTGCGCGCGGCGCGCCGCAGCGGCATCGAGCAGGAAACGATTTCGCAGCTGGTGAATGAAGTCTATGAAGAAAAGGGAGGGGAACATCCATGATTGAAGCGGTATCCGTCATCAAGCGGTTTGAGGATACGGTGGCTCTTCATTCCTTTTCAGCCGAAATCCACCGGGGCTCGGTCTATGGCCTCATCGGCTCAAACGGGTCCGGAAAATCGACCTTTCTGCGCCTGGCCGCCGGCGTATACCGGCCCGACGGGGGGATGGTGCGCGTCGACTCGGAGCCGGTGTTTGAAAACGAGAAAATCAAAAAACGCATTTTTTTCGTTTCCGATGATTTCTACTATTTTTCGCAGGCCACGATGGAGGAGATGGCCCGATTTTTCGAAGGAATATACCCCTGCTTCAGCATGGAACACTACCGCAAAACCGCCGCCCTGTTCCCCATCGACCCGAAAAAGAAGATACAGACCTTTTCCAAGGGAATGCAGCGCCAGGTGGCGCTGATACTGGGACTGGCCGCGCAGGCGGACTACCTGCTGCTGGATGAGACCTTCGATGGGCTCGATCCCGTCATCCGCGCCGCGCTGCGCCGCATTCTGGCGGATGACGTCGCCTGCCGCAATACGGCGGTCATCATCACCTCCCACAACCTGCGGGAGCTGGAGGATATGTGCGACCAGGTGGGGCTGCTGCACAAGGGCAACATTCTCTTCCAGAAGGAGATTGATGCGCTCAAGCTCGGCTTTTGCAAGGTGCAGGCCGCCTTCCGGCCGCTGCCAGACCTCGATCGGCTGCGGGAGCAGCTGGACATTCTGCAGCTGGAAACGCGGGGCAGCCTTCTGAACATGGTCGTGCGCGGCAGCAGCGAGCAGGTGCTCTCGGCGCTGGAAAGCTATGGGCCGCTGTTTGCCGAAAGCCTGCCCTTAACGCTGGAGGAAGTATTTATCAATGAAATGGAGGCGGTGGGTTATGACTACAACAACGTCCTCTTCTAATGAAAAAGGCCGTCTGCTCCATCTTTACCGCTTTATTCTGCGGCGGTATCTCGGGGTCGCCATCCTCTATTTTCTGCTGCAGCTGCTCTTCTTCCCGCTGCAGTATGTGCTGACAGCGGCCAATACGCTGCAGAAAATTGCCCGGGGAGGAACAAACGCGGAATTCACCGCCTTTGTGGGCAGCGGACAGATCTACAACATCGTTTCCCAGCCGGTCATGTGGGCAATGGCGGTCGGCGCCGCCCTTTTCCCGCTGCTGCAGATGAGCTACCTGCACCAGAAGAAGTCGGTCGACCTCTATCATGCGCTGCCCATCCGGCGGGAGCAGCTGCTGCTTGTCAACTTTGCCGCCTCGGTAACGCTGGTCTTTTCCCCGCTGCTTGTTAATTTCCTGCTCGTGCTGATTGCCGGGCTGAGCTTTGGCCTCTCCTGCTTTTCGCTCGCCGGTCTTTTCTATGAGCTGATAATTATGAGCGCCAGCGTGCTCGGTGTTCTCTCCGTCTGCTATTTCACCGCCATGCTGGCAGGAACGGTATTCGAGCACCTTCTTTATACCGGCGGCCTGCTGGCCGGCCTTCCGCTTACCCTGTATGCCGCATATTACCAGATGCTCCTTCTGCTCTATGGATTTCGGGATATCCGCGGGCTTCATCGCGGAACCGTGTTGCTCTCGCCCGCAACCCTTGGCCTTTATTCCGCGCTCTTTCCTGACAATCGTCTCTCCTCCCGGCCCCTTCTGAGCGGCAGCGAAAGAATTCTGCTGGCGGCGGCACTCATCTGGATTCTGCTGGCAGCTATCCTCCTTTTTCTGAGCACCCGGCTTTACCGGCGCCGGAAAAGCGAGCTGGCCGGCCAGAGCGGCGCGCATAACGGGCTGGCCCTCTTTCTCAAAATGCTGGGCGCGCTGCTGGGAGGCATCTGTCTGTCCATGCTGCTCTGCTCGGTTTCCAACCTGGAGAGCCTGTTTATCAGCATCCCCTCCGCGCTCGCAGGCGGCACTATTACCGTCTGCCTTATCGAGTGCATTCTGGCGCGCGGGTTTAAAACGCTGAAAAAATCTCTCCCACTGATGGCGGCCGGCGCGCTGCTTCCCGCCTTGTTCGTTCTGATTATCGGGACAGGGGGTCTCGGCTATGAATCCCGCATTCCAAACCTTTCGAATATTAAGTCAATCACGCTGACCGACTACCGGGACCGCTATGGCTTTGCCCGCTATGACCTTAGTCAGATGCGCGCCGATTTCGCGGCGAGCGATGCGGCGTCCCTCCGGCAGCGCTCGCTCTGCTACCGGCAGGAGCTGATTTTCCAACAGCCGGAATCGATCAGGCAGATAAGGCAGCTGCATGAAGCTGTTCTGGAGCAAAGGGAAAAGGAGGATACCGGCGAACGCGCCTCCCTCTCCCTGTGCTACCGGCTGAAAAACGGCCGGACGCTCACCCGCTGCTACGATTCCCTGCCGGAGACGGCCGCCCTCCTCTGCGATCAGCTGAATGCCCTGGAGGAGACAAAACAGCAGATGCATCCCCTCTTTACCCTGGGCCCTGCCGATATTCGGGAGATTACGCTGATGAACCGGCTGATGGCGGGCATCACCCCCGTTTCCCTTTCGCAGA
Organism: Provencibacterium sp.; assembly: GCA_022792175.1. Lineage (GTDB taxonomy): Bacteria > Bacillota > Clostridia > Oscillospirales > Ruminococcaceae > Harryflintia. Next base: position 65,607 of record JAAWAN010000040.1, read on the forward strand.
GCGATACCGAACGGCTGATGCAGGCACTGCGCGACGATATGCTCGAGGAGCCCTGTGAGGAGATGGTGAACCCTGAGGTTATCGGCTACATCGTTTTAACGCCGCAGTATAACAGCCGCGCCTGGACGCGGGAAAATCTGCGCCGGGCCGATTTCATCCTCCCTGCCGGCGAAACCGGCTTCAGCGACTGCTATGTTGCACTGACCCCGCGCTATACGCGCACCCTCTCGCTGCTCGGGCAGCTGGGCTATGGCAGCTTCACCGAGATAGACTTCTCCTGCTTTGAAAGCGCCTATCTGCGGCTGGAAAGCTTTTATGGCAGCAGTCTTTTGCTGAGCGGACCGGAGGATTTTGAGCAGGCCACCTACCGGGAAAGGAACTATGATGTACTCTTCTACCGTTCGAGCTACGATACCGAGATTAAAAACCCCGCCGATATCCGAACGCTGGCCGAGAAGATTCGCTATAATCCTGCCCAGAGTGCCCTCTTACTGCCCTATACCCCCGAGGAGCAGGAGCTCTTTGAGCAGTGGAATGCGCCGGTTTCGCTGCATCTCATGCTGGTCAGCAAAAACGGCGATAACCTGATGACCGAATTCTATATCCGTCCCTGCGATGTGCCTCAGAGCATTCTTGCTCAGCTGCGGGAACGCTTTAGCCACATCTGGAGCGAAGAACTGTTCGACTTTATGCTGGAAAAATTTCAGGACAAAAACCTGCCGCTTCGCTCCTCAAGCTCCGTCCAGGCCATGGCGGCCGAGGAGCCCTACATCCGCGTGCGCTTTTAGACCCTCTGCGTATGTCAAACCAACCATAAAGCTGACAGCCCCGACCGGCAGAAAATACCGGTCGGGGCTGTCAGCCTTATTACCAAAACGGTTTTTCTTTGCGAAGGCAGAAGGGCTTTAAAGAATATCCCCCATCTTCTGCAGGCGGACCGCCATATATTCCTTTCCCGGCAGCTTTAGGCGAAACCGCCCGCTGTGTATGCCGGCATCGGTCACCGTCATCTCCCAGGTATCAATAATTTCCGCCCGCCAGCGCTCCCCCTCAGGCTTTATAAAGTCCCGAAAGCCCGGACGGCCGAACCCATAGTAATGGATTTCATAGCCGGCAGCAGAAAACGGCGTATCCGGTATGGCCACCGTTTCATCAAAGCTGCCTGTCGCGCGCTTTAGCCCATGGCCGGGCGTCTGCATCAGAATTTCATGGAGAAAACGGATGCGCGCCGGACTTTCGCCATGCAGCTTTCCACCATGACTCCACCAGAGGATATCGTTTTCCTCATCGAGAAAGGTTTCCCCGTGTCCGGCATAGCCGCCCCGCAGGCTGGCCTCCCAGAAGCGGCGGGTAAGCTCCTGCCCGGAGATATTTCCCCATCCCATATCGAGATTCCCCTCATAGGAAATTTCATCCCAGACGACCGGCTTGCCCCAGCGGACCCGGTATTCATCGGTGTATTCCACATGGCGGTAGAGATCCTGCCGCTGCAGGCTGCAGTGGGTGACCCAGGGGCGGCTGTGCTCATAAAAAGCGATGCAGTTATGAATGCCGCGCAGATGCCGGTAAGGGTCCAGCCGGCAGAGAAGGGCGGCATAGTGCTCCCAGTCCTCCAGCTTCTTTTTTAACAGGTCATATTCGTTGGCCAGACTCCACCAGAGGTTGCGGTAGGCGGAAAAGCGGGCGATAACATACCGCCAGTAGAGTGTATCCTCCTCGCGGGTCATGGCGGAGAAGCCCCAGCGGTCATAGGGGTGCATGACGATGATATCCGCCTGCATCCCCCGCTGCTGCAGCTCGACGATGCAGCGCTCGATGCGCGCGAAATGCGCCGGGTTAAAGCGGGTAAAGTCCCAGCAGTTGCCGGAAAAATCCGGCTGGTAGGAAAACTTCTCCTCGCAGAGGCCCGAGCTGTCCACCGGCGTTCCCTCATATGGGAAGGTGAGCGGGTCTTTAAAGTTATGGATATAGTGCTTGGGGAAAACGCAGAAGCGCAGCTTGTTGAAATACCCCTTATCCAGCTCCTCCAGCGTTTTCTGCCGCACTTTCTCCGGCTGGTGGGCCCAAGCATAGCAGGTGGTACCGACCGGGTAGTAGGGGGTGCCGTCCTCATAGGCGAAGTGGTATCCGTTTGCCACCCGCACCGGGCCATGGTTTTTCTCTCCCGGCGCCGTCACCAGAAAGCTACCGTTTATCTCTTCGCCAAAGCTGCCGAACAGCCTGTAGCGGTATTCCCCCTCGAAGCAGGGCATAAACCGCGCCTTATAAATCCCATCGCCATCATAAAAACCTTCGAGCGTCACCGTCTCGTTTTTGCTGGTGAAAACCGCCTGCACCGTATAGTCGGTGAAGGGGTTGCCCTCTGTTTTGCCGGGGGCGGCAATCTCCAGCATCCCCCATTTTTCAACCGTCTGCATAGCTCTTCCCCTCCTGCAGCAGCATGCCGACCGCCTGATGCCAGCCGGCGGTTTTCTTCTCCCGCCAGCTGCCGTCCCTTTTGGGAACAAATCGCGAGCGGCTGGTTTTTTCAAAAATTTCCTTTGTGTAAAGCCCGCAGGCCAGCCCCGCGCAGTAGGCGGCCCCGATGCCGGAGAGCTCCTCCCGCTGCGGAACGGCGACCGGAATGCCTAAAATATCGCTCTGAAACTGCATGAGATAGCGATCCCGGGTGGGCCCGCCATCCACCCGCAGCTCGGCAATCTCCATCCCCGCCCCCGCGCGCATGTCGTTTACCACATCCGCTATCTGGTAGGCGATCGATTCCTCCGCCGCCTTAATAATCTCCGCCCGCCCGGTACCGCGGCCCATGCCGCAGATGAGCGCCCGGGCGCTGCTCTTCCAGTAGGGCGCGCCGAGCCCGGAAAAGGCCGGGACCAGATAGGTGGTATCCTCCTCATTGGCGCTCTCGGCCGCCGGGCCCGCCTCTTTGGAGGAGGAGAGCAGCCCTAGGTCATCCACAATCCAGCGCATCACCGCGCCGGTATAGTTGATGTTCCCCTCCAGAACATAGCTTATTTTTCCATTTATCCCGAAAGCCAGCGAGGTCACCACCCCTTCGCCGGCCGAAACCGGCTTTTCCCCGGTGTTCATCATTACCGAGGAGCCGGTGCCATAGGTGGCCTTGACCATGCCCGGCTGCAGACAGCCCTGCCCGAGCAGGGCGCCATGCGAATCTCCCAGTACTCCATGAATGGGGAGCGGGGCGGGCAGAATGCCCTCCAAATCGGTCACGCCAAAGCAGCTGTCGCTCATGCAGACCTGCGGCAGCAGCTCAGGAGCCACGCCGAAAATCCCGCACAGCTGCTCATCCCAGCAAAGGGTATGGATATTAAAGAGCTGGGTGCGCGAGGCGTTGGAATAGTCGGTCTTAAAGCTGCCGGTCAGCTTATAGACAAGCCAGCTGTCTATCGTGCCAGCGGCGAGCCGCCGGCCGGAGAGGCCGGGCGTATTTTCCAGCAACCAGGCCCATTTGGCCGCGGGGAAATAGGGGGAGAGCCACAATCCGGTTTTCTGCCGCACCTTTTCGGCATGGGCAGAGAGCCGCGCGCAGATTTCCGCCGCCCGGTCGCACTGCCAGACAACCGCATCCGCCACCGGCAGCCCGGTATCCCGGTCCCAGATAAGCGAGGTCTCCCGCTGGTTGCTGATGCCGATGGCCATCACCGCCCCCCGGTCGATGCCGGTATCCGCCAGCAGCCTCTCTGCCGCCAGCAGGGTGTTGCGGTAGATTTCCATCGGGTCATGGCTGACCCAGCCCTTCCCGTTAATCTTCTGCTCATGGGGCAGGTCGCTGCGCCCGATGAGCGCCCCCGTCTCATCCAGCAGCAGCGCCTTGGTGCCGGAGGTGCTCTGGTCGATACTCAGTATGCAGCGCATGCGATCACTTCCTCTGCCGCCCGGGCAATGCCCGCCTTATCCAGCCCATAGTGAGAAAACACCTCGCCGGAGCTGCCGGTTATCACCGGGCTGTCCGGCAAGGCGAGGTTTTTCACCCGGCGGGGGCAAGCTTCCCCCACCGCCTGCGCCACCATGCTGCCCAGCCCTCCAAAGGGGGAGTGCTCCTCCACCGTCAGCACCGCCCGGGCATTTTCCGCCGCCTGAATAACCGCCTGCCTGTCCAGCGGCTTAACGCAGTACATATCCAGAACGCTGGCGGAAATGCCCTTCTGCTCCAAAATTCCCGCGGCATCCAGCGCCGGCTTTACCAGCTCGCCGCAGGCGATGAGGGCGATATCCACCTTTTTCCCCTCTCCCGAAAGCCAGATGGCCTTATCAATCGTAAACGGGCAGCCGGTCTCACTGTAAATATCCTCCACGGGGTTGCGGCCTACCCGGATATAGGCGGGCTTTTCATCCAGCAGCAGCGCCTCAATGAGCTGCCGGGTCTCATGGCGGTCGCTGGGAAGATAGACGCGTATGTTGGGCAGCGCGCTCATCGCCGCAATGTCCTGCGCGCTGTGGTGGCTCATGCCCAGCGCCCCATAGCTCACCCCGCCGGAAATGCCGATGAGCTTGACGTTGGTGTTCGAATAGGCGCAGTCCACCTTCACCTGCTCATAGCTGCGGGTGGAGAGAAAGCAGGCCGGAGAGGCGGCAAACGCCTTTTTCCCGCAGGCGGCCATCCCCGCCGCCACGCTCACCAGGTTCTGCTCGGCAATGCCCATTTCGATAAACTGGGCGGGATACCGCTCTGCAAAGGGCGCCAGGCTGGCGCTGCCCCGGCTGTCGCTGCAGAGAACGAAGAGCTCCTTATCGTGAGCGGCCTGCGCCAGCAGGGCCTCGCAGATGGCCTGCCGGTTGGGTATCTTATTCATCAACTGTGTCCGCCTCCTGCCCGGCGGCAAAATCCGCCTTAATTCTTTCATATTCCTCCGCCGTCGGCAGATGATGGTGCCAGCCCGCCCTATTTTCCATCAGCGGGCTGCCAAAGCCTTTCGTCGTCTGCGCTATGATAACGGTGGGCTTCCCCTTTAGCCTCTTCGCCCTGGAAAGCGCCTCATCCAGCGCGAGGATGCTGTCTCCATCCGTTTCCAGCACATGCCAGCCGAAAGCGGCCCAGCGCTCGGCCAGCGGCTCATGCGCCATTACCTCTTCGGTACCGCCGGAAATCTGCAGGCGGTTGCGGTCGATGAGCGCGCAGAGATTGTCCAGCCGGTAGTGCCCGGCAGCCATCGCCCCCTCCCAGACCGAGCCCTCGGCAAGCTCCCCGTCCCCCATAATGGTATAGACCCGGTAGCTGCGCCCGTCTCTCTTTGCGGCCAGCGCCATGCCGACACAGACCGGCAGCCCATGCCCCAGCGAGCCGGAATTCATCTCAATGCCGGGGAGCTTGTTGTTCGGGTGGCCGATATAGGGGGAGCCCAGCTTAGAAAAGCGGGCCTTCACATCCGCAAGCTCCAGAAAGCCCCGGTGGCAGAGCACCGCATAGTAGGCCTCCATCGAATGGCCCTTCGAGAGCACAAACCGGTCCCTCTCCGGGTCGTTGACCGTCTCCGGTCGGATATTCAGGTGGTTTTCATATAAAACCAGCAGCGCGTTCAGCAGGCTCATGTCCCCGCCGATATGCCCGCCTCCCCCGGCGATGATGATTTCCAGCACATCCCGGCGCAGCTCCCAGCTGAGCCGCTTCAGCTCCTGTATTTCCATCATAAATATAGCGGCCGCTCCTTTCCCGGAGCCTCATTTCGCCCCGGCCCGATTTTCATTATTCCCCGCGCAGATAGGCCTTCACCTGCTCCTCGATGGGATCATACAGGTCGGGCTTTATGCCGATATATTTGCAGGCCTCATAGAGCACCGGCACCACATTTTTATGGATGCCGACACAGTGGTGGATGTACGGCCCCTCTACGATTTTGGCCTCCAGCCGTTTAATGTTTTCCACCTCTATCCAGAGATAGGTGCCCATCCCCTTCGGCCCATCCACGCCGCGGGCATTGCCGAGCAGCAGGCTGTATTCTCCGTTATCCCCGTCAAACCGGCAGAGGGTCAGCTCGCCGTGCCTGGCCTCGGCGGTGATGGCGCCGGGATAATCGAAGGCCAGCGGATAGGTGATGGACGGCCGGCAGCCCGCCACGCTGAGCGGCCAGGGCCCGCAGTGCTGCAGCAGCTCGCCGTTTTCAATATCCGGATGGCGGATAGTCCAGTCGGCGAAAAAGCCCCGGGTGCCGTCGTTGGCGGCGGCCTCGGCCAGCAGGGCGGTAACTGCCCCATGAATATCCGTTTCGCAGACAATCGGAATCCCCTTGTCGTTGAGAAGGGCGTTGGCGGCGCAGGGCATGATGCCCAGCTCATCCTGCAGGGCGTTCCAGCACTGGATAGCCCCCGCGCTGCAGTGATACTTCTGAATCAGCCGCTCCATTGCCACGGCCAGCCCGGCCACATTTTGCAGCTGCTGCTCGCTGACGCAGATCTCCATCTGCTCCCGGCAGTAGGCGATGGTTCTTTCCACCTGCGTTTTTTCGGCAATCGCCTTTTTAACCTCGGCCGTCAGCTCGGGCAGCGGGATGGGGGAAAGCTGAATATGAAAGCGCTCCAAAAGCTCCCCCTCGTTGCACATGGTCGACCAGAAATCAAACGGGCGGGGGCCAATCTGCAGAATCCGGATATTGCGGAAGGTGCGCACCACATTGCAGACCGCCAGAAAATCCCGCAGCCTGTCTGCGGTGAGCCCGCGGTATTTCAGCGCATCCGGGGCGCTGAAAATGCTTCTGCGCGTAGGGGCGAAGCCCAGCCTGATTTTTGCCATAACTACATTCCTCACCTTTCGCTCTATTTGTCCACCCCGCCGTTTTCGGGGATAAGAAGCAGGCCCTTGAATCAATTTTTCCGCATCCGTTCCCTGCTTTCCCTCAAGGCTAAAATTCCTCTCCCGCCTCGCAGGGAAAACGGCAAAAGAGAGCATGACCTATCCCGGATGGAAAGCAGGCACCTCGCAATATGGCCGTTTCCATCATGTCTTACGAAAAAACCAGTTTTTTTAATTATTTATTGTTTATTATATCATGTACCTCTTTAAAAAACAATATGCTACACCGTTATCAACAAAATACGCCAACAAGAGCCACGCCCGGTTCCGGACCGCGGCCAAAGCGGGCTCTCTTCAAAGGGCCTTGAGCAATGGCATAAAGATAAAGCCCGCAGTAAAAAAACAGCATACCGGTGTTTAAAGGATAAGCGCTCCGCCATATCCCATTGGTTTTCACGCTGCAGCAGAGGGCTGCTTTGCATATCTTGCGGGAGTCGCCCAGATATTGGGCATTTTATCTTCCGATGCTTTTTCAGGCTTGCAAAGCGGCTGGATTTATAGTATAATAATTTTGTTCCTGCCGGTATGGCGAAATTGGCATACGCACTTGACTCAAAATCAAGCGATGAATAATCATGTCGGTTCGAGTCCGACTACCGGCACCACGAAAGTGGCTCTCAAAACCTTTATTTAAGCGGTTTGGGAGCCACTTTTATTTTATCTTTGCAGATGCGAACGCAAGGCATTCCGCCATTTTATCCGCAGTGGCCTGCTTGCCGCTCATTCCAGATGGGCATAAATATTTGCCGTTGTGCTAAAATCGCTGTGCCCCAA
>JAAWAN010000041.1 GCA_022792175.1 Provencibacterium sp.
AGCGAGATGAGCGTTTCGGTGCCCACAACGCCCGGAATCATCTGAATCTTGTTGTTCAGCAGATCCATCAGGTGCTCGTTGTCGCGTGCGTAGAGTTTCAGAAGCAGAGTGTACGGACCCGTCGTGAAGTCATCGGGGCAAAGTGATCTATAACAGAAAAGCCGCGCAGAAGCAAATCCTTGAATCCTACGCCAAACAGAACGGCTTTACAAATCTGAAATGGTACACAGACGCCAGATTCTCCGGGGCAAATTTCCAAAGACCCGGCTTCCAGTCCATGCTTGCCGACATTGAAGCGGGGCTTGTTGGTACAATCATAGTCAAGGATATGTCACGGTTAGGAGGATATGCCTGAAAGCTATGGAAATGGATAAGTAATAAGTATTTGATATTTTTTCCTTGCTGCTTTATAATATTTTTCAAAGGATAAAGCATTTGGTGCTTTATCTTCAGGCCCACTGTTTTGAAAAATGGTTAGCGAAGAGAGCTGCTTTTTGAAGCTGCAGGGCTGTTCGGAACGATTATTTTAAAAAGGGGAATGCGCAGTGACTTACAGGCAGTTCGGCGAGCTTTCGCTCTCCGCCTTGGGAATGGGCGCCATGCGTCTGCCGACGGCGGAGGGGAAGATTGATGAGAAAAAGACCTGCGAAATGGTGGCCTATGCGATGGAACACGGTATCAACTATTATGATACGGCCTGGGGCTATCATGATGGGCAGTCGGAGGTGGTTTTGGGAAAGGCGCTCAGCGGCTATTCCCGGGAGAGCTTCTATCTGGCCGATAAATTCCCGGGCTATGACCTCTCCAATATGGATAAGGCAGAGGAGATTTTCGAGGAGCAGCTGAAGCGGTGCGGCGTCGGTTATTTTGATTTTTATCTGTTTCACAATGTCTGCGAGATGAATATTGATGCCTATCTGGATGAAAAATACGGGATTTTCGATTATCTTGTAAAGCAGAAGCGGGCGGGGCGCATCCGCCATCTTGGCTTTTCTGCGCATGGCAGCTATGACGTTATCGAGCGCTTTTTAAAGGCCTATGGCGCACAGATGGAGTTTGGCCAGCTGCAGCTCAACTGGCTGGACTGGTCGTTTCAGGGAGCGAAGGAGAAGGTGCAGCTGCTGGAAAAATATCATCTTCCGGTTTGGGTGATGGAGCCGCTACGCGGCGGCAAACTGGCAGCACTTTCGGCGCAGGAGGAAAAGCGGCTGCAGGCGCTGCGCCCGCAGGAGAAAATTCCGGCCTGGTCCTTCCGGTTTTTGCAGTCTCTCCCGCAGGTCACGCTGACCCTCTCCGGCATGTCTGACCTGCAGCAGCTGAAGGAAAATATCGCGACCTTTTCTGAAGAAAAGCCGCTGGACCCGCAGGAGATGGCGGTGCTGTTAAAGACGGGCGCAGAGATGGTCGATAAAATCGCCCTGCCCTGCACGGCCTGCCGCTACTGCACCAGTCATTGCCCGCAGGGGCTGGATATCCCTGAGTTGCTCAAGCTGTATAACGAGCATGCCTTTACTGGCGGTGGGTTTATCGCGCCGATGGCGCTCATGGCCCTGCCGCCGGAGAAGCAGCCCGGTGTCTGCATCGGCTGCAAAAGCTGCGAAGCAGTCTGTCCGCAGCAGATTTCCGTTTCCCGGGCAATGGCCGATTTTGCTGGCAGGCTGCGCGCAAGTTCTTAATTCTGTTTTTATCCCGACTCCCTCCTTATTATAAAAGAGAGCGACTGCTCTGCGGTTTTGCAGAAGCGGCCGTTCTCCTTTTTATGTTTGGACTTTTTATCCGGCGTGCTCTGCGAGCCAGAGGGCAACGCCATCCTCATCGTTGCTGGCGATAACGCCGCTGGCAGCTGCCCTGAGCGCGGGAACGGCGTTTGACACGGCATAGGAGGCATCTGCCTCTTCGAACAGGGGCAGATCGTTGATAGCGTCACCAAAGCAGACGAGCCTCTCGCATCCCCACAGCTGCCTGAGCTTTCTGGCTGCCCGCGCCTTGGTGGCCTTCTGCGGCATGATTTCCAGCCAGTATTCCGGCCGGTAGAGCTCCTGCTGCAGCGTGCAGCGGTAACAGCCCTCTGCCAGAAGGGCCTCATAGGCGGGCAGCAGCTCCTCTCTTGTTCCGATGCAGGTATAGTAAAACGGCTGCCCGGCATAGAGCGTTTTTGGCGAAGAGAGGGGATGCAGGCGCGGGTCGTTTTTACGAAGGCTGAGGTAGCGCCGAATGCCCTCGTTTTCATAGCCTGTCTGCCAGGACACCCGTTCCGCCCCTCCGGCAAAGGAGTAGACCAGTGGATGCAGCGAAAAGCGTTCAAACAGCGCCTGCGCATGACGGCGCTGCTCCTCGGTAAAGGGAACAGAATCGAGAATCTCTCCTGAATCCGCCCGCATGATAAACGCGCCGTTATAAACGATGACCGGCAGCCGGGCCGAGAGCCCGGCCGTCACCCTGCGAGCGGAGACGAGCGAGCGTGCTGTCGCGTAGGTAAAGTGCATCCCTTTTTCGATCAGGCCGTTTAAAATGGCGAGGGTGCGGAGGCTGAGCGTATCCCGGGAATTGAGGAGAGTTCCGTCCAGATCAGAAACATAAAGGGTGGACATAAAAGGGACCTCCTGTTTTATCGCTTTTAAGAAGGAATATAGGAAGCTGTGCGGCGGGGAAGCTTTGCTGCTTTTTCAGCCCTGCTCCCAGCCCTTGCAGACATCCACCCAGCAGCTGGCCCCGGAAAAGCGTTCAAGCTCCTCGTTTGTCAGCTCGATGGCGGAATTGGCGCTTCCGCAGGCAGGAAAAATCGTTTGAAAACGCTGCAGCGAGCGGTCCAGATAGACGCGGACCCCCTCGGGATTGCAGAACGGGCAGACGCCGCCCACCGCATGGCCGGTCAGCCGTTCGCACTCTTCGCGCGGCACCATCGAGGCCTTGCAGCCGAACTGCGCCTTGTATTTGGCGTTATCCACCTTGGCATCCCCGGCAGCGACCACCAGAATGCAGCCCTCGCGGGTCAGAAAAGAGAGGGTTTTGGCAATGCGCGCCCCCTGCACCCCCAGCGCCGACGCAGCCAGCTCGACGGTGGCGCTTGAAACCGGGAATTCCCGAATATCCTTTCCGCGTCTGAGGGAGGAGAAATAGCTTTTTACTGCTTCTATGCTCATGTTTTTTACATCCTTTCTGTGACAAAGAAAGCGGTTCGCCGCCTGCAGAACGGCATTTTTGAGCGGGCCGGAGAAGGTCTGCCCGTCAGGCGCTCAGTCCATCTTTTTCAGCCGCGCATAGTTGGCCATCACCTTTTTGGTGCCGGCAGAGTCGAAAGCGATTTCGATAAGCCGGTCTCCGCCCATCGGCTTTACACTTAAAATGGTGCCCGACCCATAGACCGAATGCTCCACCCGGTCGCCGACGGCGAGCGCAAGCCCGGCTCCGGCCGGCTGAATCGGGCGCGCCGCAGCCGCGACGCTCCGGCTTTTGGCAGACAGCCGGCTTTCGGGAGCAGCGGAGGGCGCCGTCCGTTCGATGTGCGCGCGCGCGGCAGGGGAGAGGGTATGCCGCTGGTTTTCGACATCATTCAGCTCATAAAGGCTTTCGGGAATCTCCTTGACAAACCGGGAGATGGGGTTGCGGGAGGTGGAGCCAAAGAGCATGCGCATGGCGCTGCAGGTGATATAAAGCTCCTTGCGTGCGCGGGTAAAGGCGACATAGGCCAGCCGCCGCTCCTCTTCGAGCTGGGAGGGGTCATAGGCTGACTGGCTGCCGGGAAAAATACCCTCCTCCGTCCCCGCCAGAAAGACATGGTTAAATTCCAGCCCCTTTGCCGAGTGGACGGTCATCAGCACCACCCGGTCCTCGCTGTCGTTATAGGAATCGAGGTCGGTATACAGCGCGATCTCCTCCAGAAAGCCGGCCAGGGTGGCCTCCTCCTGCTCCTGCATATAGTGGCGCACGTTGCTTTTCAGCTCGCCGAGGTTTTCAATGCGGGTCTGTTCGGTTTCCCCCTGCGCCTGCAGCGCGCCGAGATAGCCGCTTTTTTCCAGCACCGACTCGAGAAGAAGGTCAACCGGCATTCCCGAAGCCTCGTCCTCGATAAAGCTTTCGATCATCCGGATAAAGCTTAGAATTGGGAGGGCGCGCCGGGAGAGGGCAGGGTATTCATCGGCCGTGCGCAGCACCTCGAAGAGGGAGAGCCCCAGCCCGTCGGCAATCTGCAGTGCGGCAGCGATGGTGGCGTCGCCAATTCCCCTTTTCGGTTCATTGATAATCCGCGTCAGGCGCAGGTTATCCGAAGGGTTATGGATAACACTCAGATAGGAGATGGCATCCTTAATCTCCTTGCGCTCATAAAAGCGCAGCCCGCCGATGATTTTATAGGGAATGGCGCTGCGGGTCATCTCGCGTTCGATGATGTTTGACTGTGCATTCATCCGGTAGAGAACGGCGTGGTCGGAGAAGCGCCCGCCCGCGCGGATATTTTTGCCGATCGTTTCGCAGATAAAGCGGGCTTCGCCCTGCTCATCCCCGGCGCGGTAGACCTGCAGCTTTTCGCCGGTCTCATTCTGCGTCCAGAGGTTTTTGCCCTTGCGCTCAAGATTGTGGCCGATAACGCCGTTGGCCGCATCGAGAATGTTTTTGGTGCTGCGGTAGTTCTGCTCGAGGCGGATGACCACGGCCCCGGGAAACTGGTCCTCAAAACTGAGGATATTTTCAATCGTTGCCCCGCGGAATTTATAGATCGACTGGTCATCGTCGCCGACAACGCAGAGGTTCTGGTGGGCGCCCGCCAGCAGGGAAATCAGCCGGTACTGCAGGCGGTTGGTATCCTGATATTCATCCACCATAATGTAGCGGTAGCGGTTCTGGTAGTATTCGAGCACATCCGCATGCTCCTCGAGCAGCCGGACGCAGAGCAGGATGATATCATCAAAATCGACGGCGTTGGCGCTCTTCAGCTCCTGCTGATAGCCGGCATAGACTTTAGCAGCCGTCTGCGCCAGAAAATCGTTCCCGGCCGTGCGCTGCATATCGGCGGGGGAGAGCATGGCATCCTTCGCACGGCTGATCATGCCGAGCAGGGAACGGGGCTTTACATTTTTATCGCTGATGCGCAGCAAATCCATCTGCTTTTTGATGACACGGATGGAGTCGTCGGTATCATAGATGGTAAAGCCCGAGCTGTAGCCGAGCCGGTCGATATGGCGGCGCAGGATGCGCACGCAGGCGGCATGAAAGGTGGCGGCATTTATCTCCTGCGCCTGCTCCCCCAGGCTCTGGGCAAGCCGGTCGCGCAGCTCTCCTGCGGCCTTGTTGGTAAAGGTAATCGCCAGAATGTTCCAGGGCTTGACCGGGCGGCACCGGAGCAGGGAAACCATGTGCTCCTCATCCTCCCGTTCTCCATCCGCCCAGCGCTGTAAAAAGGCGGCATCCTCCGCAGAGAGGGAGGAGGGCCAGTCCTCGCGGGCATAGGCCTCACCGAAGCGGACAAGGTTTAAAATGCGGTTGATGAGAACGGTAGTTTTCCCGCTGCCCGCCCCGGCCAGGATGAGCACCGGACCGTTTACAGCGAAAACCGCCCGCCTCTGCATCGGGTTCATGCGGGAGAAATATTCCTCCAGAATCTTCTTTTTCAGCGGTGCATAAGGGCTTGTCTGCATCTGTGCCCGTCCTCCCCATTGATGTTATTTTCCGGCTTTTCATTATAGCACTTTCTGGTCAAAAAGGAAAGGCGGGGAAAAGGATTCATCATGCTGCCGCCGGGCCCAGGCTTTCGCCGTTTCGCTTCTGCGGTATCGTCAGACAGGGGCCCTGGCCTGTTTATCAGGGTAGAGGACGGCAAGACCGGTGACGTTTTTTCGCCCCTCTGGGGAAGGCTTCGCCCGTTTTCGCCCTGCAGGGAAATATGGTGTTCGGCAAATGAACGCGAGGCTGAGCATCGTACCTGCAGATGCACAGCTTGCCAACTGGGCTGAAAGCCATGATAGGGGTTGAAAGCCAGGTCAGCCCTGTGTTATACTTTATCCGTCAGTCACTTGAAATTTGCGGGGATGATGATATGCATATCAGAGCGGCGAACAGGAAAGATGTTGAACAGCTGAGGCATTTATATTTCGAATTGGAAACGGACGGAGTAAAATATCAGCCGGAACATTTTATCATAGGCCATCGGAGTGACGATTTTTTTAACGCCATATTTGAAAGCGATCATCAGGATATTCTTGTGGCAGATGTTGATGAAACCATTGTAGGATTTTCTCATGTTATGATATTGAAACAAAAAAATATATCCTGCCTGAAACCTCAGACCGCAGTTTATATACAGGATATAGCGGTTTTGGAGAACGAGCGGAACAAGGGAATTGGAACCCTTCTTATAAAAGCCAGTAAGGAATATGGTAAAAAAAGAGGGGCAGATTTTATTAGAACGCAGGTTTTTCCACAAAATATGGATGGCATAAGGTTTTATGAAAGAAATGGTTTTTGCGAAATGATGAAAACGATGGAGAGTCAGCTTTGATGTTTTAACGATAATTCTGCATCTGCTTCATAAATTTTGAAAGAGAAGAAAAACTGTGATTTTATAAGGCCTACAAGTGCCTGTTTATCGGCTGGCCTTTTAGAAGAGGCTGCCTTGGCTTCTGTTTAAAACAGGAAGATGCGGACAGCTGTGCAGGTATATAAGGCGAAATAAAGCTGGCAAAGATCCTGCATGAAAAGATTATTTGTTACACAGATGGTTGGCGGCGGCGCCTGATTGACAGGAGAGTGTTTTATCGTAGGCAGCCTATGATTACACAGCAGCCGACGGAGAAAATGCAGGATAAGGGCCTTCTGCCGCTTTTTCCTGCAGAAGCTTATCGGGCAGTTACCGCTGGCGGTAACTGCCCGATGCATATCTCATGCTTTTTCGTCCGTTTTTGGCGTTTACTCCCAGCTTATCCGGTAGCAGCCGGAGCCGACGGTGAGCTTGCCTTCACAAAAGTCCTCTCCCGTGTCGCTGCTCTTTATCTGTGCGCCCCAGGGCAGAATGAGGGTAGCCGAGCTGTTGGCAGGGATGCTGACCTCCCAGAAAACGGCATTTCCTTCTCGTTCCCAGCGGCTCTTTAAAAGGCCATAGGGGGTCTGCAGGCGGCCTTCGACCCAACTGAGGCTCCCTCCCGGCTGTGGGCAGAGAAGGGCGTGCCGAAAGCCGGGCATCTCCGGGTCGGGACGGATGCCGGCCACCGTGCCGAACATCCAGGCGCCGACAGCGCCATAGGCATAGTGGTTAAAGGAGTTCATGTCGGTGCTCCACATGCTGCCATCCGGCCTGATGCTGTCCCAGTGCTCCCAGATGGTGGTCGCGCCCTTCGAGAGCGGATAGAGCCAGGAGGGATAGCTTTTCTGTTCGAGCAGGGTATAGCTAAGCGCCGTCCGCCCGTTTTCACTGAGCGCGCCGAGCAGCTCGGGGGTGCCGAGAAAGCCGGTGCTAAGGTGGTCGCCGCGCTCATGGATGAGCTTCTCCAGATTTTCGAGTGTTTTTTCCTTCCAGCGCTCGGGGGTGAGCGAGAAGGCCAGCGAGAGAACATGCGCCGTCTGGGTCTGTACCGTCAGAGCGCCGTCCTCAGTGAAAAATTCCTCGGCATAGCGGCTACCGATGGCGGCGCGCAGCTTTTCATACTGCGCTGCTTCCTCCTCATCGCCGAGCAGCCGGGCTGTTTTGACCAAAAGGGTGACGGACTGGGCATAGTAGGCGGTGGCTATCAGCACATTGGGGGTCGCCCCCCTGCAGCTGCCCTCCTCGGCATCGAGCGCCAGCCAGTCGCCGAAGTGCTCCCCCTGGTCCCAGAGCACCCCGTCGCGTGAATGGGCGCGGATATATTCCACCCAGCGCTTCATCATCGGGTAGCACTCCTTCAGCAGCCGCCGGTCGCCCTGGAAAAGGGAAACCGTCCATGGACAGACAACCGCCGCATCCGCCCAGCCGCAGGCGCCATAGGCGGATTTCTCGGGGGTGGTCAGCACGTCGGGGACGACATGCGGGATGCCGCCATCCTCCTTCTGGGAGGCAGCCATGTCGCGCAGCCATTTGCGGAAGAAGGGGAGGGTGTCGTAGAGGTAGCTGGCCGTTGGGATGAAGACCTGCGCATCCCCCGTCCAGCCCAGGCGCTCATCCCGCTGCGGGCAGTCGGTAGGAACATCGAGGAAATTGTCCCGCATTCCCCAGCGGATGTTGCGCATCAGCTGGCAGAGCATATCGTCCGAGCAGGAGAAGGAGCCGGTGGGGCGCATATCCGAATGTACCGAAACCGCCTCGAAGTTTTCCGTCTCCGGCTCCCCGGGAAAGGCATCCAGCCGGATATACCGAAAGCCCTGGAAGGAGAAGTGAGGCTCATAGCATTCCTCCTCCCCGCCGCGCAGGGTGTAGGTAATTTCCTCCTTTGCGGTGCGCAGGTTGGCGGTGTAGAAATTCCCCTCTCGGTCGAGCACCTCCGCATGGCTGTAGCGGACCTGTTCGCCTGCATTCCCGCGGATATGCAGCCGGACAAAGCCGGTCAGATTCTGCCCGAAATCCACCACCCGTTCGCCCTTCGGCGTTATGAAAATCGAGACGGGGCGCAGCACCTCCTGCCTGCAGATGGGCAGCCCATCCTGCGGGCAGAGGGGAGGATGTGTTTTCAGCAGGTAAACGGGGGCCCAGCCGCCATCATCAAAGAAGGGCTCGGAGAAGGGCTGCTCGAGGCGCGCATCATACCGTTCGCCATGGTAGATTTCCGAATAGAGCACCGGGGAGGTGCTCCAACGCCAGTCCGGCCCGGTGAGAAAGGTCTCCTGCGACCCGTCGGCGTAGCGCACGAGCAGCTGCATCGCGAAAGCGGTGCGCTTTCCATAGATGGCGCGGTTATCCTTCCAGACCAGGCACCCTTTATACCAGCCCGCTCCGACCATGGCGCCCGCAGCGTTTTTACCGGCATGCACTAGGCCGGTAACCTCACAGGTCTGATAGGCGAGGCGGTGGTGATATTCGGTCCAGCCGGGTGTAAAGAGGTCTTCGCCCACCCGCCTGCCGTTTAAAAACAGCTCATACATGCCGCAGGCGGTGGCGCTTAAAAAGGCTTCGGCAGGCTCCTCCCGCAGGGAAAAAGTCCCCCGCAGCTGCTTTGCGGAGGAATCATTGGCATCCTCCTCGGTTTCCGCGCTGATAAAGGGCGCCTGCCATTCGCCTTTGGGGTTCAAAATGGCGGTGACAAAGCTACCATAGCACCAATCGCTCTGCTGCCCGTCCGCCGCAGTCGAGCGCACGCGGACATGGTAGCGCGTCAGCGAGGAGAGCGCCTCCCCCTCATAGCCGACCAGCACTGATTCACTGCTCTCCTTTTCCCTGCTGTCATAGAGCAGGCAGGTAAAGCCGGCATCGGCAGCGAGCTGCAGCCGGTAGCTTTTCTGGTAAACCTTCCTGCCCTCTCCCTGTATCTTCCAGGAGAAGCGCGGCCGGCACTCCGAAAGGCCAATGGGGTTTATCAGGTCCTCTACCCGCAGGTCATATATTTGATACATCCCTTTTCCTCCCTTTGCCTGTTTTCGATAAAAGGAGGGGCAGGTCCCGCAAAAACTTTTGCTTTTCGCAGCTTCTGCGGGCCCGCCCCTCCTTCAGTTTTTAAAAAACCGGTACTGGTTTAAAGCATCGAACGGTAGAGGGCGGCAACGTCCTCCAGCTTCGGGTCGCGCGGGTTGCCGGGCGTGCAGGCATCGGCCATGGCGGACTCTGCCAGGAAAGGAATATCCTCCTCCTTGACGCCGACCTCTGAGAGGGTGGCGGGGATGCCGACATCCTTCGAGAGCTGGCGGACGGCCTCGACCGCGGCCTTGCGGTACTCCTCGGCGCTCATGCTGTCCACGCCGCAAACGCCCATCGCGCGGGCAATTTCGCGGTACTTTTCGCCGGTGGCCTCGGCGTTATACTCCATAACGGTCGGCAGGATGATGGCGTTGGCGACGCCGTGCGGCGTATCATAGACCGCGCCGAGCGGGTGGGCCATCGAATGCACAATGCCGAGTCCCACATTGGAGAAGCCCATGCCGGCGACATACTGACCGAGCGCCATGTCGGCGCGCCCCTGCGCTTCGTTTTTAACAGCGGAGCGCAGCGAGCGGGAGATGATGCCGATGGCCGAGAGATGCAGCACATCGGTCAGCTCCCAGGCGCCCTTGGTAATATATCCCTCAATGGCGTGGGTCAGCGCATCCATGCCGGTGGCGGCGGTGAGGCCCTTGGGCATCGAGGACATCATGTCCGGATCGACGACGGCGACGACCGGAATGTCGTGCGGATCGACACAGACGAACTTGCGGCGCTTCTCCTCATCGGTGATGACATAGTTAATCGTTACCTCGGCGGCGGTGCCGGCAGTGGTGGAGACGGCGATAATCGGCAGGGCAGGGTTTTTGGTGCTGACTGCGCCTTCCAGGCTGCGCACATCGGCATGCTCAGGGTTAGTCATAATGATGCCGATCGCCTTGGCGGTATCAATGGCGCTGCCGCCGCCGACGGCGACAATGCCTTCTGCGCCCGCGGCCTTGCAGGCTTCTACCCCTTCCTGCACATTGTGAATGGTGGGGTTGGCCTTCACATGGTCATAGATCGTGTAGGGGATGCCGGCCTTTTCCAGTACGGCCGTCACTTTGGAGACGACGCCGAAACGCACAAGGTCCGGATCGGTGACCAGGAAGATTTTATGAAGCCCCCGATTTTTTACCTCCTCCGGGATGTTTTCAATTGCACCCGCCCCGATATAGGCGGTGCCGTTGAGTACCATTCTGTTTGCCATATTCTTTCCTCCCATTTGTTTTATCCATATTGCCTGCCAGGACTTTTGCCAGCAAGTCCTATCTGCTGTCTCTATTATAATGCTGCCGGGCAGATACGTCCAGCGCTGCGCACAACATTGAGAAACGTGCAGAAAATGGCGGTATTTCGCTCAGAATAGCGCGGCTTTTGAGCGAAATACCTTCTCATTCTGCGCCGTCTAATAAAAGCTCCTTCAGCGGACGTTTAGGCACATGGTGAAGCCCGCTTTCATCGCGCCAATAGCGGATATTCCCGTTCTGCGGCAGCGGCTCGAGCAAAACGGTTTCTGCAGGAACGCCGAGCGCGATAACCAGCAGCAGCTCATAGCGCTCCGGGTCAATCCTGAATTCTTTCATCAGCCCTTCGCGCTGCACGTTGCCGAGCATGCAGCCGCCTAAGCCCTTTTCTACAGCGCCGAGCAGGATGCTCTGCGCGGCCAGCCCGGCATCCAGCCGGGCATTTTTAGAGAGGGCGAGGTCGCTGAAAAGCAGCAGATAGGCGGCCGGGCGCTCTCCCGGCTCCGGGCCCGGCCAGTCCTGCAGGTAGCCTGCCCAGCCGAGGAAAGGGAAGACCCGTCCGCAGTCCTCGGGGGTATACAGGGGAAGAAAACGCAGCGGCTGCAGGTTGCCGGCCGAGCCGGTCATCCGTGCCAGCTCGAGCAGCTCGAGCAGCGTTTCCCGCGAAAGACGTTCGGACTGCTTGAAACGGCGGTAGGAGCGGTTGGCACTTATAAGCTCTTTAAGCATCGATTTTCATCCTTTCCTCATAGGGGTTCATTTCCCGGAATATAATTGACAAACAGCTACCTTCATGCTATTTTAATAGAACGGCCAAAAGAGGCTGAAGAACCGGTGCATAGCCGGGCCTGTCTGGAAACGCCGGCCGGCTTTCTGCCGTTTTTACATATTTAAACAGAGGCCCGGGGGCCTTTCGTATCCGGTATAGTTTTATGGAAAGGGGAGGGGAAAAGAACGGTGGGGATATGGGAGCTGTTTCTTATCGCCGTCGGGCTTTCGATGGATGCTTTTGCCGTTTCCATCTGCAAGGGGCTGGCCACCCGAAAGGCGGGGGCGGGCCCCATGCTGGTGACCGGCCTTTATTTTGGAGGCTTTCAGGCGCTGATGCCCCTGCTGGGCTATCTTCTGGGCAGCAGGTTCCGGGAGCTGATTACCCGCTTTGACCACTGGATTGCCTTTGTTCTTCTGGCGGTCATCGGCGCCAATATGGTTCGGGAGGCCTTTGACAGCGCGGAAAAGCTGGATGACAGCTTTGGTCCCCGAGCGATGCTGCCGCTGGCCGTGGCGACCAGCATTGATGCGCTGGCAGTCGGCGTGACCTTTGCCTTTCTGCAGGTGCAGATAGGGGCGGCTGTTTCTCTGATAGGGCTGACCACCTTTCTTTTTTCGGCGGCCGGCATCCGCATTGGCAGCCTGTTCGGCGCCCGGTTTCGTGCGCGCGCCGAGGTGTTCGGCGGCGTCGTGCTGATTTTGATGGGGCTGAAAATTCTGCTGGAGCATCTGGGAATTCTGGGATAGGCTTGGGACGATATCGTTCAGTCTTTTCCCAGCGCATTCAAAACCAGATTGCGGATGGCCTCTTTGGGGTAGCGTCCCAGCTCGGGAAGGCGGTCTTTACTGATAAATCCGCCGCCCATGGTATCATGCCCGCCGCCGCTTCCGATGCCCTCGAGCGCCTCATGCAGCAGCCTCCCGGCGGAGATGTTCGGATCCTCTGAACGCGTGGAGAGCTTAACGCCGTCCTCCCGGAAGGAGAACACCACCGCGACCTCCACTTCGATGAGGGCCAGAATGAAGTCGGAGAGGATGGCAATCAGCGCATCCGGGCAGGAGAAGGGAATGCAGGAAAAGCCCACCCTGTCATACAGTTCAATGCTTTCAATGGCCGCGCCATAGGCCTTCAGATCGGCAAACTCCATATTGTTGGTTTCCAGGCTGGCCAGCTTTTCCTGGTTGCAGAGGGGAAAGAGAAAGCCAAACATCCGGATATCCAGCTCGGTGACGCCCCGGGTGAACTGCAGCGTATCCATTTTGATGCCGTAGAGCAGGGCGGTGGCCGTATCGCTGTCCGGCTCATGGCCGGAGAGGAGAAAATATTCTGCGATCAGCGTGGCACAGGCCCCGGTAATGCGGATATCCTGATAGCCGTATTCGATGGGGACAAAGGTTGGATGATGGTCGATGCAGGCGACCTCATCCCCGATAAAATCGGTTACGTTTCCGCTGTGCTTCTGGCTGTCCACGCAGATGATGCGGTCGCTCTCCTTCATGTTTTCCGCCAGCTGACTATAGGGCAGCATCTGAATCTGAAAAGCCTCCAGCATTTTGGAGGCGCTCAGTTTGTCAATCCGTCCGTCATAGCAGAGGCTGGATTTTATCCCATAGAGGGCCAGCAGCTTTTGCAGCCCATAGGCAGAGGCGATGGCATCCGGATCGGGGAAATTGTGCGTCTGAATGTAGACGGGGTGTTTGTCGCATAAAGCAATTAAATCGTTTAATCGTTGCACGGCTCTTCCTCCGTTTTCTGCTTTTGTAATATCGATTTCTTTCCATATCCCCGGCAGGGAAGCGGCCCTTATTTGGAGGTGATGGCGGAAAACGCCAGCACCTCGGAAAAGGCCCGGCACTCTGCAGGGGAAATTTCTATCTCCTCATCCTGATTAATCGTATGGGCGAATGCGGTGCCGAACTCCGGAAACGCCGCCTTTTCGCCCTCCACGGCCGGGACATTTTCCCAGAATTCCGCACTGCTGCCGCAGAGCCCGGTCAAAAACAGCGGGCTCATGCTGTCCTTCATGCGCACCATGTATTCATAGATGCTGCGGAATTTTGTCTGCATGCACAGCAGGGCAAACAGCACCAGCCGCTGGTAACGATCTTCATATAATTCCTCATCCGCCATATTTTTGAGCAGCAGGAAGGAATCGAACAGGCGGTCGATACCCTCGGGGTCTTTGCCTATCGAGCTCTGAATCAGCTCTACATAGGAGGGGAGCTCCGCCTGCTCTTCGGGCCGGATATCCATATGTTCCAATTTGCTTTTGATATAGCCTGTGAGGTTATAGCTGGAGGAGGGAACCCGGAAGGACATTTTAAACAGCTCATCAAAAAAGCGCCTTCCCCGCTGTTCATCAAAGCTCTGCCTGTATTTCTCCTGAGCGCCGCTGAAAATGTTATCGTAGTCTGCAGCGATGGCGAATACGCATCCTTCGCAGTCGAAAAAGTCCTGCAGTGCCTCCAGCAGCTCAACTGCCCTGAGAGGGGCGAGCCTGTCCAGTCCCTCTATCAGAAAAACAACCTTTTTTGCTGCGCCCTGGCAGCGCGCCTTTATCTGCCGGGAAAAGAGCCCCGCCAGCTGTTCCGGCGAATTGGAGGAGCCCTTGTTAAACAGCCCTTCCGCCATATCCTGACCGATCGAGCTGTCGGAGAGAATGGCGCCGGTCACCAGCTTGGCAAGACCGGTGGCGATTTTAGCTGCCCGATCCTTCGCTTCGGCACCGTTTTCGCCGCCAAGAAGGCTTAAAAGCTTTTTGCCTGCAGCAGTGCAGAGCGCCTCGCCGGATTCATTCAGTGGGAGCTGCCGCACGTTCAGCAGCAGCAGATTATTCTCATAGAGCGGTTTCAGCTGGTGAAACAGAATCCTCAAAATGCTGTTTTCCCCGCTTCCCCGGTTTCCCTGAATGGCGATGGTCATGGGGGTCGTACAATTTCCAATAAACCGGGAAATCCCTTCGATATACCGGGTAATGCCCAGCTCATCCTGCATTTGGGATGGGTGAGCGTTTTCTCCATCCTCCTTTGTCCTGTCGGAGGGGTCCGCGGCCGGGAGGGCCTTTGGCGCCTCGCTTTCGGTCTTTTCTGCCTGCTCCGGCTGCTGCTCCTTTGGCTTTGGCAGGGTAGGCTCAACCTGTTCGCAGGCCGGGAGGCTGTTTTTCAGATAGTCGGAAAAATGGATTCCTTCTGCCAGATAGCGGTCGTATTTCCGGCTTGTCCGGCTCATTCCCGCGGGGAAGATGCCGAAGCGGACGCTCTGGGTTTCTGCCTTTTGCTCTGCCAGGATATGCAGAATCATTCCCGCGCAGCTGATTCGCTCCTCCGCCTCGGCGGCGTTCTGATTTCCCACCGCCTTTGCCGCGCTTTTAAAGAGGGCGATGCCTCCGGATACCATACTGCCCAGCGCGGTCAGCTCGCCGTTTTCTGTCCATTCGCACCGCGTCAGCGCCTCTGAGGGCCATTCCCCTGTAATTTCCCGGCCGCCCTGCCGGATGATATGGAAAACGCCCCGCTTTTCGTTGAATTCAATGCGCTCATCAATGCCGAAGGACTGCTCAAAGCCTGCCGTTCGCGCGGTGACATAGGGCTCTATCGCTTTTTCGATAAATGTCCGCACCTCGTCTGCGGCATCTGCATCGACCGGAAAGGAGTGGGAAGTGGCGTTTGTCAGAGCCAGCTCAAGCCTTCCCTCATACAGGCTGGCGGCCCGCACATCCTGAAAGAGAATCTCCTGCGCCTGTCCGGATGGGGCGGTATACTCCGCCCGGTCAGCCAGAATATTCAGCGTTTTGCCGTCCGGACCGGGAAAGGAAAAATAGATGCCCCGGGCCAGCAGCGCCTCTTTGCGCTGCGCAAGATAGGGGGCGATGGCGCCGGCGGCAAAGGCAAGCACCTCCTCCCGCAGATCTTTGGGAAGGGTAAAGGACTTTACCTTTCCATCGAACAGCGAAAAGTCCAGCGCAGCCGCAGAGAGGGATACCGACTTGACCTCCTGAAAGGAGAGAATCTCTCCCTTTCCGGAACGCGCTCGAAACTGCGCCCCTTCGGCGGAGAGATTGAGTATGCCCTCGTTTAGAAGCCCCTGGCTGCTGGGGAAGGAATACGCTACCCCCTCGGATAAAAGGCGGTTTTTGCGCTGCGCAAGATAGGGCCTGACCGCCTGCTCAATATACAGAAATGCCTCGTGAACGCCCTTTCTGCCGGCGGGACAGGACTCGGTGTGCCCATCCTCGGTGACAAAGTCGATGCAGTCCCAGCCCTTCTTCACCGCTACCAGGCCGGTATAACTGAAGATAGCCTTCTGAACGCTGCTGCTCACAAACTCTGTTCGGTCGGAATAGACCAGCAGCTTTCCGGATTTTAACAGTCCCTTTATCTCTGCCTGATAGATTGGCTGTTCTGCGCCGGCTTGCGCCTCTGTCTTATTGCCGCAATAGGGGCAGAATGCTGTCCCTTCCATCAGTTCCTGTCCGCATTTTGTGCAGTTCATCTTCCTGTCAGCCTCCCTTTACCTGAAACATTTTCAGTGTATCACATAAAACGGGGAATTTCAACAAATGTTCCCGGTAAAGAAGGGTAACAGCATTTAAAGTATAGATTTGACAGATGGATGTTTTGATATGTCTTTTCCTTTTCTGGGTAGCCTGCTATGTTTCGTGCCCATTGGATATCTGGAGGATGTAGTTGCCTGACCGGGCGGGAGGCACGACGTCTCGTCCTCAGTTTGAAGAAACTCCCTTTTTTGTCTCACTCGAGGTTAGCTATCCATTTTCCTTACACGCCCGCCGTCTGCTCTGGCGGCAGGCGATGGCTCTTTTTTCGCCTGCGCATTGCATGGCGAAAAGAAAGGGCAACATTATGTAGAAAATAACGCATATTACGATTATCCCTCCCGGCGGGCGGGCATGGGAAGCAGGGGGAAGAGGCCATCGTGCCTATATCCCGTATGGAATATAGGATGTACTTTACTTCTATCCGGGTGGAAGATGTGATGTGTCCTCCGGAGAGGGGGGATAGGGGGCGCTGCATGCCAGTGGCACCCGTCCAGCGTCGATCGAGCCGACAGGCGAGACAACACGGCAGTGTGCCTCCCCTGGGGGCTATTCTTAGAGAGGTGGAGCCCTTCTAAGTGGCTTTCTTTAAGAACCGAAGGTTCTTTTTACTCCTTTATCCGCACAAAGAGTAAATCGTGCCCCACCCTGCCGGTAAAGGCGCACTCTTGCGGCATGGGGCTGGTCGGGCAGTTTCCGCGGCATGGCAGGTATACAGCCGCTTTGTTTTTCAGGGCGGCCATTTATCCGGCGTGATACCGGTCCGCCTTTTGATAAACGGCTCTTTTGAGTGCTTCCATCGTTTCAAAA
The DNA here is from genome assembly GCA_022792175.1 of Provencibacterium sp. GTDB lineage: Bacteria > Bacillota > Clostridia > Oscillospirales > Ruminococcaceae > Harryflintia. The sequence goes on from JAAWAN010000041.1 coordinate 16,956, forward strand.
TGATAGAGGATGGGCTGGGTGGAGCAGCCCAGCTTTTGGGAGACGGTTCTGGCATTGATATTTTCCGCCCCCGCTTCCCGGGCAAGCGCAAAGGCGGCTTCTACCACCCTTTCTTTCGTAAATTTTATTTTTGGCGGTATGCAGACTCCTCACTGTAAATTATATAATCAACGTTATATAACATTGGTTATATTAAACCTCAGCCGTTTTGTCAACCTCTTTGGCCAGGGCTCATAAAAACGGGGGGACTGGCGGGCGCGCCGAAACCGGCATATATCCGCAGGAAGGGGATTTTGTAAAGAATGCCTGGCTTTCTGCAAAGCGGCCTGCCGCAGAGCCGAAGAAATAACCAGCCGCCCGGAAGTGGAGAAAATCCGGGTGGCTGGTTTTATGGAAAAGAGGCAGACGGCCCTCAGGCTGCCTTTTCCTCCGCCGGGGCGGCGGAGATTTTTTTCATCCATTTTCTGCTTCTCAGCCGGAAGAAGCACCAGACGCATTTGAGAATCTGGTCGATTTTCAGCATGCTGTAAATCCAGAAGGGCGGCCAGTGCCAGACAAGGCCGGCCAGCATGCCCAGAGGGATGCTGGCGACCCACAAAAACAGGATGTCTCCCGCCATCAGGAATTTGGTATCCCCTCCGGCACGCAGGACACCCTTCGTCAGAATGGAATTCATCGCCTGGAAGATGATGATAAAGCTGATGGCATCCATCAGCTGGAAGCTTATTTCCTTCGCCTGCTGTGAAACCTGATAATAGCCGATAATGGGGGTTCGCAGCAGGAGAATCGCCGCTGCGGCCAGAAATCCTACTAGAGCGCCCAGAAGAAGAAAGGTATATCCCTGCTTTTGCGCCTTATCGTATTCACCCCGGCCCATGGTGTGCCCGGTAATAATGCCGCTGGCGTTGGAGACACCCTGCGTTAAAACCGAGCTCAGCTGCTGAACGACCATGGTCACCGAGTTGGCGGCTACAAAAGTGTCGCCAATCCGCCCCATAATCATGGCTACGGAGTTGTTTCCGAGGGCCAGCAGCCCGTCGCTGACCAGTACGGGGATGCTGATACGAAAATATTCCCTCAGCAGATTGCGGCAGGGCATTGCCAGATGATGAAAGCGATATTCGATGCGCGAATCCTTCAAAATAAAAAATCCGCAGATGAACAGAAGCTCAAAAATGCGCGCAATCAGCGTTCCCAGGGCGGCCCCGGCAATCTCCATGCGCGGAGCGCCCAGCTTGCCGAAGATAAAGACCCAGTTGAAAAAGATGTTGATGAAAAAGGAGAGGAAGGAGGAAATCAGAGGGATACGCACCTCGCCGACGCTGCGCAGCACGATGGTGCAGGTCAGGGAGAGCCCCATGCAGTAATAGGTGGGCAGAATCCATTGCAGATAGGAGACGCCATAGCGGATAGTCTCCTCATTCGAGGTATAAAACAGCATGATTGTTTTGGGAAAGCAGAGGGTGGCCAGGAAAAAGACCGTAGCAAACGCCAAAACGATGCGCAGCATGATGGTAACCGCCTTGCGCAGGCTGATTTTATCCTCCATTCCCCAGAAGCGCGCCGTCAGCACGGAAGCGCCCATGCCGATGCCCATGCAGAAAATCTGGAAAAGGTTGATAAACTGGCCGGCCTGTGCGGCGGCCGAGAGCTGGATATCCCCCATGCTGCTGAGCATAACGGTATCCATCAGGTTGATTCCCACCGTAATCAGCTGCTGCGCAGATACGGGAATGGCAATTTTCAAAATGCTGCGGTAAAAATTCTTATCGCCTACATATTCTTTCCAGTTATGAGACACTGCTTCTCCTCTTCTTTTCTGCAAAATATTCGAGAGCCTCCGGCCGTTGGCTATCAAAGGGGTACACCGGGGGTCTCCCTGCAGCTCTTACCCCGAAATTAACCGGAAAACCGGAGCTCGCCCTTTGGCCGCTATTTTCTGCGGGGGGCAGAACTTTATTCAGCCCTGGGCAGGGGAAAAACGCGGCGCAGCCCTTTTCACCAGCCTTTTGCACAGTAAAAAAACAGAACCGGATGGTCCCATCAAATTTTATGAACAGGGGCTCTCATAGAGCGTTTTGCCAAACTGGTAGCCCCTTTGCAGGTGCTCTGTCCGGGCAATCTGCGGCCTGCCGTTTGTATCCCCGCAGCCGCCGGCGAGCAGCATGCCCCGGTCGTGAAAGCCGATATAGTTTATCAGCGTGAACTGGTAATAGGAAACCGCCTGCTCAAAGGTCCAGAAAAAGTTGTCCGCGGCAGTCATGAGCAGTGCACAGTCCTTGACCGGGTATTTCTCGTAGCGTCCGAGCGGCGGGGCGGCATCCTTCTGCGCGATGCAGTAAAACCGCTCAATGAAGGCCTTTATTCGGGAAGATACCGTCCAAAAATACAGGGGAGAGGCAAAGACTATGCAGTCTGCCGCCTGAATATCCGGTATCAGCTGCTGAAAAGCATCCTTTTGTATACAGGGCTTTCCATAGCGGCAGGCGTTGCAGCCCAGGCAGCCCTTGACCTCATTTTGCAGCAGAGAGACCGTTTTGACCGAATGCCCCGCCTCTTTGGCGCCTTTGCAGAAAGCCTCTGCCAGCTGGGCGGTATTTCCCTGCGGCCTGCCGCCGCCCACGATGACCAGTATTTTTTTCATATATCCTCCCGCTTCTGCTGTGCTTCTTTCCATATTTTATCATGACTATTTTCACTCTACAAGCCTTTTTTCCGTCGGACCCTGCTGGTCATCCCTTCTTTGACAAAGGGAGGGGCGGAGAAAAGGCCCAAAGCGGCCGCGCCCATAAAGGCGAATGCAGTCTTTAGCCGAAAGGGCGCGCTGCAAAGCGAAAGTTTTGCAGCGCGCCCTTTTCTATTGCTGCAGCCTTTTCAGGACTTCCTCCAGCAGCAGGGATACCGCTTTTTCCCTGGGCAGGGTGGCATCGAGATAAAAAAACTGCTCCCTGGGGAAATATTCCGGCATTTTCCGGTAGAGCCGGATGCTTTCTTCAATGGTTTTTTTGCTTTCAAAGAGATCGGTCCCCAGCCCGCGCCGGCCGATCCGCTCGAGAAGCAGGCCGGCATCCTCCGCGTAAAGGATGACCGGCAGGTCGGGCGGCAGAAATCCCCCGTTTAACCGGAGCAGCCGTTCTACCGGCTCCCCCTGCAGATGCTGATAGCAGATGGTGGAATATTTATAACGGTCGCAGATGACCACCTCTCCCTGCCGGGAATGCGGCTCGATAAAATCCCGGATATGCCGGGCGCGGTCCTCGGTAAACAGCTCGGTCAGGCGGGAGAGCTCATATCCTCCCTTTCGCAGAATCTCCCGGATATGCTGTCCCAGCTCGGAATCAGTCGGCTCGCAGGTATAAACGGCCGGGATGCCCTGCGCCTGCAGCCTTTCTGCCAGCGCATGGGCGAGGGTCGTTTTTCCGGTGCCGTCCGGCCCATCAATGGTGATAAACATGCGGATACCAAACCTTTCTTTTGGCGGGGATATGCTTCGCTCTCTCTGCCGGGGATGCGGAAAGATTGGCTTTTTGGCAGCAGGAAGCCGCGAAGCCGGCCCCCGTTATTGCAGATATTCCCTGCGGCGCAGCCAGTAGTCGCTCATACTCGAATGGGGCAGCTGCGTCAGTTCCTTTCCCAGAAAGCCGGGAGGTGAAAAGCTGAGCGCCTCTTCGCGGCTGTCAAATTCCACCTCAGCATAAAAAAAGGAGCAGGGGAGGCCGGGGTCCACCAGGCTGCATTCCAGCAGGTGCCCATCCGGCAGGCGGTAGGTGCGCAGCCTCTTTTCGATGAGCGGAGCCTCCAGCAGCGCACACAGGCGGTGAAAGATTTCCGGCTCGAGGGGCAGCTCTATCTCCTCGCGCACCAGCTTTCCCTTTCCCTTGATGCAGAGGATATAGCGGGCCTCCTCCAGCGGGTTTCCCTCTTTATCCTGCCGCTGCTCGCTGCGCACCCGGACGGCCGGGCCGGTCGCCAGGTATCCCTGCCGCATCAGAATGCGCTCCTGCTCGGGCAGGTCGGGGTAGCGGTCGATTAAAAATTTCCGTTCGATTTCCATAGATGAACCTCCCTGTGCCGCTGCCGCCGGCAGAGGACAAGATATACCCCTGTATTATACCCGGTATGGGGAGAAATGGGAAGAAAAATTTTATTCATATAAAAAATCCTCCCGCCGTTCAAAACCGTCTGTTTTGAACGGCGGGAGGGGAGATACCGGCAGTCCTTGCTTTCCTGCGCTATTTTCCGCTTTTCAGCGCCCGGGTGGCGTTGAGGATGGCGATGACCGAAACACCGACATCAGCGAACACCGCCTCCCACATATTGGCCATTCCGAAGGCGCCCAGCAGCAGCACCACTGCCTTTACGCCCAGCGCAAATACGATATTCTGGTAGACAATCCTTCGGGTCTTCCGGGAAATCTGCATGGCGTCGGCAATCTTTTCGGGGTTATCATCCATCAGAACGATATCGGCCGCTTCAATGGCCGCATCCGAGCCGAGCGCCCCCATCGCGATGCCCAGGTCTGCCCGGGCGAGAACCGGGGCATCGTTGATGCCGTCGCCGACAAAGGCCAGCCGTCCCTTCGGCGAGCGCTCGAGGAGCAGCTTTTCCACCTGCTGCACCTTATCGGCGGGCAGCAGGCCGGTGTGAACCTCATCGATCCCAAGCGTGCCGGCTACCGCCTCGCCAACCTCTCTGGTATCGCCTGTCAGCATGACCGTTTTGCGTATCCCCGCCGCCCTGAGCAGCGGAATGGCCTTTTTCGCCTGCGGCTTGAGCTCATCTGAAATGACGATATGTCCGGCATAAACGCCGTCTGCCGCGACATGAACGGTTGTCCCTACCTGGTGGCAGGGGTGCCAGTGCACCCCGAGGCTTTCCATCAGCTTGTCGTTGCCGACGGCAACCGCTCTGCCATCCACCTGCGCGCGCACGCCGTGCCCGGCCTGCTCGCTGATTTCTCCGAGGCGCGCGCGGTCGATGGGAAGGCCGTAGGCCTCCCGCAGAGAACGCGCTACCGGGTGGTCGGAGTAGCTCTCGGCGAGCGCGGCCAGCTCAAGCAGCTGCGCCTCGCTGAACGTATCCGGGTGAATGGCGGTCACGTTGAAGACACCGCGCGTCAGCGTTCCGGTCTTATCAAAGACAACGATTTCGGTGTCGGCCAGCGCCTCCAGATAGTTGCCCCCCTTTACGAGGATTCCCCTGCGGGAGGCCCCGCCGATTCCGCCGAAAAAGCTCAGCGGCACCGAAATCACCAGCGCGCAGGGGCAGGAGATGACCAGGAAAATCAGCGCGCGGTGAATCCATCCGCCGAAGGGTTCCCGGAGAATCAGCGGCGGCAGCAGCGCCAGCAGCAGCGCGGCGAGAACTACTGCGGGGGTATAAATGCGGGCGAAGCGGGTGATGAAGTTTTCCGCCCTGGCTTTTTTGGCGCTGGTGTTTTCCACCAAATCGAGAATCTTTGAAACGGTGGATTCGCCAAAGGCCTTGGTGACCTGAACGCGGATAAGCCCGTTTTCGTTGACGCAGCCGCTGACCACGTCATCCCCGGGGGCAATATCGCGCGGCAGGCTTTCGCCGGTCAGGGCAGCGGTATTGATGCTGGAATGTCCCTCGAGCACCACCCCATCGAGCGGGACACGCTCTCCTGCCTTGATAACAATAGTATCTCCGACGGCAACCTCCTCGGGATCCACCTGAATAAGCTCGCCGCCGCGCTCAAGATTGGCATAGTCGGGCCGGATATCCATCAGCTCGGCAATTGACTGGCGGGAACGGCCGACGGCATAACTCTGAAACAGCTCGCCCACCTGATAAAAGAGCATAACGGCGACCGCTTCCGCATATTCCCCCGTGCAGAATGCGCCGACGGTGGCCAGCGCCATCAAAAAATTTTCATCGAACACCTGCCCGTGCAGAATGCCGCGCACCGCCCGCCAGAGCACATCGTAGCCGATAAGAAAATAAGGGAGCAAAAAGGCGGCCAGCCGCCAGAATCCCGGCAGCGGCAGCAGCAGGGTGAGCACAAAAAGAGAGAGGCTGAGTATAATCCGAAAAAGGGTATGTTTCTGTTTTCTGTTCATCGCTAAAGTCCCGCCTTTCTTGAAAGCCCGGCCATCTGGCCGGGGCTAGGGAACGGCTGCTTTGGCCGCCCCGGGAACAGGGAAAGGGCTCCTTTGCTCCGCAAAAGCAGGGCGGCTCAGAGAAGGATGGTGCAGTCCGGCTCAATCCGCCGGCAGACCTTGACCGCCTGCTTCATAATCGCATCAAACTGCGCCTCCTGCGCTTCGATCACCAGCTTCTGGCTGAGAAAGCTGACGCTGGCATTTTCTACCCCGTCAATCTTTTTAATAGCCTCTTCCATCTTCGCGGCGCAGTTTGCGCAATCGAGATCCTGCAGCTTGAACTGTTTTTTCATAAGAATAAGCCTCCGTTTCCGCCGGGACGGCCCGGCAAATTTTGTTTTTTTATAAAGCCCCATTTCGGGCTATTCCGCGATATGCTCCATGCCCTGATTGATAATGGTGCGCACATGCGCATCCGACAGGGAATAGAAAACGGTTTTTCCCTCCCGCCTGTATTTGACCAGCTTGCTCTTCTTGAGCACCTGCAGCTGGTGGGAGATGGCGGATTGGGTCATCCCCAGCAGCTGGGCCAGGTCGCAGACGCACATTTCCGACTCGAAAAGAACATAGAGGATTTTGATCCGGGTGCTGTCCCCGAAAATTTTAAAGAGCTCGGCCAAATCGAACAGGTCCTCATCCTCCGGCATGCTCTGCTGTACCCGGCTGATGATCTCCTCATGTACATGAATATATTCGCAGCGCTCTTCATTTGGCATTGCTCAAACAACCTTTCATATGAATTATTGTTCATATATTATTATATGCAAATCCTCGGAAATGTCAAGCGCCTTTTAAAAATTTGTGAAAGAAAAAGTGCAGGCGCCAAAAAGCCTCTGTCTTTGTCTGTTAAAGAGGAAAATCTGCAGCGCCTGCAGAAGGAAAAGAGGAGAAGCCGCGGGCGCGGATATCTGTTTTCAGCGGGGAGGACTGCGCGGCAATGGACCTTTTGGGGAGTCCGGCCTGCGGCCGGGTTCTAAAGCGGAGGACAGGCTCATAAGCATGGGGATAGAAAGCAGGGGACGAGCCTTCAGAGAAAAAACAGACCTGCGCTTTTTTCGGGCGCAGGCGGCAGAAAGGTAGGAGAGAAAAATGCTGCAGGACAGCAGCCGCTTTTATGAGGCGGCATCTGCGCTCAGCGAGCGGGTGCGGGCGGTGCTTTTGCATGTGGATGCGGCAGCGGCTGCCGGCATACAGGAAATCCGGCTGCGGATGGGGCGGCCCCTTTCGCTTTATACCGGCGCGCGCCATCTGTTTGTGGAATATTCGGGGGCCTGCCTGCCGTCGCCGGGGGCGCGGCCGTTTATCGTGAGCCGGACGGACCTGTTTGAGAGCTTCCGGGCGCTGTGCGGCTACTCGGTGCATACCCACCAGGAGGAAATCCGTCAGGGATATATTTCGGTGGCAGGCGGGCACCGCGCCGGCATCTGCGGAACGGCCGGGTGCGATGCGGGGGCAGTGCGGGATATCTCCTCAATTAACCTGCGCATTGCCCGGCAGAGGAAGGGCTGCGCGCTGGAGCTGGCAAGAAGGCTTTTCTCGGACGGGCTCTGCGGCGTGCTGGTGGCAGGGCCGCCCTCGAGCGGGAAAACAACGATTATCCGTGATCTGGCGCGGGTGCTCTCCGGCGGGGAGCTGGGGGAGTACTACAAGGTCAGTGTTGTGGATGAGCGCGGGGAGCTGGGCGCCGCCGGCAGCGGGGAGGCTGCAAACGACCTGGGGCTCTGCACCGACCTGCTGTGCGGCTACCCCAGGGGGGCCGGAATCGAAATGGCGGTGCGCACCCTTTCGCCGCAGGTTATCGTCTGCGACGAGGTAGGGCGAAAGGATGAGCTGGAGGCCATCCGCATGGGAATTTTCAGCGCCGTTCAGATGATTGCCACCGTCCACTGCCTGGATGAGACCGATCTGCTGCGCCGTCCCCAGGCGTACTCGCTGCTGAAAACGGGAGCCTTTCAGAAGGTGGCACTGCTTGCGGGCAGCGCCCGGCCCGGGCAGGTGCTTCGGGTATTGGAAACGGCGCAGCTTTTATAAATAAAAAATTTCGGAGAGGATGACTGCTATGCTGAAAACAACTGGACTGGTGCTGATCCTTCTGTTTTGTACCTCCTGCGGGGGGCTGATGGCCCTTCGGCTCAGAAAACGCACGGCGGCGCTCAAAAAATCGCAGCTGTTTATCCATCTGCTCTCCGAGCGGCTCAGCTATACCCTCTGCCCGGTGGAAGAGCTGTTTCTGGCGCTGGCAGAGGAGCCGCTGCTGGAGGAGTTGGACTACATACCCGACTGTAGCAGGCGCATGGCAGGCCGCGCGCCCTTTCCGGAGGCCTTCTGCGAGAGCGTTTCGCAGAGCCGGCTGCCGCTCAGCGCGCGGGATCGGGAGGTCATCTCCTCCCTCAGCCCGATTGTCGGGGCCTCTAGCGCGGAAAACCAGCTGCAGGGGCTGATGCTGGTGAAGGCAAACCTCTCCGGGCAGGCAGAGCAGGCGCAGGAGCAGGCGGAAAAGCGCTCGCGGCTCTATCTTTCGCTCGGCATTCTCTCAGGCGCGGCGCTGGCGGTGCTGCTGCTGTAAAAAAAGCGGCTCCTGGCTTTGCCGGGGCCGCCCTGGGAGGAAGGGAGAAACAGCTGGACTTAAAAATAAAGGAAAGGAAGGGCGGCCGCATGAATGTTGATTTGATCTTCCGCATTGCGGCAATTGGCATCATCGTCGCGGTGTTAAATCAGGTGCTGATCCGGTCGGGGAGGGAGGAGCAAGCGATGATGACGACACTCGCAGGGCTGGTGGTGGTGCTGATGATGGTGATTGAACAGATCAGCATCCTGTTCGATACCGTAAAGGCGCTCTTTGGGCTGTAGCGATGGAGCTGACTGCGATTGTAGGGCTCGGGGTCACGGCGGTTGCGCTCATCGTGCTGCTGCGGCAGTACCGTCCGGAATATGCGCTGCTCTGCTCGGTGCTCTGCTCGGTGCTGATTTTTGCCGCCGTGCTTTCCGGGCTGCTGCCCGCCCTCAGCGAGCTGGAAAACTGGCTCTATTCCCTTTCGGTAAAGGGGGAATATACGGCGGTGCTGTTTAAGGCGCTGGGCATCTGCTTTATTACCCAGATTGCCTGCGACAGCTGCCGGGATGCGGGGGAGAGCGCGATTGCCTCTAAAATCGAGCTGGCGGGCAAGTTTGCGCTGGTGGTGCTTGCGCTGCCGATGTTCCGGGAAATTCTGCAGATAGCGCTGACCTTTATGGCCCTGTAAAAAAGCCAGTTTTGCCTGCGGGGCTGGGAGGATGGAATTTTGAAAAGAGGAAAAAAACAAAGAATAGGATTTTTTACCCGGCTGCTGCTGGTACTCAGTTTTCTTCTGATCAGCCCGCAGAGAGCCTCGGCCGCTGGGCTTTCTCCGGAGCTTGCCGGCGCGCTGCAGGGGCAGATGGAGGCGGCGGGAGTGGAGCAGCTGCAAGAGCGGCTGCCGAACGAAACACAGCAGCTGCTTTCGCAGCTGCTGCAGGGAAAACTGGATATTGGCCGGCTGCTCTCCCTCTCGCCCGGGGATTTTGTTGAGCTTTTGGTGCAGCTTATCCGGGAAGGAATTCGCCGCCCGTTTGCCGCCTTCGGGATGATAGGGGGAATCATCCTTCTCTGCGCGCTGGCCGGCGCGCTCGGGGAGGGGTTTCAGGCAGGGGAGCTCTCCTCGGTCTATACGGCCGTTTCGGTGCTCTGCGTGGTGGCGGCGGTGGCAAAGCCGGTGAGCGAGTGCATTGTGGCCGGGGCGCAGGCGATTCGGGACTGCAGCGTTTTCATGCTCTCCTTTATCCCGGTCTTTACCTCGGTAGTGAGCGTTTCAGGCGCACCGGTGACTGCCAGCACCTATAACCTGCTGCTTTTCTCCGCCTGCCAGCTGGTTTCAGGGGTGGCCTCCGGCGTTTTAGTGCCCTTTATGGGGATGTATACCGGGCTGTGCATTGCCGGAAGCGTGGGAGAGGATATCGGCATTCTGCCGCTGGCAAAGGGGATACGCTCGTTTGTCACCTGGGGGCTGACGCTGCTGATGACCGCCTATGCGGGGCTGTTGTCGATGCAGACGCTTGTTTCCACCGGCGCGGATGGCGCCATGCTCAAGGCGGGGAAGTTTCTGGTAGGCAGCTTTGTCCCTATTGTCGGCGGGGCGATTTCGGATGCGCTCGGCGCGGCGCAGGGGGCGATGAAGCTGCTGAAGGCCAGCATCGGCGCATTTGGAATACTGGCGGGGGCGCTGAGCTTTCTACCGGTCCTTTTAAAGGTGCTGCTCTGGTATCTCGCCCTTAAATGCGGGGGACTGCTCTGCGGCATGCTGGCGATGGGCAAGCTGCGGGGGCTGCTGGAGGCCTGCTCCGACTGCCTGATGACGATGCTCGCCCTGCTGTTCTCCTTTATGCTGCTTATCATCGTCTCCATTGTGCTGCTGCTGAGCCTTTCAGGCGGTTAAAAGTGGTCGGTCAGAAACACCGGGCGGCGGATGAAAACGGCGCGCAGTGTATCAAGGTTTGCAGCCGCCTGCACATCCGGCCGGTAGAGCGCCTCATCGAGGCTGACAGCGCCCAGAAGCAGCAGCGCCATGGTGCGGATATCGGCTGTCAGATCGGCAGCGGCTTCGCATCTTTCGACTGATACCCTTCCGTTTTGGCAGTGGATATGGAAGATGCCGTCGTTTTCGGGAATCGCCTCATCCACAGCGCGCAGAGTGTAGTCGGCGCCTTCAAAGTGCCGCTTTTGCTCCAGTGCCTTTTGTAGGTGGATGACGCGGCCCATCGCGTGGCTATATAGCTCTGTCTTTATCTCATAGCTTTCATCCAGCAGCGCGGGCAGCGGGATGTTTTCCGGCAGCGGGAGGCGCACCCGGTTATACTGCGCAGAGAGCCGGTAGAGGAAGCCCAGTGCATCCGACAGGCCCTGAGGGCCGGTGAAAGCCATTTCGCGCACCTGGCAGAGGTAGTCCTCCTGAGAGTTCGCCCGCTGTGCGGAGAAAATGACATAGGCGCAGGGCTCCTTTTCCCTTTCCAGCAGATAGGTGTAGGTGCGCTCCTTATAGGGGTCGGAGCCGGTCAGCTTTTTCCAGTGCCTCGCCTCGCGCTGCACCGGCAGGTTGCAGCCAAGAAAATGCCGATCAAAAACGGCCTGCAGCTGCCTCACTCCCTCTCCCGGCAGGAGCATGCACACCGCAGCGCCGCAGCGAAATTTTCGAAGCGCCTGAATGGGCAGCGTATAGCTTGCCGAGAGCTGGCAGGTTTCATAGCCGAACTGGCGGTAATAGGGGTGGGAAAACGGGTAGAGGCAGGAGAAAACGGCGCCCTCCTCCCGCATCAGCCGGAAGGCTGCATAAACCGTCTGGCGGACAGCGCCGCCAAAGCGGTGCTCGGGCAGCGAGGCGACGCCGCCAAGCCCTATCATTTTTACCCGGCCGTCCTCATAGCGCACCTGGTATTCCGGCAGCTCCATGCAGGCTGTGATGACATTCTCTTCATTGAAAAATCCGATATAGCGATCGGGCGGATTGGGGTTTTCGGCAAGCTCCTTTTTCAGCTGGGCAATATCCAGCGAGGATATGAAAGCGATGCTCTGGATTTTTTCGCATTCCAGAATCTCTTCCGGTTTGATGATGCGCACAGGCACAGGTATCCCTCCATATCGTTTGATTGATTACTGCTATTGTACAAAACAGGAAGGCGGGGTGTCAACCGTGCTTTTTTTGAAAGCAGCCCTGAAAGGGACGGCCTATCCAGTAGCTGCCGCGAGGAGAGGGGAGAAAAAGAGAGGATGACGCAGATAAGGGCCTTCGCTTCGATGCTCTGTATGGCGGCAATCGGCTGCCAGGCGCTGCGGCTGCTGGCGCCGCGGGGGGCGCTGGAGAAGCCGCTGCGGCTGATTCTTTCGCTTTTTTTCCTGCTCTGCCTGCTTTCGCCGCTGCAGGGCGAAATTTCCTTTGAGCCGCCGCGGCAGGCGCTCGAGGAGGGGGCGCGCCCTTCGATGCAGAGGCTTTCGGAGAACTACCGCTCGCTTCTCGAGCAGGCGGTAGGGGAGAATATCGAAAAACTCATCCGGGCGCGGCTGGAAAAAATGGGTGCCGAAGGGACAAATATTCGGATAAACGTTCATGCCGGGGAAGATGGAAGCATAGATATTAGTGAAGTCATGATTACCCTTTCTGAGGCTTCGGCCGGGCTGGCCGAACAGGTAAAGGGAAATCTGGAAAAGGAAATGGAGCTTCCCATCAAGGTTCTGGCAGGCTCGGAGGTGCAAGAGAGATGGAACGAAAAGGCGGACTGATTCTGCTGAAAAAACAGCTGGAGGGAGATAAGAAGATTCGGCTGATTGTTGGGCTGGGGCTTGCCGGCATGCTCTGCATTCTGGCATCGCAGTTTCTCTCTTCCCCCCAAAAGCAGCAGCCGGCGGCGGAAGGATTTTCGGAAACGGCCTATACCGCTCAGCTGGAAAAACGGCTGAGGGAGCTGGTGGAGTCGGTAGAGGGCGTTGGAAAAGCGCGGGTGATGATTACCCTCTTCTCCTCTGAGACGACCGTCTATGCCACCGAGGAGAAACGCCAGAGCGACCTTCTGGAGGATATTTCCGGCGGGGAGAGCCGGAGGATGCAGCAGTCGATGAACAACCAGTCCAGCTATCTTCTGGTAGACCAGGGCAGCGGCCGCAAGGAGCCGCTCATTTCAACACGCTTGGAGCCTGAAATCCGGGGGGTGGTGGTGGTGTGTCCGGGGGCGGACACAAAGATTGTCAGCGCCCGGGTCACCGAAGTGGTCACCACCGCGCTCGGGATTGGCGCCAACAAAGTCTGCGTAGTTAAGGGAGGGACGTGAATCGGGCTTCAGCAGCAGTAAGGGCCGATGGGCCGAAATTTCAGCTAAAGAAATAAGGAGGGCATGAACCGGTATGAACATGATTATTTCCAAAAAACACATTATTCTGGCTACGCTTGTGATGGCGCTGTGCGTCGCCGTTTATCTCAACTACCGTTTTAATCAGACGGGCGGAGACCTGCTGGCGACCAGCGTTGTTGAGGAAACCAAGAGCTATGGGGAGGCGCAGTTTGTGGATGGCGCGGCCGCAGATCCGCAGGCACAGGAGAGCGAGGCCTATTTTGCCGAGGCAAAGCTCACCCGCTCGAAGAGCCGGGATGAGGCGGTTGACGCGATGAAGACGATGCTGCAGGACAGCGCGCTCTCGGCCGATGAGAAGGCGCAGCTGACGATGAAGGCGGCGCAGATCGCCGAATCGATTGAAACCGAGGGGAAGATGGAAAACCTGATCAAGGCCAAGGGCTTTTCCGACTGCATGGTCTATTTTGATGACGGCCAGGTGGATGTCGTGGTAAAAACCGAGGGGCTGCAGGAGAGCGAGGTTGCTCAGATCCGCGATATCGTTGTTGCCGAAACGGCTGCCCCGCTTGAAAATATTTCAATAATTGAGGTGAAATAGAGTAGACGAAACAGAAAAATGTGCTATAATAAGCGTAGCAAAGAAAAGCAGAGCTTTTCTTTGCCTGCCAAAAGCGGGCGGCACTGCTTTGCAGCGCAAAATACGCTTTTTATATCATAGCCAAAACCGGCAATGCCGGTTTGCTGCCGCCACCCGGCGGCAGAGCAGGGAGAAGCCCTGCGGCTATGCTGGAATACTAAGGAACACTCTAGCAGGCAGCACCTATTTTTTGTGCTACGGGAGGCAACGCCGGGATGGAAAATTTGCAGTCGGTTAAAATGCAGGGGACCCTGCGCATTTCGCAGGAGGTTATTGCAACCATTGCCAGCTGCGCGGCTACCGAGGTCGCGGGCGTGGCGGGGCTGGCGGTTCACACTGCCAATATTAAAAATCTGTTTACCAAAAATGCGGTGAACAAATCCATCGTTGTCACCCTCAGCGATGATGTCGCCGTGATCGATATCCGCCTGAACCTGTATTCCGGAACGCGCATCCCCGCTGTCAGCGAGGAGGTGCAGCGGGCGGTCAAGGAAGCGGTTCAGAATATGACCGGTATTACCGTCTCGAAGGTCAATGTCTATATCTGCGATATTACCTTTGCTTCGCTGCAGGAGGAGAAGGCGCAGGAATAATCGGATATTGTATTCTGCATTTACTTTGCAGGCGCTCCCCAACGCGGTTTCTGGCCGCGTTGGGGAGGCGTTGTTTGTTTCAAGGTTTGGCAGGTTAAAAAAATTGTAAGCATTTTGTAAGCATTTGGAGGAAGTCCTATGACGAGGAGCCAGCTGCGCGAATTGGCGTTTGTAATTATTTTTCAGAAGTCCTTTCATGAGGAGCCAGTAGAGGAGATCATCCGCTGCTCGACGGACGGGCTGGAGACGGAGGTAGAGCCGTTTGCGCGCGCGCTGGCCGAGGGCACTGAAAATCATCTTGGAGAGATAGATGCGCTTCTCTCCTCCTGCTCGCAGAACTGGAAGCTGCCGCGCATCTCGCGCGTCTCGCTGGCGGCCATGCGCATTGCCGCCTATGAAATGCTGTATGCTGCGGATATTCCGCTGAGCGTTTCGATCAATGAGGCCATTGAGCTGACGAAAAAATATGCCTCTCCTGAGGATGCCTCCTATGTCAACGGCGTTTTGGGTGCCCTGGCCCGCAAAAAGGGACTGGCTGTGCCTGAACCGGAGAAGGAGAAAGCACAGAAGGGCGAAGAGGCTGGCGAACAGCCGCAAGAGGCAGGACAGCCGGCCGTTTGAGGGCCGGATTAAAAAGGAAGCCCCGCTCTTATCGGGCGGGCGCGGCGAAGATTTTTCCTGCCAGCTTGACAAAGACTGCAGGGCTATGCTATACTGTTAAAAAATTTGAGAGATGGGGGCAAAAGCGTGCATATTACCCGCTGACAGAATGCGCATAACCGGAGGGTTCCCAAAAGGGAAGAGGGGCTGGCCTGAAAGAGAGGTCTGCCTAGTGTTCGGGTTATGCGGCAGCGGGGAAACGTGCGCCGGATACCGTCTCTTTTTGTTTGCTGCAGAGGGGGATTCCCTCTGCCTTGCAGCAGGTCTTGAGCGGCCACGGGGTTTTCCCGCGGCCGTTTTTCTCCCTTTTGCAAACCAAAAGCGCATTCTTCAAAACACAGGGCTATATTGGCGGCATGCTTCAAAAGCGAGTGCCGTCGGAGAATTTGATTTTTTGAAGTGCTTCGGCGATAACAGGCGAGCATGCAGGGAGGTTTTTCTATGTCTTTAATTGAAGTCAGAGGCCTGACCTTTGCTTATGAGGGAAGCTACGACAATATTTTTGAAGATGTTTCCTTTTCGGTGGATACCGATTGGAAGCTGGGCTTTATCGGCCGCAACGGCCGGGGGAAAACGACCTTTCTCCGGCTTTTGATGGGGGAATTGCCCTATACCGGCGATATTCGCTGCGATGTTCGCTTTGATTACTTTCCCTTTCCGGTACAAAATCCCGGACAGCCGGCGCTCACGGCGGCGCGCGAGGCGATAGCGCCGTTTGCTGCGCTCGAAGAGGAAAAGGAGCGCTGCCTTGCCTGCGGCGACCTTGCGGGCTATGGCCGCGCGGAGGAGCAGTTTCTGGCGGCGGATGGCTATATTATTGATGAGCTGATTGCCCGGGAGTGCGGGCGGCTGCGGCTGCCGGAGGAGGTTCTGCAGCGCCCCTTTGATACGCTGAGCGGAGGAGAGCGGACGAAGGTTTTGCTTGCGGCGCTGTTTCTGCGCCACGGGCGCTTTCTGCTTATTGATGAGCCGACCAATCATCTGGATGTGCAGGGGCGGCGGGATGTAGGGGATTACCTGGCCTTGAAGAAGGGCTTTATTCTCGTTTCCCATGACCGGGATTTTCTGGACCGCTCGGTAGACCATATCCTTTCGCTGAACCGGAAAAGCATTGAGGTGCAAAAGGGGAACTTTTCGAGCTTTGAAGAAAACCGCCGCCGCCGCGACCAGTTTGAGCTGGCCGAAAACGAGCGGCTGAAAAAGGATATCGGCCGCCTGCAGCAGGCCGCCCGGCAGAAGGCGGGCTGGTCGGACAGGATGGAGCGCAGCAAAATCGGGGAGCACAGCTTCGACCGCGGCTATATCGGCCACAAGGCCGCCAAAATGATGGCGCGCGCCAAGGCCATCGAACGCAGGCAGGAGCGCGCTATTGAGGAGAAGCAGGCGCTGCTGCAGGATTTGGAGGAAACCGAACCGCTTTCGCTGCATCCGCTCGCCTATCCGAAGCAGCGGCTTATCGAGGCGCGCGGGCTTTCGATTGTTTTTGATGGGGCACCGGTTTTTGAAGGGCTGGATTTTATCCTGCAGCGGGGGGAACGGCTGGCCCTGACCGGAAAAAACGGATCGGGCAAATCGAGCGTTTTAAAGCTTTGCTGCGGGGAAGAGCTGGCATATACCGGCTTTTTCAGCCGCGGGGGCGGCCTGCAAATTTCCTATGTCCCGCAGGATGCCTCCTTTTTAAAGGGTGGGCTGCGGGAGTTTATCCGGCAGCGGGGGCTGGATGAGCCGCTGTTTAAGGCTATTTTGCGCAAGCTGGATTTTTCCCGGCTGCAGTTTGAAAAAGATATGTCCGACTACAGCGCCGGGCAGAAGAAAAAGGTGCTGCTGGCGGCCAGCCTCTCCTCCCGGGCGCACCTGTATATCTGGGATGAGCCGCTCAACTTTATCGACCTGTATTCGCGCCTGCAGATTGAAGAGATGCTGCTGGATGTTCAGCCGGCGATGCTCTTTGTTGAGCACGATGCCGCCTTTGTCAGCCGGATTGCAACCGGCAGCGCCGCGCTTACGCGCCTATGAAAGGGGCGGGACTTGCAAAAAAAAGGCGGTTGCGGTAGAATAAGAGCGGTGTCGGCCGGGCTATACCCGGCCCTGGCCTTTGGGATGAACGGGAAGACGGGTGGATGCCTTATAGCGCGCCCGCCGTTTTCGCAGGAAAGGAGCGGGCAGGAAGATGAGCACTGAACTTCGCAGGATACCGGGTGTAGGGGAGAGGGCCGCAAGCCGGCTGGAGGAACTGGGATATACCACCATCGCCTCCTTGAAAGGGCAGGATCCGGAAGAGATTTATAACCGGGACTGCCTGTTGGAGGGAGCTCCGGTCGACCGCAGGCAGCTGTATGTCTACCGCTGCGCAGTCTATTTCGCCAGCACGGAGCATCCGGATCCGGAAAAGCTCAAATGGTGGAACTGGAAGGATCAGCCGCAGCCGGTCTCG
Organism: Provencibacterium sp.; assembly: GCA_022792175.1. Lineage (GTDB taxonomy): Bacteria > Bacillota > Clostridia > Oscillospirales > Ruminococcaceae > Harryflintia. The sequence goes on from JAAWAN010000041.1 coordinate 34,257, forward strand.
TTTATTCCGGCCGTTCAGAAAAGCCAGCTGCAGACGATCAGCAGATTGGCGGATATTATCTGGCACGAGCACTACCGGGGCATTCTCAGCGATGAGCAGATTGACTATATGGTGAAAAATTTTCAGTCGTTCGATGCGATGTGCGAGCAGCGAAAAAACGAGGGCTACCAGTATTTTCTCATCCGCCTCGAGGAGGATGTCGGCTATATGGCGCTCAAGCTCGAGGAAAACCGGATTTTTCTCAGCAAGCTCTATCTCTCCCGCCAGGCGCGCGGCCAGGGCCTGGCTTCCCGCGCCATCGCCTATATTGAGGATATGTGCAGAGAGAACGGGCTCGGCGGGATATGGCTGACGGTGAACCGCTACAATCAGGATTCCATCGCTGTCTATGAGCACCTAGGCTTTCGGCGCGCCTATGAGAGCAAGACGGATATCGGCGGCGGCTTTTTTATGGATGATTACATTATGGAAAAAGAAGTATCCTGAGGCCGGTTAATCGGTGAATGAGGGGAGATGATTAAAAAGGGTCCGGCCGGCTGAGCTTTAATGAAAGGGATAGAAGCATTTGTCCGTACAAAACACCGGGCGGCCGGCAGGGCGGAAATACAGGTGCCCGGGCGTTGGGCGGATACAGAAACTAAAACGAAAAGAGAGAATAGACGGATGGCAAAAAGCAAACGATCAGGGCCGGGCGGCTTTTCGCAGGCGAGCCGCCGCCGGAAACGGCGCGATTTTATAACGGTTCTCTTCTGTCTGGCAGGCGTTTCGGCGATGGTTTTTCTGTGTGTCTGGCTGTCGGAGGGGAGGGCGGCGGCCGATGCGCCCAGCCTGGTGGATGCCCCCCCTGCCCCGGTTTCCTCCGATGAGCAGCTCCCCCAGGAGGAAGAGCCTGATCCGGCAGAAGAGGCCTATCAGCAGGCGCTGCTTCTGGCTGAGCAAAACTGCACAGGGGAGATGCCCGGGCTCACCGATCCTGCCACCTGGGAGGCGGCCGGCAGGGAATTGATGGAGCGGCTGGCGGCCGACCCCACCTATGCGGAAATGGGTATGACCCTTTCGGCGCGGGAGGGCTTCCCTTACCTGATCGCCGTCAACCGTGCAGCCGGCACGGTGACCGTTTTTAAGGCGGATGAGGACGGACAGTATCTGATTCCCTATCAGGCGATGGTCTGCAGCGGAGGGCCGGATACGCCGCTCGGCTACTGGAATACGCCGGTCAGCTACGACTGGCGGCTGCTGATGGGGCCCAGCTACGGGCAGTATGCTACCCGCATCTTCGATGCCTACCTTTTCCATTCGGTGCCCTACTATTCGCAGCATAAGGACGATATCGAATATGATGAATATAACAAGCTGGGAACGCTGGCCTCCCTCGGCTGCATCCGGCTGCAGGTAGTGGATGTCAAGTGGATTTTTGACAACTGTCCGCTGGAGACGCCGGTTGTCATCTACGATGATGAGGAGAATCCCGGCCCAATGGGCAAGCCCGGCACCATCTATACCGACCCGGCGGATACCGAAAAGCGCGGCTGGGATCCCACCGATCCCGATTCCTCCAACCCCTGGGACGAAGCCTTCCGCTGCGGAACGGCTATCCGCAGCGAACAGGCCTGGGAGGACTATTATGCGGCGGTAGAGGCCGGAATCTGGGAGCAGAGCGTAACGCCCACCATCCTGCAGGGCTGGAGCACCGATTCCGCCGTCGCGGGTACGCGTGGATAAAATGAAGTGCCGCAAAACGACCTGCGGTTTTGGGCCCAGCATTTTTTGTAAACGGTGGTAGGGGGTTAAGCAAAGCAC
>JAAWAN010000004.1 GCA_022792175.1 Provencibacterium sp.
AAGTATGACGCAGGGCTGTTTACCAATGGCAGTACAAATATGATTGTTAGCCGGGGATTAGGTAACAGCATTATTCCTATCCGTTTTAACAATCGCCCGGAAGTCATTATAACTGAACTTCTCCATACAGACTTATAAGATCAATTTATAAAAAAATTATGGCAGGGAACTTGAACTTCCCTGCCATAATTCTATTATAACAAATAATGCAAAGTTTAGCAATATAGAAAAATAAATTTAAATAGGAGTGCGTAAAATGAGCGAGTATGAGAAAGTAGTGTTCGACTATGCCGAGAAGGAGGAAATTACAAAAGAAGAATTTGAATCTCAAAAATCCGCATTATCTAAAGAAGATTTTGCTAGAAACTACTTAGAGGTAAAAGGAGGTATAAATAGTGCTAGTCGCTATTACTATCTTAAAACAGTTAATGAACAAATTCTAATCTCTATGTTAAGCTCAAATTTAAAAGACATGAGAAATTGGTTGAATATTCTCTATGAAAAGGTTAATCTCATATCTTGGATCATTTTAATTGAATTTATAGTAGGTATATTGGCTGCTATTGTTATATTTGGAATTTTAAGGTAATTAACACATAAAATATATAATTATACAAAAAATCCGCCATATCAGGCGGATTTTTTTACTTTGACGGCACTCTACGAATTGAAGGAGCAAAAAGCAGGGGGGTTGCATTCTCCGGCGGGAAATGCTATAATAACTTTGTTTCTCCATTTATTGGGCTGTAGCCAAGCGGTAAGGCAACGGACTTTGACTCCGTCATCCCGCAGGTCCGAATCCTGCCAGCCCAGCCAGGAAAAACAGACAGACTGCCGAAAAGCGGTCTGTCTGTTTTTTGTAAAACAGGATAAATGATACCGCAGCGGCTTTATTGCGGTACTTTTGCCCTTAAAGCGCTAATTGGAAACAGGCGCGGTACAGAAAAAGGGAAGCGGTTAAACTCAGTCTGTCACTCAAAGAATTTTGCCCAATTCGCGGGCATCGTTCAGTTCGCTGCGCCCTTCAATATCCCCCAGGGCCATCACGCCGCCACACAGCACCTTGCCTGCACTTTTCCAGCCGAGATGCTTTTCCAGCCGCTCATACCAGTATACTGTTTCCTCAAAATCATATCCCTCCGCTGCCATCAGCAGAGCGCACTCCTTTTTCGGGTTATGAAGATTGGGGTCACATTCTGCTACGGCAAACAGGCGGTCAAAGGCGCATTTTAATTGACCGCTGATCGTCCAGTAATAGAGAGGGGTCGCCAGAACCACTACATCCGCCTCTTTGTAAGCGGGGTAAATTTTTTCCATATCATCCCGTTGGACACAGGGATGTTCCCGGTCCTTTCCGCCGCCAAAGCAGCCTTTGCAGCCATGGATGTTCATGCCATCCAGAAAAAACTCCGTTACGGTGTGGCCGCTGCTCTCTGCTCCCTCCCTGAATGCCCTGACCAGCGCGGAGGTGTTGCCGTTTTTACGGGGACTGCCGTTCAAAATGATAATTTTTTTAGACATGGCTCTTCCTCTCCTTTAAAATTTATCTGCCAGCGCCGCCGCCTGTTTGCAGCCGTCTGTCTTTTCAATGTCGCCCGCATTCAGAACGCCGGGGACCAGCACCTCTCCCACCATCTTCCATTTCAGCAGCGCAGCGGTGCGCTCCAGAGGAAGGCGAACGCCGTCCATCACGGACATATCCCGCTCCTCGCAGCAGACAATCATGGCGCACTCCTTGCCCGCATACTCCTTGCCGCCTACTACCAGGGAGTACAGCCGATCGATAACGCCCTTCACCTGGGCGGGAATGGAGTACCAGTAGACAGGCATCGTAAAGACTACGGCATCGGCCTTTAAAATGGCCGGGGCGATACTGTTAAAGTCATCATTGAAGCAGCAGGCTTTCCCGGTCCTGTAGCAGTTTTCGCAGGCATGGCAGCCGCCTACATTTTTCATGGCCGCATCGAAACGGGTAATCTGATGTCCCTTAGCCTTCGCAGCCTCGATAAAAGCCTCGGTCATCGCGAAACTGTTGCCCTTTTGGCGGGGGCTGCCCGTAATGACTACGATTTTCTTACTCATAAAATACGCTCTCCCTGTCGGAAATTTTTTAGCCGTCTTGACTTTATCTGCGGCTTGTATTATTATCATAGCATGAATAAACAATAAAACAAGTACGCACATCAAGGTGAGATACTTACATCTTCGTTTAATACTTACTTTGGAGATAGTGTAAAATGAATGAGCGCTGCATTGCCAATGAATGTCTCTCGGGTACAGGGTTCAGCTATACCCTTTCTTTAATCAACGGAAAATACAAAATGACCATTCTCTATACGCTGATGAATTTTGAGGTAGTTCGCTTTAACGAAATGAAAAAATATATCGGGGAAATTTCCTATAAAACGCTCAGCTCCACCTTGAAAGAGCTGGAGGCGGATCAGCTGGTGCATCGGGAGGAATATCCTCAGATTCCGCCAAAGGTAGAGTATAGCCTTACAGAGCGCGGAAAGTCTTTGATTCCCATTCTGGACGCCATGTGCGACTGGGGATATGCAAATCGCATCGCCAAATCAGAATCTCCGGCAAAGCCGGAGGCCTGATGAAACTCCACTGTGCGTACCGGGTCTTTTTTGTTCAGATTTTCATTTTTATTCCGGGAACGGGAAAGCCCGGGCCGCTTTACAAGAAAAAACCCCTTAAAATACTTTTATCCGGCCCGCGATAAAAATCGCAGGCCGGATATTTTTATAAAAAGTCTTCGTTTGATACAGAGGGCTCGCCAGCCGCTTCTCTCAGTCCAGCACCTGCTCCAACGTTTCGAGCAGCTTTGAAATATCAATCGGCTTCGCGATATGCCCGTTCATCCCGCATTTAAGCGCCTCCTGCTTATCCTCCTCAAAGGCGTTGGCCGTCATGGCCAGAATGGGAATGGAGGAAAGCTGCCGGTCATCCAGAGCGCGGATCACCTGCGTCGCCTCATAGCCTCCCATAACCGGCATCTGTACATCCATCAGCACCAGCCGGTAGTATCCCGGCTCGGAGGCTTTGAGCATATCAACCGCTATCTGCCCGTTTTCTGCCACCTCTACAGAGAAGCCCACCTCGCTCAAAATCGCTACGGCGATTTCCTGATTGAGCTCATTATCCTCCGCCAGCAGAATGCGGCCGGTCAGCAGCTTTTCCGACTGCTGGTTTTCCTTGTCCTCTTCCGCCTTTTCGCTGGATACAATCGAGCGCAGGCAGCTGCGCAGCTCAGACAAAAACAGCGGCTTGCTGCAAAAGGCCGTTACCCCGGCCTCCTTCGCCTCCTCCTCAATATCCGACCAGTCATAGGCGGTTAAAATGATAACCGGCACACTGTCTCCCGTTTCCTTGCGGATTCTCCGGATAACCTCCACCCCGTTCATATCCGGCAGCAGCCAGTCGACAATATAGACCCCATAGTGATCATTGCGGGTGACTGCCTGGCGGGTGCGCAGAACCGCTTCCTTTCCAGAAAGAGTCCACTCTGCGCGCATCCCGATCTGCTGCAGCATATAGGAAACACTGTCGCAGGTGTTAAAATCATCGTCCACTACCAGCGCCCGGCAGTCCTTCAGCTCAGGAATAACCGGCAGCTCCTTCGTCTCGGTATGCAGACGAAACAGGAAAGAGGCGATAAACTCGGTGCCTACTCCCTGCTTACTCGTTACCTTGATGTGGCCGTTCATCATATCCACAATATTTTTGGTAATCGCCATGCCCAGACCGGTGCCCTGAATGCCGCTGATGGTAGAATTGCGCTCCCGCTCAAACGGCTCAAAAATGTGCTCAACAAACTCCTTGCTCATGCCGATACCGGTATCTTTAATACTGAACTCATAACAGGCATAGCCCGCCGGGGCACCCTTTTTCTCGGTAATACGCAAGCTGACCCTGCCTCCGGCTCCGGTATATTTGATAGCATTACTGAGCAGATTTAAAAGCACCTGGTTCAGGCGCAGCTTATCACAGTAAATCTGCTCATCCAGAATGTCCACCGCATCGATATATAAATCCAGCTGCTTGGCATGGATATCCGCCTGGATGATGCTGCGCAGCCCATGCAGAATATCGGGCAGGCTGCACAGTTCCTCATCCAGATGCATTTTTCCGCTTTCAATGCGGCTCATATCCAGAATATCATTAATCAGACTGAGCAGGTGGTTGCCGGATGTCATAATCTTTTTCAGGTACTCCTCTACCTGATCCCGCCGATCAACATGGGAGAGGGCGAGGCTCGTAAAGCCGACAATTGCGTTCATCGGCGTGCGGATATCATGCGACATATTCGAGAGGAAAACACTCTTTGCCTTGCTCGCCCGCTTGGCTTGCAAAAGCGCATCCTCCAGCAGGCTCTTTTTCTCCATCTCCCGACGGATCTCCTCATCTACGCTCCGAAATCCCAAAACAGCGCCGTGCTGCCCCTCCCAGCTGCCTGCACGAACTGCCTTCATCTGGTAATACTTCATCCCTCTGCTGAAGATACGGTAATTCACCGTATAAATTTTTTTCTCTGAAAGCTCTTTTTTGAGATTCTCTCTGGCAGCCGCCTGCTGCAGCAGCTGCTGGTCCTCCTCGCAGACAAACTTCTGTATGTAGCGCGCCATGCTCTCCTCCAGCAGAGCGTCACCGGTAAAAACCTTATCAAAGAGATGGCTGCCGTTATCATCCAGCCGAAGGGGCAAAACCGTGCCGGTATCCAGATCAACAAAGCAGGCCAGAGTGTAATCAACGCTCAGTGCATGCACCAGCTCCATCTGGCGCCGCTCATTCTCCGCCTGTGCCCTCTTTTCCTGAAGCTTCTGCGCCGTGCAGTCCAGAAGAAAGCGCTGATAAAACCTTTCCCCGTTTTCCTGCATGAGCTTCACGTTGCACATAACATGTATTTCTTCTCCGTTTTGATGACGGATGCGGTAGGTGATGCTTACGCTGTCCCCCACATTTTTCAGCTCTTTCATGCAGGAGAGCATCCGCTCCCGATCCTCCGGCACTACCGCCCGGGCAACCATATCAAAGCCATCCCGCATCATCTCATCCTGCGACTCAAAGCCGAGTATTTTCAGTGCGGCCCGGTTGACACTGAGAATGCGGGAGCCATCCAGCGTATGACACAATATGCCACAGTCCATCGTTGTAAAAATCGTTTCCAGCGTATGGTTCTTTTTAACAATCTCCTGTTCATAGGCCCGTTCCTGCGTTATATCAATCGCGATTCCCACTGTACCCATAACGCTGCCATCCAGATCATAGAGCGGGGATTTGTAGGTGGTCAGCAGACGGGTCCCCTCCCCTGTCTGAATCGTCTCCTCAGATACGCAGGTTATCTCCTTGCTCATAACTTCGTGCTCCGATTCTATGCAGGCGGGGTCATCCTGCTCCACATCCCAGATATAGGCATGGCCGCGGCCTTCTACCTGCTGCCTGGTTTTGTTGACCGTTCTGCAGAAGCTGTCGTTCACCTTTTCGTGAATGCCGTTTTTATCCTTATACCAGATGAGGTTCGGAACGCTGTTAATCGTTGCTTCCAGATAATGCTCGGTCTGCCAGAAATCCTTGCGCATTTTGCAGGTCTGCTGCCAGCGCAAAAAACGAAACCGCAGCTCCTCCTCCGAAAGGGGCAACGTCCAGATATCCTCCATATCAGAAAAGCTCTTTGCGAGCGAGGCAATCTGTTCCTTTTCGGCAAGCAGAATGCAGGCGGCATCCGCCCGCCTGTTTTTTGCCAGTTTCTGCATAACCTCGGGAGCATCCATATCCCGCAGATCAGCCAATATCACATCTGCCTGTGCCGTTAATGCGCTCTCCGGCTCTTCGCTCTCGGAAAATGTATGAGAAAAGTGCTCGAGAGCGGGCATTTCTTTTACTGTTTCAAATATTTCACGGTGATGTGAAACCAGATAAAAATGCAGATGGCAATGGTACATTGCTATTCCCCCTGAACTTTCCTGTTCATGATATTCAAAATATATAATGGACTGTCAACTGCGCGCATTTTCCTCTGTCTATCGCTGCAGTCCTTATATAACCAGCCGCCAGCTGGAAAAGCAGACCAGTACATACACCATTATTCTAACAAACCAGAGGGCATCCTGTCAATATTTTGACACTTTACAGACAAACAGAAGCCAAATAACGCCCTTTTATCCGGCAGAAGGAGCTTTATGCCACAGCGGGGTATGGATGTTCTCAAAGCGATAAACGCATTCTATCTGAAAAACGGCCCTACTTCTTCCGAAATCCGAAGTAAGGCCGTCTATCCCTATTTATGTGCAGCTTTCTTTTCCCATCTGTTCGCTGCTTTTCTCTGCAAACTGCTTTCTCGGCTGCACGCCGGTATCCACTCTGCCCTGCATCAGCGGTGTCCGGCGCAGGCCGGTTAAAATCGCTCTCCGAAACCCCTGAATTCTCCGGCTGGCAGCGTTCGTTTGAAAGCTTCCTTTTTTCCCCGGCTTGTCTGATGAATTTTAATATGGAATCCCCAAAGACTTACTTCTTATTAAACAGCTCCATGATATCAAAGAAATCATCGTCATCGATGCCGTGTTCCTCTTCTTTGGGAGGCTCAGCCTCCTCCGGCTGGGAGGCCGCAGCGCGTCCGCCGGAAACCGGCGGATCAAAATTGTTGCCATCCTCAAAGCCGGTCGCAATGACAGTGACCGCCATCTGGTCCTTCATGGTATCATCCAGCGCAGCACCCCAGATGATGGTTGCATCCGGATGGGCCGCGTTATGTATCATCGTCGAGGCAACGTCAATCTCATCCATGCCGATATCGCTCGAAGCGGTGATGTTAATCAGAACGCCCCGCGCGCCATTGATTGAGGTTTCAAGCAGCGGGGAGGAAATGGCGGCCGCAGCCGCCTTTTCGGCCTTATCCTTGCCCTCAGCCGCGCCTACGCCCATGTGCGCATAGCCCGCATCCTTCATAATAGTGGTAACATCCGCAAAATCCAGGTTTACAATGCCGGGAACATTGATTAAATCAGATATGCTCTGAACACCCTGCTTGAGAACGTTATCTGCCGACTGGAAAGCATTGAGCAGGGTGATTTTCGTATCCGAAAGCAGCTTGAGCCGCTCATTCGGGATGACAACCAGCGCATCTACATGCTCGCGCAGCGCGCTGATACCCGCTTCCGCCTGGTCCATCCGCCGCTTGCCTTCAAACATAAAGGGCTTAGTGACGATGCCGACCGTTAAAATCCCCATATCCTTCGCAATGTTGGCAATCACCGGCGCAGCGCCTGTTCCTGTGCCGCCGCCCATGCCGGCCGTAATAAATACCATCTGGGTGCCCTTGAGCGCGGCGGAAATCTCTTCGCGCGATTCCTCCGCCGCCTTCTGGCCAATGGCAGGGGAGCCGCCCGCGCCGCGGCCCTTAGTCAGCTTTTCACCAATCGGAATTTTCTGCGTGGCCTTTGAGGCGGCCAGCACCTGCAGATCAGTATTCACCGAAATAAACTCTACACTCTGCATCCCCGAAGAAATCATGCGGTTAACTGCATTTCCCCCGCCACCGCCAACGCCAATTACCTTAATTGATACAACTTTCTCAAAGCTCAGATCCATATCAAAGGCCATCTGTTTATCGTCCCTCCAGATTCAATTCCCTATCTAAACGGCCGTTTTCAACCGACTTTCTCTAACCATATGAATATATGGTAACAGATTTTCCATATGAAATCAACCTCTTTTTGCCAGATAAAATAAACAATCAAAAACCCATTTTTTACCACATTTGCATTTTTCTTACAATTGCTCGCCTGGGAGAGACAAAGCCCTCCTTATTGCCTGCAGTACGCCTGCTAAAGCTATCTGCTAAAAGGAGGCGCGCGGAAATCCTACGCTTTCAGGCAGCGGTCACAGGCGCTAAAAAAGGCAATCCTATGGCTCTTCCTCATCGGATGAGGAAGAGCCGCGCCGGGGCGCCGCAGGACCGATTACCGCCTTAGAGGAGGAAGCGCCTGAATCCTTATCAGAGCCGGAAGAATTCTCCGCCTGTGGGGAGCTTTCCGACTGCGAACTGCCAACAGAGGAAGATGAGGAGGAAGAAGCTGAAGAGTCACCGGAAGAGGAAACATCTGCAGAAGAGGCCGAAGAGCTGCTCTGCCCCTGAGAGCCCGCAGAAGAGGAGGCATTCGGGTTGAGCGGATCCTGCAGGCCGACGATAATATCGCCCGTCTGCGGGTCCACCTGAAATTTGGGGCCCTGCGCGGCGCTACTGCTGCCATTTCCCTGCCCCTGCACCGCTCCCGGCTGAGGCTCTCCCTCCTCCGCTGCCGGAGCCTGCTCGCTCTCCTGCTCTAAAATGGCATAAAGGTCCTTCTCCTCGCGGTAAAATACTCGGCCGATGTCTTCAAGCATGGAAGCATCCAGCACCGCCTTGGCGGTGGAGGAAATGTTATTTTCTATCGATGCACGGATAAACTGCAGCTTCCAGTCGAGATCTGCCTCGGTGCCCAGCTCGATGAGCAGCCGGTCCTCATACATAATGCGGATATTCAGCCGGTCTGCCACGCTGATCAGGTTAATTTTTTCCAGCCCGCTGCTTTCAATCGCTGTCAGTACCCTTTTGAGCATAACAATCTGCTCGGAATTCTGGTTCAGAACATAGCTTCCCTCCTCGGTAGAGGTGGCGTTGATTCCCAATATCCGGGGGTAATTGCGGTCATAATCTGCCAGACCGTTTTCCAGTATTCGTCCGTCAGTATTGATGTAAAGGTACTGCCCATCCTTCTGCACGGCGCCAACCGGCTTCGAGAGGACAATCTCCAGCTCAATCGCCGTTGGAAACTTTTTATGCACCACTACCGTCTGCACATAGGGCAGGGAGCCTACCACGCTGGCATAAACCCTTTTCTGGTCAACGCTGAAAAGGCTGTCTTTCATTTTGATGCCGCTCGCATCAATAATCTCCTGCTCGCTGTAGCTGCCGATATCCCCCGTTACATTGATCCGATAGACCTTGAAAAAAACAAAATAGCACAAAATCATCAGCAGGATGAAGCCGAGAACACCGAAAAGCAGATAATTGAGCGTCATCCTGCCATGACGGCGGCGACGGCGGCGCGGCGCGGGACGCACCTCCCCCTTGCCCGCCGCTTTTGCCTTTGCAGCAGGCACAGGACGGCGCTTTTTTACCTTTTTCACTTCTTTTTTATCCGCCGTTTTTCCCTTTTCCGCCATTGCTTTTCCCCCGGCTTCCTTCGTTTTCTGTTTCCAGTTTCCCAGCTTGTCCTGAAATCTGCCGCCGCTTTTTAGCAGCGCACAGGCAGGCGGGCCGTCCCGCAAAATTTTCCTGGCAGGCGGGCCCGGCATCTGCCGCAGATACGGCTTATTTCATGGTATGCCCTCTGCTGCGGACGGATCCATCGCAGCACACCATTTTTCGATTTTATCAGAATCCCACCCATTTTTCCAGTCCCCGCCTGTCTTTACTTTCTCTTGACCAAAACGCTCCGGACGCTGCTTCTGTCTTCAGAAAGTCCGCTGCGCAGGCGGCCCTCATTCATTCCCTTTGCCCGCTGTAAAGCCCTGCCGCAGCTGCAAAGCGGCTTTCTGTTCCCGGCACTCTTCCTTGGCGGCCCTTTCAGTCCTCCGCCACCCGCCGAATATCGGCCCCCAGCAGCGAGAGGTTCTTTTCCAGCGCCTCATATCCGCGTTCGATATGCCGAATCTCCCGCACCACCGTTTCTCCCTCGGCGGCCAGCGCAGCCACCACCAGCGCAGCGCCTCCGCGCAGATCGGTGCAGTTTACGCTGGCGCCATGCAGCCGCTCGGTCCCCTCGACAACGGCCACCCGTCCCTCCAGCTTGATGTCGGCGCCCATGCGTGCCAGCTCACCCGCATGCTTATAGCGGTTTTCAAAGATATTTTCCACAAAAACGCTCGTTCCCGCAGCAAGGGAGCTCATGGCCATAAAGGGGGCCTGCGCATCCGTCGGAAAGCCGGGATAGGGCATCGTACGCACTATGGGCAGCGCTCCCAGCCTTTTGGGGGCCTGCAGCTCTATGGCATCCTCCCGGATATGAACCGTACAGCCCGCCTGCTCATACAGGGGAATGCAGGCGGTCAGGTGCCCGGGGTCGGCCCCGGTCAGCAGCAGCCTTCCCCCGGAAACTGCTGCCGCGCACAGATAGGTGGCAGCCGCAATGCGATCGGCAATTACGGTATATTCGCACTCATGCAGCTGCTTCACCCCTTCGATAAACACCGTTCCGTCCGGCGCTATTCGGATACGGGCGCCCGCCGCATTCAGGAAATCGGCGAGACCGCCGATTTCCGGCTCGCGCGCCGCGTTGTGGATTTCCGTTGTCCCTTTGGCCGTGCAGGCAGCAATCATAATGTTCTCGGTCGCACCAACACTGGGAAAGGGCAGCGCAATGCGCGCGCCATGCAGTCCGTTTTCCGCCCGGCAGTCGAGATATCCGCCGTCATCCCGGATAAAAACGCCCATCTTCTGCAGGCCGGAGAGGTGCATGTCAATCGGCCGGGGACCCAGCTCGCAGCCGCCCGGGAAAGAGATGCGCGCTTTGCCGCAACGGGCAACCATCGCCCCCAGAAAGACCACCGAGGAGCGCATCTCCCGCATCAGCGAATCGGCAATAAAGCTCTGCGGGCAGCTGTCCGCTGTCACCGTTACACTGCTGCCCTCCCGGCAGCAGCGGCAGCCCAGATCCTCCAGAATATGAATCGCCGCCGCCACGTCCGAAAGATCCGGACAGTTATGTATCGTGCTTTTTGGAGTCAGCAGCGCGGCCGCCAGAATGGGCAGCGCGGCATTTTTCGAACCCTGCACCCGCAGCGTTCCCTCCAGCCTGCGAAGACCGTTCATGATATATTTTCCCATGTCCCACGCACCCTTTGTCGCGGCCCGCCGGTCTGCCCGGCCGGGCTGTAAGATGTCGCGCTGCGCATGCCGGATGCCCGGGAAATTCCCGCTGCAGCCGGTCTGCCGCCCGCTTTGCCAGAAACCATCTACCGTTATCCTATGCTTTTCGGGTGCCAAAGGTGAAAAAAGGGACATTTGCAGAGCTTTGCATCTTTAACAGGCGTCCCCCTATGAAAACAGCTTCGGGCTCTGCCAAAGCCGCCGGTATTTTTCAGAATAAAGGGCCCCTCCCCGGTCCTACCGGCCGGGAGAGCGTTTGGCAGCGCTGCCCATCTCCAGCAGAATATCGCAGATGCGCTCCGCCGCATCCGGCGTGGCCAGGCGGGAGGCGTTTTTGGAGAGGGCTGCAAGCTTATCCGGATGCTCCGCCCAATCGCTCACCAGCGCGCAGAGCTTTTCCCCGCTCAAATCCTTCTCCTCAATCACCTTGGCCGCTCCCGCCTTTTCCAGGACCATTGCATTATAATACTGATGGTTCTCGGCCACATTCGGCGAGGGGATCAAAACAGAGGCCCTTCCCGCCGCCGTCAGCTCGCTGAGGGTCATCGCGCCTGCGCGGCAGACAACGATATCACTCGCAGCCAGGCACCGGGGCATATCGCTGATATATTCGCGGATATCCACCGTATCTAAACCCCTTAAATCCACCCCCCGCTCTTTAAGCAGGCGGGGGAGCAGCTCTACGCCATACTGCCCGGTGGCATGGATATGATGAACTTTTCCGCTTTTATAGTGCCAGGCGATGAGGTCGGCCACTGCCTCATTGACCCGCTGCGCTCCCAGACTGCCGCCAAAGGTCAGCAGTACTACCTGTCCGGGCTTTACGCCGAGCGCCTTTCTGCTCTTCTCCCGGTCGGCCAAAAAAATTTCCTCCCGCACGGGGTTGCCCACTATCTCGCAGTTCGTTCCCTCCGGCAGGTATTTTTTAGCCTCCTCCACCGCAAGCAGTACCCGATCCACATAGCGGGCGAGCAGCTTGGTGGTAACGCCCGGAAAGGCGTTTGACTCATGGGTGAGCGTTTTAAAGCCCAGCTTGGCGGCAGCGCGCAGCACCGGCCCGCTGACATAACCGCCCGTTCCCATCACCACATCCGGCGAGAAGTCGCGCAGCAGCCTTCTGGCCTCCCCGGAGGAGCGCAGCATGCAGCTCACCGCCGAAAGGTTGTGCGCAATCGCTTTGGGGGAAAAGGAGCGGTAAAATCCCTTGACCACCACCGGCGAAAAGGGATAGCCCGCCTCGCTCACCAGCCGCTTTTCCATCCCATGCGGGTTCCCGATAAAACGAATCTGCGCATCCGGCCGACGGCTGCGTATCAAACCGGCAACGGCCAGCGCGGGATTGATGTGCCCGGCCGTTCCGCCGCATACAAAGAGGATTTTCATTGCCATTCTTCCTTTCTCCTGCTGCTATTCCTTTACAACGGCACTGTGGCGCGAAATCGAAAGAACAACTCCCATCTCGCCCATCAGCATGAGCAGCGCCGTTCCGCCATAGGAAAAAAACGGCAGGGAGATGCCGGTGTTGGGGATGGTGTTGGTAACCACCGCGATATTCAAAAACGCCTGCAGGCCCACCTGAGAGGTCAGGCCAACGGCAAGCAGCATGCCGAAGCGGTCCTTCGCGCGCGCGGCAATCACAAACCCCCGCCACACCAGAAGGGCAAACATGATAATAATGAGGGTTGCGCCGACAAAGCCCAGCTCCTCCCCGACAATGGCGAACACAAAGTCATTCTGCACCTCGGGAAGATAGAGGTATTTCTGACGGGATTTGCCGATCCCCACCCCCAGCAGTCCCCCCGAGCCGATGGCATAGAGCGACTGAATCGTTTGAAAACCCTGCCCGAGCGGGTCGGCGAAGGGATCCAGCCAGGAGGTCAGGCGGCTTTGCGCATAGGGAATAACGCCCGGTATCATAATGGCGATGCCGAGCAGCACCAGCGCGGCGGCGCCAGCCAGCAGAAACCACTTGATATCCACACCGCCCACCAGCATAACAATGGCCCCCAGCAGCAGCACCAGAATGGTGCCGGACAGGTGCGGCTCCAAAACCAGCAGGCCGCAGACGACGCCCAGAATCACGACAAAGGGAAGAATGCCATATTTAAAGGACTTAATTCTCTTGTGGTTGGTGGCAATCATATGGGAGAAGAGAACGATGACCGCAAATTTCGCAATCTCCGAAGGCTGAAAGTTGAAGATATCCATCACGTTGATCCAGCGGCGCACGCCCGACTGGGCCGGCAAAAACAAAACCACGATCAGCAGCAGGATGGAGATACCCATCAGCGGCAGCGCAAACCGCTGAAAGAAATGGTAGTCAACAAAGGAGGCGGCAAACATCGCCGCGACCCCGCCAACAGCGAACACCAGCTGGCGGGAGATGAAATAAAAGGAATTGTCGAAGTAATAGTAGGCATAGGCATAGCTGGCCGAAAAGAGCATCACCAGTCCCACCGTTAAGAGCGAAAGAACCAGCACCAGAAAGGTCATATCCATCCTTTCCAGCCGCCTGGGCTTTCGCATGGCTGCTTTGCGCTTATTCAATCCAACACCCCGATTACCATAGAATAGGAAATGCCCGCGCCCTCTTTCAGAGCCGGCGCAGAGATAAAAAAATTTACAGGTTCATTACCGAGAGCACACCCAGCATACTTCCTATCACCGCCACCGTCGAAAACACCAGGACGATTTTCGTCTCGCTCCAGCCGCACATCTCAAAATGATGGTGGATGGGCGCCATTTTGAAAATACGCTTATGGGTCAGCTTATAAAAACCAATCTGCAGAATATCCGAAATCGTTTCCAGCACGAAGGTGATTCCCATAAAAAGCAGCAGCACCGGCTGCGAAAGGCCGAAGGCCAGCGAAACCAGCATCCCGCCCAGAAACAGCGAGCCGGTATCCCCCATAAAAATCTTGGCGGGATGAAAGTTCCAGAGGAGAAAGCCGAGGCAGCCTCCCGCCAGCGCCGTTGCCAGAAGCTCCATTTCGGGGGACATCAGCAGCGCGCTCACCAGCATGAAGCCGATGGCCGCCACAAAACTCACCGAACCGCACAGTCCATCAATCCCATCGGTGATGTTGACCGCGTTTATCGCTCCATAGATAACGATAACCGCAAAGGGATAATAGAGAAGCCCCATATCCAGCTGGCCGAAAAAGGGAATGGGTACAATGGTCGAGGTATCCCCCGCAATATACATCCCTACCAGATAGGCGCCTGCTATCAGCACCTCCATAATGGTCCTTTCCCGCTCGCTGATGCCCATGCTGTTTTTCTTAACGACCTTTACATAGTCATCCATAAACCCGATCATCCCAAAGGCCAGCGACATGAGCAGTCCCATAAACAGGCGCGTTGTGGCAATATCGCTCACCGGGTAGGGGGAGCTGTTGCCGCCAAAGAGGCGCAGCGCAAAAAAACCGGCAACTGCCGCCGTCACACTCCCGATGATGAAAAGAAAGCCGCCCATCAGCGGGGTGCCCTCCTTTTTCTTGTGCCAGGTGGGACCGACTGATTTGCTGATCTGCCCAAAATGGATACGCCGCAAAAGAGGAATCAGCCACAGGCCGGTTGCAGCGGAAAGAGAAAACGCAACCAGTGCCGTCAATATGGTAATAAAGCCGCTCATAACAAAACCCGTTCCTTTCAAAAAGCTGTTTTCCCGTCCCTCTCCGGGAAACGGCCCTCCTGTGGTTTATTCCTGCGTCTGCTTCTCTTTCAGCAGACGGTAGAATTCCTCCAGAATTTCCTCAAAACGCATGCTCCGGCTGGCCTTTACCCAGATAAAATCCCCATCCCGGACGCTATCCGCCAGCCGGCGGGCCAGCTCGCCTTTATCGGTAAAATGCTCCGCCTGCCGCAGGCCCGCCTTTTTGGCAGCCTCTACCATATAAGCCGTTTCCTGGCCAAAGCCATAAAGCCGGTCAACTCTCTGCTCCCTGCACAGACGCCCCACCCGCTGATGGGCCTCCCGCGAGGTTTCGCCCAGCTCCAGCATATCGCCGAAAACCGCAATGCGCTCTCCCGTGACCGGAAGCTCCCGCAGGGTAAAAAGCGCGGCGCACATTGAATCGGGCGAAGCGTTGTAGCAGTCCTCCATCACCGTGATGCCGCCTATCTGCACCCGCCTTTGGCGCATACCCGAAGGGGCATACTGCCGAAGGCCCTTTGCCGCCTCCTGCGGCCGGATCCCCAGCTCGCATCCGACGGCAAAGGCGGCGAGCGCATCCCGAACATTGTGCTGCCCCAGGGCAGGAATAAAGGCCGGCGTTTTTTCCCCGTCATGCAAAATGACAAAGCGGGTTCCCGTCTCCTGCGCCTCTACCTCCTGTGCCTGGTAATCGGCGTCGGAGGCATCCAGCCCGAAATGGATGACCCTCAGCCGGCTGTCCCGATAGGCGCGCAGCAGGTCGCAGTCGGCGCTGAGAATAAGCGGCGCGCCCGCCGGGAGATGGCGCGTCACCTCCAGCTTTGCCTGCAGAATGTTTTCCCGGCTGCCCAGCTTTTCAATGTGCGATGTCCCGATATGGGTAATGACCGCCGCATCCGGCTGCACGGCGGCCGCCAGCTTATCAATATCCCCCTGCTTATCCATCCCCATCTCGGCCACCAGCGCCTCGGCGCTCTCATCCAGTGCAAAGAGCGTCTGCGGCAGGCCGATTTCGTTGTTCTTATTCCCCTCGGTCTTGTGGGTGCGCCAGCGCGTTTCCAGCACACAGGCAGTGAACTCCTTGGTCGTCGTCTTGCCGACACTGCCGGTTATCCCCACCGAGAGCAGGGAAAACTGCTCCCGGTAGGCGCTGGAAAGGGCAATATGGGCATCCATCGTATCCGGCACATAAAAGACCTTCTCAGCCGGAAGAGGCAGCGGCCTGCGGGCAACAATGGCGGCAGCGCCGCGACTCAGCGCCTCGCCGGCAAAATCGTGCCCATCCAGGCGCTCCCCCTCTATGCAGACAAAAAGGCTACCCGGCGTAACAGTGCGCGAATCGGTACAAATCTCTGTAATGGGCGTTTCATCCTGGATAGCTGCGCCGAGCGCCGCCGCCAGCACCCGGATTGGGGTCGGCCGCATATCAGTAACCTCCATGGCGCCGAAACGGCGCCTTCATTTTATCCCGCCCGCTGCGATGAACGCAGTCAAAACGCGGGCGGCTTTCCTGCGCCCATATCCCGCGCAGGCTTCAAAGGGGACTTTTTCATTCTTTTTGAAGCGCGCTGTTCCAACGCACAGCTTCTCTCGCTATTTTACCGCATCCGCCCTACGATTTTAGGCGCTCGCTGTCGAGAGCATGCACCAAACAGGCTCAGATGCTGTCCCCCTGGTTCATTTTTTCCACCAGCTCCCGAACAATAAAGCGCTCATCAAAAAAGATGGTGCCATATTCCAGCACCTGATAATCCTCGTGCCCCTTGCCCAGCAGCATGAGAATATCCCGCTCCCTCCCGTTTTCAAGCGCCCAACGGATGGCATCATACCGGTCGGCAAACACCTTGACCGGCATTTTGGCGCCCTGAAAACCGGCGAGCGCATCTTCAATAATCTGCATGGGGTCCTCCCCCCGCGGATTGTCGGAGGTTAAAATGGCGGCATCCGAGTAGCGGGCAACCGCCCTGGCCATCTCGGGACGTTTGGTGCGATCCCGCTCTCCCGGGCAGCCGAACAGGGTCACCACCCTTGCGGGCGCAAATGAACGGACTGCCGAAAGCACGCTGCGTATCTCCTCCGGCGTATGGGCATAGTCGCGGATAACGGTGAAGGGAAGCGGCACCGCAATCACCTCCATGCGCCCCGGTACGCCGGCGCTTTTAGAAAGCGCGGCAAAGGCCTCCTCCGGCTCTACGCCGAGCTGCGCCGCGCAGGCGGCGGCACACAGCGCATTGGAGACCGAGTAGCTGCCCGGCATGGAAAGTTGGGCGCGCATCAGACGGGAACCGGCCATCACCATAAACCGGCTGCCGGCCGCGCCGCTCTCAATCGAGTGGGCAGTATAATCCGCAGCGGGGTCCTTCAGCGCATAGCGGGTAAGCGGTATCGTCAGCTCCTCTATCAGCCGGCGGCCATAGGGGTCATCGCTGTTGATAACGGCCGCATCCGCCTGCGAAAACAGCCGCCTCTTCGCCTGATAGTAGTTCTCCATCGTTTGATGGTAGTCAAGGTGTTCATGGGAAAGCCCGGTGAAAGCGGCGCAGCGAAAGCGAAGTCCCGCAAGCCGCTGCTGGTCAAGCGCATGGGAGGAGGCCTCCATCACCACCGTTTTTACCCCGGCCGCGCGCATCCGGCTGAGCATCGAATACAGCTGCAGCGGGTCAGGTGTCGTATGGCGGGCGGGGATAATCATATCGCCAATCTCCCCCTGTATCGTGCCGATAAGGCCCACCTTTTTCCCCGCCGCACGCAGAATATCACGGATAAGGCAGGTGATGGTGGTCTTGCCACTCGTTCCGGTCACCGCGGCCAGCGTCAGCTCCCGCTGGGGATTCCCATAGAAATTGGCGCAGATTTTCGCATAGGCCTCGCGGCTGTCCGGCACGCGGATAACCCCCGGCAGGGGGAGCGGCTGCTCGGCAACAATGGCCGCCGCCCCCCTCTCCAGGACCTCGGCGGCATGCGCATGCCCATCAAAGCGCTGGCCGCGGATGCAGATGAAGAGGTCCCCCTTTTTCAGCTGCCTGCTGTCGCAGGTAACCTTTGTAATTTCCGTATCCGGGCAAAAGCCCGCTGTCTCTATTCCCTGCAGCAAGGTGGAAAGCTTCAAAACCTACCGTCCCTTTCGCTTTTTCTTTATAGGGGCGTCCTTAATAAACGCCCGCCGTATCGAGCGCCGTCAGTTCAACGGTGACTACCGTGCCCGCCTCGACCATTGTCCCGGCCTCCGGAGTCTGGCGGGAGGCAACACTGTTTTCCCGCCCTAGGCCGCCGGTAAAGCTTAGATTGAGCCCGGCGTTGGTAATCATCTGATTAACAACCGATGTGCCCAGCCCAAAGACATTGGGGACCTCCACCAGGTTCGGCGCAATATCCTCATCCGTATAGAGCAGGATGGTTGCATCCCGCGGAATCTGGGTGGAGGGGGTGGGGACCTGCTTTAACACCGTTTCGCCCTGGCCGATGACCTTAACGCCAAGGTTCATCTCCGCCAGCGTATCCTTCGCCTTCTGCAGGTCGAGGCCGATGGTATTCGGCGTTGTCAAATCCAGGTTTTTCATCTCCTCGGCGGTATACTTCGGCTCAACGCCGATATACGAGAGGATATCCTCCAGTATGTATTTTCCTACCGGAACGGCGATGGTCGAGGAGAGAACATCATCCAGCTCGGGGGAGTCGAGCACCACCAGCACTGCTATCTGCGGGTCATCCATCGGCGCCACGCCGACAAAGGAGAGAACATGCTCCTCCCGCCCATCCTCCGAGAGCACCTGGTCGAGCTTCTGGGAGGTGCCGGTCTTGCCGCCGACGCGGTAACCGGCCAGATAGGCGTTTCGCCCGGAACCATCCGGAGCGGAAACGACCGTTTCCATCAATTCGGCAATCGTCTTACTGGTCTGCTCGCTAATGACCTGCCGGCGGATAACCGGCTCATGCGCCTCGACCACGCTGCCGTTTTCATCCACAACCTGCCGCACCAGATAAGGGGTGACCAGGTTGCCGCCGTTGACTGCCGTGCTGATGCCGGTAATCATCTGAATAGGAGTCACTTTGAAAGTCTGCCCGAACGAGCAGCTGGCCAGCGTTACCAGATTGGTGGAAAGCCGCTCGCGGGGATGGTAGATGCTCCCCGCCTCGCCAGGCAGGTCAATGCCGGTGCCCTGGGTAAAGCCGAAGGTATCAAAATAATCATAAAAGGTGGCTCCGCCAATGCTGAAGCCGATCTGAACGAAGGCAGGGTTACAGGAATGCTGCAGCGTCTGCGCGAAGGACTGGTTGCCATGCCCATAGAGCTTCCAGCAGCCGATTTCGCGATCTTTTACGGTGATGGAACCGAAGCAGTCATAATAATTGTTGAGCGAGGCGGAGCCGGTGTCCAGCGCGGTGGCGGCGGTAATAACCTTAAAGACCGAGCCCGGCTCATAGGGGTCGGAAACGGCCTTATTTCGCCACTGAAGGTTCTGCTCGTTGCTCAGCGCCTCGCGATAGGCATCGGTATTGGTGCCGCCGCTGGCGACGGCGGCCAGCACCAGGCGCTCCTTGGCGGCCGGGTCGCTGATCTCCTTAAAATTATTGGGGTCAAAATCCGGTTTGGTGGTCATCCCCAAAATGGCGCCGGTGTTGACATCCATCACAATGCCGACTGCCCGGTTTTTAATGTTATGCTCGTTAACGGCGTTTTCGATATGCTTTTCCAGAAAATGCTGGATCGTTTCATCGAGCGTTAAAACAAGCGAATGGCCGTTTTCCGGCTCATAGCGCTGCTGATAGCGGGTATCCATATCGTTTTCCCGGGCGGTTTTGGCGGTCACCACCATGCCCGGTGTTCCGGAGAGGACCTTGTTATACTGGCTCTCCAGCCCCGCGCCACCGACGTTTTCATCGTTTACAAACCCGATAACGGTGGAGGCCAGGCTCCCATAGGGATAATAGCGCTTGGTATCCTCCAGCATATAAACGCTGCGGATAGAGGGATGATCGGTCAAAAACTGGTTGATGGCCTCCTGCTGGGGCTTTTCAATGCGCTTTTTCAGAAAAACCGAGCGGGTGTTGGGCGTCAGGCATTTTTCCTTGATAACGGCCGCATCCATCTCCAGAATAGGGGCGAGGTTCTCCGCGATGATATCCGCCTCCGTCTGCCCGTTTTTTACCTCCTTGTCCACAACCACGGGGTCCACAATCACATTCCAGACGGTGGCCGAAACGGCGAGGATTTTTCCGTTCGTATCCTGAATCTCGCCGCGCGCGGGAGCGATTTTCAGTGAGCGCATCTGCTGCTCGACGGCGCTGCGCTGATACTCCTCCCCCTTGACAAACTGAATATTGAACAGCTGATAAACCAGTACGCTGCCAATCCCGATGGTAATGGCCAGCATTACTGCAAACATGCGAAAACGCATTTTGTTGCTCGGGGCCTGTGTCAACCTGATTCCTCCTGCCTAAAGCAAAATCATTTCCTCTATAGTCAGCGCATCTTAGAAGAAAACCGCGCCTTTTCATTCTGCGGGCTATTGCCCCGCCGGATGAAAAAAGCAGGCCGCGCGCTGCCTATAAATTCCAAAACAAGGCCGCATATCGTGTGTTCAATCCCCAAAACACGCCATTTTAAAAAACTTTTCCCCCGCTCTTTGTGAGAACCGGCGGATCTGACCGCCATAACGAACGAAAGAGCCAGAACAGCGCACTGCTTAGCCCTTTCCCGCCTGATACCAGTTTATTTTACCGCAGATGGATGTATTCCAAAAAGGACTGGATATAAAGCCCCAGCTTCTGAGCAAAGGAGGGCTGCTGTTCGCCGGCAGCCGGGACAACCCCTTCCTCATCCTCATCCACCACCACATATTCCACCTGATAAGCCTGCATCTTATCGAGCCCCATCGATTTGGCGCTCTCTTCCACGCTGCGCAGCGAAACCTTCCCCTCAATCTCCGCATTCAGGCGGGTGCGCTCGCTGACCAGGTTCTGATATTCGGTATTGTAGGTCCCAATCCGGTCGGTCAGCTCGGTCAGCTGCGCACGGCTGTAAAGCATGACACAGATGATGGAGACAACCACTGCCACCGTGCTGACGGCACGAATGGCAAGCATACGGTCTCGCCGCTGATATTTGGGTGTTTTGACCACATTTAACAGCGGCTGCGCCTTTTTCGGCTTGGTTTCAAACAGGGAAAGGTCATAGGCCAAATTTGACTGACGGGATGCCACTGCTTTCTTCACTCCTAAATGGTTATGCTGCATCTGCTGCAGCTATATTTTTTCGATAATGCGCAGCTTCGCGCTATGGCAGCGGGGGTTTTGCGCCTGCTCCTTCTCCCCCGGAAGCACCGGATGACGGGTGACGAGCCTCGCCCGCGGCGTTCGCCCGCAAATGCAGACCGGGCAGTCCGGCGGACAGATACAGCCTTTGCAGAGAGCGGCAAAATGCTGCTTGCAGATGCGGTCCTCCAGCGAATGAAAGGTAATCACCGCAAAGCGTCCTCCGGGGTTTAAGCACCGGAAAGCCCCGTCAATCGCCTCTGCCAGCGCATCCAGCTCGCTGTTTACGGCAATGCGCAGCGCCTGAAAGGTGCGCTTGCAGGGATTACCGCCCGTGCGCCGCGCCGCCGCCGGAATGGAGAGCTTCACCAGCTCCGCCAGCTGCCCGGTGGACTCTATCGGGCTCTTTTCGCGGGCACGCACAATATTCTGTGCAATGCGCCGGGCGAAGCGCTCCTCGCCATATTCCCGCAAAATGCGCTCCAGCTCCTCCTCATTGGCCTCGCTGCACAGGTCGCGCGCGCTCATCCCCTCCCCGCTCATGCGCATATCCAGCGGGGCATCGGCATGGTAGGAAAAGCCGCGTCCGGCATTATCCAGCTGGTAGGAGGAGACGCCGAGATCCAACAAAATGCCATCCACCCCCGGGATTCCCAACTCCCCCAGCACAGCGGGGATGTTCCGGAAATCCGCCTGGATTACCTCTGCAGGAAGGCCCTTCAGCCGCTCGCGGGCCACCTGCACGGCCGCCGGGTCCTTATCCAGCGCAATCAGCCTGCCTCTCGTCAGCCGGGAGGCAATCTCCCGCGCATGCCCGGCTCCGCCGGCCGTTCCATCGAGATAGATGCCATCTTCCCGGACGGCCAGACCCTCTACCGCCTCTAAAAGCAGCACGCTCACATGCTTAAATTCCATCTGTTTTCTCTCCCTTTCCCCGGAGGCCTGTCCCCCCGGCAGGGGCGGGCGCCTGCTGCCGGCCGGTCTTTTCGGCGGCTAGAAGCCCAGCTCATCCATCGCTTCTGCCACCATATCGGAGGTAAGGGCCGAGCAGCTGCTTTCATAGGTCTGCCTGTCCCAGATTTCTGCCCGGTTGGAAGCGCCTATAATCATGATATCCTTCTGCAGGCCTGCATATTCGCGCAGGTTCTGCGGGATCAGGATACGGCCCTGCTTATCCGGCTCCACCTCGATAGCCCCTGCAAAAAAGAAGCGCTGCAGCGAGCGGGTTTTGGACATGGGCAGCGCGTTAATCTTCTGCTCCAGCTTTCCCCACTCCTCTAGCGAGTAGGCAAAAAGGCATCCATCCATTCCTTTAGTCACAATAAAGCTCTCTCCAAAATGGCGCAGCAGCTTTACCGGGAAGTTCACGCGGCCCTTGGCATCCATCGAATGCAGATATTCGCCGATCAGCACCGCGCGCACCGCCTTCCTGCCAAATCTGGGATTGATAACCCACTTTACACCACTTTCCACCACTACATGTTGATTATACAGGTATTCCCTTCAAAAAGCAAGCCATAAATAGCAATAGGTCAAAAATCTCTTCCCCCTTTTGCAGCAGGATTCTCTCTTTTTTCCAAAAATCAGAAAGAAGCTGCCACAGAGATACAAAAAAGGCCCTCGGGCTCTTTGGGTATCTCTGCGGCAGCTTCTTTACAGGCAGCGGCCGTCTTTTTCTTTTTTTAAAGGCACGGGCACGAGCGGTCCGCAGCCGGTGCCTTCCTGCAGGGGGAACCGAAGAAGGGGCGCCGCAGGGATCTCCTGCCGCCTTCCCCTCTCCCGCTATATCAGCAGATAATCCTTCAGCTTTTCATAGGTCTTTTCGCCGATTCCCCGCACCCGCATTAAATCCTTGCGGCTGCCAAAGCGTCCGTTCGCTTCCCGCTCTTCCACAATCGCCTTTGCCAGCTTCTCGCCAATGCCCGGCAGGCTCTGCAGTTCGGCTGCGGAGGCCGAATTGATGTTAATGCGCACCGGAGAAGCGGCCGAAAAGAAGGCGGTGTCGCAAAGACCATCCTCCTTTTCCAGCGGCTGCTCATAGGCCGGCAGCAGCGGACTGGGCGAGAGCAGCTCCGGAGCGCGCACCGCATTGAAGCCTACGGCAAAAAGCCCGGCCGCAAAGGCGGCCGCCAGAAGCCGGTGATAAAGGCGATCCCCCATTCTCTCCCGCTTCATTTAAAGGGAATCCGGTCAATCCTTGCGGAGGAAAAATCCAGAAAGCGCTGAAAGGCTGCGGCTCCCGCGCCGGCAAAACGCGCTTCCTCTTCTTTACCGCAAAGCTTGGCAAAGCCGCCGCCTACATCCTGGCAATCTGTCAGGCAAAGCCGGTAGATGGTATCGGCAACACTGTCGTTCACCGAGCGATAGATTTTTTCGTCGGTATTCTCTATCGTTTCCGAAAAGCTGTGCAGAACGGTATCCGCTAAAATGGTATTGGAAATCTTTTTTTCCACCATGCTACGCACCGCCAGCGCATAGAGAAAAGATATCTGTCCGGGATATTCCTGCCAGAGCTCCCCGAGCATCTCCCCGTCTCCATGCAGCAGCGGCTTTGCAAGCTCCTCCCCCAGCCGATTGGACATAAAAATATTGCCGTTTTCCTTCTGGCGGCGAAACTCCTCGGCCACCGATTCGCTGGCATCCGGGAAGGTGCGCAGGCTGGCGGAGGGCGAACCGGTCACAATCCGGATATCCTCATCCGGCGCGCACAGCGAGAGCCGCAGATATCCGGCCGCCTGCCGCATATGCCTCAGCCCCGCAGCCAGCAGCAAGCAAAGCGCCAGCATCATATAGATCCAGCAGCTGTCCATCATTTTAACTGACCACTCCTTTTCTGCGGGAGAACTGCCAGCCCGGCAAAACGGATTTGGGGCAAACGCCCGGTCCGGCGGGCAGCTTTCTCCCTATTTTTCCAGCGCCTCGCGCAGCGCCAGCGAAAGCTGGGCCGGGCAGGAGGTATCCTTGGCGCCGCAGCGGATGCCGCTAATCAGAGAAATCACTTCCTGCGCCTTGCGCCCCAGCGCGAGCTTGGCCACCCCCTGCGTATTGCCGGAGCAGCCTCCCAGAAATTCCACCCGGGTAATCACATCCTGATCATCGAGCTCAACCGTAATCTGGCGGGAGCAGACTCCCTTCGGCCGATAAACATAGCTTCTCATTTAACCTTCCGTTCCTTTCTGCTGTCTGTTATATTCAGGCGGGGCTGCAGCGGCAGCCCGCAATCCCGTCTTCGTCTTATCCGCCCTTTTCACCGGCCCCGTATATACCGGAAAAGGCGGCTGACGGTATCCGGCGGGGCCATATAGCTGCCCAGCGGGCTGGGCAGCGGTGAATAGGAGCCATGAAAATCCGTTCCTCCTGTAGGAATCAGCTGGAAGCGCTCGCAGATTTCCCGCAGCCGTTCCCGGTCGCAGACGCTGTTTCGCGGATGATAGACCTCCAGCCCCTGTATTTTCCCTTCACCGGCCAGCCGCTCGCACAGCTGCAGGTGCCCCTGCTCACCGGGATGGGCAATTACCGCAATCCCCTGCGCATCCCGCACCAGATTGAGCGCCTGCTCCAGCGGAGGATAGGGAAAGCGGACACGGCAGCTGCCGTTTTGCCCGAAAAGCTCCTCATAAAGCGGCCCATATACCTCACCGGTATATCCCAGATCGGCAAGCGCATGCATGATATGCACCCGGTAAATCGACTGGCTATGGGAAAAATATTTGGAAACCTGCTCCTCGGTCAGCGGAAAAAAGCGCATCACCCGCGCGAGCATCTCTTTTCCGGCGGCCGTGCGCCGGTCCAGCGTTGCCTTGAGCATCCCCTCGAGCCGGTCAGGCTTCTGCGGCAGATAGCAGAGAAGATGCACCGGCCTGCCGCTGCCTTCATCGGTGCAGGAAATCTCCACAGCCGGCAGCACCTCCAGCCCATATCGCTTTCCCAGCACCTGCGCGCGGGTAACGCCTGCAAGCGTATCATGATCGGTTAAAGCGATGGCTGCAAGCCCGGCACGCTTCGCAAAAAACACAATTTCATCGATGCCCAGACTTCCGTCAGACATCCGGCTATGGCAGTGCAAATCCGCAATCAACTCTCAGTTCCCCCTTTGTCTTTAAACTATGAGTTGTCCGCCCCGGTTATACTTGCCGGAGACAGAAAAATCGGACAGGCAAAATTTTTTACTGTCAAAAGCCGGGAGTGCCGCCCTGCCCGGCAATTTATTCACCTCATCAGAAATCCGTTTTCTTCTTTATCCACCCTCCGGTCATCCATCGGCCGCCCGGCGCTTAAAGGCTGCCTGCAGCCGGCATTCTGCCTGCAAAAAGAGAAGCGCTGCCTGCCGCAGGGCCCTGTGGGCTCATCAGCAGTCCTTTAAAACCCCGCGGTTTTTAAAGAGATAGTTTATTCCGGAAAGAAGGGTCAGCAGGGTGACTACTGCCAGCAGCAGGGCGTTTATTCCCCCCGCTCCCGGAACGGCAATCCCCAGATCCGACAAAGCCAGCAGCAGCAGCGCCACCGAAATCCATACCATCTGGCTGGCTGTTTTATATTTTCCCCACCGGTCCGCCGCAATGACAATTCCCTTCGGCGCCGCCACCAGCCGCAGCGAGGTGACCAAAAACTCCCGGCTGATGAGGAGGATGGCCACCAGCGCCGGGACCATTTTCAGATCCATCAGGCAGATGAGCGCGCTGACCACCAGCAGCTTATCCGCCAGCGGGTCCATAAACTTTCCAAAGTCGGTGATAAGTCCCCGGCTGCGGGCGATGCGCCCATCCAGCATATCGGTCAGCGAAGCAGCAATAAACACCGCCAGCGAGAAGAAAAAATGTCCCGGAAAGGGCAGATAGAAAAGGCAGAGAAAGACCGGAATCAAAAAGACACGCAGCATCGTCAGCCGGTTTGGCAGGTTCATGGATAAAGACCCTCCCTTTCTTTTGGTTGAACAGCTTCTCCCTTTATGCAGGCAGAGAAGCCTGTCATTCTTCCACCGTGCCGTATAAATCGCAGTCGATGGTATCCTCTATATGCACCTGCACAAAATCGCCGATTGCCAGCGGACGCTCACTCTGGAAAAAGGTTTTGGTATCGATATCAGGTGCATCCATATAGCTGCGGCCGAAATAGCTTTCAGCATACCGGTCATACCCCTCCACCACCACCTCGAGCGTCTGCCCGAGCTTCAAGCGGTTAAAGCTCTCCATAATCTCCTGCTGCTGGTCCATGATGATCTCGCAGCGGCGGTCTTTCATCTGCTTATCAAGCTGGCCCTCCATCTCTGCTGCCGGGGTGCCCTCCTCGGGAGAATAGGCAAAACATCCCAGCCGCTCAAAGCGCATGCGGCGGGCAAAATCGCAGAGCTCCTCAAACTGCTCCTGCGTCTCTCCGGGGAATCCGCAGATAAGGGTAGTGCGCAGCACGACGCCCGGGATTTTTTCGCGCAGTCTTTTTACCAGCGACTCCAGCGACTCCCGGCTTCCCGGCCGGTTCATCCGGCGCAGAATCTGCTCATTGCAGTGCTGAATGGGCATATCGATATAGGGAACAATCTGCTGCCGGTGCGCCGCCATACAGGCGATCAGCTCATCGCTGATGCGCTCCGGATACAGATAGAGCAGTCGTATCCAGCGTATTCCCTCAATTTTGCAGAGCTCCTCGAGCAGGCGGCAGAGCTGGGGCTTGCCATAGAGATCCTCCCCATAGCGGGTCGGGTCCTGCGCGACGATGTTGATTTCCTTTACGCCATGGTGCGCCAGCCACCAGCCCTCGGCCACAATATCCTCCACGGCGCGGGAGCGATAGTCCCCCCGGATCATCGGAATGGCGCAGTAGGAGCAGCGGTTGGAGCAGCCATCCGCAATTTTGAGGTAGGCAAAAAAGGGCAGATTGGAAAGTATCCGCTCGCCCGAAAGGGGCAGGTCCTGCTTATCGCCGAACTCCACTACCGTTTCCCCCCGAAGCGCACGCTCAATAGCGGAAACAATCTCGCTGTTTTTGCCGATCCCCAAAATGACATCCGCCTCAGGGATTTCCTTGGCCACCTCCTCGCGGTAGCGCTCGGCCAGGCAGCCGGTCACCACAATGGCCCGAATGCGCCCCTCCTTCTTGAGCGTACAGAATTCCAGAATATTTTCAATCGATTCCCGCTTGGCATCCTCAATAAAGCCGCAGGTGTTGATGATGACAACATCGCAGCTGCCGCTGTCGGTGCATAGCTCATATCCGCCCTTACGGATGAGGGCGAGCATAATCTCGCTGTCCACCTGATTTTTGGCGCAGCCCAAAGAAACCATTCCTACCTTGATAGCCATCGGCGCATCGTGCCTTTCTATACCAATTTAAACCTTATTTTATCATTTTTTTCAGTGATAAGCAAGCGTTCCGCGGGAAGCAGGACAGCAGCATTTAAAAAAGTATACTTTATAAATATTGTGCCCTTAGAGGCAGGACAGGGAAATCCGTTTTTATAAAAGCTGCCCCTTCTTCATCCTTACAGGGGAACCGGCCATGAAGAAAGCTGCTCCCTGTCCCGAATGGCCACTGCAAGCTGACAAAAAGCGCTTTTCCAAAAAACGGCCTGTTCAAAACCGGCAGGAAAAAAGCGGATAAAGCCTCTGCTGATTTATTCCGGCTTTCAGGCCATAAGGCAATACCAGTCCGTCTGCTCGGGCGGCCGGTCATTGAACCATGGAAAAGGTTTCATGACCGGCTCCTCATATCCCATCCGCTTTAATGCAGAAATAACCAGCCCTGCAGAAAAGGGATGCAAATGCTCCTCAAACTCGCGGCTTTCAAAAATTTTTCCATCCCGCTCGTAACTCTGGGAAATATAGATACTCACCGCGCCACCGTCACAATAGACCCAGTCCTGCAGGTAATTGACGCGTACCCCATCCTCCCGAAAAAAGGGCTGTCCCCATCGAAAGCGTTTTCTTTCCCGCAGTTCCTTCTCCCAGTTTCTGCTGTCAAAATAAAGGTAGCCGCCCGGGCGGAGAAGCCGGTCCATCTGCTGCAGCGTCCGCTCGATATCCGCATGGGAAACATGCGCCAGAGCGTTGCCAGTGCTCATCACACAGTCAAAGCCCGGCTCAAAATATTGGGAGAGCTCGCGAAAATCACATTGGACCAGGGGGATATCCAGCCCCTTTTCCGCCGCCTTCTCCTTCGCCCGTTTGAGCATGCAGGCACTTAAATCAGAGCCTGATATTCGGTATCCCAGCTCTGCCAGGCAGAAGGTCAGGCAGCCGGTGCCAAAGCTGCAGTCCAGTATCGAACGAATTTCCCTGCCAGAAAATAATTTTCATAGTGGGATTTATAGATCTGATTTGCGCGCTCTGTGAAGCGTTCCTCATAAATATCCGGGAACTGATACAAATCGTCCACTATAAGACCTCCTCTTTTTTAAAATATCCGGCAAGCTAATACGGCTAATAAAAGAAAGCGGAGCTTTCGCCCCGCCCTCTTTTATTACTTTTTAAATAAGATGCCAAGCTTGTCCAAGCTGATTTTCGCCTTCACTCCATCGGCAATCTGCCTCAGCTGCTCTTCCGGAAGGTCAATCCCCAACAGCTTTTCCACTGTAGCGATGGGGTCTTCCATGAAACTTTTCTGCAGCTGCCTGTCGTTTTTAATCTTCTCTATCAGCTCTTCGATGCTCTTTTTAATATCCATCGCTTATTTGCCAAAGTAGCGCTTCAGGAGCCCTTCAAAGCCGCGGCCATGGCGAGCCTCGTCCTTCGCCATCTCATGAACGGTGTCGTGAATCGCATCCAGCCCCAGCTCCTTGGCACGGGTGGCCAGCTGCTTCTTCCCGTCGCAGGCGCCGCACTCGGCAGCTGCGCGCAGCTCGAGGTTCTTCCTGGTATCGGCAGTCAGCACTTCGCCCAGCAACTCGGCAAATTTGGCCGCATGCTCCGCCTCCTCAAAGGCATAACGCTTGTAGGCCTCGGCAATTTCCGGATAGCCCTCGCGGTCTGCCTGACGGGACATGGCCAGATACATGCCAACCTCGGTGCACTCGCCGGTGAAATTCATGCGCAGGCCCTCGAGCACATCCTCCGCTACACCGGCTGCTACGCCGACGCGATGCTCGTCTGCATAGGCGTTGCCTTCCTGCTGCTCGGTAAATTTAGATGCGGGCGCACCGCACTGCGGGCACTTTTCAGGAGCGCTCTCACCGGTAAAAACATATCCGCAAATGGAACAAACAAACTTTTTCATCACTATTTCCTCCTTGTCAAATCTAGTCGGTCAATGGAATAATAAAAGTATACTTTATAAGTATACTTTTGTCAATAACCTCTTCTCAAAAAATATTGAAAAATTTTTTAAGCGGCCAGTATAAAGCCCCTTATCCGAGAAATAATAGAAGCAGAAGTGAGGTGAAAAAAATGGCCAAAAACAATGAAAACCACAAATCCTTCGGTAACGAGCAGAATCAGCAGAATCAGCATTCCCAGCAGAACAGCCAGAACCGTTCCCAGCAGAACCAGCAGAACAATCAGAAGAGCAACAGCTTCAACAACAGCCGCAGCGAGCAAAATCGCTGAGCTGCCGGCTTCAACTCTCCATTACTACCTGATTTCAGAAGGAAGAGGGGCTTTTTGTCTCTCTTCCTTTCTTTATTTTTTCCGCCGGGCAGCAGAAGCAGGGAGTCCGGCCTGTTGGCCATCCCAGCCGCAGAGAGCTTTCAGGATTTTTTATAGCGGAGCGCCGGGAGCGCATCCGGGCAAGAGGCCGGCCCTTTGTAGCTGCCGGCCTTTGCCCGCTATTTTTTCCTTTCTATCGCCTGAAAGCCCTCTCCATAGATTTCCCCCGCCTCGGTTACGATAATAAACGCATGCGGGTCATAGCGGCGGACAATCGTCTTCAGCTTATGAAACTGCGCGGTGCGCACCGCGCAGACGATCATCTCCTTTTTCTCCCCCGAATAGGCACCGGTGGCCGGAAGCAGGGTCGCCCCCCGGTCCAGCTCAGAGAGGATGCCGGCGGCAATCTCCTGGCTGTGCCGGGTAACGATGAGCGCCATCGTCCCCTTATCCACGCCATAGACGATGCTGTCGATCACTTTGGAGGTTACAAACAGGGTAATCATTCCATAGAGCCCGGAGCTCAGCGAGCGAAAGACCAGCATTGAGCACAGCAGAATCAGAGCATCCACTGCCATCATCGCCCGGCCGATGGGCAGGTGTGGAAACCGCAGCTGCAAAAGCCTGCCGGCAATATCCGTGCCGCCGGTTGTCGAATCCCGCAGAAAGATGATTCCGAGTCCCGCCCCGGTCAATACGCCGCCGAACAGCGCGCCGAGCAGCTGCCCATCTGCTCCCAGAAGGGCCTGCGCATTATAATACCGGCCAACGAGGGGCGCAACCACCCAGTCGGTAATTACCGTGCTGATAAGCAGCGTACGCAGCGTTTTAAAGGTAAAGGGCCGGCCCAGAAAGCGCAGCGCCAAAAGCAGAAGCGGAATATTCAGAATAAAGGTGGTGGTCCCTATAGGCAGCGCGAAGAGATAATTGAGCATAATCGCGATGCCGGAGGCCCCGCCCGGCGCAATATTACTGGGGGCCACAAAGAGAAGGGTACCTATCGCATAAAGAAGCGAGCCGGCCAGGTCATAGGCTAAATCCATCAGCAGTGCTGCCTTTTTTTCCTGCTTCACTGGGCGCACACCTCTTCTTCCGGCTGCTTCTTTTCCCTTTCAATAACCGTAAAAATCTTTTCGACCAGTTCGGCGAGTCTTTCATCCTCCCCCTTAAGGTAGAGATAGCCCAGCAGCGCCTCAACACCGGTTGAGCGACGGTAATCCATCATGCTGCTGCTTTTCGGCGTGCGGATGGCGCTGGCATTGCGTCCGCGGCGCAGAATCTGCGCCTCCTCCTCGCTGAGCTCTCCTTCGAGCGTATCATAGGCGGCGGACTGCGCCTGCGCACAGACATAGCGCACCGCCTGCGCATGCAGCTGCTGCACCGGCTGCGCGCCTGTCAGAAGCAGGCGTTCGCGCACCATCACCTCATAAACCGCGTCGCCGATAAAGGCAAGGTTCAGCGGACCCAGGCGCTTGGGATTTTCCGCGCCTGCTGCTTGTATATACCGGATAAATATCCCCTCCCTGTCAGCTTACATAATCAAACTGAAAATCAAAAATCTGAACGGTGTCCCCATCCTTAACGCCCATCTCTATCAGCCGGTCGATAATTCCGCTCTCCCGCAGCAGCCGCTGAAAATACTGCAGCGATTCATAGTCCTCCATGTTGACCGAACCGAGCGCGCGCTCCAGCCAGGGCGCATCAATAAAGAAGATATCCTGCTCCCGGGTAATGGTGAAGGCGCGCCCATCCGCCTTCGGCAGCTCGGGGGCAGGCTCCGGCTCATATTGGAGAATGGGAGGCAGCCCGGCCAGCCTTCCCGCAATCTCCCCCATCAGCGTCTTTAAGCCCGCTCCGGTGGCGGCCGAAATGGTGAAAACCGGCAGCGAGCGGGCGGCCATCTCGCTGCGAAAGGCCTCCAGCTGCTCGGGGGCGGCAATATCCGACTTGTTGGCGGCGACCAGCTGGGGCAGCTCGGCCAGCCGGGAATCAAAGCGCAGCAGCTCGCCGTTAATCTTATCAAAATCCTCGATGGGGTCGCGGCCTTCGATGCCTGAAACATCCACCACATGCACCAGCAGCCGGCAGCGCTCGACATGGCGCAAAAATTCATGGCCCAGCCCGGCCCCCTCGGCCGCGCCCTCGATAAGCCCGGGAATATCCGCAATCACGAACGAGCTTCCCTCTTCCACCCGCACAACGCCGAGCACCGGCGCCAGCGTGGTAAAATGGTAGTTGGCAATCTTCGGCTTGGCATCGCTGACCATTGAGAGCAGCGTGGACTTGCCGACATTCGGGAAGCCCACCAGGCCCACATCGGCCAGAAGCTTTAATTCCAGTGTTACCTCCAGCTCCTCGCCGGGCATGCCCGGCTTCGCAAAGCGGGGAATCTGCCGGGTGGGGGTAGCAAAGTGGATGTTGCCCCAGCCGCCGTTTCCGCCGCGCGCCAGCACCTTCGGCTGCATATCGCTGAGATCCGCCAGAATCCGGCCGCTCTCCGCCTCGCGCACCAGCGTGCCCAGCGGCACCCGAACGATGAGGTCCTCCCCCTTTTTGCCGGCACACCGCTTGCCCGAGCCATTCGCCCCATCGGGTGCAAAAAAGCGCTTTCGGTATTTAAAATCCATCAGCGTAGAAAGGTTGGTATCCGCCAGAAAAAGGATATCGCCCCCCCGTCCGCCGTCGCCGCCGTCCGGCCCGCCGGCGGCAACATATTTTTCCCGGCGGAAGGAAACGGCGCCATCGCCGCCCTTGCCGGCCTTGAGCCTGATTTTTGCAACGTCTATAAACATTCCTTATCTCCGTTTCAGGGGCTGCAGCCTACTGCTCGTCTACAGCCGACATCCTTTCCAGCAGGTCGTTTTTCACCTGCCAGAGCTTATGAGAGAGATCCACATAGTAGCGGTGCGGGTGCTCGAAGCGCTTGACCTCATCCCAGAGATGGTCCACCTGGTCAAGGCAGTAGCTGCGAATATCCTGCAGGCTGGGCGACTCATAAACGCATTGCCCCTTTTCAAAAACCGGCAGCAGCAGCGGGACGCAGTCGACATTCTGCAGCGTTTTCTTCTTCCAGGTGGCAATGGGGTCAAAAATGGTCACCGGCCGTGAAACATCCGGCCGCTCATCGTGCAGGGTAACGAGATCGGCAACGGCAAGGCCGGTCTCCCGGCTGAAAAAGCGGTAGACCGCTTTAAAGTGCGGATTGGTAATCTTTTCAATCGTCTCGCTGATTTTGATTTTGGGGACGTATTCCCCGTCTTTCATAACGGCCGCCAGCTTGTAGACCCCGCCGAAGACCGGGTCTGATTTGCTGGTAATGAGATTTTCGCCTACGCCGAAGGCATCAATCTTTGCCCCCTGCACGAACAGGTCGCGGATAATGCTCTCATCCAGCGAGTTGGAGGCGATAATCTTGCAGTCCGCATAGCCCGCCTCATCGAGCACGCGGCGGATGCGCTTGGAGAGATAGGCGATATCGCCGCTGTCTATGCGCACCCCCTTCGGCCGGCAGCCGCGGGGCTTTAAAACGTTGTCGAAGCAACGGATGGCATTGGGCAGCCCGGAATGCAGAACGCTGTAGGTATCGATGAGCAGCGTGCAATTATCCGGATAAAGCTCAGCATATTTGACAAACGCCTCATATTCGCTGTCAAACAGCTGCACCCAGCTGTGCGCCATCGTACCGGTGGCAGGAATCTGATAGTCGCGGTCGGCAATCGTGCAGGCGGTGGAGGCGCAGCCGCCGATATAGGCGGCGCGCGCGCCTAAAATCGCGGCATCATAGCTCTGCGCGCGGCGGGAGCCGAACTCGGAAACGGCTCGTCCCCCCGTCGCCCGACAAACGCGATTGGCCTTGGTGGCCACCAGCGACTGGAAGTTGATGGTGAGCAGCACCATCGTTTCAATCAGCTGCGCCTGCATGACCGGGCCGCGCACCACCACCACCGGCTCGCCGGGGAAGATGGGCGTCCCTTCCTTCATCGCCCAGATATCGCAGGAGAAATGAAACTCCTTCAGATATTGCAGAAACTCTTCCGAAAAGCAGCTCTTCTCGCGCAGATAGGCAATATCCTCTTCTGAAAAAGAAAGATTGGAGAGATACTCTATCAGCTGGCTGAGTCCCGCAAAGAGGGCAAAACCGCCGTCATCCGGGATTTTCCTGAAAAACATATCAAAAACGGCAACGGTATCCCGCATGCCGTTGTTCAGATAACCGTTGGCCATGGTTAACTCATAAAAATCAGTCAGCATCGAAAGATTTCTTCCCAGCTTAAAGTCAAATTCCATCGCTGTAACACCCCTTCTCAGGCCGCACAAAGAGCCTGTTCACAAAGGAAAGAAGCCGCTGCAGGCCAGAGACAGGCCGCCAAAGACGGGCCCTTCCATTCTCTGCCTATTTTAGCACCAACCCCCGGATTTGTACAGTACCCCCGGCATTTCTCTTTTTTCACCAGAAACAGAGGCGGCAGACTTTTTCTTTCATTTCCATTTTTGCTATTGACATTGTGCGCAGAATTTGCTAAAATATAACTCGCTTCATAAGTTATGCGGGTGTAGTTCAATGGTAGAACTCCAGCCTTCCAAGCTGGTAGCGTGGGTTCGATTCCCATCACCCGCTCCATCTCCCCGACGGAGGTTCCCATCTTTCGATTTTGCCATCTGCGCCAATAGCTCAGCCGGATAGAGCAACTGCCTTCTAAGCAGTAGGCCAGTCTTTACCTTCGGATTCTCCGTAAAGCTGTTTCCACCATTCACTTACGTAGTGCAGTTTCGGGCAGAAGTTGACAAGGATTTCAATCTTCTTGCCTTGTCTGCCAAACACGCGCGCATCGGCTGGAATCACGCTCAGGCGATAGTCTTCGGGCTGGTCGGCAAATAGACCGAGGGAGGTCACCGACACCACGCGGGCTTTGATGCCTTCGGCTTTGAGG
>JAAWAN010000005.1 GCA_022792175.1 Provencibacterium sp.
GGGCCCCGTCCCCTTATGATTGCAGGGGACCCCAGACAGATATCAGGGTCAAGGGGCGGCGCAGCCGGGGGTGGAGATTTTTTGCTTGCAAAAAATACTACCCCTTTACCCCTTGGGGCTGATAGCTGGCTGTGGTAGGCATTGCAGGAACCGTCCAGAGAAGCAGACAGGGCAGCAGAGGAGGAGGCGGCTGTGGCGTATAAGCAGATGGGGTATGCCGAGCGCATCAAGATAGAAGCCCTGTCTGCTGCCGGGCATACGGCGCGCCAGATAGCCGCTCTTCTCTCCCGCCATCCCAGCACAATATACCGGGAGCTTGCCCGCGGCCGCTATGAACGGATGGACACCAACCTGATTCCGCATCCGGCCTACAGTGCGGATATCGCGCAGCAGGACAGCAATTATCACTGCAGCGGAAAGGGCCCCTCCCTCAAGCTGGGCAATGATTTTGCCTTTGTGCAGTATATAGAGGGCAAAATCCTCCATGACCACTATTCCCCCGCAGCTGCCCTTGCCGCGCTGGCCTTCGATCGCCCGGATATCCGGACACGCGTCTGCGTCAAGACGCTGTATAACTATATCGGGCAGGGGCTTTTTCTGCGTCTCACCAAAAAGGATTTACCGCGGCATGGAGAGCGCAGGCAGAGTTATGAACGGGTGCAGCAGGTACGCACGCGCAACCCTTTGTTCCCCTGTATCTCTGAACGGCCTGCATGGGCCAACCAGCGGCGGGAGGCCGGGCACTGGGAGATGGACACCGTCTATGGTACATCCAGAAAAGGGCAGGTCCTGCTTGTGCTCACAGAGCGGGTCACGCTGCAGGAAATTATTTTGAAAATAAAAAGCCGCACCCGGCGGGAGGTTGTCAGGGCCCTTAACCGTCTGGAGCGGAAATATAGCGCCGATTTTTATCGGATATTCAAGAGCATCACGGTCGATAACGGTAGTGAGTTCATGGACTATGAAGGGATGGTAGCTTCCTGCAGGAGGAAAGGCAAGCGCACGAGGCTTTACTATTGCCATCCCTATTCCAGCTGGGAACGCGGGTCGAATGAGAACGCCAACGCCATCATCCGCAGGTTTATTCCCAAAGGCGACAGAATAGAGGATTATTCGACAAGTCAGATACAGTATATTGAGGATTGGATGAACAACTATCCCCGCAAGGTGCTGGGATACCGTTCGCCCAATCAATTATTTATGGAGGTGTTTTTTAATGCGGCAGATACACAAATTTCCCCTTTTAGCGGCCGTCCTGCTGGCTGTAGTGTGAAACAGATTTTAATTTAATGCTCCCAGATGTTTGAGGAGGTTTTGGCGTGCTTCCTACTGTCAATGGTGTCCTGGAAAAATCCTTGAAAGAGGTCTTTGTCCCAACCTTTCTTTCTATCGTTTTGCCTGTGGCTGCTCTTCTCATTGTTTTGGCTCTTATCCGTGTGATTTTCTGTAAATCAAGCAAACGACCTGGGTTAGTCTATGCTTTGATAACCCTTTTGGGGTTAGCCGCCTGCGGCTTTCTCATTCCAAAGATTCTGAATAAAGTTCTAGCGGAGGATTCCCCGTTCTATGACCGGATAGAAAAAGCCCAGACGGATTTTATGGAATCTAATTCGTTTTCCGACCCATTCGATTGTGAGAGTTGGTATGAAGAATATGGGGAGTCTTTTGGCTTGCATCCCCCGGATAAATGAGGGCAATGTATTAAAAGACCGGTAGTCTTGCACAGACTACCGGCTCGCTTTTTGTTCCATTCTCTGATTTTGCTGTTTCAATCTCTTTTTGTCGCTCGACACCTTGCAATTTAGCAAAAAATATCCAGTTGAAGAGTGTAAGAAATCGTTGCTTTTTCCCTCTTGCCTTTATGCGCATGCAGTATCTTATCTGCCAGTTGAGAGGCTGCCAATTTTTAGAGTTGTTTATGATGACCCGGAACACATCTTCCTTGTTAACAGGCGGCAAGGTTCCGGCGCTCTCTGTCAAAGGATCGAACATAACTTTTTTAGCATCCCTCAAAAGGGTTATACCGCTTTTATCGAGAGGCACTATAAAGAATACAAGAAAAAGACCGTTCCTTTTTGAGGAACGGTCTACCGTACATCGGCTGGTCGGAGTAGGGAGACTTGAACTCCCGGCCTCTTGGTCCCGAACCAAGCGCGCTACCAAACTGCGCTATACCCCGAAATGGTTGCCCGAGAAGGATTCGAACCCTCACAAACAGAGTCAGAGTCTGTCGTGCTACCTTTACACAATCGGGCAATTTATGGCTTGAAAGCCCTGCCGAACAGTTATTAATTATACTCCGTTTTTTGAATTTGTCAAGTAATTTTTCCTCTTTTCTTCACTTTTTCTTTCCAGGCATGGCAGAGCCCCGAAAGGGCAGATTATAAACTGCAGAAAGAATCCTTGAAAGCAGGTGAAGATGCGATGAACGCAGTTGTTTTATCAAATTTTGACGATATTGATTTGGCAGAAATTGCAGTTGGC
Organism: Provencibacterium sp.; assembly: GCA_022792175.1. Taxonomy (GTDB): domain Bacteria; phylum Bacillota; class Clostridia; order Oscillospirales; family Ruminococcaceae; genus Harryflintia. Next base: position 2,485 of record JAAWAN010000005.1, read on the forward strand.
AGGCTGAAGGCTGATATTCCGGGGATAAGCCATGTTGAAATCAGCCGTCCCAGTTTTGAAGAGCCGGAGGAGCACATCGTTCTGCCTGCAGCAACGGTAGGAGATGGAAGCTCAATGGGGGTAGGTCCGGTTTCAGGCGGCGTATTTCCAGTCGTTTTGAATGTGGGTTTGTCTGAGGAGAAGCCTGAATCCAGCGATTATATTCCGCGCAGCGTAACCGTGCGGGTGACCTGCAGACAGCAGCAGCGGGAATCCGTGGAGGCAAAGCTTATCAATCTGGGTGGGCGGCATGTCCGCTCCTTTAAGCAGGCGCAGCTTTAGTGCCGGTGCCGTCGGCCGTTCGATGAGGGAAAGCGGATCGGCGGCTTATTTACATATATAAAGGCACGCTGCAAATTGCCTGGCGCTTAGAGACGCCTCTTCCTCTTTTTTATCGGCCTGCAGAAAAGGGCTTTGCCCTCTATAATTGCGGGGAATGTGCCGTAGAGAAGCCGCCTTTTTGGCAAAATAAAAATTTAGAAAAAATTTTATCCGGATGCATCAAAATAGCCGCTGGAATATGCTATAATAGTAGACAGGGAAATCTGCCCGCCCCGTTTGGGAGGAAAGAAAAACTGTTTGCAGAATAACGGCTCTGTGCGGCCGGTTGAAATTTACAGGAATAGAGAGTGTGAGCAAGATGAAAGGGAAGAATAAGGGATTTTTCACCTTTGGGCTGGCGGCGCTGGCACTGATGCTTTCGTTATCGCTGGCCTTGTCGGGCTGCAGCTTTACAGGCAGGCGGGGGACCGACCCCGTTTCAGACAGCTCATCAGAAGAGGAGGAGCAGCCCGATCGCAGCGAAGTGCCGGATGATGAGGATCCGGATGAGGAGAGCAGCTCTTCGCAGGAGCAAAAAGAGGAATCTTCCTCCTCCCGGCAGGATTCATCCAAGGAAGGGCAGGCCTCTTCAGCTGTCAGCTCTGCTGCATCCGCGGCTTCCCCGGCACCGGCCTCTTCGGCACCGCCGGTCTCCTCCGGCAGCAAGCCTGCGGCCTCCTCGGCGCCGCCGGCTTCTTCGGCGGGCAGTAAGGTATCCTCTGGCAGCAGCTCGGCAAACAGCAGCTCTTCCTCGAAGGGCTCGGGTTCGGCGGCCTCCGGATCGTTTAAAAATGTTACATATGTGCAGAAGGGCGCTTATACGAAGAAGGAGTCTTTCCAGAATGCCTCCATCAAAGGCAGCGGCATGCTCATTCAGAATAAGGTTTTCTATGGAGATGTTACCATCACCGATAAAGCGGGCGATGAGGGAATTACCCTGCAGGATACGGAAATTCGGGGAACGCTGACCGTACAGGGCGGCTCCGACTGGCTCAAGCTTTATGGCTGCAAAATTGATAAGCTGGTTGCAGATTATGCGGGCGCTAAAATCTATGCCTCGAAGGGTACCAGCGTAGATTCGGTTACCGTTAAAAAGAATGCGACGCTGCAGGAGGGGGATCTGACCAGAAATGCCTCCGGCTTTGAGGATATTGAGGTCTCCGGCAAGTCGGGGGATACGCTCAGCCTGTCGCTGAAAAAGCTGGAGACGGGCAAGCTGACCACCCGCTCGAAGGCGGTTGTCAGTACCGATGAGGATACGAAGATTGATATTTTTAATGCCCGCGCCGAAACGCGCATTCGGGGGGAGGGGGAAATCGGCGAGTTGACCTCCTATGTGGATGGCGTTTACTACGATAAGAAGCCGAATAAGCTCTTTACCTCCGGCGGGGCGGATCGTCCGCGTCCCTATGATTCCAGCTCCGACTGGGAGGGGAATAACAGCAGCGACGATGAGGAATATGACTGGGATAAAGAGGATGTTTCGATTGACCAGATTGACGATGTGGTGGTAGAGCGCGGCAAGGAGCTCACCGTTCGGGTGGATTCCGATGCCCGCTCGCTGACCGCTTCCTCCAGCGATCGCTCGGTAGCTACTGTTTCGGTGGGTTCGAATGCAGACCGGCTGACCATTACCGCCAAAAAGGTGGGAGAAGCGACCATCACCGTGAAGGGGAGAAGAAACGGTTATAATCCCGATACGGTGAAGTTCACCGTCCAGGTGGTTTCCAATGCCTCCGAGTCTCCGAAGATTACCGTTGTCAGCGGAGACCCTGCCGCATGGACCAACCGGGATGTTACCATCTCCTTCCGGGTTTCGGACAGCGACCTCTATGAGGTCAGGGCGGATGGACACACCTGGCGCAACGGCCAGACGGACTACAGCTTCTCTGTTTCGAAAAACGGGGAATATACCATTGAGGCGGTGGATGCCAAGGGAAATACCGCTAAGACAGCTGTCAAGGTAACCCGCATGGATAAGGAGGCCCCGCAGATCACCGATTTGGCGGCAGCGGGCCTGAATGTTACCTTTAAGGTGACCGATGCCGGCAGCGGGGTCAGCCCCTCGAAGGTGCAGGTAAAGTCCTCCGATGGCGCCACCTTTACCCCGACGCTGCAAAACGGCGTTTACCGCTTTACCGGTGAAAACGGCAAGAGCTACACCATCAGCGCGGCGGATGAGGCGGGCAATGCGGCCGCGGCAAAGTCGGTGAGCGTGCAGGCTGACCAGAAGCCGGTGTTCTCTGCGAAGCCGGCCATAACGGCGGATGCGGACAGCTACCGGCAGCAGAAGACCGTTTCCTTTGCCGTCACCTATCCGAACGGGATGCAGCCCTCCATTCTGGTGGAACCTGCCCAGCAGGCCAGCGGCCTGCAGGCACTGACCACCTCTGCAGCCGGGGAGGGATACAGCGTTTGTACCTACACCTTCGCTGCGCTTGCGCAGGGCAGCTACACCGTTACAGCCACCAATGCGGCAGGTTCGGCCGCCGAAAAGGTGAATGTAACGAAGATTGACCGGCAGGGGCCGCAAATTAGCGAGCCGGTGGTCGAAAATGCCGCCGCTTTGCAGCCGCAGAAAAAAGTTACCTTCCGCGTTACCGACGAGGGAGCAGGTGTTTTGTCGGTAACGGTGGACCGGAATATCGGCGCGCTTAAGCCGGATAAGGACGGTGTCTATACCTTCACCGCCACCGCGGCGCAGACCTACACCATTGTTGCCGCTGATGGGGCGGATAACATTTCCACCCGGGCAGTTGCTGTTTCCAATATCGGCAACCCGACGGCTCCTCCGGCGGCTGAGATACCGGAGGCCACCATCTCCGAGCCGCTTATCACCCCCGCGGGATTTGCGAAGGAGCTGACCGTTTCCTTTAAGGTGCAGAGCCAGGTGCAGGCTGCGGTGGATGTGCAGTATAAGGGCAGCTCTATCCCGGTGGCCGGGCCGGATGCAAACGGCGATTACCGCTTTACCGCTGCGGGCAACGGGGACTATATGATTATCGTGCGGAACGGCTCGAAGGCTCCCGCCCAGAAGACGGTGCCTGTTTCCACTGTGGATAATACTCCGCCGGAAATCGGCGAGCCTCTGGTAGATGCGGTAACCCTTCAGGTCACCTTCGATGTGAGCGATGCGGGCAGTGGCCTGCAGTCGGTAACAGTGAACCAGAATATCGGCACGCTGACGCCGAATGCGGATAAAAAATATTTCTTCAAGGGAGAGGCCGGAAAGACCTATATCATCACCGCTGTCGATGCGGCGGGCAACTCGGTGAGCAAGACGCTCGTTATATCGGCGGCTCCCGCTCCTGCACCCTCTCCGGATCAGCCGCAGCAGCCCGATTCCGCTGCGGGCAAGCCGGTGATCGGCGAGCTGGAATATCCTTCGGAGGCCATACGCAATGCGCTGATGCCGTCAAAGCCTGTTACCTTTAAAGTGACCGGCGTTGATGCGGCAGATATTGCCTCGGTAACGACAGAGGATGGCCGGCCGGTTTATCCCATGACACCGGGCATCTATCAGCTCAGCGCCGAAAAGTCCAGCTACACCATTACCGTTACCACCAAACAGGGGGTATCGGTCAGCAAAAACTTTATGGTTGAAAATATTTCGGAAAAGCAGGAGGAGCCGGCCGCGCAGGCCATCATTTCCGGCAGCGACCCCACCGGCTGGACGGACAAAAAGGCCGTTGTGCGCTTTACCGTTCAGTCAGAGACACCTGTCAGCGATGTAACGGTGTCGAACGGTACAGTGCAGCAGGACAGCACCGGCTACTACTTTGAAGCCGCTGCCAACGGCGACTACACCGTTACAGTGAAAAACGGCTCGCCCACTCCGGCCACCCATACCTTCCATGTGGCGACGATTGATTCGCAGCCGGTTTCGGTCGTTTTCTCCGATGCCAACTCCGGCAGCGCTCAGGCAAAGTCGCTGGAAAAAACGGTTTCCTTCACCGTGAATGCCGGCGAGAGCATGAAGGAGGGAACGGTAAAGGTCACTCTCCTCCCGAAGTCCGGCAAAGAGGTCAGCTGCCCTGTCAGCGGCAGCCTGAGCGAGGGCTATTCCTTCACCGCTGCCCAGAACGGCACCTATACTGTTACGGCGGTGAACGGCGCGGGCCAGTCCGGCAGTGCCAGCATAACACTGGATAATATCGGCCCAAATGCCTCGATGATTGGAACGCCAAAGCTCACGCCCGAGGGCTGGACCAATGGGGATGTGACGGTTTCCTTCACCCTTCAAAACGCCGAAAAGTTGAGCGTATCCGCCTCCCGGGAGGGCGCGGCAGTTATGCCTGCACCGAAGCAGAATGCAAACGGAAGCTACTCCTTCGCCGCCTCCCAGAATGGGACCTATACCATTACGATTACCTCCGCCTACGGCGATACCGCTGAAAAGCAGGTGAGCGTCTCCAACGTGGATAAGACCGCGCCCGCCGCTCTTCCCGCTTTGCTCAGCCAGGATGCCAATAAAACTCCGCTGCCTGCGGACAGCGCGACGGCTTCCCATCCGATTGCCACCTCTGATCCGCTCTTTTCCGTTTCCATTCCGGCCACCGAGGCCGAGCAGAGCGCCGTATCGGTTGAGTACAGTCTGGATAAAGGAACGAAGTGGTCTGCTGTGCCGGTGCCCAACGCCTCCGCCGCTGCAGTCGGCCAGATTATTCTTCCGGCCCTGAACGAGGGCTCTTCCGCCACCTCCTATACCCTTTGGCTGCGCGCGGTGGATAAAGCGGGCAATGCCGGCCAGCCGGTTACCTATACCATTACGCTGAACGCCGCCCCCGCAGCCTCCCCCGAACAGGGAGAGAAGCAGGAGGGCGAAGAGGCCACAGAATAAGAGCCCGGTCTGTTTAAAAACGAAAAAGGCTGCCCGCAGCGCGCTTTCGGATAGGCGCCTGCTGCGGGCAGCCTTTCTGTTTTGTATGCTAAAAAAGCAGCCATCCCCTCCCGTGTTTTTGTCCTGGAAAGGGATGACTGCTCTTTTCATTCTTCTGCGCCGCTGCTCCTGCAGGGGAAGGAGAACGGTTTATTCCTCGAAAACCTCGCTCACAAACCGGCGCAGGTTCTCAAGGCCGATGGAGATTCCGCACTCCGGCTCCTCAATGCCCTCGAACTCAATGGCAAAGTTTCCGCTGTAACCGGCATTTTTCAGAATCTGCAGGCACTGCAGAACGGGTACCTCCCCATGGCCGATGACCGCGCCGCGCAGGTAATTGCCGCCCCGCGTGCGGAAAAATCCGCTGCCGGGATTGGGGCCCATGGCGCTTTTGATGTGAAAGTCCTTCGCATGGGCATAAAAGGCATAGGGGGCAACGCGGGAGAAGGCAGCTGCCGGGTCCTCATCCGCGCAGAGGAAATTGCCCATATCGCAGAGAAGGCCAAAGTTGTCATCGTGTACGGCGTTTACCAGCGCCTCCACCCGTTCGCTGTCCTGACAGAAAAACCCGTGGTTTTCCACCATCGTGCGCACATTTTTCTGTTTGGCATATTGGGTGACCTGTCTGCAGGCATCGCTGAGCACCGGCAGGCAGTCGGAAAAGCCGCGGAAGCCGCGCGTGCCCTCCGGATAGCCGACGGTGGCGTCATGCCGCATGCTGACAGCGCCGAGCAGGGCAGCAATATCCACCTCGTGCTTTACCCGCTCAATCTCCTTTTCGAGGCTTTCGCAGCGCAGGAAATCGGCCCCGGTGGTGTAGTTGGAAACGGGCATGCCCACCCGCTCGCACTCCTCGCGCAGCCGGGCGGCATACTCCTCGACAGAGGAGCCGTCGTGCGGGAGGATGCCGACAAACTCAATGGCGTCAAACCCCATCTCCTTCGCTTTCTGGATGCAGCCGAGCTGGGTGAGCGTTCCCTCCTGCATCCGGCGGGAGAGGCTGTAGGTACTTAAAGCGATTTTCATCTGAATCCTTCCTTTCGTGGGCGTATGGCGTTTTCAGGGCGCCTGACGGTTCTAGCCCAGAATGACCTCATGCCCGGTGCGTGCCGATTCATAAACGGCGTCCAGAATGCGCATGATTTCGATACCGTCCTCCGCGGGGGCGCGACAGGGGGTGCCGTTCTGGACACAGTCGACAAAGTGGTCAATTTCCCGCGCGAACAGCCCGTCAAACGAGAGGGCGGTAGGACGGTTCAGCTGTACGTTGGCCAGATAGTCGTTGACCTCGGTGAACAGCTCAAACTCCGGGTCCAGCTTGACGCCCCCTTTGGTGCCGAAGAGCTGAATAACTCCCTCATCCTTCTTGATATTCAGAGAGAAAGAGGCCTCCACCTGCAAAACGGCGCCGTTATCATAGCGAATCATCGCGCTGGCCAGGTCCTCAACATCGCAGATATCGTTGTCGCTGGCGGATACCGAGCTGTAGCCCACCTTATCCTTGAGGTTTTTGCGGTTGAAAAGCTTCTGGAAGGTGGCGCCATAGACCGATACCGGCTTGGGATTGCCCATCAGATAGCGGGTCAGGTCGATGACATGCACGCCGAGGTCGATGAGCGGGCCGCCCGCCGAGCGGGACTTATCGCCGAACCAGCCGCCCGGATTGCCGTTGCGGCGCAGATAGGTGGCCTTTGCATAGTAGATATCGCCGATCGAGCCGCCGTTAATAAAGTCGCGCACGATGTCGCAGTCATTGCCATAGCGGCGCACAAAGCCAATCTGCAGCAGCTTGCCGTTTTTCTTTGCGGCGGCTGCCATCTGGCGGGCTTCATCGGCAGAGGCCGCCATCGGCTTTTCGCAGAGAACGTGCTTGCCCGCCTCGAGCGCGGCAATGGTGCAGGGCGCATGCGCCGAGTTCCAGGTGCAGACGCTGACGGCATCCAGCTCCGGCAGAGCGCTCAGCATCTCCTCCTTGCTGGTGTAGCAGCGGGTGATGCCGTATTCCTCCGCCCTCTTTTTCAGCTGCGCTTCATTGATATCGCAAAAGGCATAGAGCTCAACATTCGGATTTTTTAAATATCCCTGAATATGCTCCTGCGCGATATTGCCGACACCGATAATGCCTACCTTCAGTTTGCTCATGATAAACAGTCCCCTTTCTGTTAGTCCCCCTGCCTGTAAACGGGAAGGGGGAGGCTTAAAAGCCGGTTTTATGGCTGCCCTTTGGCGGCGCTATCCAACATAGCGCTGAAGAAAACGGATAGCCTTGCCGATATCGGCGGCAGGGTCTTCCCCAACCTCCCGCTCGATGGTCAAAAATCCGCAGTAGCCGATATCATCGAGCGCGGCCAGATATTTTTCCCAGTTGACGCTGCCCTCACCGAGCGGCACCTCGCGGAAGGCCTCCCCTTCCTCGATGATCTCCTCAATGGGGCGCAGCCCATAGATGATTTCCGGATCGCGCTCAAGCAGCTTGATGCCGTCCTTCGCATGGGTGTGCACGATATAGTCCCGCAGGGTATAGACGGCGGCGGCGGGATCATCCCCGGTGACCATGACGAAATTGGCTGGGTCGAGGTTGACGGCAACACCGGTGGAATGCAGCGAATCGAGAAAGGCGCGCAGCGTTTCGGCGCGCTCCGGCCCGGTTTCAATGGCAAAGTGCCCGCCCATCGCATCGGCCGCCCTGGCGAGCTCGCCGCAGGCCTGCTGCATAATGGCATAGCGCGGGTGGGCGGGGTCCTCGGGAACAACGCCGATGTGGGTGGTGACGACATTGGTTCCCAGCTCTCTGGCCAGGTCGAGAATGCGTTTGGATTTCTCAATGAGCTCCGGGTTTTTCTCCGGGTCGCCGAAGCCATGGCCCAGGTCGCCGCACAGAGCAGCGATTTTAAGGCCGCAGTCCTCTGCCGTTTTCAGAAATTCCCGCTTCTTTTCAGGGGTAAGGTTTTCAGGGGCCATTTCGCCGCGGGAGGCATAGACCTGCAGGCCGGCTGCGCCTAAAGCCTGCGCCTTATGCATGGCCGTGTGTACATCCGTTCGGAAGGAATCGAGCATAACGCCGATGGAAAAATTGTACATAGAGGTTTTCCTTTCTGAAATAGGATAGGGAAAATGGTTGACGGTCGTCCATCCTCATTTTATAATAGAATCAGAAAAAGGGAAAGCAAGCATCTTGCCCGAGTTTAACACGATATTGCTTTTTGCCGGGCGGCCGCCAAAAAGGGACCTCCCGCTTTTAGAGGGGAGGGAGCCGGATTGCCCGGCATCTATGAAGCGCACCGGTATACCGATCCGGCGCTGCCGATTTTCTTTCATCAGGATACGGTGGGCGGAGGGGTATCCAGCAGCCTGCACTGGCATGAGGCGGTGGAGCTGCTCTACTGCCGGGAGGGCAGTGGAACGGTCCTTTCGGATGGGGAGCGCATTCCTCTTTCGGTGGGGGAGCTGGCGGTGGTGAATGCCAATCACCTGCATGCGGTCTATGCCGAGCAGCTCTGCCGCTATGACTGTCTGATTGCTTCTCCGGCGCTGTTTGCCGGGCTGGATATTCCGACGGATGCCCTTCTTCGCTCGCTGGTAAAGGATGAGCGCCTTGAAGGGATTTTTGCGCGCATTGATAAGGAGCTGCGCACCAGGAGCCCCTGCTACCGGGCGGCGGTGCGCGCGGCGATTATCGAGCTGTATATTCTGCTCTGCCGCGAATATGCGCAGAATCCGCCCGAGCGGGGGGCAGACCGGGCGGGAAACCGGCTGGAGCTCTGCAAGCAGGTGATAGCCTTTCTGCGCCGGCACTATGCCGAGGAGCTTTCGATTGATGGTATCTGCCGGGCGGTGGGCTTCAGCAAATATTATCTCTGCCACACCTTTAAGGAGATGACCGGGCAGACGGTGGTGGGATATTTGAACTTTCTGCGCTGCCAGAATGCGCGCAGCCTGCTGGCAACGGGGGAATACAACATCGGCGAGAGCGCCCGGGCCTGCGGGTTTCATAATCTTTCCTATTTTACCCGCACCTACAAGCAGCAGATAGGGGAGCTGCCCTCTGTGCAAAAGGGAGAATAGCGCTCTGCCTCCTGCAGCCCTTCCGGCTGAGACAGGAGCGGATAAGTGAAAAGGAGGGGCTGAAAAAATATGTATGATGTTATCATCATCGGGGCGGGCCCTGCGGGGAGCATCGCCGCCAAAACGCTGGCAGAGCGGGGGAGACGGGTTTTGCTGGTTGAAAAGTTTTCGCTGCCGCGGGAGAAGTCCTGCTCCGGTGTGTTGATTCAAAGGTCGATGGATTTTATCCAAAAGCACTTTGGAGAGCAGCCGCCGGAGGCGGTGCTGTGTACGCCGTTTGAAAACCGGGGAATGGTGTTTACCGACTGCGCCGGGAAGGAATACCGCTTTGAGCAGGGGGGCAGAAACCTCTGGCGCAGCCGCTTTGACAGCTGGCTGGCAGAAAGGGCACAGGAGAGCGGCGCTTTTCTTTGCAGCCGGACGATGGCCCTCTCTGTCGCCGGGCTGCCGGAGGCGGCAGCCGTATCCCTGAAAGCGGAGAGAACATTCTGCGAGCAGGCGCGGTATGTTATCAACTGCGAAGGGGCGGCGGGGACGCTGAGAAGAAAGCAGAGCGGCGAAAAAATGCCGCATGTTTTCACCTTTCAGACCTTTAACCGCGGGGAAATCGCTCTGGACCCCCACTATTTTTATGCCTACCTGCAGCCGGAGCTCTCCGGCTATGATGCCTGGTTCAACGTGAAGGATGGACAGCTGGTGCTGGGCGTTTCAGGGCTGCAGCCCCAAAGCCTTGCTGCCTGGCATGAGCGTTTTCTTCGCTATATGCGCCAGCAGCACCGGCTGAAGATTATCGAAACGCTGCGCGCAGAGCGCTGGGTGATGCCGCTCATTTCCCCCGGCTGCCCGATAAGCTGCGGAAGCGGCAGGCTGCTGCATGCCGGAGAGGCGGCCGGCCTTCTCAATCCCATGGGCGAGGGAATCTCATCGGCCATGCAGAGCGGCTATCATGCCGCCTGCGCCGTGGATGAACAGTTCGACTCTCCGGAGAAAGTACTGCAGGAGTACCGGAAACAGATAAAGCCGCTGCAGGAGTATATGCGCCGCCAGTGGAACTTCGTAGGCAGGCTGGCGGAAAGCTTTTCATCAATGCGCAGCCTGTAAAAAAGGGCTATGGGAGAGGAAAGATATGCGGCTGCTTTTTGAAATGGATAAAAAGGATTATCAGCAGGGCCTGCCGGTTTTCAGCCGGCCCTCGGTGCGCGCCATTATCCTGCGCGATGGGAAAATCGGTATGGTGCACAGCTTAAAATACAACTATTATAAGTTTCCGGGCGGCGGAATGGAATCCGGCGAGACCCGGGAGCAGACGCTCATCCGCGAAACGCTGGAGGAGGCCGGGCTGCAGGTGCTGCCGGCTTCCATTCGGGAATATGGCTATGTCCACCGCGTTCAGAAGGGCGAGGGTGAGGAGATTTTTGTTCAGGATAACTACTATTATTTTTGCGGGGTGTGGCCGCAGCGCAGCGCCCAGAGGCTGGATGACTATGAGGCGCAGGAGCGCTTCACGCTGGAATTTATCGCTCCCGAAAGAGCCATTGCGGCCAACCGCCTGCCGGGGCATGGCCCGAAGGACCCGGTCATGATTGAAAGAGAAGCGCGCGTTTTGCAGCTGCTGATAGCGGAGGGATACCTGCAGGCGGACAGTGAGGCGCTTTGAAAGTGCCGGCAGTCGCTGCTTTTTCTTTAAAAGAGAGACGTCCGGGAGGCAGACATCTATAGAGGAGACTGCCTCCCGGACGATTGCTTTAAAGATTACAAATTGTCATATAATTTTTTCAATCTCCACAGCCTCATCTATGCGAAAAATCGCTTTTATTCGAAGATTTATCCGTTGGCCACCTTCTTTTGCCGTTCATAGATTATATTACATATTGGTAA
>JAAWAN010000042.1 GCA_022792175.1 Provencibacterium sp.
ACACAAAGTTTCAAAATATCCCATACGTTTTTCCCGGTTATCTTCTCCAGTCTCAGCATATTGATATCCTCCCGAATCCCGATTTGTCGATGAGTTCATTATAAAGCAGCACCCTCTGAAAAGCAACTTCTTTCCAGAAGGTGTTGGCTTCTTTACGGGAGTTACCCCGAGGATGCGGTTTTTTTCCATGGAGACTTCTGCCTGCCGAACCTCTTTTTTTCGCCGCAGGGGGAGGCGGGGTTTATGACCGCTATCAGGATATTGCCCTCGCCTATCGAAGCCTGCAGGAGCTGCTGGAGGAGCAGCAGGGGAGGAAAGTCCTTCACGGCTTTTCGCCGCAGCTGCTGTTTGATGCGCTGAATATCCCTCCCGACTGGGAGAAGCTGCGCTACTATATCCTGCTGGATGAGCTGTTTTGAGCGCCTTTTAGCAGCTGTTTGGCCGGACTGAAAAAGAAAGGGCTGCCAAAAAATAGCCCTTGTAGAAAATCATTCACAAAATCGGCTCCCTGAAGAAGCTCCAAGGGCTTCTTCAGGGAGCCGATTCCCATTATATTATCTGTTTTTTGTGCAAGCGGCTGGCACATTTTCATTTTACAGCAGCCCCCGGTTTTATTTTGACGATTCCGGAAAGGAGAGCTCAAAGCGCAGACTTGCGCCCGGCGTGGTATCCACCGTGTAGCGGGCGCTCTCGCCAGTCGCTTCATCAGTCGCCGTCAGGATATAGGAGGCGGGCTTTAGCTGCAGCAGCAGATACTTCCCTTCGTAGTCGGTCCAGCCATCAGAAACCGTCTTGCCGGTATCCGCCCTTTTTACCGTGACCTGCAGTCCGGCTGCCGGCTGCCCGGAGGGGCGGTAGAAATAGAGGACGGTTTTTTCCTCTATCTTCTCCAGCGTTGTGAGCGGAGGCTCCCCCTCAAACACAACAGTATAAAGCTGACCCGCCGTTTCAGGGGTGACAGACAGCTCATGCTTTTGCAGATAGGCGGAGGAAAGGAGGTTGTTCTGTGCATACAGCGTATAGGTGGTGTAAAGGATGGCCTGATTGCGGTAGACACCGTCTCTTCCCGCCTTTCTGGCCCTCAGCGGCAGGGGGGTGCCTGTTTCCGGCATCCGCAGCGGCTCGGCGGAGACCACCACATCCGGCACCGCCTTTCCGGCCGCATCGATTACTCGAATGGCAATCTCCTGTTCCGGCTGCTTTTGGGAGGAGGGCTGCCCTTTTTTGTCTGCCGGAGAGGGCAGCGGCAGTGTATATTCTTTGCTGCCGCCCGCATAGGGCAGAAGAAAGGAGCAGGCGGTGCCATCGTCCATGCGCGAGGCGGTGAGCGTGTAGCTGCCGGTAGGCGGGGAAAGAAGGATCAAGCGCCCGTTCGGATCCAAGGGCGAAAATTGCCCGTCGGTCCCGGTAAAAAATTTATCAGGGAAAGCGGAGAAAAAGGTATCCCGCTCGTAGCGGACGAGCAGATTCTCGGCAGGCGCTCCCTTTTCATCCACAAAGTGCAGCACCAGCTTATCGGGAATCCGCCGGAGGCTTTCCCCGGGCGCTTCCCCCTCCCAGCAAAGCTGTAAGGAATAGGGCTGGCCGTCCTCATTCAGCCGAAAATCCGTATTCTGTTTTTGCTCTGGCCGCGCATAGGGATTTGAGAGGGTAAGTCGGTAGGCGCGGCCTGTTTCATGACCGGGGATGCTGCAGCGGCCGTCTGTGCCGGTGGTAAAGGGGAGCCAGAGGCTGTCCTGTTCGGTGGCGTAGGCTTCCCCGTCCTGCGAAATGATGTCAATCTGCAGTCCGGAAACGGGATTTTTTTCGGCATCTGTCACGGTGATATGTATCGGGCGCAGCTCGGGCTCTTTTGCGGCTTCAGCGCACAAGGAGATGCCGGGTATCAGCAGCAGGCACAGCCAGCAGGCGGCCAGTTTCTGTATGGTCGACATAAAAATCCTCCTTCGTAGGTTTTGCATATTCTGTTGGGCAGCTTCTCTTTCGGGACAGGAAACGGACAGCATCCCATCCGCTACCGGGTTGCGGCGCGGATGGGGTATCCGAAAATGGCAGGCGTTTTCCCGCCCGAACGCCAGAAAGCGTTCTTTTATGTCCGCTCTTCTCTTTCCACCCAGGGAAACAGAAGCGGATTTTTACCAAGAGGCGGGAAACGTGAGGGTAAAGCGAAAGGGTAAATGCAACGTTTCACGCCATTTCCTTTGCTGTCCACCCTTATTGTGCGCGGCAGGGGAAGAAATATAAGAGGGAAAAACTGGATTTTTTATAAAAACCGTCTCGTCATCCTGCGGGCGGGCAGAGTGCATCCGGGGAAGCCCCGCTCAGGGAAGCGCGGAGAGAATGGTATCGAGCAGGTCAGTTTCCACCAGGGTGAAGGGGTTGATATAGACGCCGTTGATCGAAGCGGAGAAGTGCAGGTGCGGCCCGGTGGAAAAGCCGGTGGAGCCGACCTTTCCGAGCACATCGCCGGTTTTGACGAGGTCGCCTGCCGCCACATCCAGCGACTGCATATGAAAATACCAGGATTTTAAGCCATATCCGTGCTCAACGACAACGGTGTTGCCGGTCAGCTTGACGAAGTCCGCATACAGCACCTTGCCGTTTTGCGCGCAGAGCACGGGGGTGCCTGCCGCCGCGCTCAGGTCAACGCCGTCATGCCGCGGGTTAGGCTGGCCGTTGACATAGCGAATCATGCCGAACTGGGTGGTAACAGGGCCCTCTACCGGGAGCAGGAACCGTCCGTCAAAATAGCGGGTATCATCATACAGCTCCTTGAGCGGCCAGATTTTGGCGCGGTATTCCTTGGAGGCCTCGTCGCTGAAGATGGTGTCCTCCGCCGTAGACTCCTCCACCGTCAGCTGCTGCACCTCGAACTGCTTGTTCGTCACCTCGATATCGAAGGAGGCGGGTTCTGAAAAATCGTTTGCGCTTACCGAGAGGGTATATTGTCCCGGCTGGGTAAAATAGCTCAGCGGTAGAAAAGCGACCAGCGTGTTTTCATCGAGCGGGGAGAAGCGCGGGGCAAAGCCGAAATCATTGTGGACCAAAAGACTTTCGGGAGAGTGCGCTCCGCTCACCGTAATGACCAGCGTTTCCCCCGGGTCAAGCTGGCGGGGAGAGACATCCACTGCCACCGGCTCTGCCGCCTCATCTGCTGAGGCAGCTTCTTCTGAGGAAGATGGGCTCTGCCCACTCGAAAGAGAGGAAGAGGCAGATGTTCCGGAAGAGACGGATGCCTTTAAAGCCTTATCTGCTTCACTCGAAGCCTCCGGCTGCATGGAGCTAAAAGAGGAGTCCTCTTTTGAGGCAACTGCCTTGGAGGAGCCGGAGGGGTTTTCTTTTGGGGCAGCCGAAGCGACGGAGGAATCCGCTTTTCGACTTTCCGCCTCAGCCGGGAGGGAAGAGGAGGAAGCGGGAGAAGAGAAGTTCGCTTCAGAAGAAGCAGCCGGCTGCCCATAGAGATGGGGGAGCGCAGCAATATAAGCGAAGGTTGCGATACAGGCGGCGGACAGAAAGACTACCAGCGTTTTGAGCTTATTCATGAAAAATCTCCATTATTTACCCTGGGGAAAACCCCGGAAATTTGAAAGCGGATGCAGAAGTTTTGTTGTCCGGTATCTTGCATCCAGGAACATTTTATGCTATCTTATCATAGAGATGGATAGGGAGAAGGTTGAACCCTTTCCTATTATAAGCGATTGATAACAAAAATGCAAATGCGCTGACCGGGAGAAGTAGCGTCACAAAGACGGCCAACAGAGAAGGGGCAGAGGATGCTGGAACTGTCCCGGCCGGTCCGGGCGCGAAGCTGCACCCGCGAGCAGGCTGCTTAAACGGGGAAATCTTTCTCTTAGTAGGGCGGCACGATTTCGCTGCGTTAAGGCGAGGATGAGCGATAAATCAGAGTGGAACCGTGCGTTTTAAGGCGCGCCTCTGTCCGGAAAAACCGGACGGGGGCTTTTTGTTTTTAAAAATGCTTTTGAAATGAAGGAGTGGACAAAATTGCTGTTTAAAGGATTGCGGCAGGATATTTCAGCTATCCGCGAAAGGGACCCTGCCGCCCGCAATTCGATGGAGGTGCTGCTGCTCTATTCCGGGCTGCATGCGCTGATGCTGCACCGGCCTGCCCATTGGCTGTACCGGCACCATATGTTCTTTCTGGCGAGGCTCATCTCCCAGTTTTCCCGCTTTCTGACCGGGGTTGAAATTCATCCGGGCGCGCAGCTGGGCCGCGGGATTCTGATTGACCATGGCTCAGGGGTGGTCATCGGCGAAACGGCCGTTGTCGGGGATGGGTGCACCATCTATCAGGGGGTCACCCTCGGCGGAACGGGCAAGGAGAAAGGAAAGCGGCATCCAACGCTGGGGAAAAATGTTCTGGTTGGTGCGGGTGCGCGGATTCTGGGCCCCTTTGAGGTGGGGGATAACTGCAAGGTGGCGGCCAACGCGGTGCTGCTCGAGCCGCTGCAGGAAAATTCGACCGCTGTGGGTGTTCCGGCGCGCGCGGTGCGCATCGCCGGCAAAAAGGTGGATAATACACAGCTGGATCAGGTGCATATTCCCGACCCGGTGGCCCAGGAGCTCTGCCGCATGCGCATGCAGATTGAGCAGTTGGAGAAAAGGATTAAGGAGCTGGAGGGGTCCGGAAAATAAAAAGGCCGGATGCCCTGCAAAAGCCTCATTCGTCTATATAAAGCAAACGCCGCCCGTAAGGCGCAGAAGCTCATCTCCTGCGCCTTACGGGCGGCGTTTGCGGTTGATTTTTCAGAGCCGGACTATTTCCCCTTTTTGCGGATGCCGACTACTACCAGCGCAGTGATAACGAGAAGGGAAACCACGAGAACGGCGGCAACAACGCCGATCATCGAATGGTCGCCGGTGGCCGGATTTCCAGTGCTGGCGAAAGCGGGAACAGCTGTCAGAATTATGAAGAGCGCAGCGCTCAGGAGCATTCCCCAACCTTTTTTTGTCATCATGCTGACCAGTCCTTTCAGATTTCATTATAGTTTTCCCTATATCGGCTGTCAATGAACAGTTTGTAAAAGATGGACGGCTTATGGTATAATAACCGCAGAGCGGCTATTATACGCCGATTCATTCGACCTCCCTACGGGCATGGCCGATTATACCATAGCCACTTTGTGCCTATGGTATAATCGCCACAAAGCAGCCATTATACCACAATTTATCTGTTTTTTTGGTGGATAGGCTGTGCATATAGTGGAGCGGCTGCTGCGGGTGAAAAGCAGAAGGAGCGTTATATTCAAAATGGCTGTAAAAAATGAGATTATCCGCCTGGAGATTACGGCGGTTACCAGTGAAGGTAATGGTGTAGGAAGGTACGAGGGAATGGCCGTGTTTGTGCCGCAGACGGCGGTCGGCGATGTGATAGAGGCGCGGCTGGTGAAAATCTGCCCGCGTTATGCCTATGGGAGGCTGGAAAAGCTGCTTTCCCCCTCTTCTGACCGGGTGCAGCCGGACTGTCCGGTTTTTCATCTCTGCGGCGGCTGTTCGCTGCGGCATGTCGACTATCCGGCGGAGCTTCGCATAAAGCGCCGGCTCGCTTTGGATGCCTTTGTGCATATCGGCGGCTTTCCGGAAACGGTGTGCCAAAAGATCGTTGGCAGCAGCCGGGTAAACGGCTACCGCAACAAGGCGATGTATCCGGTTCGCCGGGAGGGAGAAGAGATTCGTATCGGCTTCTACCGCCGCCGTACCCATGAGGTAGTGGATGCGGCCGGCTGCCTTCTGCAGCCGCCGGAATTTTCGCAGATAGCCGGGGTGCTGCGGCAGTTTTTAAAGGAGACGAACGTCTCCTGCTATGATGAGCGGACAGGGAAAGGGCTTTTGCGCCACCTGTATCTGCGGCGGGCCGAGGTGACCGGGCAGATAATGGTTTGTCTGGTTTTAAATGGGGCCCGTCTGCCGCATGCGGAGCGCTTTCTGGCGCTTTTGGACGGACTGCCGTTTTCGATTGAAACGGTGGTTTTGAATGAAAACCGGAAGAATACCAATGTCATTTTAGGAGAGCACACCACCGTCTTGCGGGGAAGCGGAAAAATTTCCGACCTGCTGTGCGGGGTGCGGGTGGAGCTTTCCCCCGAGAGCTTCTATCAGGTGAATCATGATGCCGCCGAGCAGCTCTACCGATATGCCGGGCAGTGCGCCGGGCTGAATGGTAGCCAGACGCTTCTCGACCTTTACTGCGGCGCGGGCACTATCGGCCTTTCGATGGCGGGAACGCTGCGGGCGCTGATCGGCGTTGAGGTGGTGCCGCAGGCGGTAGAGAATGCGCGCCGCAACGCGCAGGAAAACGGAATAGAAAATGCGCGCTTTCTCTGCGCGGATGCAGAAAAGGCGGCAGCGCAGCTTAAACGGGAGGGGGTGCGCCCGGATGTAGCGGTCGTGGACCCTCCGCGCAAGGGCTGCAGCTCGCAGACGCTGGAAACGCTGGCGGATATGCAGCCCTCCCGCATCGTGATGATTTCCTGCAACCCGGCCACCGCCGCCCGCGACTGCCGGCTGCTGGAAAAGATGGGATATCCGCTGCAGTCGGTCACCCCTTTCGACCTTTTCCCGAGAACGATGCATGTTGAGACGGTATGTTTATTGTCCAAACTTAAGGCGGAATAGCATATCGAAGTTGCGCTCAAGATGGATGAACTGAATCTGAGGGCGGCGGAGAAAAAGACGCTCTATGACAAGATTAAAGCATATGTGTTGGAGAAGTTCGGAATGAATGTATCTTCCCTGTATATTTTGCAGATAAAGCAGAAATGTGGTTTAGATGTAAGGCAGAATTATAATCTGTTGAAGAAGGAAGATGCCAAAGTGTCACAGTATCTGCTGGAAAAGGAAACAGTAATTATGGATACACTGAAACATTTTCAGAAGATCTTAGTTATATTCAAATTGCGAGTGAGTTTATTAAATTTTGCGTTCAATATCTATAATATTACAAATATCTGAAATCAAATTTTTCCCTTCTCTATGGTCACTAGGAGTCTTTGAAACGCTAAACATATAGCGTGAATCATGAAAGGTAAGTTTGAAATGAGAACCATCCTCTTCAATTGAAAAGCCCACATCCTTTAACTGTGCTTTCATTGCTTTTGTCAATTTTGGCCCATTATTGAAAATGCTACGGATTTTTGAAATAATTTTTTTACATTCTCCATGTCGGGGATTTGCTTCTAACAACGATTGGATAATTATATAACCTCTAGAATTTTGAGGATACTTTTTTTGCGCTTGAGATAAAATACTATATAGCAAATCCTCTTTTTCGGAAACATATAAGCTCGATTCTTTCCCTACTTTATAGAAACAGCTGTTTTCTGAATCACCCCTTAATGTTGCCCGAAGTACATCCAGTTGTGACCTTAATGAGTATACTTGCTGATTGAGTTCATCAATTTTTTCTCGAAGGCTTGTATTCTCTTGGTCGAAAGTATCCATATATTCGGATAATTGTTCCTTGTCTTGCGCACTTATATCTTGCCATTCGAGCATCTTTTGCCTTGATTGTAATGTAATAATTTGATTCCAATTATATACAGAAGAATCCAGCCGATTTACTAAGGCACTCCAAACTGAACTGATTATTTCCTGAGTCATTTCCCGATAATCCCGATAATACTCAAGTCCATGTCTTTGACAAAATTTTGTTCCAGGAAAATAGATTCCAATATACCCAGTATAAGCATTATTTCCATCTGTGGCATCACGTAGCTTTAAAGCTGTTTCGTGATTCTGTTCAACAAATACATGGGCTACACCACTTAATTGTTTAGCCAAATATTGTGGACTAAGCACATGTTTTCCCCAATAATCACAACTAATGTATACAACGGGCATTGAGTATCTATATGTTCCCTGCATAATCTTGACGCAGATATCATAAAAAGCGCCATCGGCATCAAGTGGTGTATCTGTCAGCGGAATATCGGCATCATTTTTGCAAAAGCTCATTTCAATAAATTTCCGGACAATATAAGGCTTGTGAACCCGTGGGAGCTGTGTACTAAAATCAGTGCGATTACAGTTTAATTGAATAAGCAGAGATTTTTCTCCATTTTCAACGATATAAATACAATCGTTAATCCACACCGCATTACTATCATGATTTTCAAGTCGGCAGGCAGATAATTTAATTTGATTATTCTCAAAATGCCGGATAGAGAAAAATATTTTCCCATTACTGCACTCGAAATCTTCATGGGAATAAACATCATAATTTATTTCATCAATAGAATAATGAGGGCTTTGCTCAACCCATTCTTTAAAGAGCTGTAAACAATTTTCTGATGTAATTTTATCTTTAAGGGGAAGCCGAGTACTAAAAACTAGCATTTTGATTCCTCCTCCAAAATTAAACTTTTTACCACTGTTTATAAGCAGGATCAATACTTTTTCATCAGGGAGAAAGTCGGATTCTTTACCACAATGTTGCATTCCTCTAGCAAGACTAAATATTCTGGGAAATTCACAGATAGTTCGACAGACCGCTCTGCTCCTTGCCGCCGTTGCTAGCAATCTTAATTTTATAAGTGGACTTGTCCGTCTCATAGAGGGCAGTGATCATGATTAGTTTTTTGATGCCCAGTTGGGTGCAGCTCAGTTGGAGGTATTAGAAGAAATTGCTGCCATAACTGTCTGGGCTATCACTAAAATATTCTTGTCTATCTTCCCCCGTTGGACTATGCAGAAGCGACGTATTTTCCAGTGGAAATTGACAGTATAATCATACCACATCTGGTGTCGGAAAACAACGACGATTTTCGACCTCTGCGGAAATTTTTTAGACAAGATTGACTATGATAACTTTCCTTCCTCTCTTCCTCGTATATCTCAAGTATTATAAACCGCCAGTAGGAAGGCGGCGTGATTGACCAGATAACAGTTGCGTTTAAGTATACAGCCCTTTTAATATTCTTGGTTTACATACAAAATTTCGTCTGCCTGCCCTAAAATAGGGAAACAGATTTCCCGCGCTGAATCGAACTTCCACCTGCCTGTTCCGCACAGAGTAGGACACAGTGGAGTTTCAGCCAATGCCGCTCAAATGTCGGCCCTTTTACCATAACAAAGCGGCGCGCCGGAATTTTCCGGCGCGCCGTTCATTTGTAAAAGAAACCCACCGGCTCGGCCGGTGGGTAAGAGCTTAAGCTGTGAACAAAAAGCTCCTATGATAGAATGGAAGCGACCGACAATCGCAACAAGCATCATAGGAGGTGTCGTAATGGGAAACGACATAGAAGCTTAGCACATATCAAATGGAGATGTCAATATCATATCGTTTTCGCCCCAAAGTATCGGAGAAGAATCATCTATGGAAAATATCGGGCAGAAATAGGAAAAATATTGAAAACGATATGCAACCGGTATAGGATAGAGCTGATAGAAGCGCAGGCGTGTCCGGATCATATCCATATGCTGGTATGTATACCGTCGAAAATGAGTGTATCAAAATTCATGGGGATACTCAAAGGAAAAAGCAGTCTGATGATCTTCGACCGATTCGCCCAACTGAAATACAAATATGGGAACAGCCATTTCTGGGCGAGAGGATACTATGTGGACACAGTAGGGAGAAATAAGGCTGCAATAGCAAAGTACATTCAGAAGCAGCTGGAAGAGGACAAAATGATGGATCAGATGAGTCTGAAAGGGTACGTTGACCCGTTCACGGGTAAGTCGGCAGAAGAAAGCAAATAAAATAGCAGCCACCCGATGAGGGTGGCCGCTGAGCTCGTGACGCGATTGTCAGTCTTTTCTGTGCGCGAGTAGCGCCGCCGGTACCATGCCCTTATAGGACTTTCCCAAGCCACCGGCTCCGCCGGTGGTACTTGACTCAAAAAGAAGATTTGAAAAACGGATAAGAACCCTCAGCCAGAGGAAAAGAAATTCAGCAGAAGGGGTTTTCGCCCGCATAGGGGAGCGACTTCGGCTGGTTGTAAGAAATTTTCTCAATCCCGAGATAGCGCAGCACCTCAAAGATGGCTTTGCCGGCATGACCGAAGGCTACCGCGCCATGATGCGGGTAGTGGTCGGCAATCAGAACATGGCGGTAGAAGCGATCCATTTCTGGAATGGCGAAGATGCCGATGCCGCCAAACGAGCGGGTGGCAACAGGCAGAACCTCACCCTCGGCCACATAGGCCCTGAGGCCGCCCTCTGCCGCTCCCTGCAGCCGGTAGAAGGTAATCTCGCCGGGCAGAATATCCCCTTCCAGAGTGCCGCGGGTGATGTTCGGCTCGCTGTCCGGCTCGAGACTGCGCTTCATGATGAGTTGATGCTTCATCGTTGCGCTCTTCAGGCGGCAGGAGGGGGTGTTGCCGCAGTGAAAGCCCATGAAGGTCTCGTGCAGCCGGTAGTTATACTTGCCGGCGATGTCTGCATTATAGATGTCAGCCGGGACTGAGTTGTTGATATCCAGCAGGGTGACCGGCTCGCCGGTGACGCAGGTGCCGATATACTCGCTGAGCGCGCCATACATATCCACCTCGCAGGAGACGGGGATGCCGCGCCCCGCCAGGCGGGAGTTGACATAGCAGGGGACAAAGCCGAACTCGGTCTGGAAGGCGGGCCAGCACTTGTTGGCGAAGGCGACGAAGCTGCGGGAGCCGCGGGTCTCTTCCATCCAGTCGAGCAGGGTCAGCTCATACTGCGCAAGCTTGGGGAGAATGCCGCTCATCCGGTTGCCGTCCCCTAGCTCGGCGGCCATATCGGCGACCACCTCGGGGATGCGCTTGTCGTTTTCATGCTTTTTGAAGGCGACCAGCAGGTCCAGCTCGCTGTTCTCCTGCACCTCAACGCCGAGGGCGAGAATCGACTGAATCGGCGCGTTGCAGGCGAGAAAATCGTTCGGACGCGGGCCGAAGGCGATGAGCTTGAGGCCTCTGAGACCCAGCAGCGCGCGGGCAATCGGGACAAACTCCCGAATCATGCCGGCGACCTCCTCGGCCGTGCCGACCGGATAGGGCGGGATATAGGCCTTGAGGCCGCGGATGCCGAGGTTATAGGAGCAGTTGAGCATGCCGCAGTAGGCGTCGCCGCGCCCGTCAATGAGATTATCGCCCGTTTCCTCGGCGGCCGCCGCGAACATCACCGGCCCGTCAAATTCGCGGGCGATGAGTGTTTCGGGGGTCTCGGGACCGAAGTTGCCCAGAAAAACCGCCAGCGCGTTGACGCCGTGCGCCTTGACATCGGCAACGGCCTTCAGCATATCCAGCTCGTTTTCAACCGTTATTGGGCACTCATAAAGGCTGCCGTGCGCGGCGGCCACCGCCTGGCGGCGGCCTGCAGAAAGGGCGGCAGGGAAGCAGTCGCGGCTGACCGAAATCAGGCCGAGCTTTACTTCAGGAATGTTCATCATCTCGTCGTTCCTCCTGTTTTTAGATTTTGTTGGCTGTCTGTTTCAGGTTCGCTGCGGGATAAGGGGAAATGCCCTCTCCCGCGGCGTTAAAAGAGCGGTTTTAAGGCGGGATAGAGCTGCAGGTACTTTTCATACTGCACCCTGTAGACGCCGGCATTTTTCGCCGTCGGCAGGGTCTCTCCATCCGGGCGGGCGAGCTTCATCGCTTCCTCCAGGCTCTGCCACATGCCGCAGCCGGTACCGGCGACGAGTGCTGCGCCGAAGCTGCCGCCGAGCGCGCTGCCATAAACGGTGCGCACCGGGAGCTGGAAAATATCGGCCAGCATCTGCCGCCAGAGCGGGCTTTTTGCGCCGCCGCCCGCGACAACGATTTCATTCGACTGAATGGCGGGGGAAGCGGCGGCAATCATATCATAAACCTGCTTCAGGGAGAAGCAGACCCCTTCGAGCACCGCGCGGGCAAAGTGGCCCTTGCCCATAGTGGAGCGCAGCCCGAAAAAGGCGCCTTTGGCGTCCGGGTCAAAAAGCGGGCAGCGCTCGCCGGTCAGATAGGGCAGATAAATAAGCCCCTCGCTTCCGGCCGGCACCTCGCCGGCAAGCGCATCCAGCCGGCGGAAATCCTCCCCGCCGCCGAGCGCATCATGAAACCACTGGTAGGAGCCGGCCGCGGCCAGCGTGCAGCCGAAGGCCATATAGCTGCCGGGCTTGTTGCCGCAGAACAGCTGCAGGCATCCCTGCGGGTTTTCGGCATAGCCGGGCAGGCCGGAGGCGACCACGCCGGAGGTTCCCAGCGTAATGCCCACCCGTCCGGGGACGGCCAGGCCCATGCCAGTGGTGGAGATAACCGCATCGCCGCCGCCGCCATAGACCGGAGTACCGGCCGGGATCCCGGTTTCGGCCGCCGCCGCTTCGGTTACCGCGCCGGTCTGCTCGGTTGATTCCACGCAGGGGGGGAAGAGGCTTTCGCGCAGGCCGGCCTTTTTAATCAGAGAATTTGCCCAGCAGCGGTTTTTTACATCATAAAGCCCGGTGCCGGAGGCATCCGATACCTCGGTCACCAGCTGCCCGGTCAGCCGGTAGCGGATATAATCCTTGGGCAGCAGGATGATTTCGGTCTTTTCATAGTTTTCCGGCTCGTTTTGTTTCATCCAGAGAATTTTGCCGCCGGTGTAGCCGGTGAGCATCATATTGTTGGTGCAGCCGAGCAGGCCCTGTAGCCCTCCGGCGGCTGCGGTGATTTCATCGCACTGCTTCTGGGTGCGCTGGTCGTTCCAGAGAATGGCGCGGCGCACCGGCTTTCCCTCTTTATCGAGTGCGACCATGCCATGCATCTGTCCCGAAAAGCTGACGCCGGCGACCTTTGCCCCCTGAAGCCCCGCCATAACGGTGCTAAGGCCGCGCACGGCGCCCTCCCACCAGTCCTGCGGCTCCTGCTCGGTCCAGCCGGGCTGCGGCTGGTAGAGCGGATAGGTCTCGGTGCTCTCGCAGAGGATTTTTCCATCGGCTGCGACGGCGATGACCTTGCAGCCGGAAGTCCCGACATCTACGCCGATTACGCAGTTCATTCTACCGTCTCCTTCCCGGTCAGCCGGATATTTTCACCGGTGAGCCCCACATAGGCGCCTTTCGCCGCCTCCGGCGCTTCAGCGTGGGCAATGAGCCACTTGTTGCGGGCGAGGAGCAGGCGGTCTTCCTCATTTTTCTCCTCGATATCGGGCTTGTCGGTATTGGTGCCGCGCGGCAGCACGATGACCACCTGAAAGCCGCTTTCCGGGGTGCGCCCGCAGGGGGCATAGTGCAGCGTTGTGGCGTAAAGCTCAACGCCGGTGCCCGCTGGCAGCAGGAAGGCCTTTACGCAGGCGGTATCCAGCTTGCCGCTGATCATTTCCTCCTGCCGGGCGAGCAGCAGAATGCAGTCCTGCGCGGCGATATCCACCTCGCTGTCCCGATGGTATTCAAGGCAGCCGAGCGTATGGTTTCTGCCATTGCAGCAGCCGATCTGAATGGGCATGCCGCCATAGCAGCGGTTGGTCAGCTGGCCGAAAACGGGCAGCTCCTCAAGGGCCGGAACGCTGGGGAAATAGATAACTCCCTCCTGCGGCAGCGGGGTTTTTTCGCGCAGCGCCGCGAGCAGCGGCTCAAAATCATAGCCGCGCACAACCTGCCCATAAGGGTGGAAGGCCTCATCGAAAACACTGTGGAGCGCCAGAGCCATCATTTTCACTCTCCTTTTTGTGCACGTGAACGTTATTGTTTTCATTATACCTGTTTCTTCCTTAGAATGCAAGGAGGTATCCACTAAAAAAGAGACCAAAAAGCGGTTGAAAACTTGACAAAAGCGTCAATGATGGATTATGATAGAAAAAGGAAAAGCGGCGCTGGATGGGAGAAAAGGCGCGTTTTGGGCGGGTAAGCGGCGGCGGGCGCGGGCGGTGGATAGCCCATAGGCCAGCTCACCGTTCCCGTGAACGAAAGGGGAGAGCAGATTGGCGGTCACTTCCAAGGAGATTGCCGGGCTTGCGGGCGTCTCGCGCGGTACGGTCGACCGCGTGCTGCATAATCGTCCCGGTGTAAAGGCGCAGACACGCGAGCGGGTGGAAAAAATCGCCCGGCAGCTCGGCTATGTGCCCTTTCGGGCGGGCCGGGCGCTTTCCAGTGCCCGGCGGGCATTCACCATCGGGCTGATTCTCAACTGCGTGGGCATCCGCTTTTATGATGAGGTGCTGCGCGGTATTGAGGACTGCCGGGCGGCCTATGCGGACTTTAACCTGCAGCTCTCTGATTGCCGGCTGCAGGGATATGCCCTTTGCGACCAGCTCTCTGCGCTCGACCGGCTGGCGGAAGCGAAGCCGGATGCGCTGCTCATCACCCCGCTCAACGCCCCTGAAGTGGCGCAGCGGATAGACCGGTTGGTGGGGGAGGGCATCCCGGTGGTAACGCTTAACAACGATATCAGCGGCACACGGCGGATGCTTTATGTCGGCTGCAACTATTTTGACAGCGGGCGCACCGCCGCCGGGCTGATGGGGCTTTTTACCGGCGGGCGCGGGCGCGCCGGGCTGGTGCTCGGCTCGGCGCGGATGCTCGGCCAGCAGCAGCGGGAGGAGGGCTTTCGCTCGGAGCTTTCGCTGCGCTGCCCGCAGATGGAGCTTGCGGGCGTTATCGAGGGGGATGACGATGATGTGCGCACCTACCGGCAGGTGCTCGGGCTGTGGGAGCGCTGCGGGAGGCTGGATGCCCTCTATTTTGCCGCGGCGGGCGCCTATGGCGGCGTTTCGGCACTGGAAGAAATCTGCGGGGGGAGGATGCCGGCCGTCATCGCTTCGGATGCGGTGGAGGAGACCTGCCGGCTGATTTTAGAGGGGAAGGTGCAGGCCACCGTTTGCCAGCAGCCCTACCGGCAGGGCTATGAGGCGCTGAAAAACATTCTGGAATACCTGATTTCCGGCCGCATGCTGGCGCAGGAGCAGCTGTTCATGCAAAATGAGATTAAGATTGCCCAGAATCTCGAGGGCTGAAAGAAGGGGAAGCGCTTTGACCGTTTTTATTACGGGAGGCTCGCGCGGGATTGGCCGGGCGGCTGCCCGGCTGTTTGCCCGGGAGGGCTGGCGGGTAGCGGTCGGCTGCCAGACGGGCCGGGAGCAGGCAAAAGAACTCTGCCGCCTGCTGCAGCAGCAGGGGTGCGACTGCTGCTATGTTTCGGGGGATGTGGCCGACCGGGAGCAGGTCGGCCGGATGTTTGACGAAATCGAAGCGCGCCTCGGAACGGTGGATGCGCTCATCAACAATGCGGGCTTTGCCCTGCAGAAGCTCTTTCAGGATACCGAGCCCGGGGAGTGGGAACGCATGCTCGCGGTTACGCTGACAGGCGCTTACCACTGCTGCCGGCGCGCACTGCCAGGGATGCTTCATCAAAAGCGGGGGAGTATTGTCAACGTCTCCTCCATCTGGGGGATAACGGGGGCCTCCTGCGAAACGGCCTATTCCGCCGCCAAGGCGGGCCTTATCGGGCTGACAAAGGCGCTGGCAAAGGAGGTAGGCCCCTCGGGGATACGGGTCAACTGTGTGGCGCCCGGCGTTATCGATACCGACATGTGCGCCGGCTTTTCGGAGCAGACGCTGCAGCTTCTGCGCGAGGAAATCCCGCTTTGCCGGATTGGAACGCCGCAGGAGGCAGCAGAGGCAATCGTTTTTCTCGCCTCGGAGCGCGCCTCGTTTATCACCGGGCAGCTGCTCAGCCCAAACGGCGGCATGGTGATTTAGCGGGAGATTTGTTGAAAAATTGCGCGTCTGCGGCAGAGTGCTCTCTGCCCGGCCCGCTCACAAGAGGAGGATGAAGAATATGGAGCATACCGAGGCCTACTATACCAGCCTGCAGGCTCTCTCCCGGCGTTTTCGGGAAACGCCGCGCAGCTGCGCCTTTCGGGCAGAGGATGAAAAGGAGCTTCTTGCCTGGCAGGAGAGCACCCGCCAAAAGCTGCGGGAGCTGACGGGGATAGACCGGCTGCGGCCCTGCGAGCTGCTGCCGCAGCTGATAAAAGAGGAGGAGCTGCCAAAGGAGCCCTTCCGGCGGCTGAAATACCGGATTCAGACCGAAGAGGGGGTCTTTATGCCCTTTTATCTCCTGTACCCGAAAGAGGGGCCGAAGAAAAAACCGGTGATGCTCTGCACCCATGGACATGGCGGCGGCGGAAAGCTCTCCATTGCCGGGCGTACCGATATTCCGGAGATACGCGCGGCCGTAGCGGAGCAGCACTGCGACTACGCCATCGAGTTCGCCCGGCGGGGCTTGTTGTGCTTTTGCCCGGATGCGCGGGGCTTTGGGGAGCGCCGGGAGCTGCGGCAGCAGGGCGATGAGCCGGAGCAGTATATGGCCAGCTGCTGCAGGGAGATAAACCAGATGGCCATCCCGCTGGGGCTCACCATCACCGGCCTGTGGATATGGGATTTGATGCGGCTCATCGACTATATACAGACCCGCCCGGACTGCGATGAGGGGTGCATCGGGGTGACCGGCTTTTCCGGCGGGGGACTGCAGAGCCTCTGGCTGGCGGCTCTGGATGAGCGGATTGCCGCAGCGGCGGTCAGCGGCTATTTTTATGGCTATCATGATTCTTTGCTGCTGCTCAGCGATAACTGCTCCTGCAACTATGTCCCGCACCTCTGGGAGACGGTGGATATGGGGGATATCGGGGCGCTGGCGGCCCCCCGGCCGCTGGTGGTGGAAACGGGGGATGAGGACCCGCTCAACGGCCCCCGAGGGTCACTTAACGCGAAGGAGCAGGCGGAGATTACCCGGCAGGCCTACCGGCTGCTGGGAAGAGAGGAGAACTTCCTGCACCGCCTCTGCCATGGCCGGCACCGCTGGTATGGCGGCGAAAGCTGCGATTTTATGGCTGAAAAGCTTTCTGCCCGCTGAGCAGCGGCTCCTGAAAATAACGAAAAAGCAGGGAAGGGAGAAACGCCGCCGTTTTTCCGGCCTGTCGCAGAAAAGCGGATATCCGCTGGGAAATCGCCGCTTTACAGTGGGTTAAGCGGGAAAATAGAAAAAGATACACGCTTCTCAATTTCCTGAGAAGCGTGTATCTGCGGCAAGGCCGCTTTGTGGGGTGGATAGTCGGATTCGAACCGACGGCCTCCAGGGCCACAACCTGGCGCGCTAACCAACTGCGCCATACCCACCATATTTAGTTTTACAAGTGGCGCGCCAAGAGGGACTCGAACCCCCGGCCTACTGCTTAGAAGGCAGTTGCTCTATCCGGCTGAGCTATTGGCGCAGATGGCAAAACCGAAAGATGGGAACCTCCGTCGGGGAGATGGAGCGGGTGATGGGAATCGAACCCACGCTACCAGCTTGGAAGGCTGGAGTTCTACCATTGAACTAC
>JAAWAN010000006.1 GCA_022792175.1 Provencibacterium sp.
CGCTGACGGCGGAGGTGTCGCATCCGGTATCTCCGGAACGATTGTTATTATAGCGCACAGGAGAAAGAATGTCAATCGAAAATGACATCAAATTGTTACCAATATGTAATATAATCTATGAACGGCAAAAGAAGGTGGCCAGCGGATAAATCTTCGAATAAAAGCGATTTTTCGCATAGATGGGGCTGTGGAGATTGAAAAAATTATATGACAATTTGTAATCTTTAAAGCAATCGTCCGGGAGGCAGTCTCCTCTATAGATGTCTGCCTCCCGGACGGCAAAAAGCGGTATTTCAGCTGACTGCGCCTATCTCGCGGCCATGAAGGCCTCGATTTCCTCCACGCTGCGGGGGATGGCGGCGGAGAGATTCTGACAGCCGTCCCCGGTGACCAGGCAGTTATCCTCCAGCCGGAAACCGATGCCCCATTCCTCCACATAGATGCCCACATCCACGCAGAAGACCATGCCGGCGGAGACCGGGCGGCTCATATCCACCTGATCGTGCACGTCGTAGCCCACATGGTGCGCGCCGCCGTGCCACATATATTTCTCCGGGGCCTCTTTCTCTCCTAAGAGGCCGATTTCCCGCAGCAGGCCGCCGCAGTACTGGTGGCAGAGCCTGTCCACATCGGCCATCGGCATGCCGGGGCGGATGATGGAAAACATATGCTGCGAGGTTTTGTAGGCGCACTCATACAGCTGCCGCTGGCGGGGAGAGAAGCGCCCGTTTGCCGGCCAGCTGCGGGATACGTCGGTACAGATGCCGTCCCACGCCGCGCCCACGTCGTTTAATACCAGGTCCCCATCCTTCGCCTGGCCGGTATAGCTGTAATAATGGATGCAGAAATTGTTCTCCCCCGCCGCAATGATGGAGGGGAAGGCCGGCACCAGAACGCCGCGGGAGGTCAGCGCCTCATCAAAGGCGGCCTTATACTCATATTCATACATGCCGGGGCGGGAGGCGCGCATCATCGCCTCAATGCCCGCCCTGGTCACCTTCATTGCCTCGCGCATAGCGGCGATTTCGCAGGGCTTTTTAATGGTGCGCTGAGCGCACAGCTGGCGGTGGCAGTTTTCTACAGAAAGGAAGGGATAATCCGTGCGCAGGCGGGCAGCGAAGCGGTGGGCCTCGGTATCCGGGTCTTCCGCATTCTTCTTCCAGAGGTCCAGAACGGCTGTCTGATAGCGTCCCGAAGAGGCAGCTGCATGAAAGGCGGCGGAGAATTTCTCCAGCGGCAGAATCTCCGCCACTCCGCTGCGGGCCTGGATTTCATCCGGCTTCAAGCGCCGCCCCGTCCAGCGCTCGGCCATCGGGTCGGGCGGCAGAACGAACAGCGTTTCCTCCACCGCCTCCCCCGTCTTCCTGGCGAGGAAGATAAAATCATGAACCTCCGCCCCGTCAAGCCCGGTCAGATAGACAAAATTCCGGTTGGCAAAAAAGGCATATTCCGCATCTGCCGACTGGGGCAAAATCCGCCCGGCAAAGCAGATAAACAGGCTGTTTTCCGGAAAAGAGCGATAAAGTTCCTTCCGGTTTTCCTCGTGAAAATGATAATCCATACGATGCAGTCTCCTTTTATGTATACTGGCGGATACAGTATAATCCGCCGGGAGAAGGGTGTCAAGGATATTTCCGTCTTCTTCCATTTGTAAACAATTTTTGTCCGCGCAGCCGCAGCACTTGACAAGCAGGCTGCGCGGCGTTATATTAGTAGTATGTTAGCACTCGGATATGTAGAGTGCCAGAAAATAAAAAAATACGAGGTGGATGGCTATGGCCAAAAAGCAGTTTAAAGCCGAGAGCAAGCGGCTGCTGGATTTGATGATCCATTCAATCTACACCCATCGGGAAATTTTTCTGCGCGAGCTGATTTCCAATGCAAGCGATGCGATTGACAAGCTCTATTATCACACCCTGCAGGAGGGAAACACTGGCCTTTCTCGGGAGGATTTCTCGATTCAGATTACGCTCGATAAAGAAAGCCGCACGCTGACGCTCAGCGACAACGGCTGCGGCATGAGCAAAGAGGATCTGGAGAAGGACCTTGGCACCATTGCGCGCAGCGGCTCGCTCGACTTTAAAAAGGAGAACGAAAAGAAGGACGAGATTGATATCATCGGCCAGTTCGGCGTCGGCTTCTATTCGGCCTTTATGGTGAGCGACAAGGTAAAGGTCATCAGCCGCGCCTATGGCAGCGAGGAGGCCTTCTGCTGGGAATCTGAGGGGGCAGAGGGCTACACCATCGATCCCTGCGAGAAGCAGGGGCACGGCACTGATATCATCCTCTCGGTCAAGGAGAACACCGAAGAGGAAAATTATGATGAGTTTCTCGACCCCTACCGCATCCGCGCGCTGGTGCAGAAATACTCCGATTATATCCGTTACCCCATCCGCATGGAGATGGAGAAGACCCGCGTAAAGGAAAACCCGGAGGATAAGGACAAAAAGCCGGAGGATGTCAAGCCGGAATATGAAACCTACACCGAGGTGGAAACCTTAAACTCGATGGTGCCGCTCTGGAAAAAGAGCAGGAGCGAGCTTAAGCCGGAGGACTACAACCAGTTCTATAAAGAGAAATTTTATGACTATGAGGACCCGGCCCGGGTCATCCATTCCTCCACCGAGGGTGCTGCCACCTACAATGCGCTGCTCTTTATCCCGGCGCGCGCACCCTATAACTACTACACGCGCGACTTTGAAAAGGGCCTGCAGCTCTATGCGAGCGGCGTTCTTATCATGGATAAATGCGCCGACCTGCTGCCCGACTGCTTCAGCTTTGTGCGCGGGCTGGTCGATTCGCAGGACCTGTCGCTGAATATCTCCCGCGAGATGCTCCAGCACGACCGGCAGCTCAAGATTATTGAATCCCGTCTCGAGAAGAAGATTAAATCCGAGCTGCAGGCAATGCTTAAAGATGATCGCGAAAAATATGAAGCCTTCTTCAAAAACTTCGGCCTGCAGCTCAAATATGGCGCCTACGGCGACTACGGCGCGCACAAGGAGCTATTGCAGGACCTGCTGCTCTTCTATTCCTCCGCTGAGGACAAGCCGGTTACCCTCGCAGAATATGTCGGCCGGATGAAGGAGGATCAAAAGCACATTTACTATGCCTGCGGCGAAACCATCGAGCGCATTGCCGCGCTGCCGCAGACCGAGCGGGTGCGCGAGAAGGGCTACGAAATCCTCTATCTGACCGATGATGTGGATGAATTCTGTCTCTCTACCCTGCATGAATATGAGGGCAAGGAGTTTAAGTCTGTTTCGGCGGGCGATCTGGACCTCGGCGGCGAGGAGGAAAAGAAGGAGCTCGAGCAGCAGCAGGAGGAAAACAAGGACCTGCTCGAGGCGATGAAGGAGGCGCTGGAGGGGAAGGTTTCGGCCGTTCGGCTCTCTCAGAGGCTCAAATCCCACCCCGTCTGCCTGACGGCGGAGGGCGCGCTTTCGCTCGAGATGGAGAAGGTGCTCGGCGCCATGCCGGGAGAAAACCCCGGTGTAAAGGCGCAGCGGGTACTGGAGCTGAATGCGGGCCACCCGGTCTTTCAGAAGCTGCAGCAGCTCTATCAGGATGACCGCGAGCTGTTAAAGAGCTATGCCGGCCTGCTCTATTCCCAGGCGCTGCTCATTGAGGGAATGACCGTTGAAGACCCGGTCGCCTTCTCGAATGAAATCTGCCGGCTGATGACCAGATAAGCTTTTTATGCAAAAGCAGGGCCGCCCATTGGGCGGGACGGCCTTTGGATAAAGATAAGAAAAAGGGCTCTGCAGGCGCTTTGCACCGGCAGAGCCTCTTTTCATTAAGCGGGCGATATTTCGAGGCTGCCTTTTTACTCTAACGCGCTGTAGTCAATTCTTCTGTCCTTAAAATAATATTCCCGGTCGTGCTCGCCTATCTCCCGCAGCACCCTGCAGGGATTGCCGACAGCCACCACATTGTCCGGCAGGTCCTTCGTGACTACGCTCCCCGCCCCGACAACGGTATTATCCCCAATCGTAATGCCGGGCAGGATGATGACCCCCGCCCCAATCCAACAGTTTCTGCCGATATGCACCGGCATGTTATACTGATAAAGCTTTTCGCGCAGCTCCGGCAGAATGGGATGCCCCGCCGTGGCAATCGTCACATTCGGGCCGAACATTGTGTAATCGCCTACATAGATATGCGTATCATCCACGCAGGTCAGATTGAAATTGGCATAGACATGGTTTCCAAAGTGCAGATGCCTCCCGCCGAAATTGGAGTGCAGCGGCGGCTCGATATAGCAGCCCTCCCCTATCTCCGCAAACATCTCCTTTAACAGCGCCTCCCGCTTTTCCATCTGCGTCGGACGTGTGCGGTTAAATTCCATCTGCTGGTCCAGACACTGCAGCTGTTCCCGCATAATCTCTTCATCCCCGGGAAGGTATAGTTCTCCCGTATGCAGCCTGTCCTTCATACTCATTGTTTTTCCCTCCATGCTCATTTTAAAAGATAGGGCCCAGTCCCTGCCTTCAGCCTCCGGGCAGCCCTTTCCTCCCGCTTTAGCGGATAAAGGCAGGCCTGCAGGCTGCTAAAAACAAAAATGCAGCAAAAGTATAGCACGCTGCGGAAAACAAATCCATCCTTTTTCCAAAAAATGAACAGGAAGCTGCCGAAAGCCCAAAGAGCGCTTCGGCAGCTTCCTGTTTGATTTCTTCTGCAAACCCGGTTTTTTTGAAAGCGAGCCTTTTTAAAGCGGCCTTCGCTTTTCTCAGAGCCGGCGCATCTGCAGGGGAGAAAGGCTTAAAAGCTCATAACCCGTCTCGGTCACGACAAAATTCTGCTCGTTGCAGAAGGAGCCGATGCCTGGAATCTTCATCCCCGGCTCCAGCGAAAGGGTCATGCCGGCGCGCAGGATGTAGTCGCTGTCAGCCGAAAGCTGCGGCTCCTCGTGCACATCCAGGCCGATGCCGTGTCCCGACCAGCCCGGGCTGTCGTTACAGGCGCCAAGCCCGTTTTTCTCAAAGCTCGCATCCACCGCTCGGGATATTTCCGAAATCGGCACCCCTGCGCGAACCCGGCTGAGCCCGGCCTCCATCGCCTCAATGGCGCATTTTTCATATTCCCGCTGCTTATCCGAGAGCTCTCCCACTACCGCCTGACGGATGATATCGGCATAATATCCCTTATAGCAGGGGCCGCCATCCAGATGGAGTATCGCGCCCGGCGTATTCGCAATCACCAGATCGCTCGCGGGGCAGTTTACCTGCTTCATCCGCTCCGGGCCGAAACGCACCACCATCGGGAGCAGGTCCTCGCACCCCTCCTCCAGCGCGGTGGCGCCCATGATACCGAACAGCTCCCGCTCGGTGCTCTCCCCCAGCCGGACACCGGAAAACGCCGCGTCAAACATCTTCTCCGCTGCCTGCACCGCTTTTCGCACACAGGCAATCTCGCGGGGAGACTTTACCGTGCGCAGCTCCCACAAAAGGCGCGCGGCATCAGAAAGGCGGGCGCCTGCAGCCTGCAGCTTTTCCATAAGCGGAAAGTAATAGCCCGCCTGCAGGCCAATGCGAAAACCCGTTCCCCACTCCATACCGATGCGGCCACTTTGTAGATGCAGCCGCTCGAAGGCGGCAAAAATCGCATCCTCATAGGAAAGGTCTCCGGCGCCGCGGCCATAGGCAAACATATCCTCCTCCTCCACCCAGGAGCTCTCCCGGATGGGGCCCAGGGAGGAGACAGAGCTGATGGTCGCAACCCGCCGGTCACCGGTGATAATGCAGACGCCCGGCGTAGAAACGCCGCTGCTCCAGACAACCGACTGCAGTCCGGTAAAATAGCGCATGTTTTCCGCGCCGGTAATCAAAACGGCATCCAGCCCATCCCGCTGCATACCGGCAAGCAGCCGGTCAAGACGAGCACGATACTCCTCCAGAGGAAAATCCAGCATTGAAGGCTGCCGCATAATCTTCATCCCCCTTTTGCAGCTTACAGAACGATGATTCCGGGCAGAAAGTCCGAAATCAGCTGATATCCGTCTTTGGTAACCACGATGTTCTCTTCATGAGAAAAATGCCCCAGCGTATCATCGCCAATGGTGGGTTCTACTGCCAGTACATTTCCTGCCCGCAAATCCCAATCGCAATCGGCTGAGATGGTGGGAGGCTCATGGATTTCCAGGCCGATGCCGTGCCCCGTCCATCCGCGGGTCCGGTTCACATCCCCGTAGCCGTGCCGGTCGATGTAGGCATCCTGCCGCTCCATCAGCTCCCGAATGTTGACGCCCTCTTTAATATTACTTAAAGTATAGTCCAGAACCTCCTGGGACACCTTGGCATAGTCCTTCTGGCGCTCGGTCATGCTTCCCACCACCGCCTCGCGGATGGTATCCGAATAGTAGCCGCGCCAGATGGGGCCGCCGTCAAAGAGCAGCACCTCGTGCTCGGTGCGGGTGATGAGCTTTTCGGAGGGCGGGCAGTTGCCGGCATTATAGCGCCCCTGCCCGAAGCAGACGATCATCGGCTCCTCCCGCTCGGCGCCCTGCCGGTAGGACTCAGCGCAGTAGATAATGTTGAGCGAGGCCTCGGTTGTTTTTCCGAATTCGATGGAGGAAAACGCCTTTTTATAGGCCGCCTCGCTGATGGCCGCGCAGCGGCGCATCGCCTGCACCTCGTTTTCCGATTTTACCGAGCGCAGCGCCCAGATATGGGAGGTGAAATCCACCGGCTGCATGTTCGGCAGCTGCGCACGCAGCTGCTGGTAAAGGCTCTGGTTCATATGCAGGCGCATGGTAGAGCCCAGCTCCATGCCCACCCGGCCGCCGGCGGCGCCAAACTCAGTGAGCGTTCCGGTAATGGCCTGCAGATAACTGGCGGGACGGTGTTCTCCGGCTGCCGCCGCCCCATAATAAAGAAGCTGCTCATCCGTAAGGCAGCTGGTATAGCGCATCGTTTCATAAGCGCTGCGGGAGCCTATCAGCCGGCAGCGCCCATCCCGCGCCATAATCAGCAGTCCGGGGGTGGAAATTTTGCTCGACCAGACGACCGACTGGAACCCGCAGAAATAGCGAACGTTATACTGCGTCGTAAAAATGACGGTATCCACGCCGCAGGCATCCATCTCGTCATATAAACGCTGATGGCGCAGCGCATATTCCTCTTTCGGAAAATCAAGCATGGGGCTGTTTCTCATGCTGTACACTTCCTTTCCCGGGGCTGAAAACAGAGGGCCATCATCCTGCCTTTCCGGCAGCAGGCCCTTCAGTCCCACTGAAAAACTTTCTTAAAAAACGGCGGATATTTCTGCTGTGCAAAAGCGGCCGCGTCTGCGCCCTGCCATTCCGGCAGCCGGCGCAGACGCGCGAAAACTTCCTGCTAAAGGGCCCCCGCCTGCCGCGGTGCACCGCCCGCGCATGAAGCCTTCCTGCCGGCCTTTTCAGTCCACCGCCATAATAAACTGCAGCTCCAGAAGGTTGCCCTCTCCGGAGGGCGGCGCCTGCACGGCCACACCCGCAGGCGCGACCTCGCCCGCCAGCCACTCTTCATATACCTCTTTAAAATCGCCAATCATGCTGATATCCTTGAGGTAGGCGTTCATCATGATGATGTTTTCCTTCTTGAGGCCGAACTGGGCGAACAGCTCATCATATCTCTCGCAGACGGCGCGCGTCTGCTCCTTCATCGTCTTAAACTCGGGGCGTGCGCTGTGTCCGGTAAAATAGGCCACATGGTTGTGAATCACCAGGCGGCTGCAGCCCGGACGCTTATCAAACCGTTTAATTTCCATCCTTTATTCGCTCCTTTTTCAAAACCCGGCCCTTCCGGTAAAGGCAGAATCTCTGCTGACAGGCAAAAGCGCTATTCGCGTGCCACGATCAGCGCCACCTCGACCAGAATATCGCGGCCATCCTCCGTTTTATATTCGGGCGGCGCCTGCACGGCCACACCCGCGGGCGGGTTCTCGGCTCCCACCCACTCGTGAAACACCGCGTCAAACTCGGGCAGCTCGTCAATATTGCGCAGGTAGATGTTGGCCATCAGAATATTTTCCTTTTTGAGGCCAAACTGGGGCAGCAGCTCGTCATAGCGCTTGCAGATGCCCATCGTCTGCTCGCGCAGGGTATTGGTAAAGGGGCTGACATGCCCGGTAAAATAGGCGACGTCGTTATGGATAACCACCCGGCTGCCGCCGCTGTCTATATCATAGCGTTCAATTGCCATCCTTGCCTGCTCCTCTCTATTTATCCTCATCCACCGCCACGATGAGCGCGAGCTCCAGGCGGATATTGTCCCCCATGGCAGAATTCTGCACCGGGGAGGCCTGCACGGCCACACCGGCCGGGGCATTCTCCTCGCCGACCCATTTGATCCATTCCTCGTCAAACTCGGGCAGCTCGTTAATATCCTTCAGATAGGCGTTCATCATGATGATATTTTCTTTCCTGAGGCCGAACTGGGCAAACAGCTCGTCATACCGGCGGCAGACACCGGCCGTCTGCTCCCCCAGCGTCTGGTATTTTGGCGAAGCATGCCCGGTAAAATAGGCAACGCCGTTATGAACGACCAGGCGGCTGCTGCCCTTGTTGATATCATAGCGCTTTATGGACATGGGAAAACCTCTCCTTTTCTTCTTTTCGGCAAAAAGGCGGGCCGCCTTCCCGCTGCATGTCGCACCCTCGGAAAGCGGCCCGCCCGCAGGCCTTCTGCCTTATTTGCCCGAGCGGTTCTTTTTGTCGACCTTGGCGGCCAGATAGCCGAATGCAAAGTAGCATTCGTTCTCATCGCCAGCCTTTAAAATCATATCAATCACTTCATTGGACTTATCCTGCTCGCCGTTGTACCAGTAGTAGTTGGAGAGGCCAAAGCCCATCGTAATAAGCTCGAGGGAATCGAGCGAGGAGAGATCAGCGGGCAGAACCTCCTCCGGCTTTACAAGCCCCTTGTACATCAGCAGGCGGCGGAAGTAGGCGGTGTTCTCACCGGGATCAAAGTCCTCACGGACGTTTTCCAGCAGCTTTTCGGCCGCTTCGCGGTCGCCCAGGCGCAGCTCGGTCATATAGTACCAGTCGCAGATGGCAATCAGCTCATCCTCCGACTTGGAGAGCTCCAGGCAGCGCTGATAGGCGGCAGCAGCCTTCTTGTAGTCGCCGAGCAAAAAGTGGGAGAGGCCGAGGTGATACCAGACATCCCAGTTTTCAGGAATCAGGCGGGAGGCGATGGTAAAGTCCGCGCAGGCATCCTCAAAGCGCCACTGGGAAAGGAAGCGGTGGGCGCGGTGACGGTAGAGAATCCCGTTAAACGGATCGAGGGCGATGGCGTGCGCATAGCACTCCTCCGCCTCGCGGTAGAGAGAGCTCTTGGCGAGCGTCAGGCCCTTCTCCATCCAGAGGGCAGAGTTGTCGGGATCCGCGGCCAGCTTAGCCTCAACGGCAGCCAGCTCCTCATCAGGCGTATACTCTACGCGCTCCCAGCTGGATACCTCATATGCCTGGACAAGTTTGCGTTCAATCATGGCAGTATTCTCCTTTTCAGCTTATTTCAAAGCGGCAGAGCGGTCCGCCGCCTGTTGCCGGTGTCTTTCAGGGCTGCGCGGCGCCGCAGAGGTGGCAGGCAACCGAATGGCCCGGGGATATCTCCCGCAGCTGCGGGGCCTCGGCCACACAGCGCTCGGTCGCATAGGGGCAGCGGGTATGGAAGCAGCAGCCGGCGGGCGGGTTCAGCGGGCTCGGCACATCACCACTCAGCTCCCCGGTCATGCTTTCGACATCCGGGTCGGCAATCGGAATGGCCGCCAGCAGCGCCTTGGTGTAGGGGTGGCTGGGCATTTCAAACAGCCCCTTTTTGTCCGCCAGCTCCACAATGTGTCCCAGATACATCACCGCGATGCGGTCGCACAGATGCTTGACAACGCTCAGATTGTGGGAGATAAAGATATAGGTCAGGCTGTATTTTTTCTGCAGGTCCTGCATCAGGTTCAGAATCTGCGCCTGGATGGAAACATCCAGCGCTGAAACCGGCTCATCGCAGACGACCAGCTCCGGCTGCAGCGCAATGGCGCGCGCCACCCCGATGCGCTGGCGCTGCCCGCCGGAAAACTCATGCGGGAAGCGGGTGTACTGATCCTCCCGCAGGCCGACATCGGCCATCAGCTGCAGAGCGCGGCTGCGCCGCTCGGCCCTCGTCCCGATGCCATGCACCAGAAGCGGCTCTTCAATGCAGCGCCCGACCGTCATGCGCGGGTCGAGGGAGGAATAGGGGTCCTGAAAGATAATCTGCACCCGTCTGGCCAGCTCCTTGCGGCTGTAGGTGTGGGAGGGAACGCCGTCAAACAGGATATCCCCGCTCGTCGGCTCGAGCAGACGCACAATTGCCTTGCCGGTCGTCGACTTTCCGCAGCCCGATTCCCCGACTACGCCGAAGGTTTCACCCTTATAAACGTCAAAGCTGACACCGTCCACCGCCTTGGAGTAGGCAACCGCATTCCCCAGCCGGTTTTTGGATTTTACCGCATAATGGATTTTTAAATCCTTTACGCTCAGAAGCGGCTCACTCAAAGCTCTTTCCCTCCTTCGCATCATACTTCCAGCAGCGCACCTTTCGTCCGTCAGAGAGCTCCATCAGGGGCGGCAGCTTCTCCTCGCAGACGGGGCGGGCCTGCTCGCAACGCGGGCAAAAGCGGCAGCCCTGCGGATAGGCGTTGGGACTGGGAACCATACCCGTAATATTATAGAGCGTGTCCGTCTCCTCGTTGAGCTTGGGAATGCTCTTCAAAAGCCCTATGGTGTACGGATGCAGCGGCTCTTTATAGATACTGCGCACCGGCGCATACTCCACCGCCTGCCCGGCATACATGACCATGGCATTCTGCGCAATCTGGGCCACAACGCCCAAATCGTGCGTAATAATAATGATGGAGGTGCCGGTCTTTTTCTTCAGTTCGCTGAGCAGGCGCATAATCTGCGCCTGAATAGTCACATCAAGCGCGGTGGTCGGCTCATCCGCAATCAGAATCTTCGGGCTGCAGGCCAGCGCCATGGCAATCATAATCCGCTGGCGCATGCCGCCGGACAGTTCATGCGGATACTGGTCGACCACCTTCTCGGGCGAAGGAATGCCCACCAGACGAATCATCTCAATAGTGCGCTCGCGCGCCGCCTTCTTATCCAGCTTCTGGTGGATAATGAAAGACTCCATAATC
Organism: Provencibacterium sp.; assembly: GCA_022792175.1. Taxonomy (GTDB): domain Bacteria; phylum Bacillota; class Clostridia; order Oscillospirales; family Ruminococcaceae; genus Harryflintia. The sequence goes on from JAAWAN010000006.1 coordinate 11,158, forward strand.
TGTTTGCCAACGGTGAAGACCGGGTTGAGGCTGGTCATCGGCTCCTGAAAAATCATCGAAATTTCGTTGCCGCGGATGGCCCGCATCTCTTTCCTGCTCTTTTTTAAGAGGTCCTCCCCCTGGTAGAGGATTTCGCCATCCACAATTTTGCCCGGCGGGCACTGCACCAGCCCCATGATGGAAAGGCTGGTAACACTCTTCCCGCAGCCTGATTCTCCGACAATGGCCAGCGTTTCACCGGCCTGCACGTCAAAATCCACCCCGTCTACCGAGGGCATGACGCCTTCTTCAGTATAAAAATAAGTTTTGAGATTGCGGACGCTCAGCAATGGTTCACTCATGACACGTCCCCCTCCTATACGTTTTTCAGACGCGGGTCAAGCGCATCGCGCAACCCATCGCCCACCAGGCTGAAGCTCATGACCACCAGCGTAATGGCTACGCCGGGGATAACCGCCTGCAGCGGATAGGAGCGCAGCACCTCGCGCGCCTGGCTGAGCATCGAACCCCATTCCGGGTTGGGCGGCTGAACGCCCAGCCCAAGAAAGGAGAGCGAGGAGGCGATGAGAATCGCCGTGCCCAGCTGCAGCGTAACATTGACGATAATCTGCGAAACCGCGTTGGGAACGATGTGGATAAAGATAATGCGCGCATTGCCCTCGCCCATGACGCGGCAGGCGGCGATGTATTCGTTGCCTCTGAGCGTCAGCACCTCGCCGCGCACCATGCGCGCCACGGTGGGAATCGAAAAGATCGAGATGGCAATGACCGTATTCTGCATGCCGCTGCCGAGTACTGCAACGACGGCGATAGCCAGCAGCAGCCCCGGGAAGGCCAGCAGAATATCGAGAAAGCGGGAGATAACCGTATCCACAATTCCCCCGAAATAGCCTGCGCATACGCCCAGCATAACACCGGCAAAGGTGCCCATCAAAACGCCTTCAAAGCTGATGAGCAGCGAATTGCGCCCGCCATAGAGAATGCGGATGAAGATATCCCGCCCGAGGTTGTCCGTTCCGAACCAGTGCTCGGCACTGGGAGTCTGATAGGCATTGAGCAGGTCCTGAGCGAACGGATCGGTATGGATAAAAAACGGGCCAATGATGCAGGCAAGAATAATAAACAGCAAAACGCAGGCGGCCGCTACCGAAACCCTGCGCTTGAGGAAACGGCGAAGGATCGCATTTTTCATATTCCTGCGCCCCCCTTAATCAAATTTGATGCGCGGGTCTGCCACCGTATAGAGAATATCTACAACCGTGTTGACCACAACGAAGGTAACGGCCAGAACCAGAATACAGCCCTGAATGAGCGGATAATCCCGCTGGGAAACGGCGTCCACCGTCAGCCGGCCGATACCTGCAATCGAGAAAACCGTTTCGGTCAGCGTAGCGCCGGCCAAAAGCGAACCAAAGCGCAAGCCTACCGAGGTAAGTACCGGGATAATCGCGTTTTTAAACGCATGAGAAAAAATAATTACCTGCTCCGCGACGCCGCGGGCGCGCGAGGTGCGGATATAATCCTCTCCCAGTACATCCAGCATGGAGGAGCGGGTAATGCGGGTGATATAGCCCACCTCCTGAGTGCCCAGCGTAATAATGGGCAACACCATGTGCTTCCAGGTGTCAAACCCGCTCACCGGGAACCAGCGAAGCTGCAGGCAGAAAATCAGCATTAAAATCATCGCCAGGAAAAAAGAAGGGGTGGAAACGGAAAGCAGCGAGGTCACCATCAAAATGTTATCCGCCGCCTTGCCGCGCTTGACGGAGGCGATAATGCCGAAGATAACGCCTACTACGGTGGAAACCACCGTTGCGCCCACGGCCAGCCGGACGGTTACCGGAAAGCGTTTGGTAATCTCATACAAAACGCTTTTATGGGTAAAGATGGAGGTGCCAAAATCTCCCTTTACCAGATTCCCCATCCAGATAAAATACTGCTCCCAGATAGGCTTATCCAGCCCGAGGCGGGCGGTTTCCGCCGCAATGGCCTCCTTGCCCGCTCCCATACCAAGGCTCATGGTAACCGGGTCGCCCGGAATGAGCCGGACCATAAAGAACACCACCAGCGTCAGGATGAGCAGCATGGGGATCATTTGCAATATCCGCTTTACGATATACTTCAGCATAGACATCCCCCCGAATTCAGAAATATGGGACCGTTCATAACCGGCCTTCATCAGCCGTAAAAGTCCTTCACGGAAGGCGCGAAAGCAAACTGCAGCCGTGCCTCCGGCTTTCTTCTATCTTTTCAGGGGACTGGAAGCACAGGCTTCCAGTCCCCCTGAACTTTCCTTCATTAAGGCCGGCCATCAGCAAATGCTTCAGGCACGTACCTTAATTTTCTCAAACTCTACAACCTGAATGGCATTGATATTAAAATCTTCTACCTTGTCGGACATGACATACAGGCTGCTGCGCAGATTCATATAAACGGCGAACGGGTCATCCAGATAAACGAGCTGCTGGATTTCGTCATACATTTCCCGACGCTTGTCCTGATCAAGCTCGGTAACAGCTGCAACCAGCAGCTCATCGACACGGGCGTTCGAATACCAGCCATAGTTATTGGTGTTGAGCCCGTCCTCGCTGGTCAGCATGACGCGGCGCAGGCAGCTGTCCGCATCCAGGCTGCCGCCGAAGCCCATAACGAACATATCCCAGGGCATCTCATCGGGAGTAATGCCGTTGAGGGCGGCATTAAAGGTGGCGGTGTCCACCGTTTCAATCGTAACGTTGATGCCGACCTCGGCGAGGTTCTGCTTGACCGTCTCGGCCATCTCTACGGCCTTGTTGTAACCGGGATTGGTCATCAGCGAAAGGTCAAAGCCATCGGGAACGCCGGCCTCTGCGAGCAGCGACTTGGCCTTCTCCACATCGTAGGGGTATACGCCGTAATCCTTATAGCCGAAGACGAGGGGAGTCATCGGGCCGCGGGTCGCCGTCTCGCCGATAGCGCCATACAGCGCCTGGCAGATGGTCTCACGGTCGATAGCATAGCAGATGGCCTGGCGGATTTTGACATCCTTGCACTTGGAGTTGTCCGAGCAGTTAAACTGGAAGCCCTGCAGGCCATAACCGGGCTGGGAAACACCGACAAGTCCCTCTGTCTCGGCAAGGCGGGTGTAGTCGTCAACACTCGGACGGTCAAGGACATCCACTTCGCCGGTCTCAATCGCCATAGCGCGGGAAGAAGCCTCGGGGATCACCTTGTAAATCATCGTCGGCGTACCTACCTCGCCGCCCCACCAATATTCGTTCGCCTCAAAGACCATCTGCTCGTCGGCATCCCAGGTGGTAATCTTATAGGGGCCGGTGCCGTTGATCGACTCGGGGTCAATGCCCATATCATAGCCATACTGGTCGATATAGTCCTTGTCCATAATGAAGCAGTACTGGTTCGCAAAGGTCTCTTCAACGATACCATACTGATAGGCGCAGGTGAATTCGACGGTGTAGTCATCAATCGCCTTCACCGAATCGAGAAACTCCACCTTTTCGCTGTAGCGCAGCGGATGCTCCTTATTGAGGAGGCGCTCGAAAGTGGCCACAACGTCGGCGCTGGTCAGTTCCTTGCCGTTGGCGAATTTGACACCCTGACGAAGCTTGAAGGTCCAGATCAGGTAGTCATCGCTGTGCTCCCAGCTCTCCGCAAGCTCACCGGTAATGCTGCCATCCTGCGCGTGGGTCAGCAGTCCGTCAAATATCAGGCGCAGCACCTTGTCGTTCGTAACGTTGATCTGCGGGTCGAGGGTATCCTGATCGCCATAGGTGCCGACTACCAGCGTATCCTTGTATTCTCCGTCTGCCTGTGCAGGGGCACTTCCTGCGGTGCTGGAGGCCTGCGAGGAAGAGGCCGGAGTGTTGCTGGAGGAATCCCCACTGCATGCCGCCATCGAGAAAGCCATTCCCACAGCAAGGAGTATTGCAAGTGCTCTTTTCATATTGTTCACTCCTTCAATTTTTGCTGATGACAGGACAGCGCCGTTTATGGCCCTGCCCTCTGCTCCGGTCTGTATGGCACAGGCGGAACACTGTTCATCACAGAAATAATAAAACAATGAAAAACCAGCTGTCAACTCCCCGCAAAAGAAAGAATTTGTGTATTTTTACAACATCTCACTGTATAAATTTTCAATTCCCTCCTGCATTCCCATATGAAGTCCCAATAATTAACAGGACATTTTTTGCTCTTTTTTCGCCTGCCGAAGCAGTTGCCACACAAACCGATAAAAAAGGGAATATGCAGGATTGTCAATATCATCCTTCATAAAAAGACAGTTTTTCCTGCGAATTTTTATTGCTCCGCCATAAAAATCCGCAGCTTTCACCTCTCACCGCATGAATGAAGCCAAACATCAGGCCAACAGAGCAGGAACTTTTCTGCTTTGAAGTATTAAACAGCAAATGGCACAAAAAAGCCTCTGGGAAAATATAAATGGACAATATCTGCGATTTTTGCATTTTCCCCAAAAATGAGGTATAATAGCTGAATAAGAGAAAAACGGGCTCCAACAGCTCTCGTTCCCGTCTTTTTGCTGAAATTAACAGTTTCTTTGGGAGAGGATATGAATGCCCCGGACCGACACTGTTCCCGGATCGATTGCGGAGAGCTTCGGCTCCTCCATCTGCTATGGCATTATCAGAAATATGACCTATCTGGACCATGCCCACCCGGAATATGAAATGCTGTTTGTGCTGGAAGGGCAGGTGGAGGTCTTTGCCGCTGGCGGCCGCTACCGGCTCTCGGCAGGCAATTTCATTTTTATCCGGGAATATACCCTTCACAGCTATGCTTCCCAGCCGGGGAGCCTCTCCTTAATCATCGGCTGCAGCCCGGAAAGGGTTCCGCAGTTTACGCGCATATTCCAGAAAAACGGGGCCCCCTCCTGTATGTTTCTGCAGACCCATTTCGCGCTGCGCAGCATCATCCATTCGCTGCTCAGTGACCCGCTGGCGGAACACAGCTATGTGGCGCTGGTGGGATATGTCGATCTGCTGCTCTCCCATGTAGCTGCCGGGCTGCAGGGATATCCCCCCTGCCCTCTGCAGCCGCCGGGTGCGCTTGACCGGGCTGTCATTCAGGTGGACTGTGTTCTCCCCGCAAACGTAAACGCGCAGGAGATTGCGAAAGCGGCCGGGATATCCGTCTCCCATCTTTCCCGCCTCTTCAGCCGAAAGCTGGGGGTAAGCTTCAGTGCGTATGTTTCCCTGGTGCAGATAAACGCCGCCCGCCGCATGCTGGTGCAGACCGATCTGTCCGTCCGGGAAGTCTGCATACGCTGCGGCTACCGCAATCCCCGCACCTTCGACCGCGCCTTTCTCCGGCTGGTCGGCATGCCTCCTCGCGAATACCGGCGGCGCAACCAGCCCGGCCACATTATTGATTATGATACGCCGTTTGTGCGCGATCTGCTGCTGGAACGCTACCGATCGCTGCAGCCGGCAGTCGCCAAAAAACCGGCCTCTCAAAAAATTTCTCATAAATATGAATAGAGAGCCGGCCTTTCCCGGTTCATAAAGGCCGAAAGCCTGCCCTCAGGGCACAGGCAGGGCTGTCCGCAAAACAGAGGACATTTTGCGGACAGCCCTGCCTGACTTTTTAAAAACCGCTCCGGGATAAATTTTTCTACTCCTGCGCCCCCTCCTGCAGCAGGGTGTTGTTCGACTTGGCCTTGAGATAGGCGTTGATAAACCCATCAAGATCCCCGTCCATCACCGCGCCGATATTGCCGACCTCGAAGCCGGTGCGGTGATCCTTGGCCATTGTGTAGGGCATGAAGACATAGGAGCGTATCTGTGAGCCCCAGGCAATCTCCTTCTGATCCCCCTTGATATCCTCAATGCGCTCCAGGTGTTCGCGCTCCTTAATCTCTATCAGCTTGGAGCGCAGCATCTTCATGGCGACCTCGCGGTTCTGGTGCTGGCTGCGCTCATTCTGGCAGGCGACAACAATTCCGGTCGGCAGGTGGGTAATGCGGATAGCCGACTCGGTCTTGTTGACATGCTGCCCGCCCGCACCGGAGGAACGGTAGGTATCCACCTTCAGGTCACCCGGATCGATCTCTACCTCGGTGTCATCATCAATCTCCGGCATAACCTCCAGCGAGGCGAAGGAGGTATGCCGCCTTCCCGAGGCATCAAACGGGGAAACGCGCACCAGCCGGTGAACGCCGCTCTCGCTTTTGAGATAGCCATAGGCATTCTCCCCCTGGATAAGAATCGAGGCGCTCTTAATGCCCGCCTCATCGCCATCCAGCCAGTCCAGCAGCTGATATTTGAAGCCGCGCCGCTCTGCCCAGCGGGTATACATCCGGTAAAGCATCTGCGCCCAGTCCTGCGCCTCGGTGCCGCCCGCGCCCGCATGAAAGGTCAAAATAGCGTTTTTCTGATCATATTCCCCGCTGAGCAGTGTTTTCAGCCGCTGCTCCTCCATTTTCGCGCAGAGCTGCTCATAGGAGTCCTGCGCCTCGGGCAAAACCGAAAGGTCGCCCTCCTCATCGCCCAGCTGGGCAAGGGTCTCGGTATCCTCATAGAGCGAAACCAGCTTATCATATTCCTGCATGCGCGCGCGCAGCTGGCTCAGCCTGCGCAGCACCTTCTGGCTGCCCTCTATATCGTTCCAGAAAAACTCCCCGTGCGTGCGCTCATCCAGCTCTGCCGCCTGAGCGGCCAGCGTATCGTAGCCCATCGCCTGGCGCAGCTCATCCAGCTCTTTTTTGCTATCCCGCAGCTTTAAAAGCAGCTGCTCAAATTCCAGCATTCCTCTTCCGCCTTTCCCTCGCGCCCTTCAGAGGACGGACGCACTGCTCCTGTACTTATACTTTTTTATTATAATACATGCCGCCTGCAGCTGCAAGCCCTAAAAATGTCCGGGAAAGACGAAAGAGGGAATCTTCACCGATTATTAATGAAATTTCCTGCAAAATATAGTATACTGAAGGGGTAGCTGCAGCCCATTTGGAAAAAACGAAATATTCTGCAGCATCATCCGATGCATTTCAAGGAGGCAGGCAATCGGTAATGGGAGATTTTATCGGCTCCATCTGTCCGGTATGCGAAAAAAAGATTCTGCCGCAGGAGGATATCGTCGTCTGCCCGGTCTGCGGCGCCCCCTATCACCGCAGCTGCTACCAGCAGGCCGGACACTGCCTGTTTATCGAGCAGCATGCGCAGGGCGTCAGCTGGGAGCAAAGGCGCACGCAGCAGGAGCAGAAATTTGACGGCAGCGCCGCCCGCCGCTGCCCGAAATGCGCAACGGTGAATCCGCCGGAGGGACTTTTCTGTGAGATCTGCGGCTACCGGCTGCAGGAGGGAGAGCAGTCGGGCGAAATTCCCGACCCCATTTCTCCGAGCGCCTACACCACCCCCTATGGCGGCCTGTCCCCCGATGAGGAGCTCTCCGGCATCCCTGTCCGGGAGCTGACGCTGTATATCGGGGAAAACTCCTTTTATTTTCTTCCGCATTTTAAGGCAATTTCCAGAGGGGCGCGCATGTCCGGCTGGAGCTGGCCGGCCTTTCTGTTTCGCGGCTTCTACTATCTCTATCGGAAAAGATACGGCATGGGAATCCTTCTTCTGCTGCTGACGGCGGCACTCGGCCTTCCAGGGCTCTTCTACAGTCTCTCCTTCTTTTCCGGCAGCCCCCCTTCAGCAGAAAGCCTGTGGCGCCTTAGCCGGCTACAGATGGTTTCCAGCTTTCTCTCGCTGGCCCTTTCCGCAGGCTGCGCCCTGTTTTTTAACGGCGGCTATTTCCGTCATGCGCTGCATCAGATTCAAAAGCTGCGCAAAAGGCCGGATACGGATATCTGGTCGCCGGAATATACCCTTTCTCTCTCCAAAAAGGGGAGGACCAACCGTCTGCTGGTCATCCTTCTGATTGCCGGGCTTTTCATTCTCTCCTCACTGCTTTCGCTCTATCTTTCGGTCAGCGTCTGGTAGCGGGGCCCTATTCTCTATCGGAGGTGCGGAACATGCGCAGCGAAGTAAAGGCCCTTCTTCTTTTAGAAGGCCGCCTTCTTCTTAACCGCTGCCGCGATGAAAGCGGCGCTTTTTACTATGCGCTGCCCGGCGGCGGACAGCGGCCCTTTGAGCCGATGGAAACGGCGCTTGTGCGCGAGGTTCTGGAGGAAACCGGCCTGCACATCCGGGCAGGGCGGCTGGCCGCGGTGGCGGAGGAGATTTCTGAAAACCCGCAAGAGCGGGAGCGCTTTCCGGAATATGCCCACCGCATCCATCATATTTTCCTTGCCGAAGCGGCCGGACCGGCCGCGCCGGTTCCCGTAGAGCCGGACAGCGGACAGGAGGCGGCAGAGTGGGTGCCGCTCGCGCAGGCGCAGCAGCTGCCGCTGCGACCGTTTCAGCTGCGGGGGAGGCTAAATGAAATTCTCTGTTCTTCAGGGGCGCAGTTTCATCCCGCGCCCCTCAGCCCGACAGACTTTTAAAAGGTGCGTCACACAGGAGGAGAGATTATGAAAATACGTAAAGCGGTTATTCCTGCGGCCGGGCTCGGCACACGGGTGCTGCCCGCCAGCAAGGCGATGCCCAAGGAGATGCTCCCCATCGTCGACAAGCCGGCCATTCAATATATCGTTGAGGAGGCGGTAGCCTCGGGAATTGAGGATATTCTCATTATCACCTCCCGCGGCAAAACGACCGTTGAGGACCATTTCGACCGCAACCCCGAGCTGGAAGAGAAGCTCCTCTCGAGCGGCAGGCAGGCGGTCTATGAGCAGATGGTAAACATCTCCTCGCTGGCCAATATCGAATATATCCGCCAGAAGCAGGCGAAGGGACTGGGACACGCCGTCTACTGCGCCAAAACCTTTGTGGGAGATGAGCCGTTCGCCGTTTTATATGGGGATGATGTCATCATCGGCGAAACGCCGGCCTGCAGAGAGCTCTGCGAGGCCTATGAGCAGTTCGGGTTGGGCATTGCCGGCATCAAAAAGGTCCCGCTCGAGCTTATCGGGAAATACTGCTCGCTGAAGGTGCAGGAGCTCTCCTCCCACCTCTTCCGGGTTTTCGATATGGTGGAAAAGCCCCGCCCGGAGCAGGTCTTCTCGCCCTATGCGATTTTGGGTCGCTGCGTTCTGCCCCCAAAAATCTTCTCCATTCTGGAAGAGACCTCCCCCGGCGCGGGCGGCGAAATCCAGCTGACCGATGCTATGCGCAGCCTTGCCGCTGAGGAAACGATGATTGGCGTCGAGTATTCCGGTACCCGCTATGATATGGGCAACAAGCTGGGCATTCTGCAGGCCATTGTGGAGGTAGGTCTGCAGCACCCGGAGGTAGGGGAGCCGTTTCGGGAATATCTGAAGGGGGTCGCCCAGAGCCTTTAAAAATCCGGCTTTTTAAAAGAAGCTGTTTTCGGCTCCTGCGCGCTGAGAGCAGCTTCTTTTCCTCTCCCATCACCGCTCGCCCTTATCCGTACTCAAACAGCGGAACGGGGCCCCCCAGCCGCTCCCGCGCAACATAGAGCACCTGGTCGGCCCGGGTGGCAACTGCCCACTTGACCAGAGAAATGGCCCCCTTTTCAATCTCGATTCCGGTAATACAGCGCGGATGCACACAGCTGCCCGCATTAAAATAGCGGCCCCGGCCAGGCTCCGAAAAGGCGGGACGGTGGGTATGCCCCGCAATCAGCAGGCATCTTCGGATCTGCGCATAGGCAGAGAGCCCGCTTTCCACCTTCTCCCGCTTCTCTCTCGCGCGCCCCGAGCCGGTCGGCTCGGTAAAGCCGACCGCCTCAAGCGGCCCCCAGACATACCGGACCAGAAAGCGCGCCGCCATCCAGAGCCGGTCGTTAAGCCAATCCCCCTGGTGGCCATGGGTCAGAAGAATCTGCTGCCCGCTCTCCCGGTTTTTTAAAACCAGCCCCTCGCTTATCTCAATGCCCGGGAAAAGCGGCCTGCAGCAGCCCTGCGCTTCGCAGTAATAGTGGCTGCAGCTGCGGGCGGCAAAGCCCTTTTTCCCTTTTACTGCATCGTGGTTGCCATAGAGGAGATAGAGCCGCCCGCGCTCATAAAAGCGGGAGAGAAGCCAGAAAACATCGCTGTGCGCCTGAATGATCGGCTCTATCCCCCGATTTTCCCAGAGCTCATCCCCATCCCCCAGCTCAATATAGGTAAAACCCGCCTGCAGGTAGTGGTTCAGCGCCCCGAAATAAACCTGCTGGTTCTGCAGGAAATTATCATTCATATTTCCCTGCCCGCGGTGGCAGTCGCTCATCACAATGAATTTGGAGGAGCTGTCAAAAATGACCCTCCTGGATTGCTGATAAACCCTTTGCAACCGCTCGCTGACCGAATACATGCAGCCTCCCCCTTTCGTTGTGGCTTTTTGCCTTCTCTCTAACACGATAAACCCTTCGCAGCCGCCGCAAAGGAACGCACAGGCGGCCCCGCCTCCGACTCTGCCATCAGCGCCCGCCGAATGGAAAAACGCAAGGCATCTTTCAGCTGCGCCAACTCTATCGTATGGCGGTCGCCGCTTCTTCATGCCGGGGCCGGCTGCCATAAATATTTTGCAGGATGGTTGTGAAGAGAAGGAAAATCAGGTAAACTGGTAACAGACAGGCCAATTGGGAAGGAGACAGTATAAAATGCCTCAGATTAAGCGAGTATGGATAGTCAATGCCGGCATGTTTCAGGAAAAGGAGTTGGAAATGCTCCGGCAAAGCGCGCCCGGCGCAGAGTTTGACCTCGCCCCCTTTACGATGAATATGCCGGATGAAAAGGAGAGTATTACGAACGGAATTGCGCTTGACACCTATGATGTCATCATCGGCAACCCGCCGGCAGACTGCCTGAGCCGCTGCCAGAGGCTGCAGCTGCTCCAGCTGGTTTCCGCCGGAACCGGGGGCTACCCCCGGGCGGTGCAGGCGCTGCCGCGCAGCATCGCGCTTACCAACGCGACTGGCGCCTATGGGCCGGCCATCTCAGAGCATATGCTGGGTATGCTGCTCATGCTGATGAAAAAGCTGCATCTCTACCGCGACCATATGCGGGGCGGCCTCTGGAAGGATGAGGGGCCGGTCCTCTCTCTGAACGGCGCCCGGGTGCTGGTTATCGGTATGGGGGATATCGGGAGCTGCTTTGCCCGGCTCTGCTCCGCCTGCGGCGCGGCGGTCACCGGCATACGGCGAACGCCCGGTCCCTGCCCCGATTATGCGCAGGCTGTTTATTCCACCGAAGAGCTGGATGTGCTGCTGCCGCAGGCGGATGTGGTGGCGATGAGCGTTCCGGAAACCCCGGCCACCTTCCACCTGCTTTCGCGCGAGCGGCTGGCTCTTCTGCAGAAAAATGCCATCGTTCTCAACGTCGGCCGGGGAAATGCCATTGACACCGAAGCGCTCTGCGATGCCCTTCTGGCAGGGCAGCTCGGCGGCGCCGGGCTGGATGTGACCGATCCGGAGCCGCTACCGGCCGATCACCGGCTGTGGCAGATTCCGCAGGCACTGATTACGCCGCATGTATCCGGCGGCAACCACCTGTATGGCACCGTTGAGCGGATTGCCGCCATCGCCGCCGAAAATCTGCAGCGGCTCGCGCGCGGGGAGCAGCTGATAAACCCGGTGGACCTGCAGACCGGCTACCGCAGATCAACCCGCTGAACCCGGCCGGCACTCTTTAAATTTGAAAAGAAAAGGACGTTTCATCATGAAGGAACTCTTCCACCACTGCCTGTCGGTAGAAAAAACGCCCGAAGGCTGGATTCCCCGCCACTTTACCCTAAAGCAGCTGGATTATTACAGCGCCCTCTCCGAGTTCGCAGGTATCCGCGCCCGCTGCTGCAGCGGGATAACGCTCGACTTTTCTTCGGATGCGCAGGAACTCTCCCTTTCCTTTCTGGCCGAGGGCTTCTGCCGGGGCTGGCTCGCCTTTGACCTGTTTGAAAACGGCCGGTTTCTGCACAGCGCCGCCTATTCCGAGCCGGTGTCCTCCGGCCGCGCCGTTTTCCGGCGCGAGCAGGGGGGCAAGGCGCATTTCACCATCCATCTGCCCTACAGCTGTCAGATAACGGTAACCGATTTTGATTTCGGCCGTTTTTCTCCTGAGGAGCCGGACAAAAAGGGGCTCCTCTGGTGCCTGGGAGATTCCATCACTCAGGGGATGGAGGCGCGCTACCCCTCCCAGACCTTCGCGGCACTGTTGGGGGAAACGCTTCAGATGAACGTTTTGAACCTGGGCATCGGCGGAAGCGGCTTCAAAGACCTGTGCCTGGATTTTGACGGCCTTCCGAAGCCGGATGCCGTTCTGGTCGCTCACGGCACCAACGACGGACCCTATGCCCTGGAAAACTGGGAGGACTATGTCCGGCGCGCCGCCCTTTGTATCGACCGTATCCGAGAGGCGGCGGCCGGTGCGCCGGTAACGCTCGTTTCCCCCTTCTGGCGGGGCGATCTCGCCAAAAGCGGCCTTTTGGAAATTATGCTGCGCATCCGCTCGCTTTTAAGGGAGCAGGCAGACCGCGCCGGCTTTCGGTTTATCGATGGGCTCACCGTTCTGCCGCATGAGCCGGCCTTCTGCGGGGATGGCTTTCTTCATCCGAATGACCTTGGCTTTTCGGTCTGCGCGCGCATTCTCAGCAGCCAGCTGGCCCGCTGAAAACAGGCCCTGCAAAGCCGCCGCCCTTCCTGCCAATAAAATTTGGCTGCAAAGCCTCTCCGCGAGGCCGCAAAAAAACCGTCCCTGCTGCCCAACCGGGAAACAGGGACGGTTTTTTGACTGTATCCGTCTGCAAAAAATCAGTCGCTCACAAACGGGAGCATGCCCAGATGACGCGCACGCTTGATAGCCACCGTCAGCTGGCGCTGATGACGCGCGCAGGTGCCGACTACGCGACGGGGCATAATCTTCGAGCGCTCCGAAATATAGCGGCGCAGCTTCGCTACATCCTTGTAGTCGATGTGCTCTACCTTGTCCACGCAGAAGGCGCAAACCTTTCTTCTCGATTTGCGGCCTCTGCCGCCGCGGCCGCCCTCGCGGCCCTCTCTATCCATAGCCATAGCCTGAAACCTCCTTTATCCCTTAACTCAGCCAAACCGTTCTGTCACGGCGCGAGCCGGCCTGTGCCGGCTGCTTTTGTTAGAAGGGCAGATCCTCATCGCTGGTAATTTCCTGAAAATCTTCTACGCTGCCGCTCTGATAAGCAACAGCCGACGTGCTCGGCGGCGCAGGAGGCGGGGGTGCGTCATAGCCGCCATATCCGCCGGAAGAACCGCCGCTCTCTGCCTTGCTGCCGATAAAGGTGGCGTTATCCACTACGACTTCCACAGCTGTGCGCTTGTTGCCCTGCCGGTCCTCATAGTTGCGGGTCTGAATAGAACCCTCCACGCCTATCAGCTTGCCTTTGTTAAAATATTTCGCAATAAACTCGGCAGATTGCCTCCAGGCAACGCAGTTGATAAAGTCCGTCTGCCGTTCGCCGCCGCCGGAAAAGCGGCGGTCAATCGCTACTGAAAAGCTGCACACCGAAATGCCGGACTGGGTCGTGCGCAGCTCAGGGTCGGCGGTGAGCCGGCCCACCAATATTGCCTTGTTGATCATATCCGCCCTCCTGCGCCCTTGTCCTGCAAGGGGTGCGCTATTCCTTCACTTCCGGCTTCTTTTCCGCCTTTGGCTTTTCCTCTTCCCTGGCTACAATCAGCGTGCGCATAACGCCATCCGTAATCTTGTAGCGGCGGTCGAGCTCGGCGGGGAAGGACGGATTGGAGGTAAAGTTAATGAGATAGTAATAGCCCTCGGTCTGATCCTCGATTTCATAGGCCAGGCGGCGGGTACCCCATTCCTCCTCGGAATCAATCGTTGCGTTTTCGGAAATCAGGGCCTTAAACTTCTCGACCAATGCCTTGATGCCTTCCTCTCCCAGTTTGGGATTGAGCACCATAACGGTCTCATAGCTCTGCGACAGTTTTGCCATTTAAAACACCTCCTTTTGGACTTTGGCCCTGTCCTTCGGCTGCCGCCGCAGATGCGGCGCCTTCTGACAGAGCAAGGATGGTACACTGGATGAATTCACAGTGCAACAGAATAATTCTAGCATGAGCTTCGGCAATAGTCAAGAATATTTTTCCGGTTTCCTGTGAAAAATGCAGAAACAATTTCGATGAAATGTTGCAAAAGCTGCTTCTCTTCGATATAATAGGGAAACGCTGATGCTTTCCAAAGGGCTGCGGCCCCCTTACCGATGGCATATATTTCTTTAGCTGTGGAGAGGATATTATCTTGTATATCATCGTCGAAAAGCGGCCGCTGAGTGAAACGGCAATGCTGATGAGCATCCATGCGCCGCAGGCTGCTGAAAAAGCGCTGGCGGGGCAGTTCGTCCTCATCCGGCCGCAGGCAGAGAGCCGGCCCACCGTGCTGATGATTGCCGAAACCGACCGCAGAGCGGGTGAAATAACAGTTATTTTCCATTGCACAGGGCCTGCCGCCAAAATGCTGGCCGCCCGGGAGGTCGGCGACGCGCTGGCCGGTTTCAGCGGCCCCTTTGGGCAGGAGAGCAGGCCGCCTACCGCAGAGAAGGTAATCGCCGTCTGCGGCGGCATGGGCTGCGCCGCCCTTTACCCGAAAATAAAGGGCCTGTATGCCGCAGGCGCCCGGGTGGATGTCATCGCAGGCTTTCGCAGCCGCGGCAGCGTACTACTTGAGGATCAGCTGCGCGCTCACTGCACCAGCCTGACCCTTTCCACCGAGGATGGCTCCTGCGGCCGGCAGGGCTCGGCATCTCTTCTGCTGCATGAACGGCTGCAGCGGGAAAGCTACCAGCTTGCCATCGCTGCCGGCCCTGTCGGCCTGCTGCAGGCAGTATGCACGCTGACAAAAAAGCTGGATCTTCCCACCACCGTCACTCTGCACCCGGCCGTTACGGATGAAGAGGGCCGGTGCAGCTGCTGCCGCATAGCGGTGGACAGACAGATAAAATGTGCCTGCACCGATGGGCTGGACTTTAACGGAAATGGGATAGACTGGAGCGCTCAGGCAGAAACTGCCGCCACAAATTTCTGCCCGCTTCTGGAGAAAAGGAACTAAATTTTCCGGCAGATATCCCGCTTATTTTAAAATCCCGGAAAATTCCGCGCCAGAAATCAACAAAATTGTAAATTCTCCGGCAAACGCATTGACTTTTCCCTGCTGCCGTTTTATGATTATGAGTGGTCTAAAGTCATAGAGGATATGAAAAGCGGACGCCGCGGGCGCTGCGCTATTGGGACATCTGTCCCGCATTACGGATAAAGGAGCTTTATGTATGTACGCTAAAATCAAAAGAGCAGCCGCACTGGCACTGGCGGTAGCGATGGTCGCTTCTCTTGCCGCCTGCAACAAAACCCCCGCCCCCGATGAAGACGTTTCCTCTTCCGGCGGCTTCGAGCGCTGGAAGCCCTCCTCCTGGACCAACCCTCTTTCAATCCCCGAGCTGGAATCGGAATATCAGGTGGAGGTCCCGGAGGAAAATCGGCAGCAGCTGCAGGAGCAGCGCGAAAGCCTGAACAGCGATATCGTCTGCTGGCTGCAGGTGCCGAATACCTCCATTAACAAGCCGGTTGTTCAGACCACCGATAACGATTACTATTACCGCCGCGGTCTGGATAAACAATATCTTTTTGACGGCACACTCTGGATGGATTATGAATGTGACCTCAAGGACGGCACAAAATCCGATGTGCCGCAGAATACGATTATCTATGGACATAACCTGGGAAATCCGCAGGGGGTAACGGACGACCCGACCGGCGTGGAATTCGCCCAGCTGCTGTACTTTAACGATATCGAGTTTGCCAGAGCCAACCCCTATGTTTACCTCTCTACCGACAATGAGGATCTTGTTTATCAGATATTTGCCGTTATCTATACCGAAGCTTCGATGAAGCCGGTCAGCTACATATATCCCTCCTATTCCAATTCGGATTTTGCCAAGCTTCTCGAGGATATTCATGCGCGCTCGATTTATAACTATCCGGATGTCAATGTCACCATCAGCGACAAGATTCTGACTCTTTCCACCTGCACTTATAAATATGGCCCCTATTCGCAGAACAACCAGCAGCGCTTTGTCGTCTTCGCAAAGCTTGTACAGGGCAAGAATTTCGCTGAAACGGCCAATGTGGAAGAGAACCCCAATCCGAAGCAGCCGACCTTTTAAGCGATAAGCTTCTCCTTTGTATACTCAGCAGCACAGACAGAGATTTTTATCATTGTCTGTGCTGTCTTTTTACTGCTTTCCGCTCAAATTCGTCCGCTTTTCGTCCCTTATCAACCAAGAAAAACATGCTGTAGGAACCCCGCATGTTTTTATCGCCCGTATTGACTTTCACAGAACGTTCTTTTATTATAAGGGGAGAACTGCATAAAACAGCAAGGATATCTAACACAAAGGAGCTTAGGCATGAATAAAAAGTTTAAAAAAATCCTCGTTTGGATGCTCGCAGCGGTATTGGCCGCTTCATTTACCGGCTGCAGTGCTTCCTCCTCCGTTTCCTCTGTTGTCTCCTCTCCTTCTGTTTATTCCTCCAGTCTCTCCGAACCTTTTTCTTCTTCGGAGTCCTCTATGGCCTCTTCCGAGCAGAAAAATTCAGAGGCGGATGCCTCCTCAGAAGCAGCCTATAAATGAGCAAATCTGAAAAAAGGCAAAAAAGAAGGCATAGCCTCAAGTGTTATAATGGAAGCGCGACCAACCACAAAACACGAGAGGGAATGCCTTGTGGAGATTATAACACCGA
>JAAWAN010000007.1 GCA_022792175.1 Provencibacterium sp.
CAAAGAATCATACTGGTCAAAAACTGCAAATAATTTTTTATCTATATCCAATTTATGTCGTAATTGTAACATATATATTTCCGGAAATCAATACTTCTTCGTATATTGTTCTGAAACTGGAGATGTTTCACATATCTACACCTTTCGGTAACTTTACAGATAAAAGCGGCCCGCGCAGAGGATGCGGAACCATCTTGTTGGGTTGCCTTTTTAAAAGGCTTATCCATAAATCAAAACGAGGGGGCTCAGTTATGTCCGTCAAAGAAAATGCTGTTCCTGCATCTGCCACAGCGGTTCTTACTGCCAAGCAGCAGAAACGGAAAGAAACCGTTAAGCTCATCAAGCAGAATTACATGCTCTATATCTTTTTAATTCCTTCCATTGTCTTTATCGCCCTGTTTATGTATGCGCCTTTATATGGCCTGCAGATTGCCTTTAAAGACTACCGGCCGGGGGATGGTATCTGGGGCAGCGCTTGGTCAGGCCTCAAATGGTTCCAGCGCTTTTTTGAAAGCCCCCGCTGCTGGGACCTTATCAAAAACACCCTCGCCGTCAGTATTTACAGCCTGGTTGCAGGCTTTCCGCTCCCGATTATACTGGCCCTCATCCTCAACTACATTAAAAATCTCAAGTTCAAGCGCTTCGCTCAGACGATTACCTACATGCCCTACTTTATTTCCACC
The DNA here is from genome assembly GCA_022792175.1 of Provencibacterium sp. Classification (GTDB taxonomy): domain Bacteria; phylum Bacillota; class Clostridia; order Oscillospirales; family Ruminococcaceae; genus Harryflintia. The sequence continues at coordinate 684 of JAAWAN010000007.1, forward strand.
GTTGTTCTCGTTGGTATGCTCTCTCTCTTCTTCTCCCCGACGAGCGGCTTTATCAACACGATTATCAAAGCCTTCGGAGGAGAGGCCATCTACTTCATGGGCATCTCAAAATATTTCCGGCATCTGTATGTTTGGTCGGGAATTTGGCAGAGTATAGGATATAACTCGATTATCTATATTGCGGCGCTCGCGGGCGTCAGCCCCGAACTTCATGAGTCGGCGGTTATCGACGGGGCAAACATTCTGCAGCGCATCTGGCATATCGATATCCCGACCATTATGCCGACGATGATTATCCTGCTTATCATGAGCCTTGGCGGCGTGATGAACGTTGGCTATGAAAAGGTCTTCCTGATGCAGAATGACCTGATTATCGACGTTGCAGAGGTCATTTCAACCTATGTCTATAAGATCGGTCTTGTAAACGCGCAGTATAGCTTCTCCACCGCTATCGGCCTGATGAACAACGTCATCAACTTTATTATTCTTGTCATCGCAAACACCGTAGCCAACAAGCTGACCGGCTCGGGTCTGTGGTAAGAAGGGAGGAGAAGATATTATGGCTGCACATCCCAACGCAATTAAGGAACCTACCTTTGACCGGGTCTACTTTGCCATTACCAAAATTCTGCTGATCGCCCTGCTCATCATCATTCTGTATCCGCTCTGGTTCGTTTTAATGGCCTCGATGTCGGATGCACAGTATGTCAACAACGGAACGCTGCTCTTCTATCCCCGCGGCTTCACCGGCCTCGGCTACCAGCGCACCATCCTGAACGAAAAGGTCTGGATTGGTTACGGAAATACTATCCTCTATACAGTAGGCGGAACGCTCATCGGCACCTTCTGTACGGTGCTCGCCGGCTATTCCCTCTCCCGCAGCGACCTGCCCGGCGGCTCGGTCATTATGAAGCTGTATGTATTTACGATGTATTTCGGCGGCGGCATGGTGCCCTTCTATATTGTCGTCAGAAACCTGGGGCTGCTCGATACCCGCTTTTTGATGATTATCGTCAGCTGCATCTCGGTCTACAATATTATTCTCGTACGCTCCTATTTTGTCACCTCCCTCCCGAAGGAGCTTTATGAGGCGGCCTCGATCGACGGATGCGGAAACGGACGCTTCCTCTTCCAGATTGTTATCCCGCTTTCCAAGGCCATCATCGCCGTTATCGCGCTGTATGTGGCCGTCAGCTACTGGAACTCCTACTTCTATGCACTGATTTTCCTGACTGATTACCACAAGTATCCGCTGCAGATTTTCCTGCGCGAAATCCTGCTGACCGCCAACCAGAACACCGCTGACACGGCTACTGACCCCTCTGCTGCACAGATGCTCGCCCAGATGAGCAGCGTCATCAAATATTCGGTTATCGTGGTCTCTACCGTTCCGATTATCTGTGTTTACCCCTTCATTCAGAAGTACTTTGTACAGGGCGTTATGATTGGTTCCGTCAAGGGTTAAAGCGGCGCTTTCTGCGCGGCTTTCCATAGGGCTTTACCCTGCCGGTGAGGCTCAAATTAAAGGAGGATGATTATGAAAAAACTTCTTGTAATCCTGCTCAGCGCAGCCATGGCGGCCGGAGCTCTGGCTGGCTGCGGAGGCGGAGGCGGCACCTCTTCCTCGGCGCCTGCTTCTTCAGCGGCTCCCGCTTCTTCCGCAGCCCCTGCCTCTTCTGGTGCCTCCTCGGCTGCGCCTGCTGATGCTGCTCCCGAGGTCGTAAACAACACCTATACCAGCGGTTTGCCCATCGTAGAAGAGCCTATCACCATCAAGGTTGTCAAGGGCCGCCATATGCTCGACACTACCAAGAGCTACAGTGAAAAGGCCAGCTTTGTCAACGCTACTGCTGAAACCGGCATCACCATCGAGTGGAACGAGCTGGTAGCAGGTACCGAAAGCGAAAAGGTCAGCATCATGCTCGCCGGCGGCGACCTGCCGGATGTTTTCTGGGCGCTGCTGACGGATGCGCAGATTCTGCAGAACGAATCCCAGCTTGTTCCCCTTGAGGAATTGCTCCCGACCTTCGCCCCCAACAGCCTTGCTTCCTATGAGGCGCTCGGCACCGACTGGAAGACCATCGCCTACACCCCGAGCGGCCATGTCTATGGCATGCTGAGCCGTTATGAGTCCCTTTATGAGAACACCGGCGACGGTATCCAGATTGTCAACAAGGCCTGGATGGACAAAGTCGGCATCACGAAAATCCCGACCACGCTCGACGAATATTATGAAATGCTCGTTGCCTTCCGCGACGGCGACCCGAACGGCAACGGCCAGAAGGATGAAATCCCCTACGGCTTCTGCGAAGATATGTGGTGCGCCCACATCACCAACGATATGGGCATGTGGGGCCTGGGCGACGGCGACAACGAGGCTTCCTGCCGCACGACCAGAGGCGGCAAGGTCGAGGCGAGCTGCAATACTCCCGAATACCGCGAATACCTCGAGTATATGCACAAGCTCTATTCCGAGGGCCTCATCGACCCCGAAGGCATTTCCCAGAAGAACGAAGTGTTCGCCAACAAGATCCGCAACGGCCAGGTCGGCTCCTACTACAGCTGGACCGCGCTCGAATATCTGACCGATGAGCAGGAGAAGGATTGGGTCGTTCTGCCCACTATCGCAGCCAAAGAAGGCATCACCCCCCGCGCCCGCGGCGAAATCGACCGTTCCACCATCAACAAGAATGGCTGGGTTATCACCACCTCCAGCAAGTATCCCGAGGCCTGCCTGCGCTTCTGGGATTACCTCGCAACCGATGCTGAGAGCAAGATGACCCTTGCCATGGGCGAAAAGGGCACCCTGTGGGATGAGTATCCGGACGGCGGCTACTACTACATCGTTCCCTCCAACACCACCCCCGAGTTTACCTTCGAGCATATGAAGTACACCTACGGCACTGTAAACAACCATCCTCTGCTGGTGAAGGCCGACACCCCGAAGAACGATCCGGAAATCTCCCCGGCTGCCGCTCTGCGCGACACGATGGTTGCTCAGGTTGACAAATATTATGTTGCCAAGGAAGACCAGATGCCGCAGGCATATGTTTCTCCGGAAGCGATCGAAGAGCGCACCTTCATTGAAACCGACCTGTATTCCTACATCAAGCAGTTCCGTTCCCAGGCCATCCTGGACGGCTTCTCTGATGCGGATTGGGACGCCTATGTTGCACGGCTTGAGAGCCTGCGCTATGGCGACTGGATTCAGTGGTATCAGGATTTCCATGACGGCAACCTGAAGTAAGCTGCAGATTGTCCAGCCTTAAAACTTTTTCGGCCTGCCCGCAGGGTTCTTATACCCTGCAGGCAGGTTTTTATTCTGCCGGAATTCGCCATATCTTATGCCAATCCATACAAAAAATAAAAACAGAAACCGGCAAATAAAAGAATAAATTGACAACTGCCGCCAGGAAGGCTATAGTGATATATATAGACCTGGTTTGATGAAACAGACGAACGGGAGGAAAAAGATGAGCAAGGTAATTTTTATCATGACCGACTCGCAGCGCTATGACATGGTCGGCTGCAACGCCAATACCGGGCTTTTTACCCCCTGCCTGGACAGGCTGGCGGGCAGCGGCGTTCGCTTTGAGCGGGCCTACACCACCCAGCCGGTCTGCCAGCCGGCCCGCGCGGGGATTTTCACCGGCATGTATCCCCACTCGAGCGGGAGCTGGACAAACTCGGCCGGGATTGCCAACAACATCCACCACATCGGCGAGCGGGTAACCGATATGGGCGCGCGCGCCGCCTATATCGGCAAATGGCACCTGGACGGCGGGGATTACTTCGGCCTGGGACACGCACCGAAGGGCTGGGACCCGGCCTACTGGTATGATATGCGAAACTACTTAGAGGAGCTCACCGAGGAGGAAAGGGTGCTCTCCAGAGATGCCGCAAGCATGCGCACCCGCGACTTTTCCCCCGACTTTACTTATGCCTACCGCTGCTCCGACCGGGCGGTCGATTTCTTAAATAAGTACGGGGAGGAGGATTTTCTGCTGGTCGTCAGCTATGACGAGCCGCACGACCCCTATATCTGCCCGCCGCCCTATTCCCGGATGTATGAAGACTATACCTTCCCGAAGAGCCGGGCTGTTTATGATACGCTGGAAAACAAGCCGGACTATCAGCGGGTATGGGCTGAGGCCCGCCCCGGCTGCGACCCCGAAACGCTGGAGATTAAAGCCCCCTTCTTCTTTGGCTGCAACTCCTTTGTCGATGAGCAGATTGGCCGGGTGCTGGATGCCGCGAAGGAGAAGGCACCCGATGCGCTCGTTATCTACACCTCCGACCATGGGGACTTTCTGCATGGCCACCGGCTCTGGGCCAAGGGCCCGGCCGCCTATGACGAGATTACCCATATTCCGCTCTTCATCTCCGGGCCCGGCCTGCCGCAGGGCAAAACGGACGCGATGCCAGTCTCCCACATTGACCTTGCGCCTACCATTCTGGAATGGATGGGCGGGAAGAAGCCCTCCTTCTTCCCCGGCCATTCACTGCTCCCGCAGATACAGGGGAAATGCGAGCGGGTAAACGACTGTGTATTCATCGAGTTCGGCCGCTATGAGGTGGATCACGACGGGTTTGGCGGCTTCCAGCCGATGCGCGCCGTCTTTGACGGGCGGTATAAGCTGTCCATCAACCTGCTTTCGACCGATGAACTCTATGATCTGCAGAGCGACCCGGAGGAGCTGCACAACTTGATTAACGATCCGGAACACCGGGAAATCCGCGACCGGCTGCATGACCGGCTGCTGCAGAACATGAACGAAACGCGCGACCCGTTCCGCGGCTACTACTGGGAGCGCCGTCCCTGGAGAAGCGATGCTTCGGCCGCCAGCTGGGACTACACCGGCTGCACCCGCCAAAGCGAGGATGACTATGAGCCCCGCCAGCTGGACTACGCGACCGGGCTCACGATGAAACAGGCCACCCGCACAAAGGAAAAGGGTTAAAAAACACCTTCCTCATCCGAATATATAAAGTAGAAGAGGAAGAGACTATCCGGTTTTTTTATGGCCGGAGGAAATGAGGAATATTATGACCTTTCCAACGATTAGCGGAAGGCTTTATGATTCAATGAAGCTTATGGGACTCAATATGAAGTGGCAGCAGCGTCAGTCCGCCGCCTTCCGGGCCAAGGAGAAGCAGGAGGATCCCGACCGCGCGCGCATGCGCGAGGATCTGGAGAATATGAAAAAGAGCAGCATTCTCTCCGGCATTAACAGCAAGCTCAACGCCGGCGCCGAGCTGACCGATGAGGAGATGGCTTACTTAAAGCAGAATAATCCCCAGCTCTACCAGGAGGCGCTGGATATCAAGCGGGAACGCGAGGCCTATGAAAAGGCGCTTAAAAAGTGCAAAACCAAGGATGAAGTAGAGCGTCTCAACGCCAACCGGATGCAGATGTACCTGAGCCAGGCTAAGGCGGTCGCCAATAACCCCAGTATCCCCCAGGGCGAGAAAAAGGCGCAGTTGGAGAAAATCCTCAAGCGGGTGATGGGCATACAGAGCGAGCACATGAAGTTTACCGCCACGAAGGAATATGCCGATCTGCCCAGAGAATACGAAGAGGAGAAGAAAAAGAAGAAGGCCGAAAAGAACGAACCGCGCCTGGAGAAAAAGGATTTGGTGCCAAACGACTTCAAAGAGGTTAAGGAGCTGCTCGAAAAGGCGCTGAGCGAGGCGCAGGAGGCTGCTGATTCTGCACCGGCCGAAAAGGCGGATGCTGCAGCTCCCGCCTCCGAGGCCTCCTCCGCAGAAACCTCCCTTAGCTCCTCCGCGGGAGGGGGAGAGGGTGTTTCTGCTCAGGGGAACCCGGCAGGTAGCCTGTCTGTTCGGATATGACCTGCAAACCTCTGGGCTTTTAGGCAGATGAGAGAAAATAAAAGCAGGGATGGTTGTGCCCCCTTCGGGCCGGCCACCCCTGCTTTTTTATCGTTTAGAACAGTCCTACCTCTTCAACCCAAAATGTATGGCCACTTTTTCTGCCAGCTCCTTCGCCGGTATTTCTCCCCGGTTGATCCAGGAAGAGTAGCCCGTTCTCTCACACTGCTGCCGGACCTTATCAGCGAACAGAATGTCCCGCTGCATCCAGTTCATAAAGGCCCGCTCGCTGTCGCTGCAGCCGGCGAGGATATGGGAAAAAACCCATTCCCTTTTTCTGAAATGGGAAACCTGAAATTCCGGCTTTGGCGTAAGCGAAAGATAGCGCTCCTTCAAAATGCCCCGCTTTTTCATCAGCCCGGGCAGATAGGCCGCGCCCTCGGTAATGATATCCTGCCCGCTGCTGATGCGCTCCAAATCCTCACACACAAAGGGAAAGGTCTCCTCATAAAACAGCAGCTCCTCTTCGCATTGCAAAACAGGGTCGCGCATAAAGATCTGCTCCGCCGTCCATTCGCTCTGCTTTTGACAGATGGGAAAGGCTCTGTCCGCGCCCTTTCGGATATAGGCATCCAGCCGGTCATCTACCCGGAAATAATGCAGCCCATACCACCCGGCAAGCAGCTCAGCCACTGTGCTTTTCCCGGCGCAGGGGGAGCCGCCGATAATATAAAGGTTCATCCTTTTGCCTCCCAAACAGGTTTTCAGATGCGAAAGGATGCCGTCCAAATCCCCATGCCTTCCCCTCCTTTCCGTTTTAAAAGCAGCCCTGGCGGGCAGATTACCCGCTAGGGCTGCAGCTCAGAAACCTGCGAAAACGACGCATTCAGCCGGTAAAGACAGCGCTCCCCGTTTTGGGTGAGCGCAGCCAGCAGCCCATCCTGCAGGGGACTCAGCGGCTGCGGCAGCAGCAGGCTGCCCTTTAGCCGGACAAACGCTCTCTGCCGGGGAATCCCATCCTCCAAAGAGAGGGAGAGAATGCTGCTGTATTCCTCCTCCCCGCTATATCCGGCCGCCAGATAGGCAGCGTTTTCTTCAAGCAGCAGGCTGTCTGTCCCGCCGAAAACGGCCAGCGAAGCACAGGTCTCCTCTCCGGAAAGCTCTAAAAGGGTAACCACCGTCCATATCGGCTGCGTTGCCCCCTCGGGCAGCAGCAGCTCCTCCTCCGAAAGGGCCTTTTCCTCCTGGGAGAGGCTATCCCGCACGCGAGGCGCCCGCGGAGCGCCGGAATCCTCCTGTTCCATTGCCGGGCAGGTGGAAACAAGGCAGAGCCGGCCCTCCTGCAGGGCGCTGGCCGCCAGCTGCCCATCCTGCCGGATGGTGCGCGCCAGCTTCGGGTCGGAGCGGTCCTCTACATCGTAGATATCCGCCCGGACGTTATAGGTAAACGTCCCCTCCTCCACCTCCGTTTCATCCGAAACGAGGGCAAGGCGGTCTCCTGCAACCAGAACGGCCTGCGCCTGCATATCCGTCTGCAGTTCTATAGTCGCCATCGTCTGGAAGTCCCCGTCCTCCACAATATAGAGAACAGACCCCTCCTCAACAGAGGGGGCGGCCAGATAGTAAAGATAATCTTCATCCTGCGCGAGGTTTTTTCCCTGCAGCTGCTGCGCTACCTCCGTCTGCAGAATGCCCGGCAGGTAGGCGCTCGCCAGAGAGGACTCCGCCAACGCGCTCTTTAACGGGGGCGTGTCTGCTGCCGTGTCCTCTGCCTTCTCCTTTGCCATGCGCGGCTTTATCGCCCCATCCTCTGCCTCTGTTTGCCCTGCCGAATCTGCGGCAACATCTTCCAGCATCATCGCCTCCGGCACACCCGCCGTTTCCCCCGCAGCCGCCATAGCCGGGCTGGAGGAAGCCTGCGGCGCGCCCGCCTGATTTTCAGTGCTAATGGAGCAGGAGAAGCCCGGCCTCCAAAATGCCAGCAGCGCACCCGCGCAGACAACCACCGCCGCCGCCGAGGCCGCGAGCGGGCGCAGCCAGCGAACCGAACGCCGGACAGGAGTAGATCTTTCCTCCAGCTGCCTGAGCAGCGCCGGGGCGCTGAGCGATTCCGGGCGGGAAATGCCGGATACGAGCCCGGAAAGCGCGGGCTCCAGTGCCCGGCTATCCTCTTCAATCTCTCTTTTTATCCGCTCTCTGTCCATAGCATTTCCCTCCCTTCGGTTAAAATCAGGCCCCCAGCTGCTGGCGAAGCTTTTTAAGCGTTCGGTGCAGCTTGGAAGAAACGGTTCCCTGCGGCGCTCCGACAATGCCGGCAATCTCGCGGGTAGTGTAGCCGTGCAGCACTGAAAGCAGAACAATTTCGCGCTCGGCTGCGGAAAGCTGCCCGAGCGCACGCACCAGGTCAGCCCGGCTGATACCCAGTTCTTCCGGGCTGCTGTCATCCGAGAGGGAGGAGAGCTCATCAATATCCATCGTTCCCCGCTCTTTGATATACTGACGGATTTTCCGCTTGCAGCGGAAGGAGAGGATGCGCAGTATCCATGCGCGGAAGGCCGTATTATCGCGCAGCGAAGCAAGGCCCCTGTATGCCTCCATAAACGTTTCCGCGACAGCATCCTGCGCATCCTGGGCGTTTCCGAGGGTATACAGCGCCATCCGGTACAGGTCATCTGCCACCTGCTCATATAGGCCGGCAAAGCTCTCACTGTCTCCTGCCTTTGCCTTTGCCTTTTCTACCAGAAGCGCGAGTTCATCCATAGCAACCACCGCAGCCTCTCCCCCTCTCAGAGGATAGCTTCTGTCTATTAAGTGCAAAAAATCATCCGATTTGCTGCATCCCGCCATAAAAACTTTTCCGCCTGTAAAAGGCCAGAAACTATGGTAGCATCTTTTTCAGAGAAACGCAAGGCCCTGCAGGGACAGGCTTCCCTCCCGGGCAGGCGTCCCCGCTTGACGGCAATCCCCATATGACCCGGCAGCCCGGCTTCAAAAGATACGGGAATGATTGTAATCCACCAAATAAACTGGTATAATGAGGATGCACGCCGGCCGCAGAGCAAAAGGCTGTCTGCCCGCTGCATAATATCTGTGAAAAAGCCGCAGTATAAAATATGGGAGGCGGCATCCGGCAGAGAGGAGAAAGCGCCATGAATCATTTTTACCGCCTGCTTGCTTCAGGCGTTTTACTGCTTCTTCTGCTTACCGGCTGCCTGCGGCAGGAGCGGCTGACCAATGTTTTCCCCTCTCTCTCAAAAAAACAGGAAAATTCCATACAGGAACAGCAGCCGGCCCCGGACCTTCTGCATGCCGCCGTCAGCCCGGGGGATACGCTGAACCCCTACACCCTCTCCACCCGCATGAACAACCAGCTCATGCCGCTGCTCTATGACCCGCTCGTAAAGCTCGACCAGAACTACCAGCCGCAGAACTATCTGGCTGAGACACTCACCCTTTCCGATACCGCCTGCACCGTGCGTCTGCGCGGGGACGCCTTCTTTTCAGACGGCAGCCCGCTTACGGCGGCAGACGTTCTCTATTCTCTCGAGCTGTGCATGAGAAACAGCCGGGAGCACCGCTACGGAAACCTTCTCTCCTCCTCTGCTCCGGATGAAAAAACGCTGGTTTTTTCTCTGGCCCGGCCGGATGCCTACTTTGCCAGCCTGTTAAGCTTCCCCATCATCCGGCAGGGAAGCGGGGAGGAAAACTGCCCGCCCGGTACCGGCCGCTACCGACTTTCCGGCCAGAACCGGCTTCTGCGCAACGACCGCCATTTTGAGGGCGGCTCCCCTATCCGGGAAATCGGGCTGATACCGGTGGAGGATGTCAAGGAAATCGGCTATGAGGTCATTACCGGCCGGCTGGACTATGCGCTGCTCGATCTGGATGCCTTCCCGGTAGAAACGGCGGGCAGTTTTCCGGTCCAGACCAATAACCTGCTTTATCTCGGCTGCAACAACCTGCTTTACCCTATGAATGACCCTGCCTTCCGACAGGCATTAGGGCTGCTTATCGACCGGGGGGAGCTGGTGAACCGCGCCTATTCCGGCCGGGCGGTGAGCGCACCTGCCCCCATCAACCCGCTGTTTCTGCAGATGGAGGAAGCCGAGCCCGATATACAGGCGGCAAACGAGCTGATCGATTCCCTCGGCCTGACGGCGCGCGATGAAAACGGCTACCGGATGGCCGGCAGCCGCACGCTCGAGCTGCAGCTGGCCATCAACGTAGAAAACACCAACAAGCGCGCCGTCAGCAAGCTTTTGCAGCTGCAGCTGGAGAAGGGCGGGTTGCGGCTGGTTATCAATGAATATTCCTATGAGCAGTATAAGCTGCAGATAGGCATGGGCGCTTATTCGCTCTATCTCGGGCAGGTGCTTCTGCCGGAGGATATGGATATCAGCGCATTTTTAAGCGAAGAGGGCGCGCTCCATTATCAGCTGGGGAATACCGGGGAGCTCTATGCTCTCTACCTCTCGGCCCGGCAGACGCCGGAGGCCTACCGCTCCTTTCTTTTCCAGTTTAAAAATGAGCAGCCGTTTATCCCGCTGCTGTTCCCGCAGTCCCTGGTAGCGCGCAGCAGAAATTTTTATTCCTCAGTCCTTGCAACTGAGCAGGATATTTTCTATAATATACATAAGTGGTAGCCCTGGCGGGCGAACGCCAAAGGAGTGAATAGATTTGATCAAACTGGAGAATCACTTGGGAACCATTGAGATTTCACAGGATTATTTTGCGAAGCTGGTTGGGCATGCCGCCTCCGAGTGCTTCGGAGTTGCGGGCATGGTTTTCTCTACGCCTACCCAGGGCATACGGTCGATCGTTTCTCGCAGGGAGATCGCCGATAAGGGAGTGCGGGTTCGCGGCGGCGGCAAGTCGCTGTATATCGACCTGCATATTGCCGTGACCTATGGCGTTAACATCGCGGCCATTGTTAAAAGTATTGTCAATAAGGTGCAGTATACTGTCGAAGAGGCCACCGGCTTTGAGGTCAGCCGCGTAAATGTTTATGTGGACGATATGAAGGCGCAGTAATCCCCTTCCTTTTATCGCTCGCAAGAAGACGTATTGAAGGGGCTTTCGTGCTGTTTTAGGGAGCGCGGCCCTGTTTTAAGGAGTGTCGAGTTTGATTAGTGGCAGAATGCTGCGGGATGCGTTTATCTCAGCAGCTAACAATATACAGACCCAGCGCCAGCAGGTAGATGCGCTCAACGTTTTCCCCGTTCCGGATGGCGATACCGGCACCAATATGTCCATGACCATCGGCAATGCCGTGCGCGAGCTGCAGAAGCTGCCGGATTCGGTGAGCGTCACCGAGGTATCGGATGTTGCCGCAGGCGCGCTGCTGCGCGGAGCGCGGGGCAATTCCGGCGTTATTCTTTCCCTTCTTTTCCGTGGCTTTTCAAAGGGCCTGAAGGGCCGGGAATCGGCCGGAACCGGGGATTTCGCCGCCGCGCTGGAGCGCGGTGTTGAGGCGGCCTATAAGGCGGTCATGAAGCCGACAGAGGGCACCATTTTAACGGTCGCCCGCCTGGCCAGCGAGAAGGCAAAGGAGCTTTCGCTCTCCGGCTGCGGGATGAATGACTTCTGGAACGGTGTGCTGCAGGCGGCGCGCGCTGCACTCGAAAAAACGCCGGAGCTGCTGCCAGTCTTAAAAAAGGCCGGCGTGGTAGATGCAGGCGGGCGCGGCTTTGTTGTTATCCTCGAGGGGATGAACAGCGTTTTTCAGGGCGGCGGGATTGTGCAGGGGGTCGAAAGCGCCCCGTCCCGGCAGGCGGAGCCGGTACTCACCGAATTTGATACGACCGGCGGCTTTGACGGGCAGATTACCTTTACCTACTGCACCGAATTCATTGTCAACAAAAGGAATAATCGCGACCCCTTAAAGCTGCGTGCCTTTCTGGAATCGATCGGCGACTGCGTTGTGGTCGTAGATGATGATGAGATCATCAAGGTCCATGTACACACCGAGGACCCCGGCAAGGCGCTGCAGGAGGGCCTGCAGTTCGGGTCGCTCACCAATATGAAGATTGAAAATATGCGCGAGCAGTTCGAGTCCCGCCGGGAGGAGCAGACGCAGGCGAGCAAAGCGCAGGATTCCAATGAGCAGTTTCCCTATGCGCCGGTCAATCCGGACTGCGCGGTAGGCTTTGTGGCCGTTGCAGCCGGCGAAGGGGTGCGCAGCCTCTTTCTGGATTTGGGTGCCACCCAGGTGGTCAGCGGCGGACAGACGATGAACCCCTCGACTGATGATATCCTCTGCGCCATTCAGGCTACGCCGGCGAAGACGGTCTTCGTGCTGCCCAACAACAAAAATATTATTATGGCAGCCGAGCAGGCGGCGCGCCTGGCAGACCGGGAGGTCTTCGTCCTGCAGACGATGACCGTCCCGCAGGGAATGTCCGCCATGCTGGCCTATGACCCGGGAGCGGGGGTTCAGGAAAACAGCTCGGGGATGACCCAGGCGATTGAACGGGTAAAAACGGGGCTTATCACCTTTGCCGCCCGGGACAGCGATTTCGACGGACGCTCGATAAAAAAGGGTGAGCTGCTGGCCATGGAAAACGGAAAGCTGGTCTTCACCGATACCAATCTGGAAAAAGCCTTTTTGCGCCTGACTCGCTCGCTCGCCGGCAAGGATACCAGCTTTGTGACCGTACTCTATGGCGAGGATATCGATGAGCAGACGGCGGCCGGGCTGGAAGCGGCGCTGCGGGACCGGCTGGCGGATGATATTGAAATCTCCTTCATCTCAGGCGGGCAGCCGGTTTACTATTTCATCATCTCGGTGGAATAGGGAAAGGAAAATATTTCCGGGTCCGGCAGGCTGCATAATGCCGGGTTAAACGGTACAGAATAGGATTGGCGGCCGGAGCGTTGCGTTTGCGTTTTGGTTTTCCGGCGCCAGAAGCCGGGCGGCAGGAATATGCCGCCCGGCTTCTTTTGTCGGTTGATTTTGCGCTGCCGAGATAGCCGCAGAGCAGATATATAAACGCAGAAAAACGAGCCCTGCTGCCACAGAGTGCGCCGTGCGGCGCATTTTCTGTAAAGCCCGGCGTGGACTTCGGTGATGCTCTGCATCCATGTGTTTAAAGTATCCGCCGGCTGTCTCAGGAGCCTTTGAGGCTGCGCTGACGATAGTAGTCCCTCAGTTCGGCGTTGGCCGCTATCAGCTGATAGCGAAAATGCGCCTCTCCCTGCGCAAGGGTCTCGTTCAGGGAGAGCTGCTTTTGAATCTCCCCGATGCCATACCAAGGGCTCTCCGGGCTTTCGGCCCCCGCCTGATAATCCGCCATGCCAATATACAGCTTTACGCCCGTTCCCTCCGTAATGCCGCTCCACCAGCGCACCAGCGTTTCATAGTCTGCGCTTTTATGGCCGATGTTCCAGTATATCTGCGGGCAGATATAATCCACCCAGCCGTTTTCTACCCACTTTTTGCTGTCTGCAAAGTGGGAAAAGTAGGTCTCCCCGCCCAGCGTCTGTGAACCTTCCGGCAGGCTGGCTTCATTCGCCCAGATTCCCATCGGGCTGATGCCGTACTGCACCGTGCCTTTAGCTGCGCGCACGATTTCCGAAAGCTCCTTTACCAGCAGGTTCACATTCTGCCTGCGCCAGTTGTCCCGGCTGCCGAAGCCTGCTCCATAGCGCGCAAAGGTGGCGGCATCCTCAAAATCAGTGCCGGGATAAAAATAATCGTCCAGATGGATGCCATCCACCGGATAGCGCTCAAGAATTTCCCGGACGCCATCCGCCACCAGCCGGCGGACCTCCGGCACGCCGGGATCAAAATAATAGTTCCCGTCGGTATACCGCACTACCCAATCGGGATGCAGACGCGCCGGATGCTGAGGGGCAAGAGAAGCAAACTCCTCCTCCCGCCTGGTGGTAATTCGATAAGGATTTATCCACGCATGCAGCTGCATCCCCCGGGCATGTGCCCCCTCCAGCCAGTAAAGAAGCGGGTCAAGTCCCTCCTCCGGCGCGGTCTGCTGGTCCCCTGTCAGATAGGCGCTCCAGGGAAAAAGATCGGAGGGGTAGAGCGCATCCGCACTCGGGCGCACCTGCAGAATAACCGCATTCATCCCCATTTCACTGCATCCGTCCAGAATGGCATCCGCCTCGCTGCGAAGCTTTCCGGCATCGGCTGAAGCAGTCAGGGGATAATCCAGGTTATATACGCTTGACACCCAGACGGCGCGCCATCTCTCCTCCTGCGCTGCAGAGGCAGGAAGGCAGAGGGCAGCTGCCAGAAAGGAAAGAGATAAGAAAACAGAAAGTGAGCGGAAAAGCCGCATGGGAAAACTCCTCTCTCTGAAGCGGAATTTTTCCTTTATCTTATCATATTTTTGCTCTGTTGACAAATTTCGCACCGCATCCGGCCTTCTCCTCCCTTTGCCGGCAAAGGGGAAAGAGAGCAAAACTGTCCTTTATATAAATACAGATTTCGCCTTTATAAAGACGGAAAAGGCCGCCCGCCATTTTTCCCATTTTCTGCGCAAAAGCCCATTGACAAGCGCTCTTCGGCGGGATAAACTAGGGTTGAAAACAGAAGGGAAGTGCGCCCATGGAGGAAAGCAGAAGAATATTGGATTTATCCGTTCAGGCAGGGGAGCTGCTGCTGCAAAACGGCGCGGAGATTTTCCGCGTTCATGAAACGATGACCCGCATCGCCAGCTCCTTCGGCGCAAAAAACTTTCATGCCTATGTGCTCTCCAATGCCATTTTCGCCTCCATCGGCGAAGAAAACGGGTCCTATGGTGCCGAACTGCGCAATATCCCGCTCTCTCCCGTCCATCTGGGGAGGGTGGCGGCCGTAAACAGCCTTTCGCGCGCTGTTGCCGAGGGGCGCTACAGCCTGGATGAGGCCTTTTTGCAGCTGGAGGAAATCCGCGCCCTGCCGGAGTATTCGTCCCTGCTGCAGACGCTTGCCTCCGGCATTGTCAGCGCCACCTTCTGCTATCTTTTCGGCGGCGGCCTGATGGACAGCATAGCCGCCCTTTTTACCGGGCTGATCCTCTATGGCTTTCTGCTGCCGGCCAAAAAAAGCCGGCTCTCCAAAATTGTCTGCAACATTCTGGGCAGCATGGTCGTTTCCCTTTGCGCGCTCTGCTTTACCCATTTGGGGCTGGGCAGCCAGATGGATAAAATCATTATCGGCGCGATTATGCCCATGGCCCCTGGCGTTCCGCTGACCACCTCCATCCGGGATTTTTTCAACGGCGACTACCTGTCCGGCACCATCCGGCTGATTGATGCACTGCTCATCGCCGCCTGCATCGCTATCGGCGTCGGGTGTGTACTCAAAATCGGCAGCCTGATTGCGGGGGTGCAGCTATGATATCGATACTGCTGCAGCTGGCTGCCGTTTATGTCTGTACGATTGCCGTTGCCATCCTCTTTCATATGCCGAAGGAGCAGTTCCTCTTCTGCGGCCTTGCTGGCATGGCCGCCTGGATGGGCTATCTGCTGGCGCTGAGGCTTTCGCTTTCCGTCGTTCTCGCCTCCTTTATCTCCGCCCTGCTGCTGACGGCCATCTCCCGTATCTTCGCCGTAACCCGGCGAACACCGATTATCATCTTTCTGGTCAGCGGCATCTTCCCGCTTGTCCCCGGCGCGGGCATCTATTACACCGCCTATTATTTTATTATGGGCGATAACGCTCTGGCGCTCGGCAAAGGGGTGGAAACCATTAAAATTGCCGTTGCCATTGCGCTGGGCATCGTTCTCATGCTTTCTCTCCCCTATTCGCTCTTTCGCGGCTTTGGGAAAAGGGAAAACCCGGAAAAGACCCCAAAGCTTTAGGCGGAAGAAAACAGGCCCTCCAGCTTATGAGGGCCTGTGAACCGTACCTTCTAGCAAAGTCCCGGGAGGCAGCTTTATGTATCTTTTATCTCATGGCGTTATCGGCGGACAAAACGGCTTTTGGCTGACCTCCCGCTGGCTGGTGCTCCCTTCCCCTCTGTATTTCTCGCTGCTGCTTTTCAGCCTGCTGCTCTTCCTTCTCTCGGGCGCCCTGCTTGTCTATGGCTTTATCAGGAAAAAGCCCCACGGCCATTTTATCCGCTGGGGGGCTGTGCTGCTGCTTTCGCTCCTCTATCTCTTTCTGGCGCTGGGGATAAACTGTATTATCGCTGATACGATGCTGGGCGGGCTGTAAAATCTTTATTCCGGTCTGCAGAAAAGAGCGCGTTGCAAATTATTTTTCCGGCTTGCAGAAACCGGAAAAAGAGCGGTTTCACCCGCGATATGCAAGCGAAATTTGACTTCAATGGAGTCAAAAGCCGTTTTTCAGAAGAGTCTGCTTGCATTCTGCGCGTTTTCGCAGTAAAATGGAAGACAGTGTGAAAAAGGAGAGCCCGGCATCGGGCCTGCTGTTTGATGGAGGGACATTGTGAGAATCCTGAAAAAATTTATCAGCTATTATAAACCTTATCGGAAGATGTTTTATTTCGATATGTTCTGCGCCATCCTCGTATCGATTATCGACCTTGCCTTCCCGCAGCTGCTTCGGGGGCTGACGGGCGGACTGTATACGAGAGAGCCGGAAATCATTCTGAAAAGCCTCGCTGTTATCTGCATGGGGCTTCTTCTTATGTATGTGGTCCGCTTTCTCTGCCAGTACTATATCACCTCCTGGGGCCATATCATGGGCGCGCGCATGGAGAGTGACATGCGCCAGGACCTGTTCGACCAGTATCAGCGCCTCTCCTTCTCCTACTATGACCGCAACAACACCGGCGAAATGATGAGCAAGCTCATTTCCGACCTGTTCGATATCTCTGAACTGGCGCACCACGGACCGGAAAACCTGCTGATTTCGCTCCTTAAAATCATCGGCTCCTTCGCGCTGCTGCTCGCACTCAATGTGCGCATGACCCTCATTCTCCTCTCGGTCACCGTGCTGATGGCCATCTACAGCATCTGGCTGAACAAGCGCATGCAGGTCATCTACACCGAAAACCGCCAGAAGATTGCCGGGGTTAACTCCCGCGTTCAGGATTCGCTGAGCGGCATCCGGGTGGTCAAATCCTTCGCCAATGAGGATATGGAGCGCCACAAGTTCATGGACTCCAACCTGCAGTTTCTGCGCTCGAAGGAGCGCAACTACCAGGCAATGGGCGTTTTCCATGCGGGCAACGCGCTGTTTACCGGGCTGCTTTATACCTGTGTGCTCGTCAGCGGCGGCTATTTTATCGCCAGGGGCACACTCAGCGCCGCCGATCTGGCGACCTTCGCGCTGTATATCGGCATCTTCATGAACCCGGTGGAGGTACTCATCAACTTCACCGAGCAGTTTCAGAAGGGCTATGCCGGCTTCAAGCGCTTTCTCGAGGTGATGGACACCGTCCCCGAAATCACTGACCGGCCGGATGCCGAGGACCTTCTGCGGGTAGAGGGCCGCATTACCTATGAAAACGTGCAGTTCGGCTATGAAACGAGCGATAAGGAAGAAGAGGTTTTAAAGGATGTCAGTATCGATATTAAGCCGGGACGCACGGTAGCGCTCGTCGGTCCCTCGGGCGGCGGCAAGACCACCCTCTGCTCGCTGCTTCCCCGCTTTTATGATGTGAGCGGCGGACGGGTCGCCATCGACGGGAAGGATGTGCGCACGCTGACGCTGCAGTCGCTGCGCGAGTCGATCGGCATCGTTCAGCAGGATGTCTACCTCTTTACCGGCAACATCCGGGAAAATATCGCCTATGGCAAGCCGGGCGCCTCCTTCGAGGAGATTGTTGCCGCCGCCAAACGGGCCAACATCCATGAATTTGTCATGAGCCTGCCGCAGGGCTATGAAACGCCGGTCGGCGAGCGCGGCGCGCGTCTCTCGGGCGGGCAGAAGCAGCGTATCGCGATTGCGCGCGTCTTTTTAAAGGACCCGCGCATCCTGATTCTCGATGAAGCCACCTCGGCGCTCGACAACGAAAGTGAGCGCTACATTCAGCAGTCGCTCGAAGAGCTGGCCGCCGACCGCACCACCATTGTTATCGCCCACCGGCTCTCCACCATCCGCAATGCAGATGAAATCATCGTCATCAGCGAAGGGCAGATTCTCGAGCGCGGTACCCACGATGACCTGCTCACCCGAAAGGGGCTGTATGCTTCCTACTACAACATGCAGTTTGAGGATCTGGATCTGCCCGCTTAATGGGCCACCCTTTCCCGCGGAGGACGAAGAATATTCTCTAAAGCAAGAAGGGCATACTGCAAAACTTTCGTTTTGCAGTATGCCCTTCTGCTGGTTCTGTGACAAATACAACCAGCTCATCAATATATACTTCTGAGAAAGATAAAAAGCCGGTTAAAGCCCCAACCATTTCAGCATTTTCCCTGGCAACAAAACAGAAGGGTGTAAAATTACAGGCCACTCCATTCATAGCCTCAAATTTTTCCATTTCCTCTTCAATAAATTTTTCTGTCTTTTCATCGGATTGCGTCTTTTCAATAGCCATATGCCGACTCTCTTTCTTTTTCCGCACGGCTCCCCGAAAGAGGGAAAGTTATCGCATTCCCTTTACCGTTAAAAACCATACTTTACCCGCTAAATGGAAACCCACCAACACACCCCGTATCGGTCTATCACGGTGGCGCAGCAGCTGCTCCATGGCAGCTCATGAATCTCTTCAAGGACAATACCGCCATCGCGCAAAACATCTAACGCGTGCTGGACACGCTCTCTCGTCCCCATCTCAAACACATTTAAAGGTCATGGTTTCCCATTTCATCTGCTGAATAACTGCTACCATCACAGCATGGAGGCGGCCCAAACCTATTGCCGGGCATTTGGCGCAAAAATAACCCTTGAGATGAAAAATGTGAGCGGGACTGCCTAAGAGCATTGTGTGTTATCGGCTGATGGCGAAGGTTTTTAGCCATTGGAGAAGCAAAAAAGCCCTGCCATTTACATAAACCTGCGTATAATTTTTCAACTCTCTCCCTTCCTCCTTCTTTTCCATTCCCATTTGCCGATCTGGTTTTCCCTACGCCATCCTGCCAGAGCCTGCTTCTCTTTTCTGCGCAAACTTCTGATAAGATATTTTTTACAAAGTAAGCATACCATTTACCACCAATATTAAAGTTCTTTTTGGCAACCCACAGTTGCAAATAAAGCTTTTTGTCGGTCTGCCGAGGAGCATTACCTCCTCGGTCTTTGATTTTAACCGCACTTTGTTGCTGGCAGTCTGCCACTTTCTTTGGCGGATTTTTCAACTATCCAAAAACAACTTTTCTATCCTGTCTTTGACTGCTCTCACCATGGTTTTTCTCCCGGTTAGCTGCCTGCTCCTTATAAATCTCAAACCGCTTCAGATATGCGGCGGCTCCGGCTGGCATAACAGGCTTGGGCGCTATCTTCGGCCTGGCCTGTGTTTTCTTTTCGGATGGTGGAAGGACAGGTTTCTGCACCGGCATCTGCACTTGTATCCCGTTTTACATCATAGAGTTTTTCGGATAGTTCCCTTGCCTTTTTGCAGCGCCTTTGAAATCGGCACCGCCAACACTGCAGCTGCACTCATTGGGAATGAACAGGGAAGAAAACCTGAATAAAAAACTTTCCCTTGTTTCTGCCTATGAGGGCGCAAACAAGGGAAAAGAACCGATATTTTGAGGCTGGCATTGTGCAAAGCCCTGAAAATAAAGGATTATGGAAAAAGCTTATAAACAGAAAGCTACCTTCGATTTCCGTCAGCGTCAAAGTTCCTTTTCAATGCCCTCTCTGTCAGAAAAATCGTCGATATCATGACAAGGAGCTGTATAACGCAAAAGATACCGCCGGCTGTTCCCACAGCCCGGGTATCCTTTTTTGCAAAAGGCAGCAGGGCAATAACAGACAACGGCAGAATCGCCATCCCCCACCTTTTCCATGTCCTCCCAAAATGGTGATGTGCAAACTCCCAGGTTTCCCTGTTTTTCATGGACATAGCCGTTCTATATCCAAAAACAGGATTCACCGTCCCTGGCGGCCTCTTTTCAAACCTTCGCCCGAAGGCAATCATAGTGATTGGCATGATTAAATCCATCGCGAGCATAAATACCCAAAACCCCATAGCCATTCCCCCAAAAAATCCGGTTTATCGGACTGCCCCGGCTCTGCCGTTATCCCGCGGCCGGACCCAAAAGAATCGGGGCAGAAACCCGCCTTTTTAAAACCGGGAGCCGCTTTCGCGTAAAGCGGCTCCCACGTATTTTCTCCCGTCTTCTTTTCAGAAAAATGCTGCCTTTTCTACTCCTCGTTGACCAGCATGATTTTCCCGCCGACCGCGCCGGGGGTTTCATAGAGAGAAAACGCCTTTGCCGCCTCGGACATCGGGAATTTCTTCCAGACGAGTGCATCATCCAGCGTCAGCCGGCCGCTGCCGAGATATTCGGCAGTCATCTGCCATTCCCTGCCGGGGAAGGGGGCGGAATAGGACATCCAGGAGCCGGTCAGGCGAAACTCCTTGCGGTTCATCTTCTCAAACTGTTTCCATGGAAACTGCAGATCACGCGAGGAGGTGCCGATAAAGCAGACGCTCGCGCGGTTGGCCGCCGCATCGAAGGCCAGCGACATGGTCGCATTCTGCCCGGCTGTTTCAAAAACAAAGGGGAAGCCTTCCCCGCCCGTTTCGGCGAGCGCCTCCTCTAAAAAGTCTTCCCGCGCCGTGTTATAAACCCGGTCGGCCCCCATCTTTTTGGCCAAAGAAAGACGGGCATCGCTGATATCAAAGACCGAAACGCTCTTTGCGCCGAGCAGCCGCGCCCAGAGCATGGTAAACAGGCCTATCGTGCCGCCGCCGAGGATGGCGACATGTTCGCCGCCCTGATAGCCCGCGCAGAACAGCCCATGCAGCCCAACAGTCGAGGGCTCGAAAAAGGCCGCCCTGACAAAATCCACCTCCTCGCTGAAGGGGACGATATTGCGGGCAGGAACCTTCACAAAATCGGCGAAGCTGCCATAAACGCTCGAACCGATAAATTTATAGTGCTTGCAGAGCGAATAGTTGCCGCGCTGGCAGTCCGCGCACTGCAGGCAGGGGCAAAGCGGCGCCGCCGTTACCCGCTGGCCCTCCTGCAGGCCGGTGACGCCCGGCCCGACCTCCGCCACTGTTCCGGAAAACTCATGCCCGAGCACAATGGGATAGTAGTGCGCCGCCCTCCCCAAAACGCGCGGGATATCCGAGCCGCAGATGCCGGTTGCCCTTACCCGGACAACGACCTCCCCCTCGCCCGCTTTCGGACGCTCGATCTCCTCATAGCGCAAATCCTTCTGTCCATGTAAAACCGCTGCTTTCATGACTGCGGCCGCCTCCTTCTGCTTCATATGATAAAAACATCCCCGGGCATGCGCCCGCCAAAGGGGCATGTCCCGAATATCCTCCTCAAAAGCCGCCCGGCTGCCCGCTCAGCGCTCCTCCCGGATGAGCTGCGCCCGCCGGTGCATCGTTTCCCGAAGGCTGTCATACAGCTCCCTGTAGAGGGGAAACCAGCGCTGATAAAGGGCATGCCTCTGCGGGTCAGGCAGATACTCCCGATGAAAACGCACCGATTTTTCCACTGCTGCGGAAAAATCGGAGTAAATCCCTGTCCCGACGCCGGCGAGCATCGCCGCCCCCAGGCAGGTGGCCATGTCGGAATCCGGAACCCGGATTTTTCTGCCGGTCACATCCGCCTTTATCTGCGTCCAGAGCGGGCTGTTTGCCGCACCGCCCACCGCGTGCATCGTTTCCACCAGGGCACCTGCCTCCCGGGCGCAGCGCAGATTATCCTCCAGCGCATAGGCCGCCCCTTCAAGCAGCGCACGGAAAAAGTGCCCCCGGGTCTTCTGGTAATCCAGCCCGAAATAGACGCCGCAGGCCTCCGGATCCCAGATGGGCGAGCGCTCGCCCGCAAGATAGGGCAAAAAAAGGAGCCCATCCGACCCCGGGGAAACGGCCGCTGCCTGCTCATCCAGAAGCTGAAAGGCACTCCTCCCTTCCCGCCGGGCCTGCTCGACCTCCAGCCGCCCCAGCTCGCGGGAGAGCCACCGAAGGCTCCCGCCCCCGCCCACCGAGCCGCCCTGCAGCAGCCACTGGCCAGGTACCACATGAAAACTGAGTATCAGGGAGGCATGGGCGACCGGATGGTCTAAGCAGATGCTCATCCCGCCTGCCTGCCCGCCCTGCTCCTGGGTGAGGCCGGGCGCGCAGACGCCGGCGCCGAGCGTGCCGCAGGCGGCATCCAACCCGCCGGCAACCACTGGCGTTCCGGCCATGAGGCCGGTCTCTTCTGCGGCCTGCAATGTCACGCCGCCTATCTGCCCATGGCAGGGAAAGAGCGGCGGCAGCTTTTCGAAAGGGATGCCAAGCTCTCGGCAGAGCTCTTCATCATATTCCCCCTTCTCCATCGAAAAGCAGTGCAGCCCATAGCCCTGGCTGAGGTCCCCGCTCACCCGCCCGGTCAACCGGTAGACGATAAAGCTGTTCGACTGCAAAAACCAGCGCGCCTGCGAAAAAACCTCCGGGCGCTGCTGGCGGTACCAGATGAGCTTCGGGGTCGTATAAGAGGGGGAAAAGGGGTTGCCGCTCACCGAAAAAAGCCGCTCCTTGCCTATCCGCCGCTGCGTTTCGGCGCAAAGTCCGGCGGCGCGGGTGTCCATCCAGATGGGGGTAGGGCAGAGCACCTGCCCCTCTTCATCCACCGCAACGGCCGCCCAGCTCTGCCCGTCAACCCCGATGCCGGCTATCTCGGCAGGGTCTATCCGGGAGACGGAAAGGCAATCCCTGATCCCCTTTTTGGCCGCCTCCCACCAGTCCTCCGGCTGCTGCTCGGCCCAGCCGGGCGCCGGGTAATGCACCGGATAGGGGCAGGAGGCGCTGGCGCGCACGCTGCCATCCGGCGAAAAGAGGGCCGTTTTGCAGGCAGAGGTGCCAATATCCACCGCCAACAGGTATTCCATCGCTTTCCCTTCCTCTCCGCGCTGCCTGCTAATCCCGCGCCCGGCCTGCGCAGCCGCAGACCCGCATGCGCTCCATGACGAGCGTTTCTACCGCCGTACGCGCCGCCGCGCCATATTTTTTGGGGTCGAAGGCCTCCAGCTGCTCTAAAAGCAGCGCGCGCACCGCCTTCGTATAGGCCTGCCGCAGCTCGGTCGCAAAGTTCACCTTGCTGATGCCGCGCGCAATACACTCCTGCACCGCCGCATCCTCCAGACCGGAGGCGCCGTGCAGCACCAGCGGAATCTCCAGCCGCCGGCGCAGCAGCGAAATGAGCCCTATATTCAGTACCGGCTTTTTGGCATAAACGCCGTGCGCCGTCCCCACGCCGACGGCCAGCGAGCAGACGCCCGTCTCTTTGACAAAGCGCTCCGCCTCGTCCGGATCGGTGTAGCCGTCGTCCGCATCCTCCAAATCATCCTCCTTGCCGCCAACATGGCCGAGCTCCCCCTCGACCGGAATGCCGTTCGGCTCGCAGAATTCTACCACCGGGCGGGTGAGGGCGATGTTTTCATCAAGAGGCAGGCGGGAGCCGTCTATCATCACCGAGGTGTAGCCCTCCCTCAGCGCCCGGGCGGCAAGGGCGGGCGAATCCCCATGGTCAAGGTGCAGGGCGACCGGCACCGCCGAATGGCGCGCGGCGGCAGCCGCCAGCCCGGCAAAGAGGGCGGGAGAGGCATAGCGCAGGGTGGAAGGGGTCGTTTGAATGATGACCGGCGCCTGCAGCCTTTCCGCTGCAGAGATGATCGCCTGCACCATCTCCATATTTTCGGCGTTAAATGCCCCGACGGCGTAACGCCCTTCGCGCGCCGCCAAAAGCATGGCGCGACTGGTTACCAAAGGCATTAAAAAAGCCCACCTTTCTCTTCTCGATTATGCCCGGCGGCAGCGCCGGGGCTTTTTCTCAGGCCATGACAAAATAGGCCGCATAGCGGCCCGAAAACCGGTAGCCGAGCTTCTGCGCCAGCTGCAGCGACCCTTTGTTGGCCGCATCCCAGCTCGGGTAAAGTCCGCGCGTAAGGCAGGTAAGAATCAGCTGCGCGGCGCAGGCCTGCGCCAGCCCCAGCCTGCGGCAGTCCTCGCGGATATCGATTTCTATCTCAATCCCCCCGTTATAGACAGTGTAGGAGGAGGCCCCGCCAACGAGCTCCTTCCCCTGCAGAACGGCGACACCGATTCCCCGGCGGCAGTAGTCCCCGCAGCCGGAAAAATTCGCGCAGAAGTCGCGCGACCAGTCGTTTTCCATGGCGGCCTGATAGAGACTCTCCTCTATGGGCGCCAGCGAAAAGCCGGGCGGCAGCTTTCCGGCAAAGCGCTGCAGCCGCTGCCGGTCAAAGCAGTCCTCCTTTTTAAAGGCATAGCGCCAGCTGCGGCGGCAGCGGCCGGGATGAGCCGTCCGCAGCACCGGGACCCAGCGCTCGGAATTGGGGACGAAGATCAGCATCTTCCTCCCCTGCGGCAGGAAAACCAGTTCCCTGTCCGGCTCCCCGGCCAAAAAACAAAAATCCGCCAGCTCAATGCGCGCCGAGCGCGGACGAGCGGCACTGTCCGCGAAGGCCCTCCCCATCTGCCCCTGCAGGCAGGACCAGATAAGCGTTTCCTCGAAGCTGTTAAAAATCGGGGCAATATTTTCCAGCGCTTTCCCTTTTATCTCAACCATCGCAGCGCTTCCTCCTTTGTTCTCCGGCAGTTCTTTTTTCTGCCGGCCGGCCCTTCCCGGACAGGACGCTGCCCCTATTTTACACCGTCCCCCGCAGAAAGGCAAGAAGAGCCTGGTGCAAAACATTCGTTTTGCACCAGGCTCTTCCGAAAAACGGAATTTGACTCCATCAAAGTCAAATTCCGTCCGCACATCGCGGGCGAAACCGCCCTTTTTACAGAACGCGGATTTCCTCGTCAACTACTGTGAGATGGATTTCCTTCGGCGGATGCTCCATCGTTTCGATGACGAGCATGCAGACCTTATCCTCCACATCCTGGCGGATAATGCGGGTAATATCCCGCGCACCGCTCTTCTGCCCGAAGGAACGGCGGGCAATCTCCGAAAGCAGCGCCTCGTCATACTGAAGGGCAATGCCCCGTTCGGAGAGCGGAGAGCGCAGCTCCTCGAGCATCAGCGCGGCAATGCGCCGGTAATCCTCCTCAGTGAGCGGGTTAAAGCAGATAATTTCATCCACCCTTCCCAGAAATTCGGGGCGCAGAAATTCCTTTAGCGACTTCATCGCCCGCTCTTTGGAGACCTGCTGGGGCTGGCGGTTAAAGCCCATGTTGAGATCGGTGCGCTCGGTGCCAGCGTTGGAAGTCATGATAAGCATGGTGTTTTCAAAAGAAACATTGCGCCCCTGCGCATCGGTAATATGCCCTTCATCGAGAATCTGCAGCAGAATGTTCATCACATCCGGATGGGCCTTCTCAATCTCATCGAACAAAATCACCGAATAGGGCCGCCGGCGCACCTTCTCGGTGAGCTGGCCCGCCTCGTCATAACCGACATAGCCGGGAGGGGAGCCGATAATCCGGGAGACCGAGTGCTTCTCCATAAACTCCGACATATCCAGCCGGATGAGCGGCTCCTGGTCATCAAACAGCTCGCGGCTGAGCACCTTGACAAGCTCGGTCTTGCCGACGCCCGTCGGCCCCACAAAGATGAACGACGCCGGACGCCGGCGGGCGGAGAGCTGAACGCGGGAGCGAAGCACCGCGCGCGATACCAGCTCGATCGCCTCATCCTGCCCGATGACGTGCCTTTTCAGCTCCGCCTCAAGGCCGCTGACCCGCTTAAACTCGCTCTCGCGGATTTTGCTGGCGGGAATCCCCGTCCAAAGCTCGATCACCCGCGCCACGTCGTCATCCGTCACCGGTGCGCCCAGCGCGCGGGTGCCGAGCTCGGAGAGGCGCGCCTGCTCGCGTATCGCTTCGCTTTTCAGGGAAGCCAGATGTTCATAAGCCTTTTCGTCCGCCGTATCCGGCTTTGACTCCAGGGCGACAATCTCCTCGTTGAGCGCATCCACCCGTTCCCCCAGCTTATCATATTCCGCCATGTCAGGGTTGCGCATAACGGCGCAGGAGCAGCTTTCATCCAGAAGATCTATCGCCTTGTCGGGGAGAAAGCGGTCGTTGATATACCGCTCGGAGAGCACCACCATCCGCCGCAGCAGATAGTCGCTCACCGAAACGCGGTGAAACTGCTCATAGTGCTCCTTTATCCCCTTCATCACCTCGACCGTTTCTTCCACATTCAGCTCATCCACCTTGACCGGCTGAAAGCGCCGTTCGAGCGCGGCATCCTTCTCAATGTTTTTGCGGTATTCGCTGAAGGTGGTCGCGCCGATGACCTGCACCTCTCCGCGCGAAAGGGCGGGCTTTAAAATGTTGGCGGCGTTCATCGCGCCGCCCTCGCTCTCGCCGACGCCGACCAGGTTATGAATCTCATCGATAAACAGAATAATATTCTGCAGCTCCTTGATTTCGGAAACCAGCCCCTTCACCCGGCTCTCAAACTGGCCGCGGAACTGGGTGCCGGCGACTAGCGCCGTTAAATCCAGCAGATAGAGCTCCTTCCCCTGCAGGCGGTGGGGAACCTCTCCCAAAGCGAGCCGCCGGGCAATACCCTCGGCAATCGCCGTTTTTCCAACGCCCGGTTCGCCGATGAGGCAGGGGTTATTCTTCTGGCGGCGGTTGAGAATCTGCATCACCCGGTAGATTTCGTTTTCCCTGCCGATAACATGATCGATAAGCCCTTCGCGCGCCTTATCGGTCAGGTTTTCGCAGTAGGCGCTGAGGTATTTGTATTTTTTATCATCCCGCTTTTTCTGCTGCGGGGCGCGGCGGCCCTGCTCGCCCGCGGAATGCGGCGGACCCATCGGCAGGTTTGCGCCCGGCTCTCCTGCATTCTGCGGGGGCTTTTCGGGCGCCTGGTTGGAAAACAGGTTCTGCAGAAAGGGGAAGGGCTGGGCGCCGCCGATTTCAAACCCATCCTCCCCATTTTCGCCCATAATCTCCATGAGCTGGTTGCTCATCACATCCAGCTCATCCTCGCTGATGCCCATCTTTTTCATCAGCTCATCCACCGACTGAATGCCGAGCTCCTTTGCGCATTTTAAGCACAGGCCCTCATTGACCGGCTCGCCCTTATCGAGCCTCGTCATGAAGACCACGGCAATCCGCTTTTTGCATCTCGAACACAACATATTCATAAAGCCGCTCCCTCTCAAAACAAATGCTGAACCGGTCCTGTCTCAAAACAGCTGCAAAGCGGGGACAGGCCGGGAGAACGCTGCAGGATAGTCTTTCACAAACTATTATACACCAAATCTGTGAATGTTCTATAGACAAATCGGAAAAAATCCACGCTGCCCGGCCCGCCTCTCAGGAAAACGGCAGGCATTCGCATGTAAAGAAGAGGTACCGTATCCGCTAAAAGCCCCTAGCCTGCGCTGCCGCTGACGGCCAGCGCATTGTTGGTCGGCTCCCTGACCGAATCCAGCCAGCCGGTATTCTTCAGGGAAAAGAACAGGTCCAACGGATTCCAGTTTACAAAGGCCTTGAAAAACAGCGTTTTGGAGAACAGCTCCTCGCTGCAGAGCACCAGCGGCCTGCCCGCCTGCTGAATAACCAGACCATCCGCCGTAAAGGAGATAAGCAGCTTCAAAACTGCGGCAATAACATAGAGCGTCAGCGCCGCCTGCGCCGCACCGATTAGTCCCCCCATCAGCTGGTTGACCGGACCGATAAGCGGCAGACGGTTGACCTCGCCGAACACCCCGGCCAGCCTGCGGACAAAAAACATCGCAATGCTGAAAAGCAGAAAGAAAAGCACCAGCCGCATCAGGTTGACCGCCAGCGGGGCAACCACCGAATCGGTAATGGCAGCGGCAGCGCCAGTGCCGCCGTTTTCTATCAGCTGGTGCAGCGTCTGCACCAGCTGCTCCGAGTCGAGGCCGAGCATATCCAGCACCCCCTCGGGAACGCTCTGCGCAAAGGCCAGCAGGCTTTCCGGCAGCAGCTCCTGCTGCACCTGCGAAAGCTTCTCCGCAATTCCGGAAACGACCGAGGGACGCAGCAGCGTTTCAAAAATCCAGCGCGCTGCCGGCTCGGCCAGGACGGCGGCGCCAACAAGCACGGCCACATAGCCGATAAAATAAACCAGTGTGCGCGCAAAGCCGCGCCGCGCACCGACTACCATCATATAAAGAAAAATCAGAACGGTAACGATATCATAAACGATTATTATGAAGTCCTGCATAGGCAGCACCCCTCTCCTTTCCTGAAAATCCTGCCGGCGGACGTTCCGGCGCCCTGTCAGCGCATGCTGTTTTTCTGCAGCTCCTCATAGGTCGCCGCATAGAGGTTCTGTCCCAGGGGAAGCCAGGCGGCTGCACCGGGCAGGTTGACCTGCGAAATCAGCGATCCCTTATAGTCATAATGGCTGACCACACCCTCCGAGAGCAGATAAAACCCGTTTTCATTTGCGCGCATCGAGTTTACCGAAATATCCAGCTGCCTGTCATCCACCACCCGGCAGCGCCCATCCAGCGCGACCAGCTGGCTGGAGCGCATATACCGGTAATTGCCCAGAAGGATAAGCATATGGCTGCCGCCATCGGCAAACATCTGTATCTGCTGCCCGTCAAAATCATATTCGGCGCGGATACGGCCCGACTGGTCAATCGTTTTCACCGACTGATCGGTAATCAGGAAGATATTTCCCTCCTGAAAGGAGATATAGTAGCCGAACTCATCCGCAATCTCCATCGAAAAAACCGGCTTCTCTACGGTGTTTTTGCCAAGATCCAGCAGCACTACGCTCGTCACTATCCCTCCGCCGCGCACCCCATAGAGCACCACCGCCGCCTGCCGGCCATCCGGCGAGAGAGCGATGGCACAAGCCATGCTCGAATTGCGCCAACTATGGGTGACGTTTCCAAACTCATCATAAAAGGTCACCAGCGTCGCGTTTTTGGCGGTGGAGGTTGCCAGCGCCATCGTGCCGTTGCCGGCAATATCTGCCGCATGAATCACACCCTCTGCCGTCCCTGAATAAGCGAGGCGGGAAGAGGAGGCCACATGGTAGGCGCTCCCGCCCTGATCATAGCAGAGGAGCCGCCCGCCATCCGTTTTCAACACCGGCGTACCGCACCCGTGCACCAGCGACAGGCGCTCGTTCCCCTGATTATCAAAAACCAGCAGCTCGCTGTCGCTGAGCAGCGCCACATCCCAGTTCACCGCCTCCAGCTGGCGGACCGCATGGTTAGGGAGCGAAACCGGAAAGCTGCCGCCCCCTGAAAAATGCGAGCGAAAAATTCCGCCGAACAGCGAGCCGGAAAAATAATCCAGGCCGAATACAAATATCAGTACCAGCGCCGAAATCATCAGCACGGCTAAAATACGGTTGAACTTATTCTGGATATTCTGTTGTTTCTTGTATTTTTCAAACTCGCTGAGCTTTTTTTTCTCTTTTCCCATCTGTTACCCTGCTGTTTTCAGCGCCCGCCGTTTTTTTAAAGCCGCGCGGGTACTTCATAGTATACCTGCTCGAGGCAGAGCCCTGCGGCCGGCGCGGTAAAGCCCGCCAGAGAGCGATCCCCCGCCTGCAGCGCCTGCGGGATGCTCTCCGGCATACGCTTTCCCGCGCCGATCTCAATCAGCGTCCCCGTAATAATGCGCACCATATTGTAGAGAAACCCGTCCCCCCCCGTTTCAAAGAGGATCTGCTCCCCCTCCCGCCAGACGCGGGATAAAAAAATGGTGCGCCGCCGGTCCTGCACGCTCCCGCCCGCCGAGCAGAAGGCGGAAAAGTCGTGCGTTCCCAGAAAGGCCCTTGCCGCTTTATCCATTATTTCCCAGTCTAACCGATAGGGTATGCGGAAAGCGGTCGAAAGCAGGAAGGGATCACGGATGCGGCTGTTTAAAATCCGGTAGCGGTAGCGCTTGCCAAGGCAGCTGTAGCGCGCATGAAAGTCCGGCGGCACCTCCCGGCAGTCATAAACGGCCGCCTCAGGCGGCAGGTAGGCATTAAGAGCCTCGATGAGCCGCTCGCAGGGGATGGCGCTTTTCGTATGAAAGCTGACGCAGAAGGCGCGGGCATGCACCCCTGCATCGGTGCGCGAAGCACACTTTACATCCGTCGCTTCGCCGAACACCTGCTGCAGCGCCTGCTGCAGCGCGCCCTGCACCGTCGGCGCATTCTTCTGAACAGCCGAACCGTGAAAGGCCGAGCCGTCAAAGCGCAGTGTTAAAAGCAGGTTGCGCCCGCCCTCCTGTCCATTGCCCGCCATTACAGCAGCGCCGGCACAAACCGGTTGATGAGGATAACCCCCACGATGCACAGCGCCACAAACGCACAGGCCACAAAATCATAGTAGCGCAGGTGCAGCTGCTTCATCCGGGTGCGGCCCTCGCCGCCGTGGTAGCAGCGGCACTCCATCGCGAGCGCCAGCTCATCCGCCCGGCGGAAGGCCGAAACAAACAGCGGGATTAAAATGGGTACCAGTGCCTTCGCCCGCTGCATAATCCCCCCTGTTTCAAGGTCCGCCCCGCGCGCCTTCTGCGCGGCCATAATCTTATCGGTCTCTTCAATAAGCGTCGGGATAAAGCGCAGGGCGATGGTCATCATCATTGCCAGCTCATGCACCGGAAGGCGAAAGCGCCCCAGCGGCGAGAGCAGGCGCTCAATCGCATCGGTCAGCGCGATGGGCGAGGTGGTGTAGGTCATCAGCGAAGTGCCCGCGATGAGGCAGATAATCCGCACTGTCATGAGCACCGCCATCAGCACCCCTTCGCGGGTGATTTTCAGAAAGCCCAGCTGCCAGAGCGGGTCGCCGTCCATAAAAAACATGTTGAGAACGCCGGTGAACAAAATAATCGGCACCACCGGCCTGAGGCTCCTTAAAATCATCTTATAGGGAATATGGGAGATTCCATAGCTCAGCCAGAGAAAAAAGAGGCCGACCAGTAGCCCGGCGGGATTGCTCGAAAGAAAGAGCATGACGATATAGGCGATCGTCAGGATGATTTTTATCCGGCTGTCCATCCGGTGGACGACCGATTCTCCCGGGAAATACTGGCCGATGGTGATATCCTTCAGCATCCTGCCGCTCCCCCTTTCCTGCCTGCATAGAGCTTCTGCAGCTCGGCGCGCGCATCCTCCATCGTATAGATATTCTGCTGCACCGGGTAGCCCGCGGCATGCAGCCGGCGGAAGATCATCGTCAGCTGCGGAACGGCCAGCCCCATCTGCATGATTTCCTCGGCATGCTCGAACACCTCGGCAGTATCGCCATACATGAAAAGACGGGAATGGTTCATCACCAGAACCTTGCTGCAGTAGCGCGCCACATCCTCCATTGAGTGGGAAACGAGCAGAACGGTGTTTTTCACCTGCGCATGGTAATCCCGAATCTGGCTGAGAATGCGGTCGCGACCCTTCGGGTCGAGCCCGGCGGTCGGCTCATCGAGAATCAGCACTTTGGGGTTCATCGCGAGCACCCCCGCAATGGCAACCCGGCGCTTCTGCCCACCTGAGAGCTCAAAGGGGGATTTATTGAAATTTTTCTCCTTAAAGCCGACAAAGGCAGCCGCCTCGCGGACGCTGCGGTCAATCTCCTCCTCGCTGAGGCCCATGTTGCGTGGGCCAAAGGCAATATCCTTATAAACGGTATCCTCAAACAGCTGGTATTCCGGATACTGGAACACCAGTCCGACCTTGAAGCGAAAGGCGCGCAACTTCTGCTTATCCGCCCAGAGGTCCTCCCCATCGATATAAATCCTGCCGGAAGTAGGCCGTAAAAGGCCGTTAAAATGCTGAATCAGCGTCGACTTGCCCGAGCCGGTGTGGCCGATGACGCCGACAAACGCCCCCTCCTCAATCGTAAGGTTCACATCGTCCACCGCCGTCTTGCAAAAGGGGGTGCCGGGAGAGTAGGTATAGGTCAGGTGCTCGGTTTTAATTGCTGTCATTATCCATGCACCTCCATCAGCTTCTGCCAGGCGGCGGCAAATTCTTCATCATCCAATATGTCATCCGGCAGGGTAATCCCGCTCTGGCGCAGCAGGTGGCTGAGCTTGGTCGCCTGCGGCACATCGAGCCCGACGCTCTCGAGCACCTCCACATGGGAGAAAACCCCGCGGGGGGTATCATCGAGCAGCACCTTTCCATCGTTCATGACCACCACCCGGTCGGCCCTGGCCGCCTCATCCATATAGTGGGTAATGAGTACAACGGTGATGCCGTGCTCCTGGTTTAATTTGCGGATGGTGCGCAGCACCTCGCGCCGCCCGCGCGGGTCGAGCATGGCGGTCGGCTCATCGAGCACGATGCACTTCGGGCGCATGGCGACGATGCCCGCAATGGCCACCCGCTGCTTCTGCCCGCCCGAGAGCTGGTGGGGGGCATGCATCCGGTATTCATACATGCCGACCTCCCGGAGCGCCTCATCCACCCGGCGGCGGATTTCCGGCGGGTCGATGCCCATATTTTCCAGCGCAAAGGCGACATCCTCCTCCACAATGGTGGCGACAATCTGGTTGTCCGGGTTCTGGAAAACCATCCCCACCGTCTGGCGGATGTTCAAGAGGTTGTCCTCCTCCCGGGTGTCCATCCCGTCGACATAGACCGTCCCCCCCCGGGGAAGCAGGATGGCGTTAAAATGCTTGGCCAGCGTCGACTTGCCCGAGCCGTTGTGGCCGAGCACCGCCGTAAACTCCCCGCGGCGGATGTGGACGCTGAGGTCCTGTAAAACCGGCGTAGGCGTCTCTCCCTCGCCGGTATTGTAGCTGAAGTCGAGATGCTCCGCCCGCAAAAAACGGTTTTCCATCAGGGATCCCCCCATTTTCACTTCTATGACTCGAAATCTGTTCAAAAAGCGGCGTCCACCGGGAAATGATAGACGATATCCCCTCCCCGGGATTCCCCGCTTACCTGCCCGCCCAGCTTTCGGTAAAGGGCATTTGCCCCCTCATTATTTCGATAGGCGGTGAGGAAAAAACGGCAGAAGCCCTCCTCCCGGCAGGCTTCCCGCAGCGCATAGCCATAGGCAAAGCCGATGACCGTCTGCTCCAGCATGGCGGCAAACAGCCAGCAGCCTTCATCTCCTAAAAAGGCAAGCGCCTGCTCCCGGCAGATAAAGCCCTCCCGGTAGTCCCGATTCATTGCCATGACCGATTCGATATCCGCTTTTCTCAGCCGGCGGCAACGGCAGGCCTCTTTCGCAGGCTTTTCCACCCGAACATCCCCCTTCCGCTGCGGGGACATGCCCCGCAGGCGCTTTTTAAGCCGTCCAGATGGCAGTGCTGCCGCAGGGCAGGATAAGCCCGCTCTCTGTGACCGGCAGGCCGATTTCCTCCGCCTCAGCTCTTCCGCCAAAGCGCCGGCCGACCGTTACCGAGAGCAGGTACTGCATCACCTGCGCAGAGAGCCCGGCGGTGTAGGAGCTGAGCATGACAAACGACGGCTCGTCCGACAGAACGCCGCAGAGAAGCTGCAGCAGCGGATAGATTTTCTCCTCCAGCTGCCAGACCTCTCCCCCCGGCCCCCGCCCATAGGAGGGCGGGTCGAGGATGATCCCGTCATACCGCACGCCACGGCGGATTTCCCGCTCGACAAACTTCTGGCAGTCATCCACAATCCAGCGGACCGGCCGCCCGGAGAGGCCGCTTCTTTCGGCATTTTCCCGCGCCCAGCTGACGATACCCTTCGAGGCATCCACATGGCAGACCTTCGCCCCGGCGCTGGCGGCGGCCAGCGTCGCCCCGCCGGTATAGGCGAAAAGGTTTAAAATCTGCAGCTCCCTTTTTGCCTGGCGGATATGCTCCTGCAAAAAGGCCCAGTTGACCGCCTGCTCGGGGAAGAGGCCGGTGTGCTTAAAGCCGGTCGGGCTGATTTTAAAGCGCAGCTCCCGCCAGCTAACCTCCCATTCCTTCTGCGGCAGGTCGATAAACTCCCAGCTTCCGCCGCCCGCAGAGGAGCGGTGGTAGCGGGCGCTGCAGCGCGCCCACTGCGGCCCCTTCGGCGTTTCCCAGATAATCTGCGGGTCGGGCCGGGCCAGCACCCATCTCCCCCAGCGCTCCAGCTTCTCGCCGCCCGAGCAGTCGAGAAGCTCATAGTCCTCAAAGTCCCTGGTCGCTCTCATTGTTTCCCAGCCGCTCCCTGATAACCTCCGCAATCTGCTCTGCCTCTTTGCGGATATATTCTTCGTCCATCCCCTCGAGCATGACGCGGATGAGCGGCTCGGTGCCCGAAACGCGCACCAGCACCCGCCCGCTGTCTCCGAGCGCAGCGCGCACCCGCTCTACCTCCCGGCGCACACCCTCATCCAGCTCAAGCTGCTTTTTCATATACGGGTCCGCCCGCACGTTGACCGTCACCTGCGGATAGACCTGCATCACATCCGCCAGCTCCTTTAAGGTCTTTCCGGTGCGCTTCATCACCGCCAGAAGCTGCAGGGCAGTCAGCTGACCGTCTCCGGTCGTCATATATTCGCGCAGGATGATATGTCCGGACTGCTCGCCGCCCACGGCATAGCCATTTTCCAGCATGTTTTCCAGCACATACCGGTCGCCCACCTTGGTAACGGCGGCATGAAGCCCCTCCCGCTCACAGAATTTGTGAAAGCCGAGGTTGCTCATGACGGTGATAACGGCGGTGTCGTTCGTGAGCTTTCCCCGCGCGTGCAGGTCCTTTGCCAGAATGGCGATAATGCGGTCGCCATCCACCAGCTCCCCCCCGGCCGTTACGCCGAGACAGCGGTCGGCGTCCCCATCAAAGGCAAATCCGCAGTCAAACTTGCCGCTTTTGACGAGCGAGGCCAGCGTTTCGATATGGGTGGAGCCGCACCGGTCGTTGACGTTGATTCCGTCCGGCCCGGCATGGAACACGGTGACAAACGCCCCCGCGCGCTCAAAGAGCGCCCTGGCGGTCGCGCTCGCGCTGCCGTTTGAGCAGTCGAGCGCCACGCAGATGCCGCCGAGCGGCCCCTCGATAGTGGAAAGCAGATGGGAGATATACCGCTCGGCCGCATTTTTCTCCTCATAAATCCGGCCGATGCGCGCGCCCCACTGCACCGAGAAGGGAATCGTTTTATCGAGCACGATCTCCTCAATCTCAAACTCCTGCTCATCGGTCAGCTTAAAGCCCTGCGGACCGAAAACCTTGATGCCGTTAAATTCATAGGGGTTGTGGGAGGCCGAGAGCATAATGCCCGCATCCGCCCCCATCTCGGTGGTCAGGTAGGCCACCGCCGGCGTCGGGACGACGCCGAGCAGCATGACATCCGCCCCCACCGAGCAGAGCCCTGCCGCAACGGCATTCTGCAGCATATCACCCGAAATGCGGGTATCCCTGCCGATTAAAATGCGGGGGCGGCGGTCGGTCTTTTCCGAGATGACCATCCCCACCGCGCGGCCGATATCCATCGCCAGCGTGCAGCTGATTTCCGTATTGGCAACGCCGCGTGCGCCATCCGTTCCAAAAATTCTTCCCAATCCATCTTCTCCTCGCTCTTAAATTTTCCTTACGGGCCGCTTTTGCCCTTAAACCTCCAGCCGCTGCTGACTGTCATCCGGCGCGGCCTGCGGCGGGCGCAGGCCCAGATGGGCATAGGCCTGCGGGGTGACGCAGCGCCCGCGCGGGGTGCGCGCCAGAAAGCCTATCTGCATCAGATAGGGCTCATAAACATCCTCCAGGGTGACCGCCTCCTCGCCGATGGCGGCCGCCAGCGTTTCCAGGCCCACCGGGCCGCCGGCATAGTTTCCGATAATCATTTTAAGCATCCGCCGGTCAACATCGTCCAGCCCGAGCGGGTCGATATCCAGCCGGTTTAAGGCGGTGCCGGCCAGCGAAGCGGTAATCTTCCCATCCCCCAGAACCTGCGCAAAGTCGCGCACCCGCTTTAAAAGCCGGTTGGCGATGCGGGGGGTGCCCCGCGCGCGCCGCGCAATCTCATAAGCCCCCTCTGGCTCGCAGTCGATTTTCAAAATCCCCGCACTGCGCCGCACGATGGTGGAAAGCTCCTCGGGCGTATACATCTCGAGGCGCATGACAACACCGAACCGGTCGCGCAGAGGGGCCGAAAGCTGGCCCGCGCGGGTGGTCGCGCCAATCAGGGTGAAGCGCGGCAGATCGATGCGTATCGAGCGGGCGGAGGGACCCTTGCCGATCATGATATCCAGCGCATAGTCCTCCATCGCCGGATAGAGCACCTCCTCCACCGCGCGGGAAAGGCGGTGGATTTCATCGACAAACAGGATATCCCCCGCCTCGAGGTTGGTGAGCAGCGCCGCGAGGTCCCCCGGCTTTTCAATGGCCGGGCCGGAAGTGACGCGAAACTCCACCCCCATCTCATGCGCGATAATGCCGGAAAGGGTCGTTTTGCCGAGGCCCGGCGGGCCATAGAGCAGCACATGGTCGAGCGCCTCGCCGCGCTGGCGGGCCGCCTCGATATAAACGGCCATATGCTCCTTGACCTTCTCCTGCCCGATATATTCCCCCAGCGTCTGGGGACGCAGGTTCCCTTCGTTCTCCGAATCCTCCCGCCGCTCGGCGGCAGTGAGGATTCGCCCGTCCGTCCCCTCGTCCAGGGTTTCCACATCCTGCCGGTAGATGCTCATTTATCTGCCCAGCCCTTTCTTTCCCATGGGCGCCGGCCCCCTCCTGCTTTTGCAGCCAGCCGCCTGCCCGTTATTCCTTATATGCGCTAGCGCCGCGTACTCAGAACCTTGAGCGCGCCTTTAATCAGCTCCTGCACCGGCAGCTCGGGCGAAAGGCGTCCGACTGCCGAGGCCGCCTCCTGCTGGCTGTAGCCCAAAGCGATCAGGGCGCTGAGCGCTTCGCCCGCGCTGGTGTTCTCCTGCGGGGGCGGAGCAAACGCGCCGCCTCCGCCATCCGGCGAAAAGAAATCGGCCGGCACCTTATCCTTGAGCTCGAGCACAATGCGGCTCGCCAGCTTCGGACCGACGCCCGGCGCGCGGGTAATCGATTTCGCATCCCCGCCCGCAACGGCCAGCAGCAGCTGCTGCCCGCCCAGCTCGGAAAGAATCGCCAGCGCCGCCTTCGGGCCGACGCCGCTGACGCCTGTCAGCATCCGGAAGCCCTCCAGCTCCCGGCGGTCAATAAAGCCGAAGAGCTCGGCGGCATCCTCGCGGATGTTGAGGCAGGTAAAGAGCTTTACCTCCTGCCCCATCTTCGGGAGCTTTCCCAGCGTTCCCGCCGTTGTGCGCACCCCATAGCCGACGCCGGCGCACTCGACCACCACAAAATTCTGCTCGACCGCCGTCAGCGTTCCGCGCAGCGAATAGATCATCTCGCCCCCGCCTTTCGTATCAGCCCGTTCAGTGAGGAGCCGGCGCTGTGCGCATGGCAGATGGCAATCGCCAGCGCATCGGCTGCATCATCCGGCTTTGGTATCTCCTTGAGCTTTAAAATCCGCTGGGTCATCGCCATCACCTGATGTTTTTCAGCCTTGCCGTAACCGGCAACCGCCTGCTTGACCTGCAGCGGGGTATATTCATAAACCGGAATGCCCGCAAGGGTTACTGCCAGCAGAATCACCCCCCGCGCCTGGGCCACGTCAATCCCTGTTTTCTGGTTGGTGGTAAAGTAGAGCCGCTCGACCGCTACCGCCTCGGGCTGCAGCCGCTCTAAAAGCGCCTGCAGGTCCAAATAGATATTCTGCAGCCGGCTGGTAAACTCTACCCCCGCCTCGGTCAGAACCGCCCCATATTCCAGCGGACGAAAGCGGCAGCTGCGGTGTTCAATCATTCCATAGCCCACAATGGCGTAGCCAGGGTCTATTCCCAATATGCGCATCTGCCGCCCTCCGTTTTCTCCGGCAGGATTTCGTCCCGCACTGCCGCCGCATGGCGGCAGAAAACCGCCGCTCCGGTTCGGTCTATGATATATTAAGCGCATTTTGTGCCGCAAAGCGGCACAGCCCGCTTGTCAGCGGGCTGAAGAAAGCATCGCTTTCCTGTTCGCGCTTATTATAGCACAACCGCAGGCGGCTTAACAAGTGTTCGCAGGCCGAAATGGGGGGCAGAGAGCCCAGTGTTTCCAAAAAATTCAAAACCCTGTTACCGCCTGTTGAAAATTTAATAAACCTTCCGAAAAACTTTGTATATATGTACAAAATATGAATTTTCTATTGCAATTTGCCAAACTATCCGTTATAATAACATACGTTGTCCAGAAAAGTAAAAAAATGGTTTATCCCGGCGCATGAACCGGGGTTGGCCGCCATTAAAATGCTGTCCTTGCAATAGTGGGGGCGGCATTATTTTTTAATCCGGGAAGAGAGCGCTATGAAAAAAATCTATTCCAAAAATGCCGATTATCAAAAACTCGAGGTATTAAAAACAAACCGCAACAAGCGGTATAAATATGGTGAATTCCTGGTCGAAGGAGTGCGCAACATCAACGAGGCCATTCGAAATGGCTGGCGTTTCTCCTCGCTCATCTACAGCGAAGAGCTGGGCCTTTCCGAATGGGGGAAGAAGATCATAAAAACCGTTCAAACGCGGGAGAACCTTATTTTGACCGGGGAGCTGATGCGGCAGCTGAGCGGCAAGGAGGAGACCTCCGAGCTTTTGGCCGTTATGCAGATGCGAAAGGACAGCCCCGATACCCTGCACCTGCCGGAAAATCCGCTGATTGTGCTGTTCGACCGCCCCTCCAATAAGGGCAACCTCGGCACGCTCATCCGCTCCTGCGATGCGCTGGGGGCAAGTGCCCTGCTGATTACCGGGCATGCCGTTGACCTGTATGACCCGGCGGTCGTCACCGCCGGGATGGGCTCCTTTTTCAGCCTTCCGGTCCTGCGGCTGTCCGGGAACGGGCAGATTGAGGCGTTTTTATCCGGCATGCAGCAGCGATACCCCGGCTTTCGCGCCGTTGCCACCACCGCCCACCGGCAGACGCCGCTTTATAAGGAACGGCTTGACGGGCCCTGCATCCTTTTCATCGGCAACGAGACGGACGGGCTCTGCCAAAGGCTCTATGAGCTGGCTGACACGCTCGTCTCCATCCCGATGGCACAGGGCTGCTCCGCCTCCTCGCTCAACGTCTCCTGCGCGGCCACCGTGCTGCTCTATGAAATCATGCGGCAGAGAAGCGAAAAATAATCTCCCTCGGCAAAAAACACAGGAAGGGCACACTGCAAAATTTTCATTTTGCGGCGCGTCCTTCCTTTTTTGCCTTTAAAGATTCAGCAGCCGCTCTGCGGCCTCTTTGGTCTCCTCCCGGCCGCCGAAGGCGCTCAGACGGAAGTAGTTTTCGCCGTTTTTGCCGAAGCCCGCGCCCGGTGTCCCAACGATGCCGGCATTCTCCAGCAGCCAGTCAAAATACTGCCAGCTGCCCATGCCGTTTTCGCAGCGCATGAAGAGATAGGGCGAGTGCCTGCCGCCGGTATAAAAGATGCCCCGCTTATCCAGCGCCTGCATAAGCAGCCGGGCATTCTCCCGGTAGTAGGAGATATTTTCCTCTGACGCCCGACGCCCCTCCTCGCTGAGAGCGACGGCCGCGGCGCGCTGAACGGGATAGGAAACGCCGTTAAATTTGGTCGTCTGCCGTCTCAGCCACATGGCCCGCAGGCTATGCCCTTCAAAGACAAGCTCCTGCGGCACAACCGTATAGCCGCAGCGCAGGCCGGTAAAGCCGGCCGTTTTCGAGAGCGAGCAGAATTCAATCGCACACTGTCTGGCCCCCTCTATCTCATAGATCGAGCGGGGAAGCGCCGGGTCGGTGATAAACGCCTCATAGGCTGCATCATAAAGGATGAGCGCACCGTTTTCCCGCGCATAATCCACAAATGCCTGCAGACCCTGCCGGTCATAGGCCGCGCCGGTAGGGTTGTTGGGCGAGCAGATGTAGAGAATATCCGCCTTCACCCGGGGATCCGGCAGGGGCAGAAAGCCGTTTTGACCGCTGGCGTTAAGATAAACAATCCTGCGCCCGGCCATGACGTTGGTATCCACATACACCGGATACACCGGGTCGGGGATGAGCACGGTGCAGGCCGGGGAAAACAGGTCGAGAATATTCCCCAGGTCGCTCTTCGCCCCATCCCCTATAAAGATTTCCTCCGGGGAAACGACCGTACTGTGGCTTTGATAGTAAGCGGCCACCGCTTCCCGCAAAAAGGGGTAGCCCTGCTCGGGGCCATAGCCGCGAAAGGTTTCCCTTTGGCCCATCTCCCGGGCGGCTCCTTCCAGCGCCGCCGTCACCGCCGGCGGCAGCGGCCGGGTAACGTCGCCAATTCCCATGCGGATGATTTTCTGGTCGGGATGGGCGGCCGCAAAGGCCTTTACCCGCCGGGCAATGTCCGAAAAAAGATAACTCTCGGTGAGCTCAAAATAGTGTTCGTTCAGCTTCATCGGCTCTCTCCCCTTTCTGCCTCTTTGCTTTTGCCAAAGCCCTCGTCAAAACGCAGCGCTGCGGCGATAAACGCCCGGAATACCGGATGCGCCCGGTTGGGGCGGGATTTAAATTCGGGATGGTACTGCACCCCGACATAAAAGGGGTGGTCCTGTCTTTCCGCCGTCTCGCACAGCCGCCCATCCGGCGACTGGCCGGAAAAACAAAGCCCCGCCTTTTCGAGCGCCGGACGAAAAGCATTGGCCACCTCATAGCGATGGCGGTGCCGCTCGCTCACCTGCGCCTGCCCATAGATCGTGTGAAGCAGCGTACTTTCCGACAGCACGCAGGGATAGGCTCCAAGGCGCATGGTGCCGCCTTTTGGGATTTCCCCGCGCTGGTCGGGCATCAGGTCGATGACGCATTGAGCCCCCTCGGGGTCAAACTCGCGGGAGTTGGCGTGCAAAAGCCCCGCCAGCGAGCGGGCGCACTCGATGACTGCTATCTGCATCCCAAGGCAGATGCCGAAATAGGGCACCCCCTGTTCCCGGGCATAGCGCGCGGCAGCCACCATACCCTCAATACCCCTGCCGCCAAAGCCACCGGGAATGAGTATCCCTGCGCAGCCCGCAAGCCGCTTTTCCGCGTTTTCACCCTCCAGCTCCTCCGAATCCACCCAGCGGATCTGCACCTTTGCGCCGTTTTCATAGCCTGCATGCGAAAGCGCCTCGGCCACCGAGAGATAGGCGTCGTGCAGCCGGACATATTTGCCAACCAGCGCTATGCTCACCGGCCGGTCCGCCCGCCGGATGCGCGCGAGCATCTCCCGCCAGTCGTGCAGGTCGGCGGGCGGCGCGGCGAGAGAAAGCTTGCGGCAGACAATTTCATCCAGCCGGTTCTCCTGCAGCATGAGCGGGGCCTCATAGAGCACCGGCAGCGTCCGGTTTTCGATGACGCAGTCCGCCTCAACATTGCAGAAGAGCGCAATCTTTTTCTTGATGGACTCTTCAAGCGGCTCGTCGCACCGGGCAACGATGATGTCCGGCATAATCCCGACCGACTGCAGTTCCTTGACCGAATGCTGGGTAGGCTTCGACTTGTGCTCGCCGGAACTCTGCAGCCAGACGACCAGCGTCACATGGATAAACAGGCAGTTACTGCGCCCCACCTCGAGCGAAACCTGCCGGATAGCTTCCAAAAATGGCTGGCTTTCAATGTCCCCCGTTGTTCCGCCAATCTCGGTGAGCACCACCTGCGCCCCTGTCTTCTCCCCGACCGAGTAGATGAAGGATTTGATTTCATCGGTCACATGCGGAATAACCTGCACCGTCTGCCCGAGATACTGCCCGGCGCGCTCCTTGTGCAGCACATTCCAGTAGACTTTGCCGGTGGTGAGGTTGGAAAAGCGGTTTAAGTCCTCATCAATAAAGCGTTCATAGTGTCCGAGATCAAGGTCGGTCTCGGCCCCGTCCCCGGTGACGAACACCTCGCCGTGCTGGTAGGGGCTCATCGTTCCGGGGTCGACGTTGATATACGGATCGAGCTTCTGCGCGGCGACTGTGAGCCCCCGCGCCTTTAGCAGCCGACCCAGCGAGGCCGCCGTTATCCCCTTGCCGAGGCCGGAGACAACGCCCCCGGTCACGAAGATATATTTCGTTTCTGCCGCCATCAGATTTCCACCTCTCCCGTAAATACCTGCCTGCACTCGCCGCTGAGATAAACGCTGCCGTCCTCCTCGTAGCGTACTGTCAGCCCGCCGCCCGGAAGCTGCACCCGGATATCCTCCCCATAGCCGCAGTGCCCGCAGAGCACCGCCGCCACCGCCACCGCGCAGGCGCCGGTGCCGCAGGCGAGCGTTTCCCCGCTGCCGCGCTCCCAGACCCGCATGCGCAGCTCTCCCGGGCCCGCAATCTGCACAAATTCTACATTCACCCGTTCGGGAAAGAGCGGGTCGTTTTCAATCAACGGTCCTACCGTTTCGAGCGCCAGCGAGTCCGGCTGCTCGCAGAAGAGCACGCAGTGGGGGTTTCCCATCGAAACGCAGGTGATGCGCCGCTTTTGCCCGGCGAGCTGCACCGGCCGGTCAATGACCGGCTCCTGCCCGGGAAGGGCCAGCGGAATCCTCTGCGGCATGAGCTCCGCCTTGCCCATACCGACGCAGGCCGAGCCGACAATGCCGTTTTGCGGGAATACCTCTACCTGCCGCAGGCCACTGGCAGTGTCAATGATAAGCTCCTGCTTTTTGGCCAGCCCGCTCTCATAGAGATATTTGGCCACGCAGCGTATGGCGTTGCCGCACATGCGCCCCTCGCTGCCGTCGCGGTTAAACATGCGCATGCGCGCATCCGCCTGCGCCGAGGGCTCAATGAGCACCACCCCATCGCCCCCAATGCCGAAATGCCGCTCGGAGAGCGAAACGGCCAGCGACTCCGGCGCCTTTACCTGTTGGGAAAAGCAGTCGAAATAGATGTAGTCGTTGCCGCAGCCCTCCATTTTGAGAAAACGCAGCTTCATTCTTTCCCTCCTCATGTGGTTGATATCGACAAGCTCGGTGTTCTGCTGAGAAAAGCGGCTCAAAAGGCTGACGAGCAGCGCCTGCG
Organism: Provencibacterium sp.; assembly: GCA_022792175.1. Lineage (GTDB taxonomy): Bacteria > Bacillota > Clostridia > Oscillospirales > Ruminococcaceae > Harryflintia. The sequence goes on from JAAWAN010000007.1 coordinate 43,406, forward strand.
CCGTATCAATGGAGGTAAGGCAGGGGATGCCCCGCTCCACCGCCCCGCGGCGGATGCGCACGCTGTCCCGCTCGGGAAGGCGCCCCTTCGCCGAGGTGGAAACGATATACTGGATTTGCCCGCTTTCCAGCAGCGTCAGCGGGTTATCCTGCGACTGATGAATTTTTCCGGTCACCCGGACATGCAGCCCGGCGCCCTCGAGAACGCGGGCGGTGCCCGCCGTCGCATACAGCGTAAAGCCCAGCTTCAGAAAACCGCGCGCGACCGGCAGAATGTCCGCCTTGTCGCTGTCGCGCACTGTAAAAAGAATCCCGCCCTTTCTGCTCATCCGGCAGCCGGCCGCGTTGAGCCCCTTATAGAGCGCTTCGGCCATCGTTTTGCCGATGCCCAGCACCTCGCCGGTCGATTTCATCTCGGGGCCGAGCTGGGTGTCAAGGTCCTGCAGCTTCTCAAAGCTGAAAACCGGCACTTTGACGGCGATATAGGGGGGATTGCGGTAAAGCCCGGTGCCAAAGCCCATCTCACTAAGCCGCTCGCCGAGCATGGCGCGCACCGCCAGCTCGACCACCGGCAGCCCCGAAACCTTGCTGATGTAGGGAACGGTGCGCGAGGAACGGGGATTGACCTCGATGACATGGATTTTTCCCCGGTGTGCCACATACTGAATATTGATAAGCCCCTTCCCGCCGATGGCCAGCGCAAGGCGGCGGGTATAGTCGATGAGGGTACGCACCTGCCTGCCGTCAAGCTTCTGCGCCGGATAAACGGCGATGGAATCCCCCGAATGCACCCCCGCGCGCTCCACATGCTCCATAATGCCGGGGATGAGAATCTCCTCCCCGTCAAAGATGGCATCCACCTCCAGCTCGGTCCCGGCCAGATACTGGTCAATCAGCACCGGGCCCTTCATCCCCTGCAACAGGATAATTGCCATATATTCGCGCACATCCTCCTGCGAATGGGCAATAATCATATTCTGTCCGCCCAGCACATAGGAGGGGCGCAGCAGCACCGGATAGCCGAGCCTTCCGGCCGCTGCCACTGCCTCTTCGGCAGACCGCACCGCCTCCCCCTTCGGCCGCGGAATCTGCAGCTCTTCCAAAAGCGCATCAAAGCGTTCGCGGTCCTCGGCGCGGTCGATGCTCTCGGCCGAGGTGCCCAAAATGTTGTAGCCGAGCCCGGTCAGCCGCCGTGTCAGCCTGATGGCGGTCCCGCCGCCGAAGGCTGCCACCACCGCCCACGGCTTTTCTATCCGCAGAACGTTTTCCACATCCCCGGCTGTCAGCGGTTCAAAATACAGCCGGTCGGCCGTATCGAAATCGGTCGAGACCGTTTCGGGGTTATTGTTGATGATCACTGTTTCATAGCCCCTGGCCCGCAGCGCGCGCACGCACTGCACCGAGGCATAGTCAAACTCAATCCCCTGCCCGATGCGGATGGGGCCCGAGCCGAGGACGACGACCGTCTTTCGCCCGGCGGGACGCTTCTTTAGCAGCGCCCCCGCTTCATCCGCTTCTGCATAGACCGAGTAAAAATAGGGCGTTTCTGCCGCAAACTCGCCTGCGCAGGTGTCCGCCATCCGGTAGGAGAGCGGCAGCGCGCGGGGAAGCGGATGGCCTGTCAGCCGCTCTATCTCCTCATCCGGATAGCCGCAGCGCTTGGCCTCTGTCATCAGCTCCTCGCTGTATTCCCCCTGCATCAGCCGCTTTTCCAGCTGCGCCAGCTGCAAAAGCTGAGAAAGAAACCAGCGGTCTATCCGGGTAAGCGCATGCAGCTCTTCTGCCGGGATGCCGCGCAGCAGCGCTTCGAAAAGCACAAACAGCCGCCGGTCATCGCAAACAGCGCAGGCTGCGCGGATTTCCCCATCTGTCTTTTCCATCAGGGCAGGGCTGCGCAGGGTGCCCATCTTAAGCTCGGCCCCGCGCACCGCCTTCATCAGCGCGCTCTTAAAGCCGCGGCCTATCGCCATCACCTCGCCGGTCGCCTTCATCTGGGTGCCGAGGGTGCGCCGGGCATAAACAAATTTATCAAACGGCCATTTCGGAAGCTTAAGCACCACATAATCGAGCGCCGGCTCAAAGCAGGCGAAGGTCTTGCCGGTGACGGCGTTTTTAATCTCATCGAGCGTATAGCCGACGGCTATTTTGGCCGCCACCCTGGCAATCGGGTAGCCGGTCGCCTTGGAGGCGAGCGCCGATGAGCGGCTGACCCGGGGATTTACCTCGATAACGGCATAGTGAAAGCTGTCCGGCGAGAGGGCAAACTGGCAGTTGCAGCCGCCCTCCACCCCCATCTCCTCAATAATTGAGAGGGCCGCCCGGCGCAGCATCTGATATTCGCGGTCAGCGAGCGTCAGCGTCGGGGCAACGACGATGCTGTCCCCCGTATGGACGCCGACCGGGTCGAAATTTTCCATCGCGCAGACGGTGACGGCGTTGCCCGCCCGGTCGCGCACCACCTCAAATTCAATCTCTTTCCAGCCGGCAATGCTTTTTTCCACCAGAATTTGACGGATTGGGGAAAACCGCAGCCCGTTTTCCGCAATTCTCCCGAGCGCCTCCCCATCCTCGGCGATGCCGCCGCCGCTGCCGCCGAGCGTAAAGGCGGGGCGCACGATGACCGGATAGCCGGTTTCCTCTGCAAAGCGCAGCGCGCCCGCCGTATCGGTGACCACGGCGGAGGGGACGACCGGCTGGCCGATGCGCTCCATCGCTTCTTTAAAGAGCAGCCGGTCCTCCGCCTTGTCAATCGCTTCGGGCGAAGCGCCCAGCAGCCGCACCCCGAGGCGCCGGAGCACCCCCTCTTTTGCCAGCTGCATCGAAAGGGTGAGACCAATCTGGCCGCCGAGGGTGGACAGCAGCGCATCCGGACGCTCGCGCTCTAAAATGCGGGTGAGCGTCTGCACATTCAGCGGCTCGAGATAGATGGCGTCTGCCATCTCCCGGTCGGTCATGATGGTGGCGGGATTGGGGTTGACGAGCACCACCTGCAGCCCCTCCTCCCTGAGCGCCCGGCAGGCCTGGGCGCCCGCATAGTCAAACTCGGCGGCCTGGCCGATCACAATCGGCCCCGAGCCGATAAGCAGCACCCGCTGGATGGTAGCATCTAACGGCATGAGCGCAGCACCTCCATATTTTTCACAAACTGGTCGAACAGAAAGCCGGTGTCCAGCGGCCCGGCCGCCGCCTCAGGATGAAACTGTACCGAAAAGGCCGGTATATTCCGGTAAATAATCCCCTCATTGGTGGCGTCGTTCACATTTTTAAAGAGCGTCTCCGCCCCCTGCGGCAGCCGCCTGACGGCGTAGCCGTGGTTCTGGCTGGTGATGTATACCCGCCCATCCAGAAGGCTTTTCACCGGCTGGTTCGTTCCCCGGTGGCCATATTTGAGCTTTTCAGTCTCCCCTCCATGGGCCAGAGCCAGCAGCTGATGTCCCAAACAGATGCCGAAAACCGGCACGCCCGAGCGGCAGAGCGCCTGCAGCTCCCGGATAACCCCGGTGTTTTCCGCCGGGTCTCCCGGCCCGTTGGAAAGCAGCACCCCATCCGGGCGCAGCTGCAGAATCCGGGCGGCCGTATAAGCGGGCGGGATATGCGAAACGCTGCAGCCGCGCCGCAGCAGCTCCCGCTCGATATTCTTCTTGGCGCCGAAGTCCCAAAGCGCCACCCGAAAGCGCTCGTTTGGCGCCTTTACGGTGTATGCCTTTTGACAGCCCACCGCCGCGACCGCCCCCGAAACCCGCAGGGCACAGAGCCGCCCGAAATTTGTCCCCTCCGGCGAATGGCAGAGCCGCGCGTTCATAACGCCCTTTTCGCGGATAATAGCGGTCAGCTCCCGGGTATCCACCCCCTCCAGCCCCGGGATGCCCTGGGACTTTAAAAAAGTGTCCAGAGTCCCCTCACTGCGAAAGTTGGAGGGCTCCCGACACCATTCCCGAACAATATAGGCGCTCAGATGCGCTTTTTCGCTCTCAAAGTCGGCGGAGATGAGCCCATAGTTGCCGATAAGCGGGAAGGTCTGCACGACCAGCTGCCCATGGTAACTCGGGTCGGTGAGCGTTTCGAGATAACCGGTCATGCCGGTGGTAAAAACCAGCTCCCCTTCTGTTTCCAGCGGCGCGCCGAAGCGCCGGCCCTTAAAAACCTGCCCGTTTTCCAAAACCAGATAGGCTTTCTCCATCTGTTCTTCTCCCCTTCCTGTTAAAAAGCGGCACCCCTGCCCTGAAACCGCCTTTTTCTGCAGACCGAAAACTGCCCGACAGACTTACCCCGAAAAACGCAAAGCCGCAGAGCTTCCCCTGCCTTTAAAACCGGGCGCTCCTTTAAGGCTCCTGCGGCAATGCGCCCTCAAACAGATTCTTGCGCGACTCGGGGCGCTCAATCGGATAACGGCCGCTGAAGCACCCATCGCAAAACTGCCGCCCCTGCCCGCCGCAGCAGCAAAGCAGGGCCTTTAAAGAGATATACCCCAGCGAGTCTGCCCCCATGTTTTCAGCCGTCTCCCCGGGCGAAAGCCGGTTGGCGATGAGGGTATCCGGGTCGTCGATATCGGTGCCGAAATGGCAGGCATGGCGAAAGGGCGGAGAGCAGATGCGCAGGTGGACCTCCTTCGCCCCGGCACTTTTGAGGCTCGCGACAATCTTGGCCCCGGTCGTACCGCGAACGATGGAATCATCCACCAATACCACCCGCTTTCCCCTGACCGAGGCTGCCAGAGGGCTCAGCTTTAAACGCACCGCCGCATCCCGCTGCGCCTGGGTGGGAAAGATGAAGCTGCGCCCGATATAGCGGTTTTTGACAAAGGCGGGCGCATAAGGCAGCCCGCTCTCTCTGGCATAGCCCAGCGCCGCCGCCAGCCCGCTGTCCGGAACGCCGCAGACGATATCCGCCGGGACCGGGCACTCCCGGAAAAGCGCCGCCCCCATGCGAAGCCGCGCCTCATAGACGCTCAGCCCGTCGAGCACCGAGTCGGTGCGCGCAAAGTAGACGTATTCGAAAACGCACATCCCCCGCTTTTTCCCCGGCAGCACCAGGCGGCTTTTTACTCTGCCGTTCTCCTCAATAACCACCATCTCCCCCGGGGTGATATCCCGCACAAACGAGAAGCCGGTGCTCTCGAGCGCGCAGCTCTCGGAAGCAACGGCGACATCCTCCCCCTGCCGCCCGAGGCAGAGCGGGCGAAAGCCGTTGCCGTCGCGTACGGCAAACAGCCGCCCATCGCTCGAGAGAACGAGAAGGGTAAAGGCGCCGACGAGCTTTTTAGCGGCCCTTTCCACCGCCTCTTCCACATCCCCGCAGCAGAGCGCCTCATAGGCGATGAGCGAAGCGATAACCTCCGAATCGTTGGTGGCGGCAAAATCGCAGCCCGCTTCGCAAAGAAAGCGGCGGATATCGGCGGCATTGAGGATGTTGCCATTGTGCGCCGCGGCAATGCGGCCCCGCAGAAATTCCTTGACCATCGGCTGGGCGTTGCCGCGCGTGTTCGAGCCGGTGGTCGAGTAGCGCACATGGCCGATGGCGCAGTGCGCATGCGGCAGCTTTTCGAGCACCGGCGGGGTGAACACCTCCGACACCAGCCCAACGTTTTTGTGGTAGAGAATCGAGCGCTCCTTTAATACCGCTATCCCCGCCCCCTCCTGCCCGCGGTGCTGCAAAGCGAGCAGCGCATGGTAGCTGAGCTCTGCCGCCTCGTCAAACCGGGTGCGGACGCCGAAAATGCCGCATTCCTCGTGCGGGCCATTCTGCATAAAACGCATAAGTCCTCCTTTAAACCGTCTAGCCGGCGCGGCCGCCTATCCCTCATAAATTTTTAAAATCTCCTCGGCTATTTCGCGGCGGGTGCGACGCTCATCCATCGCCTGCTTTTCCATATACCGGTGCGCCTGCGGCTCGGTATAGCCGCAGTACTGAATGAGCGCGCACTTCGCGCGGCCACAGAGGCGGATTTCCTCAATCTTCCCCTGCAGCCGCCGGTTTTCCTGCTGCATGCCCATCAGCCGCCGCCGCGCGGCCTTTACCAGCTTGACCGCCTGATAGAAGAGCTCCCGGCTCAGCGGCCTGCCCAAAATGAAAACGCCCTCATCCTCCACCTTAGCCGCCACCGCATCGGCCTGCTCGTTTCTCACAATCAGAAGAACGCCCGCCTGCGAGCACTGCACAGCATGCAACGCCAGATCATGGCCGAACTCATCGGAAAGGGGCGCGTTGATGAGCACGAGCTCATAATCATTTTCGCAGAGAAGCCTTCGGGCGGCAGCCCCGCTCTGCGCCGGGAAAATCTCCGGCGCGGCCTGCCGGGCGCATTCCTGCAGCATCTGGGTAAGTGCGCCCAACGCTTTCGGGCCTGATACGATTAAAACGCCCGGCATATTCCTCGCCTCCCCCTGTGCGCCCTGTCAAATGCGCTCAAAATAAAACTCCCGCTCAAAATGCAGGCGGTCGGCCGCCTTTTCGGCCGCCCGGCACTCCTGCCGCTTTTCTGCCAGATAGCTCTCGAGCGTACGCTCCGGCAGCAGCCGGCGGATAAAGGCGCTCTCCCCGGCCCGCTCAAGCGCCTCCTCCAGGCTTTTGGGCAGCTCGGGCAGTCCTGCGGCGCGCCCCGTTTCGCTGTAAAGGTCAAAGCTGGCCTCCCCGGGCAGGCGCAGCTCCTCCTTTACCCCCTCCAGGCCCGCCTCCAGCAGCAGCATAAAACAGAGGTAGGGGTTGCAGGCCGGGTCGGGAGAGCGCAGCTCCATGCGGCCATAGGGTCCGCAGGCGGCGGGAATGCGCACCAGCTGCGAACGGTTCTGCCTGCTCCAGGAGACAAAGCGCGGCGCCTCAAAGGCGCCGAAACGCCGGTAGGAATTTGTCAGCGGGTTTAAAAAGGCGGTCATTTCCGGGACGCGGCGCAGAATGCCCGCCGTAAACCCCTCCGCCTTGCCGGAGGGCGCCTCCCCGCCCCGAAAGAGGTTCACCCCGTTTTCATGCAGCGAAAGGTTCACATGCAGCCCGCTGCCGCTCTCCTCCTCAAATGGCTTGGGCATGAACGAGGCATATAGCCCGCTGCGGGCGGCAATCGCCTTGACGACCGCCCGGAAGGCGACGAGATTGTCCGCAGCGGTCAGAATGTCGGCATAGCGGAAATCAATCTCGTTCTGGCCGGGGCCCTGCTCATGGTGGGAGCTTTCCGGCAAAATCCCCATCTCCATGAGGCTTAAACAGATATCCCGCCGGACATTCTCCCCCCGATCGAGCGGGGCGATATCGAAATAGCCGCCCCGGTCGTGCGGCAAAAAGGAGGGGCGCCCCTCCTCATCCGCCTGAAAGAGGTAAAACTCGCATTCCGGCCCTGCCTTGCAGCTGTAGCCCTGCCCGGCCGCACGCCGGACGCTTTCGCGCAAAAGAAAGCGCATATCCCCCTCAAACGGCCGCCCGTCCGGCCGGCGGACAGAGCAGAAAAAACGCACAACGCTCCCCTGGCTCGGCCGCCAGGGGAGGATAGAGAGGGTCGCCGGATCGGGGACGAGAAAAAGATCCGACTCTTCAACATTCATAAAGCCGCGTATCGCGCTTGCATCAAACGAAATGCCGCTTTCAAATGCGCGCTCCAGCTCATGCGGCATAATGGAAACATTCTTCTGCATACCGAAGATATCGCAGAAGGCCAGGCGGATAAACTTGACGTCATTCTCCCGCACAAACTGCAGAACCTCGCTCATCGTATGATCCATTCGCTTTTCTCCTTTTTGTTTTCATGGAAGGGTGCCGGCCCTCTCATCCGGCCATCCGCCGCAGAAGGCTTTTGCGCGGCGCCTTTAACCCCCGTTTGGCGTATAGAGCCTGCGGTAGGGGTTTTGGGTATTGGGAGAGAGCACCCAGAACTCCTCGGGGGAGAGGGCCGTTTTCGCTTCTCTAAAATACCCCCGGAATTCCTCAAGAAGCGGCAGCAGCGCCTGCCAGTCCGCCTCTTTCGCCCTGCGGGCCTTTACCTGTTCGGGCAGGTCGGCCAGGGGCGCCTGCTGCCGGAGGAAAATCCGTCCGCCGTGCATGCCGGTGCCGCAGAAGTTGCCCACTGCCGCCGCCTCCTTTTGCAGGTTGAGGAGGACAATCGTTCCCCCCGCCTGGTATTCGCCGAGAAAGCTGCCCGCGCAGCCGCCGGCAATCAGCACCGGGCACTTGCTCTGATACTGCTTCATATGGATGCCCGCGCGGTAGCCGATATCCCCCTCGATGAAGATGCTCCCGCCGCGCATGGCGTAGCCCACCGCATCCCCCGCCCGGCCATGGACCACAATCCGGCCGCTGTCCATCGTATCGCCCAGCGCATCCTGCGCATTGCCGAACACCTCAATCTCACTGCCGCACAGATAGGCGCCCAGCGCGTTGCCCGCCGTTCCATAAACGGCCAGCCTTTTGCCCGCAAGCCCATCGCCGATATAGCGCTGGCCGTTGCAGCCGGTAATGGTGATTTCCCTCTCCGGGCAGGCGCGCACCGCCTCGTTGAGCTGCAAAAAATCCTTCCCCGCCGCATCAATATGCATCGCCGCATCCTCCCCTTTTTCCTGTCCTGTATCCTCCGCTTTTTCCCAGGCTGCGGCGCCATTTCGGCCAGAGAAGCCGGAAAAAAGTGCAGTGCTCCCGCATAATGCAGGCAAAAGCCTGAATAAAAAGCCTCTTTTTTATTCGCCCGCATGCTTTACGCCTAAAATGGCAAGCTCCAGCCCGGTGAGGCCCACTCCGCGCAGCATCAGCCGGTTGCCGCGAAGCGCCTCTATCGAGTTTATCCCCATGCCGCCCATCATCTCTTTTATCTCGTGCGTCCAAGCCTCTATGAGGTTCTGCAGCCGCTGCGCGCCCTCGAGCGGGTCGAGCCGGGCGCTGAGCTCGGGCAGCTGGGTGGCAATACCCCAGCCACATTTTCCCGCCTGGCAGCTGCGGCAGAGGTGGCAGCCGAGCGCGAGAAGAGCGGCCGTTCCGATATAAACGGCGTCCGCCCCCAGCGCGATGGCCTTGATGACATCGGCGCTCGAGCGGATGCTTCCGCCCGCAATGAGTGAAACGCTGCCGCGTATCCCCTCATCGCGCAGTCGCTGGTCAACGCTCGCGAGCGCCAGCTCGATGGGAATGCCGACATGGTCGCGAATGCGGGTGGGCGCTGCGCCGGTGCCGCCGCGAAACCCGTCGATGGCAATGATGTCCGCGCCGCTTCTCGCAATGCCGCTGGCGATCGCCGCAATATTGTGCACCGCCGCCGCCTTGACAATCACCGGCTTTTGATAGCCGGTCGCCTCCTTAAGCGAATAGACCAGCTGCCGCAGGTCCTCAATCGAATAGATATCGTGGTGCGGGGCGGGGGAAATGGCGTCGCTCCCCTCGGGAATCATGCGGGTGGCCGAAACGTCGCCCACAATCTTCGTCCCCGGCAGATGGCCGCCGATGCCCGGCTTCGCCCCCTGCCCCATCTTGATTTCAATCGCCGCCCCCGCTTCGAGATATTCCCGGTGCACCCCGAAGCGGCCGGAGGCCACCTGCACAATCGTATTTTCCCCATAGGGATAAAAATCCCTGTGCAGCCCGCCCTCGCCGGTGTTGTAGCAGGTGCCGAGCGCCCTGGCCGCCCGCGCGAGGCTCTCATGGGCATTATAGCTGATAGAGCCATAGCTCATCGCCGAAAAGAGGATAGGAACAGCTAGGTCGAGCTGGGGCGGCAGCGCTGTTTTGAGCCGGCCGTTTTCATCCCGCTCGATATGGTCCGGCTTTCTGCCCAAAAAGGTGCGGGTCTCCATCGGCTCGCGCAGCGGGTCGATGGAAGGATTGGTCACCTGCGAAGCGTTTATCAGCAGCTTGTCAAAATAGACCGGGTAGCGCTCGGGATTGCCCATGGAGGAGAGGAGCACCCCGCCGCTTTGGGCCTGCCGGTAGAGCGAGCGGATGCAGCTGGCGCTCCAGTTGTCGTTTTCCCGCAGCGCATTTTCGCTCTTCACAATCTGAATGGCCCGCACCGGGCAGCAGGCAACGCACCGCTGGCAGTTGACGCAGTTTTTTTCATCGCTTACCATCCGCTGCAGCTTTTCGTCATAGCGGGTCACCCCGTTCGCGCACTGGCGCTCACAGATGCGGCAGCGGGTGCATTTCCCGTCATCCCGCCGCAGGGTAAATTCCGGATAGATAAGGTCTATCTGCATTTTCTCCCCGCCTCCTTTTCTGCTGCCGCATTCAGCCGCACAATGACCGGCTCGCCGCCCCTCGGCGCATACAGCCGGTCGGGGTGGGCTTCAAGGGCGCGTATCGCGCATTCCTCGCTGGCGGCATAGACCCGATCCCCCTTTTCGGCGACCACCATCGAGCGCAGCTTTAAGCGATCCTGCAGCGCCATCATCCCGCCCTCAAAGCCGAGCAGGATGGAAAACGGGCCGTTAATCAGCAGACTCCCATAGGCGCAGCGAAGAAAGGTTTCCATCTCCTGCTCCTCTGGGGTCTTGTGGGAGATTGTCTGCCAGAAGGAGGCGGCAATCACCTTTGCGGTCTCCTCGAGCGTCAGCCCCTGGCGGCGCACCAGATAATCTATCATATAGGTAATAACCTCGGTATCGGTCTGCAGCGTACACTTGTAGCCCATCATTTCAATGGTGCGCCGGTTGGCATCATAGGAGGAGATTTCCCCGTTATGAACGACCGAATAGTCGAGCAGCGCAAAGGGATGCGCCCCGCCCCACCAGCCGGGGGTGTTGGTCGGGTAGCGGCCGTGCGCCGTCCAACAGTAGCCGGCATATTCCTCCAGCCGGTAAAACTGCCCGATATCCTCCGGATAGCCAACCCCCTTGAAGACCCCCATATTTTTGCCGCTCGAAAAGATGTAGGCGCCCTTTATCGTATGGTTGACCCGGTTGACGCAGCGCACCACAAACTCCCGCTCGTCCAGCTGGCTTGCCTGCAGCCGGGTGGGCAGAGGGGAAACAAAATAGCGCCAGATCATCGGCTCATCGGTAATGGCGGGGTGCTTGCGCGTTGGAATCTTCGAAAGGTTGCCAATATCAAAATGCCGCTCGATGAACTCCTCGCAGGCGCTCTTTGCCGCCGGCTGCTCATAAAACACATGAAAGGCATACAGCTCCTTATACTGCGGATAGATGCCATAGCCCGCAAAGCCGCCGCCCAAGCCGTTCGAGCGCTCGTGCATGGTGGAAATGCTGCGGATAATGCTCTCTCCGCCGATCGCCTCGCCCTCCTTCGAAAAGATACCTGAGATGGCGCAGCCGGAAGGAATCCGCTCTTCCCCCTCCCGCAAAAACATAGGAGGCTCCACTCCTTTCCTCTTTCCGCCCGCCATCCGGCAGGCCGGTAAAATTATGCAGGATATTTTGTCTTTTTACAAAAAAAGAGCGTTCATCCCCCGGTGCAGCCATCCGCTCCACCCGGTGATGAACGCCATTGTCCATGGGTTTATTATAGCGCCGCGCCAGAGTTTCTGTCAACCAAAAATGCAGCAAAAATTTTTATTCCTGCAAAACCGGCAAAAATCATGAAGCCTTTAAAGGGTGCCGCAGTTTTAACGGCAAAGATTCACAAACCTTCTGAAAGGCGCTTGACAACCCGGGAGGACGGGCGCTATAATGGGCGGCGTAAACAGCAAAGGCGCTGCGGGGCAATCCCCGCGGCGCCTTCTTTTTTGCAGGTCCCCCCGGGCCGGCCATCCCACCTACTCAAGGAGGTAGCGAAAATGAACGAGAGCCTCAAAATGCCTGAACTGTTTGGAAGCCTGGTTTTTGATGAGCGCGTCATGCGCCGGCGGCTGCCGAAGGAAACCTTCGCCGCGCTGCAGCGCACCATGCAAAACGGCAAAAAGCTGGATATCAGCATTGCCAACGTCGTCGCCAATGCCATGAAGGACTGGGCGGCCGAGAAGGGGGCCACCCACTTTACCCACTGGTTCCAGCCGATGACCGGCATCACCGCCGAAAAGCACGACAGCTTTATCGCCCCTTCGGGCGATGGCGGCGTTATCATGGAGTTTTCCGGCAAGGAGCTGGTCAAGGGCGAGCCGGATGCCTCCTCCTTCCCCTCCGGCGGGCTGCGCGCCACCTTTGAAGCGCGCGGCTACACCGCCTGGGATCCCACCGCCTATGCCTTTATCAAGGATAATACACTGTGCATCCCAACCGTTTTCTACTCCTATTCGGGCGAGGCGCTCGATAAGAAGACGCCGCTCATGCGCTCGATGGAGGTAATTAACCGCCAGGCTCTGCGCCTGCTGCGCCTGCTCGGTGATGAAACCACCGCCCGGGTATCCACCACCGTCGGCCCCGAGCAGGAATATTTTCTGGTCGACCAGAAGCTCTGGGAAAAGCGGCGGGACCTCGTTTTCTGCGGACGCACCCTTTTTGGCGCCAAACCGCCGAAGGGGCAGGAGATGGAGGACCACTACTTTGGCGCCATCAAGCCCCGGGTGGCCTCCTTCATGAAGGAGCTCAACGAGGAGCTCTGGAAGCTCGGCGTCCTCGCCAAAACCGAGCACAATGAGGTCGCCCCCGCTCAGCATGAGCTCGCCCCCATCTTTTCAAGCACCAACACCGCTACCGACCACAACCAGCTGACCATGGAGCTGATGAAAAAGGTGGCCGAGCGGCACGGGCTGCACTGCCTGCTCCACGAGAAGCCGTTTGCCGGCGTCAACGGCAGCGGCAAGCACAACAACTGGTCGCTCTCCACCGACACCGGCGTCAACCTGCTCGAGCCGGGGGATTCGCCCGCCAAAAACGCCCGCTTTCTGCTCTTTTTGAGCGCGGTCATCAAGGCGGTGGATGACTATCAGGACCTGCTGCGCGTGGCGGTCGCCAGCCCTGGGAACGACCACCGCCTCGGCGCAAACGAGGCCCCGCCCGCCATCCTCTCGATGTTTCTGGGCGATGAGCTGACCGCCATCCTCGAATCAATCGAAAATGGGGAATCCTACGATGGCGCCAGCCCGGCGGAGATGAAGGTGGGCGTGCATGTGCTGCCCCGATTCCCGAAGGACAACACCGACCGCAACCGCACCTCTCCCTTCGCCTTTACCGGCAACAAGTTCGAGTTCCGCATGCCCGGCTCCTCCGCCTCGATTTCCGGCACCAATGTGGTGCTCAACACCATCGTGGCCGAAGCGCTCTGCGGCTTCGCCGATACGCTGGAGGCCGCGAAGGACCGCACTGCCGCCATCCATAAGCTGGTGCGCAGCAGCTATGCGGCGCATAAGCGGATTATCTTTAACGGCAACGGCTACTCGAAGCAGTGGGAGGAGGAGGCCGCCCGCCGCGGGCTCTATAACCTGCGCACCACCGCTGATGCGCTGCCCTGTTTTATCAGCGAAAAGAATATCCGCCTGTTTACCCGCCACAAAATTTTCACCGAGCAGGAGATGCATGCGCGCTATGAAATCCTGCTGGAAAATTACTCGAAAACTCTGGCCATCGAAGGCGCTACCATGCTCGAAATGGTGAAAAGGGAGATTCTGCCCGCCGCCTCCGCTTATGGCCGCAGCCTGGCGGACAGCGCCTGCAGCAGGCTGGCCCTCTGCCCGGAGCTGCCCTGCGAGGCCGAAAAGGCCCTCTGCCGCCGAATAGATGCGCTCTGCTCCTCCCTTTACAGCCAGTCGAAGGAATTGGAAAAGAAGCTCGCTGCCTTTCAGGAGTTTGACAGCCAGAAGGCGCTCGCCGGCTACTGCCGGGACAGCATCCTGCCCGCCATGCAGGAGATGCGCACCGCCGCCGATGAGCTGGAAACGCTGGTCGGTAAGGACTACTGGCCCTTTCCGACCTATGGCGAGCTGCTGTTTCAAATCTGAAAAAAGATAAAACACCGAAAGGCCGGCACAACGGCGTGTGTTTCGCCTCTTAAAGAAGAGGGAGCGCACGCCGTTTTTATATGGATTCAGAGGAACAATCTTTGAGAAGGCGCTTTTATCGTGTATTCATCGGTAGATACCATCTGGGTGCTGCTGGGCACAGCGCTTGTTTTCTTCATGAAGGCGGGCTTCGCCATGGTGGAGACCGGCTTTACCCGCGCGAAAAACGCAGGCAACATCGTCATGAAAAACCTGATGGACTTTTGTCTCGGAACGCCCATCTTCTGGCTTATCGGCTTCGGCATCATGTTCGGGGCAGGAAACGGCTTTTGGGGTTGGCTAGACCCTCTGGTGCGGGCGGACTACTCTTTTTTGGGACTCAGCTTCCCGCTCCCCGTCTATCTCGTTTTCCAGACGGTCTTCTGTGCGACGGCGGCCACCATCGTCTCCGGGGCCATGGCCGAGCGCACCCGATTTTCCGCCTACTGTATCTACAGTATGGTGATAAGCGCCGTTATCTATCCCATCTCCGGGCACTGGATCCGGGGCGGGGGATGGCTTTCCCAGCTCGGCTTTCATGACTTTGCCGGCTCAACCGCCGTTCACATGGTCGGCGGTGTGGCCGCGCTCACCGGCGCAAAAATCCTCAGGCCGCGCCTGGGCAAATATGATAAGCAGGGGAACCCCCGCGCCATTTTGGGCCACAGCCTGACGCTCGGCGGGCTGGTCGCCATTACGGCGGGCTGCGATCTGGTCTCCCCCTCGGCGCCGTGGGCCGTGCATGGCATGTGCGGCGCGGCGGGCACGCTGCTCATTGGCCTGCTGGCGCTCGACGGGGGCCTTCTCTATGGCGGCATGCACTTTTTCCTCGTGCAGCTTTTAGGGGTCGCCAGCGTTATCCTCTGGGGGGCCGTCACCATGACCGCTGTTTTTGCCCTCATCAAAAAGGCCATCGGCCTGTGGGTTTCCGAGGCGGAGGAGATTGCCGGACTGGATATCATCGAGCACGGCCTCGTCAGCAGCTATGCCGATTTCGCGCCGGCAGGCGCGGTTCCCGGCATTCTGGGCGCAGGGAGCTCTTTGGAGGCGGTTTCCCCGCAGGCGGCGGTGCCGGTCGTGGCCCTCGAAGAGCCGAAGGCCGCACAGCGGCAGGTCGCCGGAAAGCCGGATGTCTACACCAAACTGGTGGTTATTTTTAAACAGAGCCGGTTTGAAAAGTTTAAAGCGGCGATGGAGGAAATCGGCATCACCGGCATGACGCTCACACAGGTGCTCGGCTGCGGGATGCAGAAGGGGGCAAACGAGTTTTACCGCGGCATTCCGGTGGAAATGGGCCTGCTGCCGAAGGTGCAGGTGGAGATTGTCGTCTGCAAGGTGCCGGTGCAGACGGTGATTGATGCTGCCCGGCATGCGCCCTACACCGGCCACATCGGGGACGGGAAAATCTTCGTTTATAATGTAGAGAATGTTATCAAAATCCGCACCGGGCAGCAGGGGTATGATGCGCTGCAGGATGAAAACGAATAAGCCGATAGGCGCTGCGAAGCGAAAGGCCCGCCCGCAGCGCCTATTCTCCACAGTGCATATTTACATTTCGCCTTTTTTCCCCTATAATGAGGGCAATGTCCGGAGACTCTCCTTGCCGCGGCGCCGCCGGAGGGGCCGCGGGCGGGAAAACAAAGCACAAAAAGGCTGGGATGGTTTCATGATCGTTATTCCTCTGATGCAGAAGATTGCCGAGCTGTTTTTGATTCTGTTCACTACTGCAGGGCTGGTGAAGGCCGGGATGCTGAAATCCGAAGACAGCCGGGTGCTCTCGCGGCTCTCGCTGTATTTCGTAACGCCCTGCGTTATTTTCAACTCCTTTCAGAAGGAGCTGACGCCTGAGGTGCAGCAGGGGCTTCTGATGACGGTTCTGCTGGCGGTCTGCTTTCACATTCTTTATATTCTCATCGCCGGGCTGCTGCGCCCTATCTGGAAAGCTACCGAGGTCGAGCGCGCGTCGATCATCTTTACCAATGCGGGCAATCTGATCATTCCCATCGTCGCTTACGTTCTGGGACAGGAATGGGTCATTTATGTCAGCGGGTATATTGTTGTTTTTAACGTCCTGTTCTGGACGTATGGCGTGCGGCTGTTTGACCGCGAAAGCAGTCCCGACATCAGAAAAATCCTCCTGAACCCGAATCTTCTGGCCGTGGCCTGCGGGCTTGTCTGCCTGTTCGCCGGCATTCGCCTGCCCGGCCCGGTAGCCATTGCCTTTAACGATGTGGCGGCCATGATAGGGCCGCTCAGCATGATGATTACCGGCATGGTGGTCAGCGGCATGAAGCTGCGGGACATCACCGGCAATCTGAGGGTCTGGCTGGTGATTTTCTTTCGCATGGTGCTCTGCTCCGGCATCGCCGTCGCTTTTGCCGTGCTGACCGGGATGCCGCAGAGGATCGTTTCCGGCCCCTCCATCGTCATGATTTCCCTGCTGTCTGCCATCGCGCCCTCAGCCTCCAACATCAACCAGGTAGCTATCCTTTACCACAAGAATGAAAAATATGCTTCCGCCATCAACGTACTGTCTACCCTTTCCTGCATGCTCACCATGCCGCTGTGGATAATGGTCTACGAACTGCTTATCCGCTAAAAAATCCGCAAGACCTTCAGTGAATAAATGAAAGATGTCAAAGGGCGCGCTGCAAAGCTGTCGGTTTGCAGCGCGCCCTTTGACATCTTTCAAAAAAATCCAGCGGTCCGGTTTATTCGAGCGTTTTAAAGGTTTTTAACCCTGCCCTAAAACATCCCGGGCGGGACAAGGATGTCCTCCTTTTTAAGTTTCCCCCAACAAAAGCAGCCGATAAGCTCCTGCGCCTTTACCGGCTCTGCCTTCGGCAGCAGGCCGCAGAGGGCCGCCAGCTTTCCCAGTATCGGCTCCGGACCCGCATAGCGCCGGCGCAGCTCCCCCATATCCAAATCCCTGTCCCTTTTGGAGAGGCGGCGCCCGTCCGGCGCGAGCAGCAGCGGCAGGTGAAAAAATTGCGGCGCGGGCTGTCCCAGCATCCGGTAAAGCAGAAGCTGGCGCGGGGTGGAGCTTAAAAGATCCTGCCCGCGCACCACCTCGCTGACACCCATCGCCGCATCATCCACCACCACTGCCAGCTGGTAGGCATAAACGCCGTCCGAGCGGCGGATGATGAAATCCCCGCACTCTTCGGCCAGATTTTCGGCATATTCCCCGCGCAGCCGGTCGCAAAAGCTTATTCTCTCCTTTGGCACCTGCAGGCGCAGTGCGGGTGGCCGCACCCGGCTTTTCCTTTCAATCTCCTGCGCCGAAAGCCCGCGGCAGGTTCCGGCATAGAGAACCCGCCCATCTGACAGGTGGGGGGCCTCGGCGGCATGCAGCTCGGCGCGGCTGCAAAAGCAGGGATAAACATGTCCCGCCCTCTGCAGCTTCTCCAGCGCCTGCTCATACAGAGAAAAGCGCTGGCTCTGCCGGTAAGGAGCATGGGGGCCTCCGACCCCTTCCCCCTCGTCAAAATCCAGCCCCAGCCAGCGCAGGTCCTCCAAAAGCAGGCCGGTATTGGGGCCCTCTTCAGGGCAGCGCCGCAGGTCCAGATCCTCAATGCGCAGCAGTATGCGCCCGCCCGCCGACCGGACAGACAGCCAGGCCATCAGCGCACAAAAAAGGTTGCCGAGGTGCATCCGCCCGCTGGGCGTTGGAGCGAATCGTCCGCAGACCTGCCCGCTCACAGCCCGGTCCGGTAAAGGGGGATGACGTTGATGACCGGCTCCTCATAGGGGTGCGCTTGTTTAACGGCCGCCAGCGTCTCTTCCAGATTTTCCGCCCGGCAAACGGCCTCTACGCGGTACTCGGTGCTATAGCTGAGCTTTCCGATTTCGCCGTCATAGGGAGAGGCGCCCGGCAGCGGCCGCCAGCAGCCCTTCACCTCGCTGTAGGAAAGGCAGCTGTCATACTGGCCGATATGGCCCGCATCGCACTCCTGCAGAACCTTCTGAATCGCCGGAAAATGGGAAATTGGAACGAAGATTTCCAACTTAAAAAACTGAAATTCCATCTTTAAGCGCTCTCCTTTGTCTAAAATATCTGCCCGTCCTGTCTGCAGGACGAGATTATACTATATCCGTAATAAATCAAGGGTATAATCAGCCATGCCCGTAGGGCGGCCGAATGAATCGGCGTATAATAGCCGTTCTGCGGCTATTATAGCATAAAACGTGCAGCGGCGCCATAAATTTCTTTCTGCTCTGGAAGGAGGGAACGGCCGCTGTCCGGCATTTTCAAAAGCCCGGCCGGAAACCGGTATTTTCCGGACGCCGGAACCATTTTTTTCTCTGCTGTATAAAATGAAAATAGAAAACGGCCATGCAGCCGGGACGCCGGCTGCACCTTTCCCGAAAGGGCGGTGGCAATGCACAGATGAATGAAAATACCGAAGCGGATAGCCTGCAGAGCAGCTATGAAGGGCAGCTCTCCATTCTCAACCAGTCGCTGGGCTTTTTGCTGCTGGTTATCTTTTCTGTCCTTCTCTCCTTTTACGCGCTGACCCTCCAGCGCAAGCAGCTGATCTACAGTCAGGAGTGCCCTGAAAGACTGGAAAGCCTGCCGCCGGTCTTTCCTATCCGGCTGCTCGCCGGAGCGATCGTATCCGGGAGCCTCTGCTTTTTCCTCCACCTGGCTCTGCAAAGCGCTCAGCAGCCCGGGCAGACGCCGGAGCAATGTCTTTCCTCCCGCCGGAATATTGTCGCCAGCTTTCTGGTACTGGCAGCAGCGCTCATCCGGCTGTTTGATCTCTCCGAAATACAGCGGCTTTCCTCCTGCAGCCAGGCGGAAAAGGGAGAGGAACAGGCAAAAAGCGAAAGGGCGGGCGCCTGCACCCCGTAAATCCCTGCAGGCAAAAGATCTGCATGCGCCTTTGCAGGCGCGCATATGCTGAAACTGATGAAAGGAGGGGCTGCTTTTGGCTTTTTCCGACCTGGAAATTCTGGCAAGGATTCTGAAATGCGAAGCCGGCGGAGAGGGCGAGGATGGAATGAAGGCAGTTGCCAGCGTGGTGATGAACCGGGTGAACATTACCTATGGGGAATATGGCCGGCTGGAAAAGACCATCCGGGCCATTATCTACCAGCCCGGACAGTTTGACTGTGTGCGCGAAACCATTCGCGGGCAGTATAATCCGCAGACGATTTATAACATGCGTGCCGAGCAGATACACTACGACATCGCCAACTGGGCAATCGCGGGCAACCGGCTGACCAACCTCGGCTTTGCGCTCTGGTATTTTAACCCCTTTAAACCAACCTGCCGCCAGAACTTCCCGTCCGAAGTCGGCTATTTTGTTATCCGCATCGGCAATCACTGTTTTTATAACCCGACCGATGCCTATGCGCAGACCTAGCACAGGGCCGGCAAAAAAGCTCTTCTCATCCTCAGGCGCCCGTATCCCGCGCGGGACGGGGCTGCCGCATTAAAAGCGCCGCGCGGAGAAAAGGAGAAGCCCTATGAATAAGCTGTATCCCAACGGCATGACCAACGTAACACTCAATACCATTCAGGGAAACAACGAGCTGGTAACTCCTCCTGAGGAGGATTTCAACACCGAAGCCATGCGCGGCTCGATGCAGGAAATTTTCAGCGACAACCTCGGCCAGTTCGTCGTCTGCGAGTTTCTGATCGGAACCCAGGCCACCACCCGCAAGGAAGGCATCCTCTATTCGGTTGCGCGCAACTATATCGTTCTGTATGAAGAGCAGTCCCACACCTTTGTGGTCTGCGATATCTTCTCCATCAAATTTGTCACCTTCTATCTGCCCGGCCAGCGCCCGCAGCGTTCGCTGCCCAATCCCAACCTGCCGGGCATCCGAAACGGCGGGAATGGCGGAAGCGGCAGCCGCTCTTAAAGACGGGCAACGAAAAGCATGCCGTCTGCCGTTTTGCGCAGCGGTCACGACTGCCCATGCATCTGTATAAAAATAGCAGGATTTTTGGCTTGCTCACACTAAAAAACGTGGTATAATAGCCGCAGACGGCTATTATACCTTTATTTTTTTGGCCGCCCTATCCGGCATGGCTGCCCGCTGCCCGAGCGTCTCTTAAAAAGCAAACGGCCGTTGCACATGTAAAAACCGGCCGTTAAAAAATGAATACCGGAAACAGGAGGAAGAAATATGAAAAAATACCTGCTGCCGCAGGAGGGCATCTTTTTCAAAGCGAACCTGCATGCGCACACTACCCTTTCGGATGGTCGGCTTACCCCCGAGCAGCTCAAGGATTTCTATCTTGCACATGGCTACTCGATCGTCGCCTACACCGATCACCGGCGCTATGCCTTTCACAAAGAGCTGTGCGATGAGCACTTCCTCGCGCTGGCAGCCTATGAGGTAGATATCAACGAGTGGCCCAAAATACCGGGAGATTTTTCAAGGGTGAAAACCTACCACATCAATCTCTATGACTGCGACCCTGAAAACGGCGCAGAGGAAAAGGTCCGCATCAATCCCCTGCCGGAGCGGCGCTATGGCGATACCGATTATATCAACCACTTTGTCGAGGAAATGCGCGCCTGCGGCTTTCTGGCCTGCTATAACCACCCCTACTGGTCGCTGCAGAACTATGAGGATTACAAGGACCTGCGCGGCTTTTTCGCAATGGAAATCTATAATCATGGCTGCGAAATCGATGGGCTCTTCGGCGCCCATCCGCAGGCCTATGACGAGATGCTGCGCACCGGCTCCCGCCTCTTCTGCCTGGCGACGGACGATAACCATAACAGCCATCCGGCAGAAAGCCCGCTCTGCGATTCGTTCGGCGGATTTACGATGATTAAGGCGCCTGCGCTGCGCTACGGCGATGTTATCGAAGCGCTGAAAGCCGGCAGCTTTTATTCCTCTACCGGCCCTCTGCTTGAGGAGCTGACGCTGGAAAATAAGCAGCTGCATATCCGCTGCAGCCCGGTGGAAAAAATTTATGTGATCACTGAGGGACGCCGCTGCTACTACAATGTTGCCGAGCCGGGCCAAACGCTGAGCGAGGCCACCTTCACCCTGCAGGGCGATGAGGGGTATTTCCGCGTTGACTGCCGGGACAGCTCCGGCCGCCACGCCTACAGCAACGCCTATTTTCTCGATCAGCTGATGGGCTGAAAGGCTCATCCATTCTTCAGGAAGGATTTTAAACATTTATGGCTCTTTCCAAAGCGGCACTTGCACTGCTGCACGCCCTCTCCTACCCTGATCTGGAGGTAAAGGAGAACTATGAGCCGCTGCGCGCGATGAAAACAGCGGCCGCTCCCAAAACTCCCCGAACCTTTTACCGCGCCTGGGACCACAGGGTTCACTGCGGCGACCACGAGGTGCCGGTGCGCCTCTTCTCCCCGCTCGATGGGCTGGAGCACCCGGTCCTTGTCTTCTTCCATGGCGGCGGCTGGGTAACCGGGAATATCGACAGCTATGACCGCATCTGCTCGCATATGTGCGCGCTGACCCGCCATGTGGTCGTCTCAGTGGACTACCGTCTCGCGCCGGAGCATCCCTTTCCCGCCGCGCCGGAGGATTGCTACGCCGTTACCTGCGAGGTTTTGCAGAATGCGGCCACCCTGTTTCATATTTCCCCCGAGCAGGTCACCCTCATCGGCGACTCTGCCGGCGGCAATCTGGCCGCCGCCGTTTCGCTGATGGCCCGCGACCGCGGCAGCTTTGTGCCCCGGCGGCAGATTCTCATCTATCCCGCCACCTACCATGACCACAGCGAAAGCTCCCCCTTCCCCTCGGTGCATGAAAACGGCTCCGGCTATCTGCTGACCGCCAAGCGCATCCGCGACTATATGGACCTTTACGCCAGCCGTCCGGAGGACAGGCAGAACCCCTATTTCGCCCCGCTGCTCGCAGAAAACCTCAGCGGCCAGCCCAAAACGCTCATTATTACCGCCGAGTTCGATCCGCTGCGCGATGAGGGCGAGGCCTATGGCGAGCGGCTGCGCGAAAGCGGCGTGCCCACCGAAATCTGCCGCCTGCCGGATGCGCTGCACGGCTTCATCGCCCTGCCCCCGCGTTTTTCGCCTGTCAGGCACGCCTACCGCATCATCAACCGCTTTTTGAACCGGCGGGAGGAAAAATGAAGGAAAAAGGCCCGGCTGAGCTTTAAAGCTGCCGCCGGGCCTTTTCTTCTTTTATAAAAGCCCGCCCCATATCCCCAAAGCAGCCAGAGCGGACAGCTGCCCCTTCCGGCAGCGGCCGGTTATGCGGCTCCCTCCATGCGCTCGCATTGATAGAAATAGGAAAAGCTCATATCGGAGGAATCGATGGTGAGCATCCTTTCCCCATAAAAATTCAGCTGATAGACGATGCCGTTTTGAAAGCGGAGCTCCACCTGGCATTCGGCCGTTTTTCCCTTCAGCTGCTCGGGGATGCTCCCATGCGCCACCTGCTGGCTGCTGCCGCCCTGCAGGGTGATGCCGCGCAGCTGGCAAACGGCCTTTCCCAGCTCCTCCGGCTCGCCCTCAAGGCTGTAGGAGCGGCGGCCACCGGCGGTATTCACCGTCATTTGGGTGACATTTTTGCAGTTCATGATCCCGAGCCAGGCGGCGCCTGCCGGATAACCGGAAAGGATTTCGCCGAGCGCCTCATCAAAAATCCGAACGGCACTCTGGTCAAGATAGGTCTTTCCGTCGGCAATCAGAGCGGTTCCCTCTTTGGAGGTTTGATATTCGTGCTTTTCCCCGTTTTGCAGGCGCAGCTGCAGCAGCACTCTGCCGCCGGAGGTTTCAGGAAAGCTGCTGTCAGGTACAGCAGACCAGCTGCTTTCTATCCCATTTATCAGGTTGAGAAGCTTTTGCTGGTCCTCCGGCTTTGTCACCCGCGCCCAGTAGCCATCCTGAAAGAGGTTAAATTCGGCAACCTCTGTGGCGGCTACCGCCAGCGCCGGGGGATTTTCCGGATTGGGGGAAACGGCGGGGCCGTTCATAATCTGCCGCCCCCGCTGTTTCCAGGACTGCAGCTGCTGCGCATCCAGCTGCCTCTCTATCTCCTCCAGCGCCTTTATCACCTCGGGCAGCTCAGAAATTTTTTCTCCCAGCTGCCGGTAGGTGCGGTTCTCCTTCGTTTGGGAGAGGGGCTGCGAAACCGAGCCAATCTCGAGCAGCGATGCCCAGCCCAGCGTTCCCGAAGCGGTTTTGTTGCTGGAATCCCAGAGGCTCAGCTTTACGGTGGCCTGCCTGGTCGTTACCGCCAGATAGTAGCAGGGGCCCCGGCCGGTGAGCGGGTCCCTCCTTTCGGCGTCGAAAAGCCGCAGCTCTTTTATCAGCGCAATGAGTGCCGGATACCCGGCCGGGTCAATCGGGGTGGGCGCCATCTCCAGAGCGAGGTTTTCCTCTCCCCAGGGCGTTTCATACACGACCTGCAGCGATTCGACCGATTCGGTATCCAGTCCCGCTAAAAAGGCGTTGATATCCTCCGCCGTCGTTTTCCGGCCGCTGTCCGGGTGCATCTTAAAGGAACGGCCGGTATCCGCGTCTTTATCTGCAGCGGCAGCGGAAAAGCCCGGCAGCAGAAAAAGGGAGAAGGCAAGCAGCAGGCAGAGAAAACGGTGCGCTTTATTCATCGGTAACCCCTCCATTGGAAAACACGGGAACATATCCATCCTCCCCATTATCGCACAAAAAAGCGGCGTTTGCAACTGGAAAGCCGAGCCCGTCTCTTCCGGACTATTATAGAAAAAGGCGATGGGAGGGCAGCCGCCCTCCC
>JAAWAN010000008.1 GCA_022792175.1 Provencibacterium sp.
ATGGAGACGGGGCTGTGCACCTATAATCTCTATTTCTCCCTATCCGGAGGAGTTTAACTACCGGTGACGGCCACGCCTGCGAGCGCATTGCAGATGTGCTGTGCGGGAAATGATAGATGTGGGGGTGGTTGAAAACCATACTTTTAGCGCCTCTTTCGTTTTTGTCTCAATAGATAAAAAGCAACGTTTAATTTATGAATTTTAGTTGATAATCGCATTGAATATTCTCTTTTTTCTATAGAATCCTTTGCTATCTGTTCGTTGCTAAAAATTATGATTTCAGTCAGTATTTTTGGCAGCTGTGTGAGCAGAGATGTATTGGAGTATCAGCAAGCTGCCCCATCCCTGCAATTATCCACCTATATCGCCAGGCAGTCTGTTTTTTCTGCGACCTCTTCTCCCATTATGTATGAAGAGAATGAGATACATTTGGAATCGGCTTTTCAAAAGAGACTGGTGATGAATGATCTTTCCAAGCAGAGTTTTCACTCATTTCAAAGGGATGGGAGCCAATTTTTGCTGATTGATTTTATCGACGAACGCTATAACCTGATATCATTCGGGAAAAGTCTTTTAACCGGATCTGTTGAGATGATGAACAGTGGATTTCTGGAAGATAAAAAATATAAGGTCATCAGCCGGCAGAAGGAACAATTGCGTGGGGGGGCTTATGCGCCGGGGGGCAGGCTGTTTATAAAAGCGATGGATGATTTTGTTTTGAATTTATTGAATATATATCCAGCGACGCGCCTGATTTTGCATAAAGCATATTTGGTAAACTTTTATCGGAATCAAAGAGGGGAAATTCTTCCTCTCCCTCCAAAGAAATCGCAGAATAATGATTGGATCAATGCCATGCTGAAGGAAATGTACAGCTATATGGAAAATAAAATTCCGCATCTGCGCCCGGTGCAGGCCGACGGGTATGCCGCTGATGAAAATCATAAATGGGGATTAGCGGCCATGCATTATGAAGAAATGTATTATATCGATATTTTGAATCAGATCACACAGATTGTCGGCACGGAATTGCAGAAGTAGATACGCCTCCATATAGAGATAAGGAAGGGAAATTCCATGCTCTCTGAAAAGGAGATCAAAATCAAGGCGGAGCTGACTGGCATTAACCGCCTGTATGTAGAATGCCTGAATCAGGAGGAAGCCTATACCTACGCCTTTTATGTAATGAAGGATGGGAAGGTTTTAGAAAAAATCTGGTATGCTGCAAGCCCGCACACCGTTTACTGGGTAACGGAGCCGGGGCTTTACTCGGTGAAGGTATTTGTTCGCAATCAGCAGGGTGAGAGAGTCAGTCGGCTGTCGCCGGAGATTACCTTTGCCGGTATGAAGCCGGTCTACTGCAGTGGTACAAATGGAAATGAACATTGGAAATGGTTGAAGGATATTCAACGTGTTTTAATGGAAATCTGGACAAACCGCGCCCGTATGTTCCGGCTTGCCTTATATGATTATCAGGTATCCAATAAGGACTCTTACCTGGGGATGCTTTGGAGCATATTAAACCCACTGATTCAGATTTTAACCTATTGGTTTGTCTTTGGACTGGGTATCCGCAGCGGCCGGCCAGTGGATGGCCATCCCTTTTTGCCCTGGATGCTGTGCGGACTGATTCCCTGGTTTTTTATAAACTCCGCTTTGGTGCAAGGCGCAGCTTCTATCTATATGAAGTCCTCTACCGTGCTGAGGCTGCGCTTTCCGGTTGCTACCATTCCGATGGGATCCGTTTTGGTAGCATTTTTTAATCATGCTGTCACGCTGGGAATACTGCTGGTCATGCTGCTGTGCTTTGGCTACTTTCCCAACTTCTATTGGCTGAATCTGCTCTATTATCTTTTCTTTGAGTTGGTTCTTTTTACGCTCTTAGCGATGGTCACCTCAGTGCTGACGATGATTGCGCGGGATTTTCAAAAGCTGATAAATTCTCTTATCCGGCTGCTGTTCTATCTAACCCCAATTCTATGGACGGTGGACAGGTTGCCGGCGTGGGCGCAGTTTATTTTGAAGCTGAACCCCGTTCTTTATATTGTAGACGGATTTCGGGATTCGCTGCTTTATCAGATACCCTTTTATCATCACATGAAAAGGCTGCTGTTTTTCTGGTGCATCAATGTGGGGCTGCTTGTTCTGGGATGCAGCCTGCAGAGAAAATACAGAAATAAATTTATTGATATGCTTTAATGCTGGGAGAAATGAAGATGGCTCGTGCGGTCATTGCGGACCGGGTTACTAAGATTTATAAAATGTACAGCTCCAACAGGGAACGCTTTAAAGATCTGTTTGGGAGGAAGACCCATGCGGAAGAATTTTTTGCGCTCAAGGGCGTTAGCTTTGAAGCGGATGAGGGGGATTCAATAGGGTTGATTGGCTTAAATGGAAGCGGAAAATCAACCCTTGCTAAAATTGTAGCTGGAATTTCGATGCCGACTGAGGGAACCATTACCCTCAACGGGGAGCCCTCATTAATAGCCATCTCCTCCGGGTTGAACGGACAGCTTACCGGAAATGAAAATATTGATGTAAAAGGCCTGATGATCGGCCTCACGATGGAGCAGATTAACGATATCCGCCGGGAAATTATTGAATTTGCAGATATTGGTGAATTTATCAATCAGCCGGTTAAAACCTATTCGAGCGGTATGAAATCCCGGCTGGGATTTGCTATTTCTGTTAATATTAACCCGGATATTTTGGTGGTGGATGAAGCTCTTTCGGTAGGCGACCCCACTTTTATGCAGAAATGCCTGGATAAAATGAATGAATTTCGTGAAAAAGGAAAGACCATCTTCTTTGTCAGCCACAGTTTGCCTCAGATAAAGTCCTTCTGTAGCAGGGCACTCTGGCTGGAATATGGAATGATGAAGGCATATGGTCCGGTAGAAGAGGTGGTTCCGATGTATGAGCGGTTTTTAAGCCGGTTCAATAAAATGACGAAAGAGGAAAGGGATATTTACTGTCAGAAAATTATTGAGAATCAAAGTCACCTGTTGATACGCAGATAAAGGAGAGAGGACGATGGAATATCAGGCGGACAGAATCAGCGAGGCCTATAAGGGTGAGTTAAATGAATTTATGGAGGAGAGCAGCCACAAAAGAATAGACTGGGTGTGCTCTCAGGTTTGGGGAAAAACTGTTCTGGATGTCGGTTGTTCTCAGGGAATTAACGCGATTCTTCTGGGGCGGGAGGGAAAAAGGGTATGCGGCATTGATCCGGAGGATGGGGCCATTCGCTACGCCCTGAATGACCTGCAGGAAGAGACGGACGAAGTAAAAGAAAATGTATCCTTCATCTGCGATAATTTTTTGGAGAGGGATTTCCAGAATCAGCTGTTTGATACCATCATTATGGGCGAGGTTTTGGAGCATGTTTTTGATCCCGTTTCCTTTCTTCATAAAGCCCTTGCGCTGCTCGCAGAGGGCGGGCGCCTGATTATTACAGTGCCCTTTGGAATCAATCCGCATCCGGATCATAAGCGGACCTATTACTTTCTGGATTTATACCGTCAGTTGAATATTTATTTTGCTGTACTCAATGTTCGGTTCATGGGCGGTTGGATGGGCGTTATCTGCCAGAGAAAGGAAGATACGGACATATCCAGGCAGATTGCCTTGAATGAAGATTTCATATCGAGATTAGAGAGCGCGTTTTTTGCTCTGGATACGGACAAGCTGCGCCAGAAGGAGAAACTTACACAGGCTTATTCCTATATTAAATCTCTCAAGGAGATAAAGGAAAATCTCACGAAGGATTTGACGGCAAAGGGGCAGGATTTAAAGGAAACCCGCAATAATCTTATGCAGCTTCGGGAATCCTTAAAGGCGCAGCAGAATTCTTCTCAAAAGCTACAGGAAAGTGTAAAAGAAAAGGATCAGCAGCTGCTCGCATTAAAAGAAAGGGATCGCGCATTACAGGAAGAAAAAAATCGGCAGCTGCTCTCCCTGCAGAAAGAGAATGAGAGGCAGGCTCTTCTCATACAGAGTGAAAGCGAAAGTCTGAGAAAAGAACGGGAGGCCTTCAGGAAATCGCTGGATATGCTGGAGAGTGCAGGAAATTCCTATAAGCAGCAGATACAGCTTCTCAGCGGCGAGCAGGCAGCCCTGAAGAAAAAATATACGCAGAGCAGCAGCCAGCTCCAGCAGAGAGCAAAGGAGCTTTCCGGCTGGAAATGGAAATATGAGGAGCTGGCCAGTTCAAAACTTGGCCGGATACAGGTCGCCATCTGGAGGCGGCGCGGCAGGAAAAAAGCGAAGCCGGTTCCTTTGAAGATGCGGATTAAATCCGCTTTAAAGAAGATTCCTTTTCTGGTTCAGCTGGTAGAAAAATATCGCAGAAAGAAAGAAAAACAGTATCGTGCAAAGCTGGAGGAACAGAATCGACGGGTGGCTATGGAGCGCGCGCAGATGCCCTCTTTGCCTGCGCCCGCTTCTTCTCAAAAGGAAACTGCCAAACCCGTTTTGCCGCAGGAGGCCTCTGCTGCGAAGAAACCGCCGCAAATGGGGCCGAACGCCAGGAGACGCAAGGCCTTTGAAGAGTCCACAGATATTGGTTATATGAGCCGGATTGAACAGCTGCTCACCCAGATTCCGGAGAGCAATGGGGGCAGGTATTATAAGAAGCACCCCTATGCCATCGGGATTATTGCGGATGAGTTTCTCTTTAACTCCTTTAAGGATGCGGCCGATTTTGTTTTTTTAACGCCGGACAGCTGGAAGAAGCAGATGGAAAATACGGATTTTCTGCTGGTAGTTTCCGCATGGAAGGGAATGGATGAGGAATGGCGCGGGGCGGCAGTGGAGGGCTCTGAAAAGCGCAAGCTGATTTATGAAATCATTGAAGCATATCGGTCCAGCGGGAAGAAAACGGTTTTTTATTCTAAAGAGGACCCGCCGAATTATGAGATTTATTTGGAGATTGCTAAGCGCTGCGACTATATTTTTACAACCGCTGCAGAGATGGTGGAGCGCTATAAGGCGGACTGCAATAACGAGCGCGTGGCTGTACTGGAATTTGGCATCAATCCGCTTTATCATAACCCGGTAGGGATGCGCAGCGTTCAAAAGCAAAATGGCGCCGTTTTTTCAGGCTCATGGATGATTAAATATCCGGAGCGCATGAAGGACATGGATATGCTCTTTAACGGCGTTTTGGAAGGCGGACATGAGCTGCGGATTATCGATCGCAATTATTATTATACCCGTTCGAATAACTATCTGTATCCGGAGCCCTACTGGCCCTATGTTTCCCCTGCTGTTGACCATCAGAAGCTGCAGCGGGTGCATAAGCTTTATGACTGGGCGCTCAACATCAATACCGTTACGGACAGCATGACCATGTTCGCCAACCGGGTTTATGAGCTGCAAGCCTCCGGCAATCTGCTGATATCGAATTACAGCCCGGGCGTGAACAGCCGGCTGCCGATGGTATTCACTGTTGCAGATAAAGGCGAGATAGGGCGCATTATGAACGCCTATTCTCCGGAGGAGGTCTATGAACGGCAGACCTTCGGTATCCGCTCAGTGATGACCGGGGAGACGACCTTCGACCGGGTAGGTCATATGCTGGAAGAAATTGGATTAATCCCTGAAAAGAATGAACGCAGGATAGGCGTCATAGCCACTTCCTGTGAAGGCAGAATCCGGGAGATGTTTGACCGGCAGAGCTATCCGTTTAAAGAGCTCATCGCGCTGGATAGTTTTACAGAGGAAGTAAAATCGCGCTTTGATATGATTGCCTTTTTTGATGAAACAATGGACTATGAAATGTTTTATCTGGAAGATATGGCGAACGCCTTTAAGTTCACCAACTGCGATTATGTGACAAAGGATGCCTATTATGCAGGCACACAGCTGGTAACCGGCAAGGAGCACGACTATGTTTCAGTAATGAAAGATAAATATCGTACCCTCTTTTGGGCGGCCAGTTTTACAGCGGAGGAACTGGCAGCTCTCAAGGGAGAAGTCATGCTTTCTAGCGGCTACAGTGCCGATCATTTTAATTATAATACGGCGGTGCAGGAGACCCCCAGAAAGGAAACGCCCTATCAGCTGACGGCGATTTCTGCAGTTTACAACAACGGCCAACACCTTTATGGAAAATCGTTCAGCAGCCTGTTTCGCAGCAGCCTGTTTCATGAAATGGAGATTATTCTGGTGGATGACGGTTCAACAGATGGCTATACGGATAAGCTGGTCTGCTATCTGGCCCGGCGGTATCCCAATGTACGTGCCTATCTGTATGAGGATGGAGGAAGCGGTTCTGCTTCCAGGCCGAGAAACAAGGGGGTGGAGCTTGCGCAGGCAGATTATGTCACATGGCTGGATCCGGATAATGAAGCGGTGGAGGATGCTTATGCGCGCATGTCTGCGCTGATGCAGAGCGGCGGATATGATTTGGTGGTTGGCAATATGCTGAAGCTGACCGACCGGATTGCAGTTGCCGACTATTATCATAAAAACTTTCTGGATATGTACGGAACCGATCTGGTAGTAGGGGATAAAAAGGATTTCCTGAAGAAGATACGCTTTATCCCCATGAGCATTCAGGCCATGGTGGTTCAAAAAAGTATTCTGGAACGTACGGGCATTCATCAGGTGGAGGGAGCCGCCGGAGAAGATACGCTCTTTTCCTGGGAACTCTTTTTAAATGCGGCCGCTATCAAGGCGGTGGATTATGCTGCTCATATTTACTATGCCGCCGTTTCCGGATCGACGATCAATACGGTAGGACGCCGTTTTTTTGAGCGCTATTCTTTGATTGAAAAACCGAGGATAGAGATGCTGAAGCACTACGGACTGATGGAAGCTCACATGCAGCTGCGCTACAACTACTATTACCGCAACTGGCTGCTGAAGAAGCTGGCTCAGGTTCCAGACGACTGCCGGGATGACTGCATCCGCATGGTATTGGAGATGCACGAGCTGTATGAGAATGACTATCTTGCGAATGACCGCATCATCAATCAGTTTGTTGAGCTGGCAAAGGCAGGACAGTACAAAGAGGTTATGGAGCTTGTGCGGGAGATTTAGCGGGTTTTACTTTATATTGCTTGAAGAAGAACGGTGCATATTGTCATATTTATGAGGGTTATAAACTCAGAAACAGTAGAAAGCAGCTGCTTTTACCTTTTTAGGATAAAATGGCTGCTGAATAGTAGGGTTGCTAAACCTTGTAGTTTTAGTAACTGACTTAAATTCAAGCATCAAACAAAAAATTAGCATCTATTTTTATCGTTATTCGATAAAAATAGATGCTAATAATCCAGTTGTTAAAGCTACAGATTCTGCAACAGGCGTTGTACCCGCATAATACGGAAATTGTCTCTGGATCTGTTCATGGACGATAGAAAATTATCCGTTTTTAGATATTTGAGGTAGGTGAAAAATCTGTGCTTTTTAATACAATCGAGTATATTCTGTTCCTGCCTTGTATAGCTTTTTTTTACTTTTTACTGCCGCACCGCTTTCGTTGGATCCTGCTATTGGCAGGCAGCTATTTTTTCTATATGTGCTGGAATCCGAAGTATGCACTTCTAATGCTGACCTCTACGCTGATTACCTATGCTTCAGGAATTTTAATTGCAGGCGCGCGCATGCCGGGGAGAAAAAAGCTGTGGGTAGCGCTGAGCTTTTCCAGTAACCTGCTGATTTTGACTTTCTTCAAATACTTTAATTTTCTCTCCGGTTCTCTTCAAAGCCTGTTCAGCATGGCCTCTGTTTCAGTCAGCATACCTACTTTGGATATCCTGCTGCCGGTTGGCATCTCGTTTTATACCTTCCAGGCACTCAGCTATACGATGGATGTTTATCGGGGGGACTTAAAGCCGACGCGGCATCTGGGAAAATATGCACTGTTTGTTTCATTTTTCCCGCAGCTGGTAGCAGGGCCTATTGAGCGTTCTTCCAATCTGCTTGCACAGTTTGATGAAGAGCATGTTTTTGATTATGAACGCGCGAAGGATGGTTTTGTTTTAATTCTGTTCGGCATGTTTAAAAAG
The DNA here is from genome assembly GCA_022792175.1 of Provencibacterium sp. GTDB lineage: Bacteria > Bacillota > Clostridia > Oscillospirales > Ruminococcaceae > Harryflintia. The sequence continues at coordinate 8,013 of JAAWAN010000008.1, forward strand.
ATTATGATTGCTGACCGCCTTTCTATTTTAGTAAATACCGTTTATAACGATTGCACGTCGTATAATGGGCCGGCTTATATTCTGGCGACCATATTTTTTGCTTTCCAGATTTACTGCGATTTTTCAGGATATTCCGATATTGCGATTGGAAGCGCTGAAATCATGGGATTCCGGCTGATGAAAAATTTTGACCGGCCTTATTTTTCCCAAAGCATCGGGGAATTCTGGAGAAGATGGCATATCTCCCTTTCTACCTGGTTTCGGGATTATCTATATATTCCCTTGGGGGGAAGCCGCTGTTCAGCTGCACGCTGGGCGTTTAATATTATGGTTGTATTTCTGGTAAGCGGGCTTTGGCATGGGGCAAACTGGACGTTTGTCATTTGGGGCTGCCTGCATGGAATCTATCAGGTGATTGGAAAAGCGCTCCGACCCGCTAAAAACAGGCTTTATCAGGCGATTGGTTTGAATACCGGCGGAAAGCTGTATGCGGCAGGTTCCGCTGTCTGCACCTTTATACTGGTGGATTTTGCCTGGATATTTTTCAGGGCCAATTCCGTTCAGGATGCATTTGGGATTATTCTCGGTCTTTTTCGTTTCGAAGGCGGATGGACATTTGGAACGCTTGGAATGCAAAAACCGGATTTGCTCTTTTCCCTGTTTGTAATTGCAGGATTGGTTCTGCTTGAAATGCTGCAGAAATATTTTGGGTCCCGCGCATGGATACAGAAGAGAAGCCTGCCTGTCCGCTGGGGGATCTATCTGCTCTTTCTTTTTTCGATGATTCTGTTTGGCAAATATGGAAGCTTAACGGAGTCTTCATTTATATATTTCCAGTTTTAAGGAATTCCGAATCGGGATAGATTAAGGAGGATTGGATTGAAAAACAAAGAGGCACTCCCAATTCCTTTGCGGGTTATTGCATTTTTACTTTTGTTTTGTATGCTGTTTTTAGCTTTATGCCTATTTGCAAATTTTTGGAAGGTAATGCCGGGAGAAAAGCAATAGTACGGAGGAGTTCTTTTGAAAAGAGAAGGCACAGGGAAGATTCCTTTAAGGGTAGGAGCCTTTATACTGATTTTCTGTATCCTCTTTTTGGGATTGGAGAAGTTTTGCTTTGATGACAGATCCCTCTGGCCAACATGGAAGACCCTGCAATCAAAGGAGGGAGAGAAACCCGATATTTTAATTTTGGGAAATTCGAATGCTTATACCACATTGAATGCTTTGTATTTAAGCGAAGCATTCGAAAAAAATGTCCAAATATTGGCCTCTGATTCTCAGATTATGCCGATTACCTTAGAAAACTATAAAGTGGTATCCAAATATCAGAATCCCAAAATTATAATTCTGGAAATGACATCCATTATCTTTAACACCAGAGATAGCCTTCGAAATGAACAGAAAGGTTCTGCAATGGTTAATTTTGACGGCATATCGAATTATTGGGATAAGCTGAGAGCAGTTTCATCTTTTTTTAAACCTCAGGATATTTTGGAAAGCATGTTTCAGCTTTTGCGTCCCTCTTCTTCCTGGAGTCGTTTTCCTTATGGATTAAGAAAAATGAAGAATGAGAGAAAGCAGCATAATCCATATGAAAATCTTAATATGAACGGGTATATGGGGAAAAATACAATATCTCATTTTGAATACAGTAAATATGAGAATATAGATGAAGTTTTAAATTCATACCTGCTTGAGGATGCCGATTATTTTATTCCTGAGTACAATGAAAAAGCATTAGCAAGCTTTTTGGAGCTGGCAGAAAATAATGGGACAGAGATATGGCTTTTTAAAAGTCCTAACTTTCGGCTCAGAAGGAAGGAAATAGAAAGAATTGAAGAACTGGTGGCTTATTCTCCCGCAGTAAGCTATGTAGATGATATGACCATCGATTTTAAGAAAATCGGCTTGACAGAAGAGGACTATTATGATGTAGGCCATTTGAATCGCCGCGGAGCAGCAAAGGTGACGAGATATTATGCAGACTTAATTGAGGAACGCTTAGGCTGGGAGCAAAAAAGCGGTGTGTTTGCTTATCAGGATGAGCAGGCTGAAAAGCTGGAAGATGGACGGTGGAAATATACGGTATACAATGAAGATCCAAATACACTCTACCGTTTCTGCCTTTACCACAGAGAAACGAATACTCTTGCAGATATACAAGATTTTTCAAATAAAAACGATTACATTTTTGAAGAAGATATTCTTGAATCAAATAAATACCGTTTAGAAGTCACGATGCTCCCGGAAGATGCGGATTATAAGGAGACAGCGGTGATTGCAGAAAGGGGAATGCGAATATCATTTATGGTTTACAACGATAGTGTGATTAAGCTTTGAAAAGCTGTCTCCTGATATTTAAAAGAAGGATTTTTATGTTGCTAAAGCTGTAGTTTTAGTAACTGACTTAAATTCAGGCATCAAACAAAAAATTAGCATCTATTTTTATCGTTATTCGATAAAAATAGATGCTAATAATCCAGTTGTTAAAGCTACACTTTTGACGTGGTATAAAGCGATGAAGAGTTTTGGGCGGAGGTTAAAGATGAACAGGAAAAGGAATGGTAATAGAAAGGAATTTTCCCTATACATTAGCAGGTGTCTGGCTCTGGCTGCCATGTTGGGGATGGTTTTATCAGGATGCTCTGGAGTGGCTCCGGCAGACCCGTCCTCTTCTTTGGAGACTGCGCCGAAGGAGAGCTCCCTGGCTCCTGCTACGAAAGCAGATTCTGAAGAAAAGAAGGGTGATGTTCAGCATGGAAAATACGGCCTTTCGAGGAATGAACTGCTGATGTTTCCCAAATTATCGGCTGCTCAGGCAGAAGCCAATAAAAAAAGCGCCGAAGCAATACGGGGCGGAGAACTGGTAGTTTATACGGCGATTGAAGACAAACTGCCTTATGACATTGAAAAAATTGATTGGAATGTGCAGTTCAGCAATATTCCTACTACATTCCAGCTTTATCTGCAGTGTTTAAAGCCCGTTCAGTTTTTAACCGCAAGCTATGAAGAAACAGAAGAATTGGAAAATTTAGAGTTGGCTGCCCGATTTATTGAAAGCTGGCGGGCATACAGCAGCGACCTCGAGCAGAGCGGAGAAAATCCATGGGTCTGGGACCAGCATGGAACGGCACTGAGGACAGAGATATTAATTTATTATTTGACGGTTGCAGAAGAAGCCGGAGCCTTGAAACCAGACCTGGAAGAAATGGTTTTAGATATTTTAGAAGAACATGGAGAATTTTTGAGCAGCGCTGATAACTATCATCGAAATCATAACCATGGTGTATATGAAGACCGCGCTTTAATCTATCTCTCCTACTTCCTGAATAATGATCATAAAGATACATGGCTAAATTTAGCCAAAGAGCGGGTAACTGAACAGTGGAATTTTGCTTTTACATCGGAAATGGTGAATACTGAAAATTCTTTTGCCTATCATCTGCTGGGCCAGGGACTGTTTCAGGGGATAGCAGATTTTCTTAACACGCAAAACGACTCTTATGGAACCTTTATCACCAGCAATCTGACAGAGGCGGATAACTTTACCGCCTGGATGCTCAAACCCAACGGGAGAAGTCCCCTGACAGGTGACTCATCAGAGTCCAACTGCGTAGACAGGTGGAAAACGGGAAATCAAACGCTGGTTTATGCATCCACTCTGGGAGAGCTGGGAGAAAAGCCCTTGGAAAGAAGCCGCCTTTTCCGGGAATCCGGCTATTTTTCCGGACGCGAATTTTGGAGCAGTGAGGACAGTGCGGATGGCCGCACAGCGTTTGACCAGGCGGTATGGACAATGTTTAAATCGGGATATTCATCTACAGGACACAAGCATGCAGATGATAATTCCTTTATCCTTTATGCCAAAGGATATGATATTTTTGTAGGCAGTGGCTTATATGGCTATGTAAAGGACGATGCGAGAACCTATATTACCTCGGCAAAGGCGCATAATTCTGTTATTGTAGATGAGACCTCCTATCTTCCCCTGCAGGAGGGGATGGAAAAGACGGGAATATGCAAATATGTTCGGGATTATGAAGCGGGCTATGATCATGTTGTCGGATTCAATAATATTTATGACGGCGTTCAAATGAAGAGGCATTTCGTTTATTTGGATGAAGCTGTTTTACTCTATGATGAGATACGCTCAGATACGCAGCACACCTATTCCCAGCTTTTCCAGTGTTCCAAAGATACCGTTTTAATAGAGAGCAACGATTCAGAACTGCTGCTGAAAATTGCAGATACAGGATATTATGCCAGAGTAAAACAACTGCTGCCAGGTACAACGGTGGAGATTATCGAGGGAAATGAAAATACAGAATATGGGAAATTCTCTATTAAAGAAGGGCAGCTGGATTATATTACCACGGTAAAATTTAATATGCCGGGAGACAACGTAGCTTATGCGACTTTGATTACGATTGAAAATGCCGATAAAGAGGTTGTGAATCTCCACAGCTGGAATTTTGATGCGCAGACGGGAACCTTCACATTTCAAAAGGTGCAGGATGGGGAATTTTATTCTGTTCATTTAAAATAGATTGATAAAGGAGCGAAAAGAATTGATGAAACCTCCGGTACAGTTTGTCAGGCGGGCACAGGCCATCTTTTTGTCTGCAGCTCTTTTGCTGTTTTCAGCGGGCTGCCAAAAGCAGCAGGAACAGGCAGGGCCAGAAAACGCAGTAGACAGCAGTTCTATCGTTCAGTCTCAGGAATCTGAAAATCCAAACAGTGGAGAATCTGAAAAACAGGAGGAAGAAGGAAAGCTTAAACTGATTTTTACGATCGATACGGAGGATAAATACGGAGAGGTTCCCAATCTGATTGAATGCGATTTTGGGGATGCAGGTGAATGCGGCGTTAATTATATTATGGATACACTGGAAAAATATGGGATGCGAGGCGTATTCTTCGTCAATATCTATGAGCATGTTCTCTACAGCGGAGAATATGAAGCTTATATGGAAAATCTGGTGAGAAGGATAGCTGAACGAGGACATGAGGTCGGCCTGCATGCGCACAAGGAGGAGTCCTTTCCTTTCTACCAGAGGGAGATTTATAATCTGGATTTGGAAGATCAGAAGCAGGTCATTGAATATGGATGCAGCTTTATTGAAGAGCATACCGGAAAGCGTCCGCTTTCTTTCCGGGGAGGCGGCTATTACTGCAACGACGATACCTTTACGGCACTGGAGGCCAGCGGAATTCGTTATGACTCCTCCTACTATTATGGAAAAGCCGGTAATCGTTTTATGGAGTATCGTTCACTCAACCAGGTGTGTCGGATAGGAAATATTATAGAGTTTCCTGTCATACAAACAATCCGCAGCGACGGGATTTTTTCAAAGCTGGATTTTAATAATATGAGCTACGAGGATATTATTGCCGTGCTCGAGCAGATGAAGGAGAGGGAAGGGTTTTCTGCAGCGCAGATGATGTTTCATTCCTTCAGCTTTATGGATCAAAGCGTAAAGGATGGGGTCATGCCCTTTTTCCAGGAGGGAACGCATCCGGCCTATGGCCCCAGCGAGAGTCTTTCCAACAAGTTTATGAAGGTTTTAGACTATATTGATAATGATCCAGATATTGAGGTGCTTACATTTGAGCAATATGATGAGCGGCAGTATCCTTTGCCGGATATAGAGGCGGATGGAATATTCTATGTTCAGAACGAGAGGGGGGAAGAGGCGGCCAAAGGCTTTCAGTTTGAGAGAGCAAATCCAAATTTCAAAGAGGCAGACCTGAACGCTCCCAAGCCGGATGAAGTCATCTGGTTTACGCCGCAGGATGTAGAGTTGACGGCGGATGGAATGAGCATACAGGCGAAAAATCTTTATGAAAATGGAAAAATGCAGTATGCCTGGTATATTATCGATCAGGATAGCTGTCAGGAAATTTACAAAAGGATGTATGAAACGGACAACAGTTTTTCATACACGTTTGAAAAGAGCGGAAATTATCTGCTGAAGGCCTTTGTACAAAACGCGAACGAAACAAAGCTTTCGCTTTTGATTGCCGAAATTCAGGTGGATGCGTCATCCAACAAGGTAGATATCAAGCTTTCCAACCGCTCATAGCCGGCAGCTTTAAGAGTGCACCTAAATCCTGACTCAGAGACGCCCCGGAGGATCGGAATCCCCATTTTGGGGCCGTTTCCTCCGGGCGAACATATGAAAAAATACGCAAGCCGGAAGATCAGAAAGTACCGCCGCTGTGCTTATGATAGCCTCCCTTGCTCTGTTCGGGCATAAGCCCTGGCGGAGAGGATAAAGCATATTGAGTTTCCCTGCAAAATGCGCTATAATAATCACAAACTATTGTTCTACTGTAGAGGCAGGGCGCGGGTATGGAGAAACAACTGGAAAAGCTGGAGGGGGAGGTCTCCTCCATCATTTATTATAATGAGGAGAGCGGCTTTTGCGTCTTCGACTTTGAGACAGGGGGAGAGCTGACCTGCGTGGTCGGCGAATTTTCCGATATCAGCGAGGGCGAAGGGCTGGTGCTGCATGGCAGCTTTGTCCACCACCCGACCTATGGCATGCAGTTTAAGGCGGTGGCCTGCGAGCACAGCATGCCCTCGAGCGCCTCGGCTATTCTCAAATATCTATCCTCGGGCGCCATCCGCGGAGTGGGGCCGGTGCTGGCCAAAAGGCTGGTGGAGCGCTTTGGCAGTGAAACGCTCAATATCATCGAATCGGAGCCGGGAAAGCTGACCGAAGTGCGCGGCATCACCCCCGCGAAGGCGGAGAAGATTGCTGAAGAGTTTCAGCGCATCTATGGCATCCGCTCGGTGATGCTCTATCTCTCCCAGTTTTCCATCGAGCCGGGGACGGCGATTAAAATCTGGAAACGCTGGGGGATGGGAACGCCCGCGCTGGTTGCCGAAAACCCCTATGCCCTCTGCTGCGAGGAAATCGGCCTCTCCTTTCAGGAGGCGGACCAGATCGCCATGCAGCTTGAGCTGGATGCCGAAAGCCCCCAGCGGCTGACGGCCGGGCTGGAGCATGTCCTGCGCGAAAACCTGCTGGCCGGGCACACCTGTCTGCCGCGCGAGCGGCTGGCTTCGGTTGCGGGAAAGCTGCTCTGCTGCGATGTTTCGCTCAGCGAATGGGCAATAAGCAGGGCGGCAGAGGAGGAGCGGCTCATCGAAAGCGAATATGGCGGCCGCGCCTATATCTACCAGCCGCCCTATTACTATGCCGAGCAATATATCGCCGGGCGCATCCGCATGGCCAAGCTTCAGGGGGAAACGCCGGATGCGCATGTGGAGCAGGAGCTCTCCTCGCTGGAGGAGGAGCTGGGGATTTCGCTCGCCTCCGGGCAGCGGGAGGGAATAGCCGCCGCGCTGCGCTACCCGATTTCCATTTTAACCGGCGGCCCGGGCACCGGGAAGACGACCACCATCAACGCTATGCTCACCCTCTTTGAGCGGCAGCGGCTGAAGGTGGCGCTCGCCGCTCCTACCGGGCGCGCCGCCAAACGGATGAGCGATATGACAGGCCGGGAGGCGAAAACCATTCACCGGCTGCTCGAGGTGGACACCGCCGACCCGCAGCGCCGGCGCTTTAAGCACAACGAGCAGAACACGCTGGGATATGATGTGCTTATCCTCGACGAGGTTTCGATGGTGGATACCCTGCTTTTTGAGAGCCTGCTGCGGGCGATACGCCTGCAGTGCCGGATGGTGCTGGTCGGCGACGCCGACCAGCTGCCGAGCGTCAGCGCGGGCAACGTGCTTCATGACCTGATCCGCAGCGGGAGCGTACATACCACCTGCCTGACTGAAATTTTCCGGCAGGCCAGGGAGAGCCGGATTGTACTGAGTGCGCACGACATTGTACATGGGAAGGTGCCTGAGCTCGGCAAAAAGGAGGGGGACTTTTTCTTTCTCGGCCGGGCGGGCGATTTGCAGAGCCTGCAGACAGTGGGGGAGCTCTGCCACACCCGGCTGCCGAAGGCTTATCAGTATTCGCCGCTCTGGGATATTCAGGTGATTGCGCCGACCCGGGTGGGGGCGCTGGGCACCACCGCCTTAAACCAGCACCTGCAGAAGCTGCTGAACCCGCAGTCCCCCGAGAAGGCGCAGGCCTCCTTTATGGGCACCGTTTTCCGGGAGGGGGACAAGGTGATGCAGGTGAAGAATAACTATGATATCGAGTTTGAGCGGGACGACGGGACGCGCGGCGCCGGCGTTTTCAACGGAGATATCGGCGTCATAGAATCGATCGACCGCGGCTCCCGCACGCTGTTTATCCGCTATGAGGACCGGGTGGCCGCCTATTCGTTTGATATGCTCGAGCAGCTCGAGCTGGCCTATGCCATCACCGTTCATAAAAGCCAGGGGAGCGAGTTTGAGGCGGTTGTGCTGCCGCTGATGGGCTACCAGTCGAAGATGTATTTCCGAAACCTTCTCTATACGGCGGTAACCCGCGCGCGCAGGCTGCTGGTGATTGTCGGCTCCTCCTCCGCCGTCAGCTATATGGTGCGCAACAACCTGCGCACCGTGCGCTATACCGGGCTGTGTGAATTCATTCAGGGGGACGGGCAGACGATTTTGGAATAGGGGGCGGCGCGCTTGTCTGTAAAAGAGCGGATTCTCGCGGTTTTCTTTCCGCCCCGCTGCCCGCTCTGCGGGAAGCTGCTTCCCTATGGGGAGGAGTTCTGCCCGGCCTGCCAAAAGCGGCTGGAGGAGAGCTATGCGCCGGTTTTTCGCCGCATCGGCCTGCCGCCGGGCATTGCCTGCGCGGCTCCGTTTTGCTATGAAGGGGAAATCCGCGAGCGGATGATTGAGCTGAAAAGCCGGGAAAACCGGGTAAATGCCCGACTGCTGGCGCCGTTTGCGGCGCGGCTGGTGCGGGAGAATGTCCCTTTCTGGAAGGGGCTTTCGGTTGCCTGCGTTCCGGGCTTTGAACCGAAGGAGCGGGTTTATAATGCGGCAAGAGTGCTGGCACGCCATACCGCCCGGGAACTGGGTCTTCCCTTTTTGCCAGATGCGCTAATGCAGTGCCGGGAGAAGCGCAGGCAGCATGAGCTTGGCGCCGCTGAGCGGCAGAAAAATGTGCAGGGGCTGTTTTTACCCGGCAGCGCGCCGGTAGAGGGGAAAAGGATACTGCTGATAGACGATATTGTGACCACCGGCGCAACCCTTTTCAGCTGTGAGCACACGCTGGCAGCTGCCGGAGCGGAGGAGGTTATCTGTCTGGCGGCGGCCTCCTCGCCGCAGAAAAAAGAGAGGGTCTCCCGCTGAAAAAGAGAAGCGGGAATGATGGTTGAACAAACCGGCGAAAAGGTGTATACTGGTAGGGAAAGCCCAGGCGGACCCTGCAGCCCGGCTGAGGTTATGCGCTGGGAAAAGGACAGGCTTCACAATACAGGCTTTCGGAGGGAATTATGGCATCAATAGATATTGGCATTGATCTGGGCACGGCAACCGTCATCGTTTACCTGGGGAACAAGGGCATTGTTCTTAAAGAACCGAGTGTAGTCGCGCTGAACATCAATACGGGAGAGGTTCTGTCAGTGGGCGAAGAGGCCTACCGGATGATCGGGCGTACCCCCAACTATATCCGCGCCATCCGCCCGCTGGAGGATGGGGTCATTTCAGATTACGATGCGACCGAGCAGATGATTAAATATTTTCTGAAAAAGGTGAGCGGAGGAGCGATTTTGCGTCCGCGCGTTTCTGTCTGCGTCCCCTCCGGCATTACCGAGGTGGAGTCGAACGCCGTTGTGGATGCCGCTGTGGCGGCGGGCGCCCGCAAGGTCTATCTGATTGAGGAGCCGGTGGCGGCTGCCATCGGTGCGGGAATTGATATTACCCGTCCGAACGGGGTGCTGATTGTCGATGTGGGCGGCGGCACCTGCGATATCGCCATGCTGTCTCTGGCTGGCATCGTCTCCAAAACCTCCATCAAGGTGGCGGGCAACAAGTTTGATGCCGCTGTTATCCGGCATATCCGCAACACCCACAATATTCTGATTGGCGAACGCACCGCCGAGATGATTAAGCAGGAGATCGGCAACGTTTATGTGGATGACCCGAATGTGAAAACGATGATCAAGGGCCGCAACCTGGTCAACGGCCTGCCGCAGAAGCTGGAAATCTCCCAGGCCGACCTCTATGCGCCTCTCAATGAGCTGGCGATGCAGATTGTCCATTCGATTCAGCAGGTGCTCGAGCGCACCCCGCCCGAGCTGGTGGGGGATGTTTATAACAACGGCGTTCTTTTGACCGGAGGCGGCTCGCTGATTCAGGGGATGCCCGAGCTTATCACCCACCATCTGCACATCAAAGCGGCGATTGCGGAGAACCCGGTGGAGTGTGTAGCCATTGGCACCGGCAGGTCCTTTAACTATCTGGGAGAGCTGCAGGATGGATTCATCGGCGCTTCCGCCCACCGGCACTGAGCGACAGAAATAAAAACGGCTGCCCGCAAAATACGCTGCAGGCAGCCGTTTTTATAGAATCTATCTGCTGCGGGCTGTGCTCATTTCACCGCAACCGCCTCAATTTCACACAGCACCCCCTTGGGCAGCGCCTTGACGGCCACACAGCTGCGGGCCGGCCTGGAGGTGAAATAGCCGGCATACACCTCGTTAAAGGCGGCAAAGTCGCCCATATCCGCTAAAAAGCAGGTGGTTTTGAAGACCTTCTGAAAGCTGCTGCCTGCGGCCGCCAGAACGGCACCGACATTTTCGCAGCTCTGCTTTGCCTGGGCGGCGATGCCCTCCGGCACCTGCCCGTTTTCGGGGTTCACCGGAATCTGTCCGGAGGTAAAGATAAACCCGTTTACTTCATACCCCTGCGAATAGGGGCCGATAGCTGCCGGGGCCTTGCCGGTTTCCAATACATTCATGCTGAGTGCTCCTTTATAATTCATTTCTATTTCGGGCCGCGGCGAGAGCTGCGGCCTTTCCTGTCAGGGTCAGTTCTTCACGGATGCGTTTTCGCCGGTCTCCTGCCTGCCTTCGGCCTGCGTCTTTAGCAGATCGCGGATTTCGCTCAGCAGCAGAATATCTGCAGCGGGCGCGGGGGGAGCCGCGGGGGCCTCCTCTTTTTTGCGGCGAAGGCGGCTGATGAGCTTAATCATGCAGAAAACGACGAACGAGATAATCAGGAAATTGATGACCTGATTGAGAAAGCTGCCATAAAGAATGGCGGTTTCCGGCGTTTCTCCCTCAGCTGGAGCGAGGATGATGCGAAAGTCCCCAAAGTCGATGCCACCGATAATCCAGCCGACGAACGGCATAATGATATCCTTCACTAAGGAATTGACGATAGCGGTGAAGGCGGAGCCGACGACCACGCCGACCGCCATATCTACAACGTTGCCGCGCGAGATAAACTCCTTAAACTCATGAATAAAATTTTTCTTTGCCATAAAAGCCTTCCCTTCCTTAAAAACTGCTCCAAACTGATCCCGCCATCTGTCGGGCTCAGTCCTGCTTCCAGGGGTCGATGATATATTTTCCCGCCCTGCGCAGCGCAGGCTGGGAGAGAATTTCCGGAAGCTTTTCGAGCCCTTCGGTGGCGGCGACCATCGAGTGTACGTCAATCTTTCTGCTGTTGATGAGATCCAGCGCGCGCTGCTGGGTATAGGGATTGATGAAGGAGGCCTTGAGGGTAACCTCCTTCTGGAAAATCTGAAAGGGCTTTACCGGTACCTCTTCGTCCGGGCGGGTGAGGCCGAACATCATGACCACCGACTTTTTCCCCGCCAGCTCGATAGCCTGCGCAATCGTGCCCGGCAGCCCGGCGCACTCGATAACGGTATCTATCCGCCCTATCCCGTTTTCCGCAAGCCTCTGCGGTATATTTTCCGAAAGCGGGTCAAAACAGAGGTCTGCCCCGAGCTTTTCCCCCATCTCCCGTTTTTCGGCGACCGGTTCGAGCAGAATAACCTGGCAGGCGCCCGCCAGCCGGGCAAGCTGCACCATGATAAGCCCGATCATGCCACCGCCGATGACGAGCGCCGTGCTCGAAGGGGTAATTTCGCACAGGTCGATCCCGTGCAGACAGCAGGAGACCGGCTCGGTCATCGCCCCCTCATCAAAGGAGGTGGTGTCGGCCAGGTGGTAAACCTGCGAGGCCCTCACCGAGCAGTACTGCGCAAAGCCGCCGTTTACCGTCGTGCCGATGCCGACCATCTGCTCGCAGAAGTGGCCGATGCCGCTGCGGCAGTAGTAGCAGCTGCCGCACAGCTGGTTCGGGTCGATGCAGACACGGTCCCCCGCCCTGATGCCTCTGACCGCCGGGCCTACCCGCTCGACAATGCCGGAAAATTCGTGTCCCAAAATGGTGGGCGGCGTCGTATCGGCGGCGCCCTTGTCCCCCTCATAGATATGCACATCGGTGCCGCAGATGCCGCAGCGCATCACCTTTATCAGCACATCGTTTTCACCGACCGGCGGCAGGGGAGCTTCTTCTATGCGGATATCGTGTTTCCCATAAAAAACGGCGCTTTTCATATTGGCTAACGCTTCCTTTCTCAGCTAAAGGCTTGTCCATCCTTTTCAGTATAAAAGCTCCGGGGCGGGAATGCAATCCTCTTTTCAACTTTTTCTCGGGCAGAAACCTTAAACAATCCGTAAATTTTCGCTTGCCTGCTGGCGGTTGGGGTGCTCATGCGGTAAAATGGGAGACAAAGTAAAAATCTGCACAGAGCGGCAGGGGAGTTTGAGGGGGAAAAGGGATGCTGGAAGTAAGCCATGTGACTAAGCTCTACGGGAGACTTGCTGCCAACCGGGATGTCAGCTTTTCGGTGGAGGATGGGCAGATTGCCGTTTTGATGGGGCCAAACGGGGCGGGCAAGTCCACCATCATCAAATGTATAGCGGGGCTGCTGCGCTTTTCCGGGGAAATCAGGGTGGGCGGCTTTCCTAATAAGTCGCTGCAGGCCAAAAGGCAGCTCGGCTATCTGCCCGAGCTGCCCGCCGTTTATGATATGCTGACGGTGGGCGAGCATCTGGAATTTATCGCCCGGGCCTACCGGCTGCAGGAGTGGGAGGGCCGGGCAAAAGCGCTGCTGGCCCGCTTTGAACTGGAGGATAAAAGGAACAGGCTCGGCAGGGAGCTTTCCAAGGGGATGCAGCAGAAGCTCAGCATCTGCTGTATGCTGCTGATTTCTCCTCGCGTCGCCATCTTCGATGAGCCGATGGTGGGGCTCGATCCGCACGCCATCAGGCAGCTCAAGGAGGTTTTTCTTGAGCTGCGCCGGGAGGGCTGCTCGGTGCTCATCAGCACCCATATGATTGACAGCGTGGAGGACTACTGGGATGTGGCGCACATCATGATGAATGGGGCCTTTGCCGCCACCCGCCGGGCCGGGGAAACAGCTGAAGACGGGCAGACGCTCGAGGAGCTCTTCTTTTCGATTACCGAAAAGGAGGGGCGCGCATGAGGGCGATTTGCTATCTCTCTGCCATGCGGCTGAAAAACAATCTGCTCGACTGGCTGCGCCGTCCGGCGCGGCTTGTTGCCCTGCTTCTCTTCGCCGCGCTGCTGCTGTTTTCGATGCTTTTCGCGCGCTCCTCTCCGCTCGGGCTGCGGCGGCCGCGCTCCGAGCTGGGGGCGATGATCTTTCTGCTGTATGCGCTCGTTTTTGTCGCGAATATCTGGCAGGGGCTGCAGACGGGGGCGAGCTTTTATTCGATGGCGGATGTCCATTTCCTCTTTCCCGCCCCCCTTTCCCCGCGCCGGGTGCTGCTTTACGGGCTGCTGCGCCAGGCGGGCAGCTCGCTGCTGATCGGCTTTTTCCTTTTGTATCAATACAGCTGGCTGCACAGCCTTTACGGCGTTTGGCCGGATTGGCTGGCGGCCATCCTCATCGGCTATGGGCTCTGCATCTTCTGCGCCCAGCTGACGGCGATGGCTCTTTATTCTCTCACCTCGAAGAGCGAGCGCGCCCGGCTGGCGGCAAAGGCGGCGCTTCTTTTTCTCTGCGCTCTGGCGGCGCTCTGCCTTTTGCCCGCCCTCTTTTATGGGCAGGCGGGGGGACTGGCGGCCGCGGCAGAGAGACTGGACGGCCTGCTTTTTTCCTTTTTTCCGGTGGCCGGGTGGCTCAAGGGGGCGGTGAGTGGATATATGAGCGGCAGCTTTTGGCAGCAGGCCGGCTTTCTGCTGCTGTTTGCCGCCTATGTAGCGGCGCTGTGCCTGCTCATTACCAGGCTGCAGCCGGATTTTTATGAGGACGTGCTGCTGGCGGCGGAAAACTCCCGGAGCGCCATTACGGCGAAAAAGGAGGGGCGGATACAGGAAAGCCTCCCGCGGCATATCCGGCTGGGGAAAACGGGAATTTCGCGCGGCACGGGCGCGGGCGTTTTTTATTATAAGCAGCGGCTGGAAGACCGGCGTTCCCGCTTTTTTATGCTGGATACCCTTTCCGTTTTCTTTCTGGTTTTTAACTGGGGAATGACCCTTTTTCAGAGGGAAAACGGTCCCATTCCGCTGCTCATTTTCTCCACCTACCTGCAGCTTTTTTCCACCGGCGGCGGGCGGTGGGCGCGCGAGCTTCTGCTGCCCTATGTTTACCTGCTGCCCGAGCCTGCGGCAGTAAAGCTCTTTCATATCTGCCGGGAGAGCCTGCTGCGCGCGGCGGTGGAGGCGGTCATTCTTCATCTGCCCGCTGGGCTGATTCTGGGACTCTCCCCAGCGCAGATGCTCGGCTGCATCGCCTTTCGCATGGGCTTTGCGCTGCTGTTTTTGGCAGGGAATATTTTGATTGAGCGGGTGCTGGGAGGGATTCATAACCGGACAGTGCTCATGATGCTGTATTTTCTGATTCTGCTGCTGTTCTGCATCCCCGGCGTTTTGCTGGCCGTTTTGCTCTATGCCGCCTTTGAGAACCTCGTTTTGAGCCTTGCCGTCTCCTTTCTTTTCAATGCGGCGGTTTCGGCGCTCATCGCCTTTCTCTGCCGGGATATGCTGAGCTATGCGGAGCTTAATCAACTCTGAAACAGGATGCAGACTTTATTTTCAGGAGGAAGAAAAATGACACACAGAGGGACTGTTTTGCTGGAAACCGAGCGGCTGATTCTCCGGCGGTTTGTCGCGGAGGATGCGCCGGCGATGTTCAGAAACTGGGCCGGCAGCGAAGAGGTGACGAAATTTTTGCGCTGGCCTGCACATTCGTCGCCTGATGTGACGCAGGGGGTTCTCAGAGACTGGATTTCAAGCTATGCGCGGGAGGATTTCTATCAGTGGGCGATTGTGCCCAAAAAGCTCGGCGAGCCCATCGGCACCATCTCGGTGGTAGAAATGGATGAGAAAATCGAAAAGCTGCATATCGGCTACTGCATCGGCAGCAGCTTCTGGCACCAGGGCTACACCAGCGAGGCATTTTCCGGGATTCTCCCGTTTCTGTTTGAAGAGGTGGGAGCGGGCAGGGTGGAGTCGCAGCATGACCCGGAGAACCCTTATTCGGGAGCAGTCATGAAAAAATGCGGGCTGCGCTATGAAGGAACGCTGCGCAGGGCGGACTGGAACAACCGTGGCATCGTCGATGCCTGCCTCTATGCGCTGCTCCGGGAGGACTATGAGAAGCTGCCGGGGAAGCGGTGAGCGCGTTCGCTCCTCAGAAGATATCGTTTGAAAAATCCCGCTTTGGCAATCTGTCAAAGCGGGATTTTTCAGCGGCAAAAGCGGCCCTGAAAGAGCGGGGAGGCTTTTGCGGCCGTTAACAGGCGGGAGGGATAAAGGCTCTCTTGGGGCATTTTTCTGCAGAGGCGGTTCTGTCCGGCTTTGAGCAGAAGGAAGCTTACCGCTCTTTAATCCCTCAGCAGCCAGGCGAAGGCATGGGGGTAAAGCCCGATGCTTTGGATGTTTTCATAATGCGTTTCATACATCAGCTCGGTGTAGCTGCCCTCCCGCGAAACGCCCGCCTGCACAAACCGGGCGCTGAAGTTATACAGGCAGATAAGCTCCCGTCCATCCTTTTTGCGGGAGAGGGCGAGAACATGTGGGCAGCCGCTCTCCGCTACCGCCACATCGGCCCCCGCATCAAAGCAGGGCTCTTCGGTGCGGATGGTTTCCAGCCGCCGCAGCCCCCAGAAGAGTTTCCCCTCGCGGGATTGGCGGTTTTCGCGCAGCTTTGCCCGCTCCCAGGAAAAGCTTCCCCGATGAAGGTAGCGGCTGTCCGCCTGCTTTTCCGGGTCCTTCCTATAGGACCAGTCGTTGAGCTGGCCGATTTCATCGCCGCTGTAGAGTACGGGGATGCCGCTCTGCGAGAGCATGAAGGCATGCAGCGTCAGGTCGCAGGAGATGGATCGCTCGAGCAGGAAGGGGTCCTTTTCCTGCTCTGCTGCTTCGATGCCGCACAGCGAGGCGGTGGTGCCGCACAGCCGGGCATCTCCCAGGCGCGGGTCATCGTTATAGAGCTCGCCCCGTCCGGGGCTTTGAGGCCATTTGCCGGTAAACCAGTCGTTCAGATACTTCTTATGGGCGGTTTCCTCAAAACCGAAGCGCTCCAAAAGCCAGGGATAATCCAGCCCCCAGCCGATGTCGTCATGGCAGCGCAGGTAGTTGAGAAACAGAAAATCCTTCGGCAGGGCGCAGAGGGCCTGCATCTGCCGCTGCAGGAGCGCCGTTTCCCCGGTGGCCAGCGTGTGCCAGGTGGTAGCCATGGTGGTGACGTTATAGAGCATATGGCATTCCGGTTTTTCCGGCGTGCCGAAATAGGGGGCCACCCTGGCCGGCTCCATCACTACCTCCCCGAGCAGCAGAACGCCGGGGCAGACGGTTTCGCAGACAATGCGCAGCATCCGGGCCAGGGTATGTACCTGCGGGAGATTGCGGCAGGAGGTGCCCAGCTGCTTCCAGATATAGGGGATAGCGTCCAGCCGGATGACATCTATCCCCCGGTTGGCAAGAAACAGCAGGTTTTCCGTCATATCGTTAAAGACGGCCGGGTTCGCATAGTTTAAATCCCACTGGTAGGGATAGAAATTGGTCATGACAACCTGCCCGTCGGGAAGCTCGGTAAAGCTTCCCGGCGCAGTGGTGGGGAAGACCTCGGGAATGGTTTTTTCAAACTCCCGGGGAATCTCCCAGCCCTCATAAAAGAAATAGCGCTCCCGGTAGCCGGGCTCGCCCTTTTTGGCGCGCTTCGCCCAGTCGTGGCTCTCGCTCGTATGGTTCATGACAAAATCGAGGCAGAGGCAGATTCCCTGCCCGCGGCAGGAGTCAGCCAGCTGCTCCAGATCTTCCATCGTTCCCAGCTCCGGCTGAACGGTGCGAAAGTCCGAGACCGCATAGCCTCCGTCGCTGCGGTCTTTGGGGCTTTGCAGCAGCGGCATCAGATGCAGGTAGCTGACGCCGCACTCCTGCAGATAAGAGAGCTTTTCCTGCACTCCCTTTAAGGTGCCGGCAAAGGCGTTTACATAGAGCATCATCCCCAAAAGCTCCCGGCGGCGGTACCAGTCCGGATCCGCCTCCCGGGCCGCATCCTGCAGCCGCAAAGAAGGCTTACGGGCTGCAAAAGCGCTGCGGAGCATATCGATAAAATGCGCAAAATCCGCTTCCCTGTTTTTATAAAGTCCGCTGTAAAGCTCGCTCAGCTCCGCCTCATGGCGCCTGAGCCGCTGCTCGAAGGCCGCTTCAGCAGCCTCCTGCGGTATACTGCTTTTTTCCATTTTTTTATTCCCTCCCGCAAAGCCTGGTGCTTTCTGCCCATATTCTACCAAATGCAACCGGCTTTGTCCAGCGTGCATCCAGTCTCCCGCAGATAATATGAAGGGAACGAAAACAGCGCGAACCATCCGGTATTTACACGATTTCCCGCTTTTGGGCGGTATGCGTTTTTGAAGCAAAAAAACCGCCCGCAGGGTGCATGGAGCGTCCTGCGGGCGGGAAAAGGCTTTATTTCGCGTAGCCTAACGCATTATCCTTGAGCAGCACATCGTGCGCGCCGCCTTCGACAATACTTGTGGAGGAAACGAGAGTCATCTTTGCATGTTTCTGCAGGTCCGGAATATTCAGAACGCCGCAGTTGCACATGGTGGAGCGCACCTTGTTGAGCGAGAGGGTGACGTTGTCCTTGAGGCTGCCCGCATAGGGGACATAGGAGTCGACCCCTTCCTCAAAGGAAAGCTTGGAGGCGCCGCCCATGTCATACCGCTGCCAGTTGCGCGCACGGTTGGAGCCCTCGCCCCAGTATTCCTTCATATAGCTGCCGCCGATATTGACCCGGTTGGTGGGACTCTCATCAAAGCGGGAGAAGTAGCGTCCGAGCATGAGAAAGTCCGCGCCCATGGCAAGCGCTAAGGTCATGTGGTAGTCCTGCACAATGCCGCCGTCTGAGCAGACGGGGATATAGACGCCGGTTTTTTCAAAATATTCGTCCCGCGCCTTGCAGACTTCAATGAGCGCCGTCGCCTGCCCGCGGCCGATGCCCTTCTGCTCGCGGGTGATGCAGATGGAACCGCCGCCGATGCCCACCTTCACAAAGTCCGCGCCGCACTCAGCGAGAAAGAGGAATCCGTCCCGGTCGACAACGTTGCCTGCGCCGACCTTGACGCTGTCGCCATACCGCTCGCGTATCCAGGAGAGGGTAATCTTCTGCCATTCGGTGAAGCCCTCGGAGGAGTCGATGCACAGCACATCCGCCCCCGCCTCCACCAGCGCGGGGACCCGCTCGGCATAGTCGCGCGTATTGATGCCGGCCCCGACGACATAGCGCTTCTGCTTATCCAGCAGCTCGAGGGTATTTTCCTTGTGGGTGTCATAGTCCTTGCGGAAGACCATATAGAGGAGGCTGCCGTCATCGTCCACAATCGGCAGGGAATTAAGCTTGTGCTCCCAGATGATGTCGTTGGCCTCCTTGAGGGTGGTGTCCTTTTTGGCGTAGATGAGCTTGCTCATGGGGGTCATGAATTCGGAGACTCTGGTTGCGGGGTCCATGCGGGTGACGCGGTAGTCCCGGCTGGTGACGATGCCCATCAGCTTGCCGGTAGGCGAGCCGTCCTCCGTGACGGCGATAGTGGAGTGCCCTGTCTGGTTTTTCAGCTCTAAAACGTCCTGCATGGTGCCGCTCGGGCGGATGTTGGAATCGCTGACAACAAACCCTGCCTTGTAAGCCTTGACCCGTGCGACCATTGCCGCCTCGCTTTCCACCGACTGCGAGCCATAAATGAACGAGATGCCGCCCTCCTTGGCCAGCGCAATCGCCATTCTTTCGCCGGAGACTGACTGCATGATGGCGGAGGTGAGGGGGATGTTCATCATTAGCGTGCTCTCTTCGCCGCGCCGGAATTTGACAACCGGGGTGCGCAGGCTGACCTTCGAGGGGATGCAGTCTGCCGAAGAATAGCCGGGGATGAGCAGATACTCGCTGAAGGTATGGGAGGGTTCGCTGTAAATAAATGCCATGCTATCCGTTCCTTTCTCTGTTCATGGCCCTATTTTGCCTCTTTGGCAAAAAGAGCCGGTGCTCTGAGGCTGAAAAAAGCTTTTCAGCCGCTCCTCCTTTTGCTTTTGGCCCGCGCACCGGCGCGGGCGGCAGTCCGTCTGCCGGGGGGAGAGCCGCTTTTTCCTTCTCGGGCAGGCCGCTCAGGGGATTTTCGGGTATAAAATTTCATGCGCCCATACCGCGCCCGCAGAGGGGAGGCATATACAGCGCATGAAAATAAAACCGGCCTATCAAAGGAAAACCGCTCCGCCCGTTTCCCAGGCAGAGAAAAGAAAAATTTATTTCGGCTATTATACGTCTTTCAGAATGCTTTGTCAATAGTGAAATGGACGCAGGAGGCGAAAAAGGAAGGGAGGAGCGGGCCGCTACCAGTCGGTCATCTCCTCTGTCTTTGTTTCCGGCAGCTCGAGAAAGAGGTCCCGTAGGCTGTCCGTCTGGTTTAAGCTCTCTTCTTCACTGTAGAAGATCTCCTCCTTCATATCAGAGGAGGAGATATCTAAAAAGGGCCCGAAGCAGCTGTAAACGATATCGTTTTTAAAATAGATTTTTAAAAAGTAGAGGCCGGCCGGCGTCCCCGGATTCATCGGTTCATAAAAGACCTTTGTATCGCCGGTCACCACCATGCCTTTCAGAAAATCGCTCACCGCCTCTATGCTTTCGCGCTCGGTGATTCTGGCATCGATACGGTAGGTTTTCTGATAGTCCTTATTGGTATAGCCCTTTCCGGCAAACCCGCCGAACTGGATTGATTCGATATTTTCCGGGCTCATATAGACAAACCACTGGATATGGCGCGGATAGGCGGCGTTCATCTCCTTCGAGAGCGCAAAAAGCTCCTTTGTCTGCCGGTCGGAGCTGTTGTGAGGGAGATAGAGAGGATATTTTTCCTCGCCGGTAAAAACCAGAAAGCCCAGGCACTCGCTGAGGTCCTTTGTTTTGTGCGATACGGGGGGCTGATAGTTTTCCAAAGCCTTCAGCACCCTCTCCATATCCTGCTGTCCGGTTATCTGCTGATAGGTGCGCGCCGGATAATCGAGGCTGTAGAGGGCGGTAACCGGCTTATCCCGGTAGAGAGGGGCCTCCTTTGTTTCCAGGGCGGCCGGGCAGAGCAACAGGCCCGTCAGCATGCAGGCGCACAGCGCCAAAAAGAGGAAAAATTTTTTCATCGGGAATCCCTTCCGTAGCTGTATTTTGGAGATTAAAAGAAGCGTTCCTCCTTTCCTGATTGTACGGCGTTCAAAGCGCTTTGTCAACAAAAGTTTTCTCCTGTCTCCCACTCAGCCCTCCCCGAAGCCGCGGGGGAGAAAGGCCGAAAGGCTCAGATAAAAGGCGAGGATCAGCAGCGAGAGGTTATGCTGCGAAAAAAACAGGAAAATCCCCCCGCCCCAGAGAAGGCCGAGGCAGAGGATAGCCAGCAGCGAAGCCGCCCGCTCCCCCCTCCCGGGGCCGCAGATGGCGAGAAGGGCGTTCCCCCCATCGAGCGGCGGGAGCGGCAGGAGATTAAAGACACCGAGGCAGAGGTTAAAAACGCCGAAGATGGAGGCGGGGAAAAACAGCATGCAGAAAAGTCCGGTAAAAAGTCCCGCAAAAGGGGCGATGAGATAGACGCCGGCCTTTTTAGCCGGGGAGAGGCCGGAGAGATCGCAGTCGAGCTGCGCCCCATAGGGCAGCAGCGAGAAGGAACGGATGCGCACCCGAAAGATCAGCAGGAGCAGAATGTGAGAGCCCTCATGCAGGGCGATGGCTGAAAAGAGCGGCAGCAGCAGAAAGCTTTTGTCACACAGGGAAAACAGCGCGGCCAGAAACAGAAACCAGAAGGAGATGAAAATACGGGTTTTGCCGATAAAAAATTCCATCTATCCGCTGTACTGCAGCTGGGCAAGCGGGTCGCAGCAGAGCCCGCCCTGCCGGATTTCAAAGTGCAGGTGCGGCCCGGTGACGTTCCCGGTGCTGCCGACGAGCGCAATGCGCTCCCCCTGCCGGATGTTTTCTCCCGTTCTGGCGATAATCTGCGAACAGTGGGCATAGTGGGTCTCTAACCCCCCTGTATGGACGATGTGGATAAAGTTCCCGTAGCTGTCGCTGTAGCCAGTGTCTGAAACGGTGCCGGGAAGGGCAGCGAGAATGGGAGTCCCCTCTCCGGCCGCAATGTCGAGGCCGGTATGAAAATCAAAGCTTCCGGGGGAGAGGGGGTTGTCCCGCCAGCCGAAGCCGGAGGAGACCCGGCCGGAAACGGGGACATGCGGCTGTGCCGTCAGCAGCAGGGGCGAAAAGCTCACCGAGCGGGGGCGCTGAGGCGTTATCCCCTGTATGAACAGCAGCCCCGGATAGGCGCCGCCCATGCCGTTTATCCCCTCCTCCCCGGTTTCGGCGGCACTACCGCTATCAAAGGAGGGCAGGGGGAGCTTTTCCAGCGCCTCCCCGAGGTCTATCTGAAAGTGTTCTTTTAACAGCGCGGCAATCTGCTCATAGCCGATAACGGCGCAGACGCGCCGGTTATCCCCCTCCAAAAGCAGCGCCAGCCGCCGGATATCCTCGAATACCTTTAAATGCAGCGCCTTTGCCGCGAAAACGGCGGCCAGCAGCAGGGCCACCATTAAAATCTGAAAGGTGAGAAAGCCTGCCTGGCGCTGCGCCCGATCCATTTCCTCATTTTCCGGACGAAAGCGCCGGTTGCGGCTGCGCTCTGCCATCTTTTCTCCTCCTTTTCGGCCTCTGAGGAGAGGCCCTTTGTCCTAGGGTATGCACCGCGCCGCCGGAAAATGACAGGATGTCCGGCACGGAGAGGCTGCTTCCGTCTTAGACGGAAAAAACGGGAGAAAATGGGAGAATATGCTCTTATTCTTTCGGTAAACCGCTGAAAAAAAGGAAATAAAAGTGTTTTTTGCGGAATTTCCGGGAAAAATATTGACATTTGCGCACATTCTGCTATAGTGGTACATGTTGTCGTCCGTTACACAGCGGGCGGCGGCAAAAAACACAATGGTCGTATGTACCGCCTAATACCGGTCCGGCTATCTGCGAGGCAGGCAGGAAAGCGGAAACGATTAGAAAAAAACCGGGCAAAATCCCGGTCCACCTTTTGCGGGGAGCGGTATGAAAAGGCATTGTGGGTTGGCTGTGGGAATTTTAACTGGCTGACTGAAAGCCGCAAAGGGGGATTACAAATGAATGATGTCCTGATCGACATCAAAAACCTGGTCGTGGAATTTGACGGGGAGCGCATTCTCAATGGGCTCAACCTGCAGATTCGCGACAAGGAGTTTGTCACGTTCCTGGGACCGTCCGGCTGCGGGAAAACAACCACTCTGCGCAGCATCGGCGGATTTATTGAGCCTCAGGAGGGTGATATTTTTTTCGATGGGAAGCGCATCAACGACCTGCCGCCCTACAAGCGGGCGGTCAATACCGTTTTCCAGCGCTATGCGCTCTTTCCCCACCTGAATGTGTATGAAAACGTCGCCTTCGGTCTCAAGGTAAAAAAGCTGCCTGAGCGGGAGGTGAAAAACCGCGTAGGGGAAATGCTGGAAATGGTCGGGCTGCGCGGCTTTGAGCGCCGTGGCGTCAGCCAGCTTTCGGGCGGCCAGCAGCAGCGGGTGGCGATTGCGCGGGCGCTCGTCAACTATCCCCGGGTGCTGTTGCTTGATGAGCCGCTCGGTGCGCTCGACTTAAAGCTGCGCAAGGAGATGCAGACAGAATTAAAGCGCTACCAGCAGCAGATGGAGATTACCTTTATCTATGTCACCCACGACCAGGAGGAGGCGCTCACCATGTCCGACCGGGTGGTGGTGATGAAGGATGGGGAAATCCAGCAGATCGGCACCCCGCAGGATATTTATAATGAGCCGATCAACGCCTTTGTTGCCGATTTTATCGGCGAGAGCAACATTATCGACGGGATTATGCAGCACGACTATCTGGTCGAATTTGCGGGCGCGAAGTTTGAATGCGTCGATAAAGGCTTCGGGGAGATGCAGCGGGTGGATGTGGTCGTTCGCCCGGAGGATATCAAGGTAGTGCCCTCGGGAGAGGGCAAGCTCACCGGCGTTGTGGAGTCGGTGCTCTTTAAGGGGGTCCACTATGAGATTATGGTGGATGCGCACGGCTACCACTGGAAAATCCATTCCACCCTGCCGCAGGAGGTCGGCTCGTTTATCGGCATGACCGTTCGCCCGGAGGATATTCAGATTATGCACCGGATGCAGGAGGATCAGCGATGAAGGCGAAATTTGCTTCTGTTCCCTACCTGCTCTGGATGGTGATTTTCACCATTGTTCCGATGCTGCTCATTCTGCTGTTCGCCTTTACCTCGCCGGAGGGGGGCTTCACCATCGCCAACATTTCGGCAGTCGGACGGTATACCGATGTGATTATGAAATCCATCTGGCTGGCGGCGATTGCAACGGCCATCTGCCTTCTGCTCTCCTATCCGTTCGCCTATATCATCTCCCGCCGCTCGGCGCGCCGGCAGCAGGTTTCGCTGATGCTCATCATGCTGCCGATGTGGATGAGCTTTCTGCTGCGCACCTTCGCCTGGATGACGCTGCTCGAAAAGACCGGGCTCATCAACCGGATACTGGGGGTATTCGGCATTGGCCCCTTTGAAATGATCAACACCCCCGGCGCGGTGGTGCTTGGGATGGTCTATAACTATCTGCCGTTTATGATTCTGCCGCTGCACTCGGTGATGATGAAGATTGAGGATTCCATCATCGAGGCCGCGCAGGATCTGGGGGCGAGCCCGATGCGCGTCTTCTTCCGGGTGGTGCTGCCGCTCTCCTTTCCCGGCGTTTCGAGCGGGATAACGATGGTCTTTGTCCCGGCGGTGAGCACCTTTATCATCTCCCGCATGCTCGGCGGCGGCTCGAACCTGCTGATCGGCGACCTTATCGATATGCAGTTTCTCGGCAACGCCTATAACCCCCACCTTGGCTCGGCCATTTCGCTGGTGCTGATGGTGATTATCCTTCTATGTATGAGCATTATGAATCAGTTTGATGATGATGTAGATATGGAAGGGGCGATTCTGTGAACCGGCATAAGGGGATATCCCGTTTTTATACCGGCGCGGTGATGGCGTTTCTTTATCTGCCGATTATCGTGCTGATTGTATTTTCCTTTAACAAGAATAAATCCCGCGGCGCCTGGACCGGCTTTACCTTTGACTGGTATGTGAAGCTCTTCTCCAACGAGATGATTCTCACCGCCTTTATGAATACCCTGCTGGTTGCGCTGGTCTCCTCCATTTTTGCAACCGTCATCGGCACGGCGGCGGCTATCGGCATCAACAGCATGAACCGCTGGATGAAGAAAACCATCCGCACGCTGACCTATATTCCGATTATGTCTCCGGAAATTATCATGGGCGTTTCGCTGATGCTGCTGTTCGTCTTTCTGCGCACTGAAATGGGGCTGCCGCTGGAGATGGGGCTTTTAACGCTCATCCTCTCGCACATCACCTTCAACATTCCCTATGTGATTTTCAACGTTCTCCCCAAGCTGCGGCAGATGGACAAATACGCCTATGATGCGGCGCTCGATCTCGGCTGCAATCCCTGGCAGGCCTTCTATAAGGTGGTTATCCCGGAGATTATGCCGGGCATCACCGCCGGGTTCTTAATGGCGGTCACCTATTCGCTGGATGATTTCGTCATCAGCTACTTTACCGCCGGCCCCACCTCGCAGACGCTGCCGCTGGCCATCTGGGGCCAGCTGCGCCGGCGCGTTTCCCCCGAGATGAACGCGCTTTCGGCCATCATCTTTGTCATTGTGCTGCTGATTCTGCTTGCGGGCAATCTTTCGGCCATCCGCCGGGAAAACCGGGAGAGAAGGGTGGTGGAAAGATGAAGCAGCTTTCTACGCTGGCAGCGGCGCTCTGCTGCCTTTGCCTTTTCGGCCTGGCTGCCCATGCACAGGAAGCGTTTGATGAAAACTATTATGGGCGCTTTCGCGGACAGAATATTGCCATCAACGTTTTTAACTGGGGGGAATATATTTCGGATGGGTCGGATGACTCTCTGGATGTGAACAAGGCCTTCGAGGAGCTGACCGGCATCACTGTTAACTATGCGACCTTTGCCACCAACGAGGAGCTCTATTCCAAGCTCAAGGGCGGCGGCTCGCGGTATGATATCATTATCCCTTCCGACTATATGGTCGCGCGCATGATTGATGAGGGGATGCTCGAGCAGCTGGATTTTTCGAACATCCCGAGCTTTGAAAACATCGATCCGCAGTACCGCAATCCGGAATATGATCCGGAGAACCTCTATTCGGTTCCCTACACCGCCGGAACGGTCGGCATTATTTACGACACCACCCGGGTGCAGGAGCCGGTGGACAGCTGGGGCATCCTCTGGGATGAGCGCTACAGGGGGGATATTCTGATGTTCTCCAACTCCCGCGACGCTTTCGGCATCGCGGAAAAATATCTTGGCTTTTCGCTCAACTCCACCGACCCGGCTGAGCTTTCCGCCTGCGCGGACCTGCTGCTTTCGCAGAAGCCGCTGGTGCAGGCCTATGTGATGGATGAAATCTTTGACAAGATGATTTCCGGCGAGGCGGCGATCGCCCCCTATTATGCGGGCGACTATCTGACGATGGCCGACACCAACGGGAATCTCTCCTTCTCCATCCCCAAAGAGGGGACCAACCTGTTTGTAGATGCCATCTGCATCCCGAAGGGGGCGCAGCAAAAAGAGGCGGCCGAGCTGTACATCAACTTCATGTGCGAGGGGCAGGTGGCGGCGGACAATATCAGCTATATCGGCTACACCACCCCGAACTCGGCAGCTTACCAGCTGCTTGACCCGGAGATTCAGCAGAACCCGGTCAGCTATCCGCCGGCTGAGGTGCTGGAAAACACCGAGCCCTTTCTGGCGCTCGACCAGGAGACCGGCCTTCTGCTCGACAGCCTCTGGACGGATGTGCTCACGACTGACAGCAGCTATAACAAATGGGTGATGCCGGTATTTGTGGTGGTAGCGGTGGCGCTCTCGGTCTCGCTGACGGTGGCGCGCCAGCTGCGCAAAAAGCGCGACCAGCTGAAATAATCGGGCCCGCTTTGCTGAAAAACGTTTCCCCGCTCTTTAGAACGAAATATGGCTGCCTGCAGGGCGAAAACCATCCCTGCAGGCAGCCATATTTTTTGCTTTTCCCGGAAAAAAGCTATTTCATCCGGTATTCCGACTTTGTATGCGGCTTTTTCAGCTGTCCGTGTGCTGGCCTGCCCGCCTCGTGCCTTCGGATATAAAAGAAGCCGCGCTCGCTGACAATCAGCTGCACCGGGCGGTCAAAGCGGCCATGGGGCAGCTGGCGGCGGATATCCGCCGCATAGATGAGTCCGATGCGGGGCCCGGTATAGCCGCTTAAAAACCGGTCATAGTAGCCGCCGCCATAGCCGAGCCGGTAGCCGGAGCGGTCATAGGCGAGGGCGGGTACCAGGCAGATGCTGTTTTCAAAGCGGGTGAAGCGTTCGCAGCAGGTCTTCGGCTCGAGCAGCCCATAGGAGCCAGTCTCCAGATCTTCCAGCGAGCGGATATAATAAAAATCCATCAGCCGGGTGCCCGGACGGCAGCGGGGAAGTACAACCCGCTTGCCATGCGCCAGCGCATGGCGGATAATTCCCAGCGTATCCACCTCGATAGCGGTGGACATATATACAATAACGGCTTTTGCCCGCTGATACTGGTGCAGGCGCAGTACATGCCCGCAGATAAGCCGGTCCAGCTGCGCCTTTTCCTCCGGCTCCAGCGCGCGGCGGCGCGCCTTGATGGCGGCGCGCAGCTCGTTTTTGAAAAGGCGGATATCCCTTACCGGCACTGGATCGCCGCCTTTATGCGGGCGGCCTCGTCCGAGCCTTTGAGCGCCTCTACCAGGGTCAGGCCGAATTCGAGGGCGACACCCATCCCCTTCGCGGTGATAAACCTGCCGTCCCATTCGACCGGCGCGCCGGTAAAGACGGCGCCGGAAAGCTCCTCTTCAAAACCGGGAAAGCAGGTTGCCCGTTTGCCGCGCAGCAGCCCCAGCTTTCCTAAAACCGAAGGGGCCGCGCAGATGGCCGCGATATAGAGCCCCCGCCCGGCTGCCGTTTCCAGATAGCGCGCCACCAGCGGGCTGCGCATCAGGTTTTTGGTTCCGGGCATACCGCCGGGCAAAACGATCATTTCCAACCCTTCGGTAATCAGCTCCCGGCCGGCAAGATCGCAGACAACCGGGATGCCGTGCGAGCCGGTAACCGTTTTTTCGTCCGCAATAGAAACAGTTTTCACGTCGGCTCCGGCGCGCCGCAGCAGGTCGAGCGGGACGAGCGCCTCCGCCTCTTCAAACCCATCTGCAAGAAACAGGATAACCATGCTAAAGCTCAATCCTTTCTTTCAATCATTCTCATTGCCCGTGCGGCAGCGGGAAAAATGACGGGCAGCCGCTTTGAGGCTGCAATGAAACCGGCCGCCTCTTTATCGGATGAAGGCCGCCGGTTTTCCTTGCGGCTTTTTTACTTATTTTCAGTATTCCCCGTTTTTCTGCTGTCAGCCGCGGGAGGCTTCCTCCTGTCCGGCGGGGGCGCAGCGATATTTTTTTCGCATTTCCTCTGCCCTGCCGCAGCTCATTTTCCCCTCCGGGCAGCCGCCGCGCACGCAGGGCGGCCCGGCCTGCGAAAACAGCAGGGGGGCGGCTTCGCGCACCAGGCGCAGCATTTCATCGGCTACGGCGCGGATTTCCCACTGGGCGCGGCTGCAGCAGCGGTGGGAAAAGAAGTTATAGAGGCTGCGGGTGTTCATGCTCACCACCATCCGGGTGCTGCAGGCGTTGGGCAGAACAAAGCGGGCATCCTCCCCGGCCAGCTTTTGGGCGCGCTTTATGGCCTCCCCTTCCGGCACTCCTTCGGCCATCAGTTCCTCTGCCCGCTGGGGAGCGAGCAGGGCGGCGAGCTTCTGGTAGCTCTGGCGACAGCGCTCTATGCAGTCCGCATATTCGGCGGCTGCCTCTGGATTTTTGGCAATTTGTGGCGGAATGACCGTTTCAAAGCCGCTCATATCCACATAGCGCTGGCTTTGAACGCTGTAGGAGGCGATGCGGTGGCGGGTAATCTGCGCGAGAAAGGCGCGAGAAACGCCCTCAATCCCGAAGGTAAAGCTGACATGCTCGAGCGGGCTCTCATGTCCGAGGGAAAGGAGCATACGCACGAAGCTTTCGGCCTTTTGCTCATCCAGATTTTCCAGCAGAGTGGGGATATCTGATTTGGAGTAGCAGAGCTTGGCGGCCGCCGCAACGGTGCGCACCGGGTCGGGCGTATGAGAGAGAAGGGTGACGGTTGGCATAAGGCGGATAAACATCCTTTCCAGTTTTTATAAAAAGGGCGGCGGGACGGCTTTTGAGAGGAAAGCAGAAGGGGCCGCGCCCGCAGGCTTTAAAAATGCACAAAAGAGAGCGGCGCAGTCAGATTCCCTGAGGGACAGGGGACGGCTTTTCCTGCAGCGTCAGCGTGCGGATTTTCTCCTTGAGCGCGGGAATGGCCTGCGGAGCGACCGACAGGCTGCGCACGCCGAGATTTAAAAACGCTTCGCACAGCCGCAGGTCGGCGGCCGCCTCCCCGCAGATGCACAGCGGGATGCCCTCCTGCTGCGCCCTCTGCACGGCCATGCCGATGAGCTTTAAAACGGCCGGATGGGAGGTATCAATCAGCTCCGGGAGCGTTTCGCTCTGCCGGTCGACCGCCAGGGTATACTGAGTCAGGTCGTTGGTGCCGACACTGAAAAAGTCTGATACCTTTGCGAGCTCGCCGGCGATGAGGGCGCTGGCGGGCGTTTCAATCATCGATCCGACCGGAAGCGAGGGGTCAAAGGGAATGCCGGCGCGGGAGAGCTCGTTCATCACCTGGTGGACCGCCCTGCGGAATTCCTCCATCTCCTTGACCGAGCTGACCATCGGCGCCATCAGCCGGACGGGGCCGAAGGCGGAGGCGCGCAGAATAGCCCGCAGCTGGGGGATGAGCAGCTCGCGGTGGCGCAGCAGCAGCCGCACCCCGCGCATGCCGAGCGCCGGGTTGCGCTCAGAGGGCAGCCGCAGCCAGCTGGCGCATTTATCCGCCCCTATATCCAGCGCGCGGAAGGTGACCGGCTTGCCGGCCATGCGGTCGATGACCGCGCGGCAGGCGGCAAACTGGGCCTCCTCGTTAGGTCTTCGCTCCCAGAAAAGCCCCTCGGTGCGCATCAGCCCGATGCCCGCTGCGCCGAACGAGAGAGCACCTTCGGTGTCTCCCGGGGTGGAGATATTGGCGAGCAGGGTGATGGGGGTGCCGTCCCGCGTGCTGCAGGGGAGGGAAGCGAGCGCATGGATATGAGCGGTGCGCTCGCGCTCGCGGCGAAAGCTTGCCTCCTCCGTCTGCGGGTCGGGGTCGATATACAGCAGGCCCTGATAGCCGTCGAGCAGCACCCGCCTGCCGTTATACTGGAAAAGGTCGGTGCGGATTTCGGTCACAGCCGGAATGCCCAGCGTGCGCGCCAGAATGGCGGCATGGGAGAGCGAGCTGCCCAGCTGGGTGGCAAAGCCGAGAATGCCCAGGTGCATCAGTCCGACCGTTTCGCTGGGAGTCAGCTCCCGGGCAGCGATGATGGAGGGGCCGTCCGGCAGGCTGGCGGCCTGCCGGCTGCCGGTCAGCAGGGCAAGCAGACGCTCGGCGGCATCCTTAATATCGGCCGCGCGGGCCCGCATGTAGTCGTTTGAGGTTCGCCGGAGCATATCGGAGAGCCGCTCTGCCGCCTGGTGAACAGCATAGGCAGCGTCTCTTCCCTCCTCGAGAATCGCCTGTTCAACCGGTGTGATAAAATCCGGATCCAAAATAAGAATGCGCTGGACTTTGAAGATATCCGCCTCATCCCTGCAGTCGCGCTCGAGAGCGGCGAAGCAGAGCGACTCGAGCTCTCTGTCCGCATCCAGGCAGGCGCTGCGAAAGCGCGCAAGCTCCTCTTCGGCGCTGGCTCCGGCGCGGGGAGAAGGGGTATGCAACCTTTTTTCCTGAAAGAGCAACCGGCCGGCGGCAATCCCATTGCTGGCCGCCGTTCCTGTTAATGTGATCACAGTGGGACTCTCCTTTCCTGAAAAAACGAAAATGCTCAGCGGGGAGCGCCGATATGGTTAATCATGCTGGCCAGATAGCCGGCGCCGAACCCATTATCGATATTGACGACGCTCACCCCGCTCGCGCAGGAATTGAGCATTGAGAGAAGAGCGCTCAGCCCCCCGAAGTTGGCTCCATAGCCAACGCTGGTCGGCACGGCAATGACCGGACAGTCACAGAGCCCGCCGAGCACGCTGGCGAGCGCCCCCTCCATTCCGGCTACGGCCACGACCACCCGCGCCTGCATAATAATATCCATTTTGGAGAGCAGACGGTGCAGCCCGGCAACGCCGACATCATAAAGGCGCTGCACCCGGTTGCCGAGCGCTTCGGCGGTGAGCGCCGCCTCCTCGGCGACCGGCATATCGCTTGTTCCGCCGGTGACAACGGCAATGACGCCATACCCGGTATTCTCCGGCTGTGGGCCGACGATGCCGATGCGGGCAATTGGATCATAGCGCATATCCAGCGATCGGCCGACCTCCTCGGCTTTTTCGGCATCCATGCGGGTAATCAGAATATTTTTTCCGCCCTTTTCGCACATGGCGCGGGCGATGCCGGTAATCTGCCCGGCGGTTTTTCCCGCGCCATAAATCACCTCTGCAGCTCCCTGCCGCAGCGCGCGGTGGTGGTCAATTTTTGCATAGCCCAGATCCTGAAAGGGTTCCATTTTAAGCGCGAGCAGCGCCTGCTGCGGGGTCATTTCCCCGGATTGAACGCGCTGCATAATCTCCAATATACGCTCCTGCTCCATTTTTTCTGCGACCATACCTCTCCTTGAAATCCTCTTCCTGCCCGGCAGAGCCGGCGGACGGGGGCGCTCAGAAAAGGGGAAAATGCCACCTTTTCTCCTTCTGCTATCAGCTTATAATAGTGTGAAGAATTTGTCAATTCCTTCCCGGGTTAAAGTTGTGCGCACAGAAAAATTTTCTCCTTTTCAGAAAATCCGTTTTTGCAGCTTGCGGCTTTTGGAGGGATGCATTATAATAAAGCAAATGAGCTTTTTGGCCCTTTTGCGTCCTTTGTCCCGCCGGGGCGGGGCGCGGAGAGCGCCTGACAGAAACTATACAGGAGGCGGTAAAATGGAAGGAAACATGAAGGTAGCGGTGATGACCGGCATCGGCAAAATTGCCTATGAAACACGGCCGATTCCAAAGCCGAAGGCAGGAGAGGTGCTGGTAAAGCTCGAGTATGTGGGCATCTGCGGATCGGACCTGCATTACTATGAGAGCGGAAGAATCGGCGGCTTTATTGTAGAGCCTCCGTTTGTGCTGGGCCATGAGCCGGGAGGCACGGTGGTAGAGGTGGGCGAAGGGGTAAAGCATCTTTCGGTGGGCGACCGGGTGGCTCTCGAGCCGGGCAAGACCTGTGGGCACTGCGAGTTCTGCCGCACGGGGCGGTATAACCTCTGCCCGGATGTCATTTTCTTTGCGACGCCGCCGGTGGACGGGGTGTTTTCTGAATATGTGGCCCACGAAGCGGACCTCTGCTTTAAGCTGCCGGAGAATGTCTCCACCCTTGAGGGCGCGCTCATCGAGCCGCTGGCCGTCGGCTTCCATGCGGCGCGCCAGGGCGGCGCCGAGGCCGGGCAGACGGCTGTCGTGACCGGGGCAGGCTGTATCGGGCTTGTTTCGATGATGGCCTTAAAGGCGATGGGCGTTTCCCGCGTCTATATTTCGGACGTCATGGAAAAGCGGCTGGAGAAGGCGCTTGAACTGGGTGCGGACGGAGTTATCAACGCCCGCGAGAAGGACACGGTCGAAGCCGTAAAGGAGCTGACCGGCGGCGCGGGCTGCGATCTCGTCATCGAAACGGCCGGTACCGAGATTACCACCCGCCAAGCGATTGCCATGACCAAGAAAGGCGCGACCATCGTGCTGGTTGGCTACAGTGCGAGCGGAGAGCTGACGCTGCCTGTCAGCATGGCGCTTGACAAGGAGCTGACCTTTAAGAGCGTCTTCCGCTACCGGCATATTTATCCGATGGCGATTGAAGCGGTGGCACAGGGCAAGGTGAATCTCAAGGGGATTGTCACCAACTTTTTTGAGTTTGACGATCTGCAGAATGCGATGGACCAGAGTGTGCGCGATAAGGCGAACATCGTCAAAGCAGTTGTAAAAATAGCAGAATAATGAAGGAAAAGGGAGGATGGGCTGTTCATGGAAAAACCCTGTTTTGTGCAGATGATTGACGGCCTGCCCTGTGAAACGAAGGAGCCCTTTGACTTTGGATTTCTGAAGGAATATGGCCGGGTGTTCCAGGTGTTTGACGGGCAGGACTCCGGCAACCTCTGTTTCGGACTGGAAAAGGCAGGAGAGCGGCGGTTTGTTAAATTTGCGGGCGCGCCTGCAAAGGAATATGATGGGGAGCCTGCAGACGCCATCAGGCGGCTGCAGGCCGCTCAGCCGCCTTACAGGGCGCTTTGCCACAAAAACCTGGTGCAGCTTTTGGAGGCGCGGGAAATCGGCGGCGGCTTTGCCTTAGTGTTTCGCTGGGCGCAGGGGGACTGTATGGGCCGGGCCTATCCGGCGGCACATAAACGCTTTATGGGGCTGCCGGCGGCGGCCCGCCTGCAGGTTTTTGAGGATATTCTTGATTTTCTGCGGCATGTGCACGCCTGCGGATACATGCCGGTCGATTTTTATGACGGCAGCATTCTCTATGATTTTGAAAGCGGCAGGACCACCGTCTGCGACATTGACTTTTTCCGCAAAAAGCCCTGCCGAAATGATGTGGGGCGCATGTGGGGCAGCTCCCGGTTTATGTCGCCCGAGGAGTTTTTGCTGGGCGCGGCGCTGGATGAGCGCACCAGCGTCTATACGGCGGGCGCCTTTGCTTTCGCCCTGTTTGGCGGCTACAGCCGGGAACGCAGCAGCTGGCAGCTCAGCGAGGCGCTTTTTGAGGCGGCGGCCAGGGCGGTTTCAGAGGAAAGAGAGCTGCGCCAGCCCACTCTGGAATATTTTTCCGAAGAGTGGAAAAAGGCTCTGCATGCACCGGAAGGCGGGAGATAAAACACCTTTTTCAGGCAGTGTATAGTCTGTGCAGCCGGAAAAGTGCCGGTGGTGTTCCCTGCCGGAGGGCCATAAGCCTGCTGCAGAGAGCAGGGTATGCGGGCGATGACTTTAAGCAAAAAAACCGGGCCTTTCTTTTTGGAAAGTGCCCGGTTTTGTTTTTGAAGGGGAAGCTTTTCTAGGAAGCGGCCGAGGCGTCCCCAGTGGGCTCCTCTTCCCCAAAGAGCGCTTCGCTCATCCCTTCGGCCCATTCCTCGGGGGAGAGGCTTCCTTCCAGCAGCTGGCTGAGCGAGCGGTAGAAGGTGTCAAAGAGCTCGCCTTCCTCCTCGCCGGCGGCAAAGCTGCCGCAGTAAGCGGTTACGCCGTTTTCAAACATCTCCGCCGCCTGCGCGGCATACCCCTGCAGATGGGCGGGCGACCCTTTTAAGGGAGGCAGAAAGCCGAGAGCGGCGGCCATTTCCTTCTGCTGCTCCTCTGCCAGCGCTAGGTGCACAAAGCGCATCGCCGCGCCCGGGCTGCCGGCGGCGGCAGGCAGGTAAAGAAAGCTGGTTGGCGCGGCGAGCAGGCAGGGGCCCTCCTCGGCGGGAACCGCTGCCAAGCGGACGGGGGAGGAAAGCTCATATTCGCTCTGCAGCAGCTCTATGGCCGCCTCGTCGCCGGGCATAAAGAGCAGCTCCCCCTCTTTAAAGGCAGTGAAGACCTCCTCCAGCCCGGCCTGCACTTCGGCGGTATAGCAGAAGGGGGAAAGCTCCGAAAGCCTTTTGGCCGCTGCCAGCAGCGCGCCTTCTGTTTCTTCAGAAGAAAGCTCCTCTTTTGTCCAGTCGGAGGAGGAGAGGCGGGTTTTCCCGCCGCAGAGCGAAAAATAGGGGAGGGCAAACGGCTCCAGAAAAGCGGGGAAATCCTGCGGGTAGCCGAAAAGGGCGGGCCCGTTTTCCTCGCCAAGCTCAAGAAGCGCCCCGAAATTTGCCGGAACGGTGCGCTCTTTTAAGCTCTCTTCCTTTACAAGCAGCCCTGCCGTTTCGTAGGTCATCGGCAGGCCCACCACTTTTCCATCCTTCAACAGCTCGGGCGAGGAGAGAAATCCCTCATAAACAGGCAGCAGCTGGCCGCCGGCATAAAGGGAGGAGAGGGTCTGGGCTTCTTCAAAAATGAGCGCATCCAGCGGGCGCAGCGCCCCATCCTCCTTGAGCGCCCGGTAGATGCCCTGGTCTTTTTCCGGTGAGAGCCAGACAACATTCGGCGCAAGGCCGGAGAGCAACAGAGTGCGCAGCTCTTCAGCCGCATTTTCACCCGCTGTCGTCACCGAGGGGGCGAGGCTGTCATCCTCCTGGCGCAGCCTTTCGGCGACGGCAGCGAAATAGCCGCTCGTATCATCGGTAAAAACGGAGACGGCGGTGCGCTCGACCGGCCTCTCTTCAATAATGGTTTCGGGTTCCTGATTTTGGGTGCTTGCGCAGCCGCAGAGCAGTGTGAGCGCCAGCAGGCAGGGCACGAATGTATGCCTCACGATAAACGACAGCTCCTTTTTGGTGGGAGGGAACGCTCAGCGTTTTCCGCTCTCTTTTTTTAGATTGAAAAAGATGGGGATATACATCAGCAGTGCAAAAATGCAGAGAAGCAGATTGGCCGCTGCGATGCCGGCCATCGTCTGGAAGGGCAGAGCGGGGAAGAGTACCACCAGCACCATTGAGAGATAAAAAAAGCAGGTGGCAATTTTGCCAAACCACTTTGCGCTGCCGGGGTGGATATGCCTGTGAAGCAACAGAAGGCCACCGGTGAGCATGAGCAGCTCCTTGAGCGCAAACACGAGCAGCAAAGGCAGAAAGGAAGGATAGCGCAGCGTCAGGCAGAGGAGAATGGTAATCTGGGTAAGCTTGTCCGCGACCGGGTCCAGGATTTTGCCGACATCGGTCACCATATCAAAGCGCCGGGCAATAAATCCATCAAGCAGATCGCTCAGTCCCGAAAGCACAAGCAGAATGCAGGAGAGAGGATAACCGGTTTTCGGCTCTGCCCACAGATAGGCCCAGACAAAAAACGGGAGAATGAATATGCGCAGCATAGACAGCAGATTGGGAATGGAGCAAAGCTGCCTGGAGGTTTTCTGCATGATAAACGTTCCTTTCCAGGAAAAATGGCCAGGGCGGGAAACGCGCTTTGAGTCCCTTTTGAGCGAATTTATTCTAGCATATTTCCGGGCTGCGTGCAACCAAAAATCCCCATCCTTTCCCGGGGCCGGCCGGTCCTTTTCCCGCTTTGGACAGGCAATATTTTCATTATATTCACAAATTGCCCTCCAAAAGAGTCTATACTAACCATAGGTATAGAACAAAAAGGGGAATCTGCCCTGCTTTCTCTGCAAAAAGTCTTGAAAAGCCCCGCCTTTTTTTGTAGAATAAGGGGAGGAGCATGCTGCGCCGCGCACGGAGAGGTACGCGGGCTGTATCCTGCAAGAGCTGCCAAATAAACGACCGTGTAAAAAGGGGTATTGCTATGTCAAACAGATTGTTTCAGGGAATCGTGCATCAGATGCGGGAGACTATCGACCGCACCCTGGGTGTGGTGGATGAAACGGCGGCCGTCATCTCCTGCAGCGAGCCGCAGCGGATCGGCGAAGTAAATGAATACCTGCTGCTCGATCTGAACGAGAACAGCGATCTTTTTATCCGCGACGGCTATACTTATAAGCCGTTTTCCGGCAAGAGCAAGCCGGAATATACCGTCTTCGTCGAAGGGGTGGACGAAATGGCGGCCAAATATTGCCAGATTCTGGCTATTACCCTCTCGAACCTCAAGCAGTATTATGATGAAAAGTATGACCGCAGCAACTTTATTAAAAATGTTATCCTTGACAACATTCTCCCGGGTGATATTTATGTCAAGGCGCGTGAGCTGCATTTTAATACCGATGTCAGCTGGGTGATTCTGCTCATCCGGGTGCTTTCCACCAACGATATTTCCGCTTATGACGTTATTCAGAACCTCTTCCCGGATAAGCAGAAGGATTTTGTCTTCAACATCAGTGAGTCGGATATCGTGCTTGTCAAGGAGATTAAAACGGGGATTGAGTCAAAGGATCTCGAAAAGCTGGCCCGCTCGATTGTCGATACGCTCGGTAGTGAGTTTTATACCAAGGTGGTCTGCGGCATCGGCACTCCCGTAGTCGGCGTGAAGGATCTGGCCCGTTCCTTCAAGGAGGCGCAGGTGGCGCTTGAGGTCGGCAAGGTGTTCGATACCGAAAAAACCATCGTCAACTATGATAACCTGGGCATCGCGCGGCTTATCTACCAGCTGCCGACCACCCTGTGCGAAATGTTCCTCAAGGAGGTCTTCAAGAAGGGCTCGATTGAAAGCCTCGATCATGAAACGCTTTTTACCATTCAGCGCTTTTTTGAGAACAACCTCAATGTTTCCGAAACCTCCCGCAAGCTCTTTGTACACCGCAATACGCTCGTTTACCGGCTGGAGAAGATTAAAAAGCTCACCGGCCTCGACCTGCGCGAATTTGACCATGCCATTGTTTTCAAGGTCGCGCTGATGGTCAAGCGGTATTTGACGGCCAATCCGGTCAAATATTAAGACACACAGCGGGAAGACGACAAAAAAGCTTCATGCGCCACCGGCCTGGCTTTCCCCGGGCGGATGGGCATGGAGCTTTTCATGTGAGACCGTGAAAAATGTCAAAATTCAGCGGGGAAGGGCGACATTCCTCCCACAGATACCAGATAAGGCGGGGTTTATCAGCAGATTATGATTAATTTTACGGATGTAAAAAAAGTTTATCCCAGCGGAACGCATGCCCTCAACGGGATTACCATGCACATTTCGAAGGGGGAATTTGTTTTCATCGTCGGCGCCTCGGGAGCAGGAAAGAGCACACTTATTAAAATGCTGCTGCGCGAGGAGGTCCCTTCGAGCGGCCTTGTGGAAGTGAACGGCATCAACCTCAATAAGATGAAGCGCAGGCAGATTCCTTATTTTCGCCGCTCGCTGGGGGTGGTGTTTCAGGATTTCCGCCTGATTCCCACCATGTCCGTTTATGAAAATGTTGCCTTTGCGCTGCGGGTGACCAACGTCTCCGGCCGGGATATCAAGCGCCGGGTTCCCTACATACTCAATCTGGTCGGCCTGGTGCACAAGGCGCGGGCGATGCCCGAGCAGCTTTCGGGCGGCGAGCAGCAGCGCGTTGCGCTTGCCCGCGCGCTGGTGAATAATCCCTCTTTGATTATTGCCGATGAGCCGACGGGCAACATCGACCCTGAGCTTTCGTTTGAGATTGTGGATCTGCTCAGCGAGATAAACCGGGTGGGAACAACGGTGGTTATGGTGACCCACGAGCATGATCTGGTCGCTCAGTTCCAGCGCCGGGTGATTACGATAGAGGCCGGCCGCGTTCTTTCGGATACCGCCGCCATGGAGGTGTTTTAAAATGAGAGGAAGCAGCTTTGGATATCTGATCCGCGTCGGCATCCGCAGCGTTTTCAGAAACCGGCTGATGTCCTTCGCGGCCATCGGCGTTTTGATTGCCTGTCTGATGCTCATCGGCATGGCGGGGCTGCTCTCGCTCAATGTCAACAGCATTATCGGCTATCTGGAGGACCAGAATGAGATTAT
The DNA here is from genome assembly GCA_022792175.1 of Provencibacterium sp. GTDB lineage: Bacteria > Bacillota > Clostridia > Oscillospirales > Ruminococcaceae > Harryflintia. Next base: position 46,169 of record JAAWAN010000008.1, read on the forward strand.
TGTTTTTGTAGAGGATGGGACCGACCAGCAGGGGCTGGAAAATCTGGACCTAGACCTGCACTCGGTGGACAATATCATCGAGGTGGTTCTCGTCACCAAGGAAGAAACGCTGGAAAACTACAAGCAGCGCCTGGGTGAGGATGGGGAACTGCTCGATTACTTTGACAGCGATATTCCTTTTCCGGATGCTTATCAGGTGCGGGTGGATGATCTGGCCCGGCTGGATGATACCATCGCTACCATCAGCGGACTGGAAAACGTTTTAAAGGTCAATGCGCCGACCGATATCGCCTCGACTATTGTCTCCATCCGTCAGGCGGTCTATATCGGCGGGGCGGGCATTGTGATTATTCTGGCGGTGGTGGCGCTGATTATCATTGCCAACACCATTAAAATCACCGTCTTTAACCGCCGCAAGGAGATTAACATCATGAAGTTTGTCGGCGCGACCGATACCTTCATCCGCCTGCCCTTCATCGTTGAGGGGATGATGCTCGGGCTGATAGCGGCCACCCTCGCCTTTTTCATCGTCTGGGGCGGCTATGAGTATTTTATCAGCTGGATGATCGGCAGCCAGTCCTCCCTCTTTGCGATGTTCTATGATCAGATGATCCCCTTCGTGGATATCGCTCTCTGGATGTTCGGCGCCTTCGCCGGAGCGGGCGTTTTCATCGGCGTTGGCGGCAGTATGATTTTTGTGCGCAAATACCTCAAGGTTTAATGGGTATTTTGTGCGATAATATATACAAAAAGTATAGCAACGCAGGGCTATCCGCCCTGCTGCAAACAGAGAATGGAGAAAGGGAGATGAAGTCTCTTAGCCGAAGGAAAACAGGGTTCTGCCTGATTGGCGTTCTGCTGGCGCTGACTGTCCTTCTGCAGTCCCCTGTCCTGGCGGCGGTGGATGGGCCGGACGGTCAGCAGACACAGGAGCAGCAGACGCTGCCGGGCGCTTTAAGCGAGGACGATTTTAAGGACGAGCTGAACGCTTTAAGTGGCCGGCTGCTGGAGCTGCAGCAGCGCCGCGAGCAGGTAAACGCCCAGCTGGCCAGCGCACGCAGCGACAAGGAGATAAAGCTGGCGGAAAAGGCGCACTGGGAAACGGAAATCCAGCTGGCGAAGGATGAGATTGCCGTTTTGGAGGAGCGCATCTATCTGCTTGAGCAGCAGATAGAGGAGAAGCTCTCGGAGATTGCAGACAAGCAGGCGGAGATAGAGGAAAACTATGCGCTCTACCGCGAGCGTATGCGCGCGATGTATCTGGCAGGGGAGTCCTCCACCCTTTCGATGGTGCTGGGGGCGAGCGATTTTACTGATTTTCTAATGCGCACCGAGGTGGTGCGATCGACTGCCCAGCACGATCAGAAGCTTTTAGAGCAGCTGAAGGCCGGCCGCGAGACGCTCGAGGCGGCGAAGGCTGCGCTGGAAAGCGCCCGCACGGGGCTGCAGGAGGATGAGAAAGAGGTAGAGGAAAAGCGGGCGGAGCTGGAAGAGGAGCTGAATGCTACGAAGGCGGAGATTGAGGATATTTCGCTGCTCGAGCAGGCCTACCTTACCAACCGGGCGCAGATTGATGAGATGGACCGCCAGACACAGGCGCAGATTGATGAAATTTACAAGAAGATTGATAATTCCGGCGAGTTTGTCGGCGGTGTTTTCGGCTGGCCGCTGCCCGGATTTACCCTGATTACCTCTTACTATGGCTGGCGCTTTAGCAACTCGAATTTCCACACCGGCATTGATATCTCCGGTTCGCAGGTCTATGGGCACAGCGTGCGTGCCTCGAACAGCGGAACGGTGGCCTATGTACAGGAAAGCTATGTCGACGGTGTCGGCTACGGCAAGCATGTCATCGTCAACCACGGCGGCGGCTATACGACGCTGTATGCCCATCTGAGCAGTATTTCGGTCAGCGAGGGGGATTTTGTCTCCCGCGGCGTTTCGGAGATAGGCAAGGTCGGCTCCACCGGCTGGAGCACCGGGCCGCATCTGCATTTTGAGGTGCGTATTGACGGCAAGCATCAGAACCCGCTCGATTTTCTGCAGGGCTGAAAACGGCGGAATTCTCAGGAAAAATCTGGTTTTATAAAGAGGTGAAGCGGTAAGGTGAAAGGAAAGCGCAAAGGCAGAAGGGCCGCTCTTTTTCTGGCTGTTCTGCTGGCAGTGGGGGCTCCTGCGCCGGTAAGGGCGGAGGATGCCGACGAAATCAAATCGAAAATTAGCGACCTCAACCACCAGCTGGAGGATATTGCCGCGCAGAAAAAGGCAGTGCAGTCGAAAATTGCCGGCGCACGCAGCGACAAGGAAAAGAAGCTGCTGGAGAAGACCGAATGGGAATCGCAGATTCAGCTGACGCGCGATGAGATTGCCGCTTTGAACGAGCGCATCGGTCTTTTGGAGGATGCCATTGATATCAAGCAGGGGGAAATCAGCGACAAGCAGGCGGAGATAGAGGAAAACTATGCGCTCTACCGCGAGCGCATGCGCGCGATGTATCTGGCAGGGGAGTCCTCCACCCTTTCGATGGTGCTGGGGGCGAGCGATTTTACTGATTTTCTAATGCGCACCGAGGTGGTGCGATCGACTGCCCAGCACGACCGGGATCTGCTGGAAAGCCTGAAAACCGACCGGGAAGCGCTGGAGGATGCCCAGCGGGAGCTGGAATCGAATAAGAGCCAGGTGGAGCGGGACCGCAGCGAAACGCAGCAGAAAGAAGACCAGCTTGAGAAGGAGCTGGAGGCGGTACAGGATGAGATACAGGATATCGCCCTGATGGAGCAGGCCTATCTGGCCGACGCGGCCAACATCAACAAAATGGAGGCAGCGGCCCAGGCGGCGCTCGATGCCTTCTATGCCCAGCTGGAAACGACCACCGAATATGTCGGCGGCGAGATGAGCTGGCCGGTTCCCGGCTTTTCCACCATCAGCTCCGGCTATGGCTGGCGTTTTAACAACTCCAACTTCCATACCGGCATTGATATTGCCAGCACGCCCGGGCGCGGCGGCATTTATGGAGCGAGCGTCAAGGCGGCCAACACCGGCAAGGTGGTGCTCGCGCAGGGCGGCAACAGCTCGGTCGGCTATGGCAACTATATCATTGTCGATCATGGCGGCGGGCGCACCACCCTTTACGGGCATTTGAGCGCGCTTTCGGTGAGCGTCGGGCAGTCAGTCGCCCGCGGCGAGGAAATAGGAAAGGTTGGCCAGAGCGGCTGGGCAACCGGCCCGCACCTGCACTTTGAGGTGCGCATTGACGGCAAGCACACAAACCCCATCGGCTATCTGCAAGGATAGGGACAAAGAAAGGCGGAGTATTTTGAACAGCTATTGGGGAGACCTCCATAACCACTGCGGCATTACCTATGGCTATGGCAGCCAGAAGAATGCGCTGCTGCGCGCGGCGGCACAGCTGGATTTCTGTGCTGTAACCGGGCACGCCATGTGGCCGGATATCTATGCGCGCAACGAGGAAACGGCCTTTACGATTGATTTTCATCGGGAGGGCTTTGAGAAACTGCGGGCGCACTGGGAAGAGGTGCGCACCGAAATTGCGGCGGCAAATTCGGAGAAGCTGGTTACCTTTCAGGCTTATGAGATGCACTCGAGCCGCTACGGCGACCACCACATCGTTTCCCCGGAGGATGGGCTACCGCTCATCTACCGGGATTCCCCGGCCGCCCTGCTGCGGGATGCCGGCGTGCGCGCGCTGACGGTGGCCCACCACATCGGCTATACGCCCGGCTACCGCGGCATCAGCTGGGAGGAGCACGACGACGCGGTGACGCCGCTGGTCGAGGTCTGCTCGAAGCATGGCTGCGCCATGAACGAAACGGCCGCCTTCCCCTACTATCACAACATGGGCCCGCGCGACAGCCGCAACACCGTTTATGAGGGTCTGCGCCGCGGCTTCCGATTCGGCTTTGTCGGCTCGACCGACCACCATGCCGGCTATCCCGGCTCCTATGGGGATGGCAAGCTCGCCGTTCTGGCAGACAGAAAGGACCGCGAAAGCATCTGGCAGGCGCTGATGAGCCGGCGCACCTTTGCAGTGACCGGCGAGCGGATCGACTGCCGCTTTGCGGTAAACGGCATGCCCATGGGCTCGATTTTGCCGCATGGGAGCGGGGAGCGCCGAATTGAATGGAGCGTAAAGGGCGGCTACAATCTGGGTAAGGTGGTTATCTATAAAAACCTTCTGCCCATCGGAGCGGTCTATGGCGAGCAGCTTTCCCCCAATCTGCAGGCGGGGCGCTACAAATTCCGCATTGAAATGGGCTGGGGAAATAACGATAAGGAGCTTTTTCCCTGGCAGGGGCGCGTTTCAGTCTCGGGCGGGCGGCTCATCGGCGCAGAGCCCTGTTTTCGGGGCAGGAGTGTTCTGGCTCCCTCGAAGGAGCGCGGCAGCGCGCAGGAGGATATCAACGATATCGACAACCGCATCCTCTCGCTGACGGACAGCGTCTGCGAGTGGCAATGCTTTACCCTTAAAAACCAGACGACGCTGCACCCGGCCACCTGCGCAGTGATTTTCGAGGTGGAGGGCGCGCCGGATACCGGGATTACCATTGAGGTAAACGGACACCGGTCGGTGAAAACCGTTTCCCAGCTCGCCGAATACGGCTACAGCGAGCAGATGAAGCCCTGGCATTCCCAGGCATTCAAAGTACATCCGGTTATTACAGAGGCGGAATATACCGCAAGTGGAACACTGATTGACCAGCCGGGCCCGGGGCGGGACTTTTATCATATGGAGGTTACCCAGCTCAACGGCCACTGCGCCTATGTGACGCCGGTCTATTTCGACTGAGCGGCTGCTTTCGCGAAGGCGGGGCAAAACCGGGATGTCGGAGAAATACCCGCCCGAAGAGGGTGGTAAAAGGGGAGCGGACGATATAGAACAGGTAACTTCTGGAAAGGGAAACAACCAGCTTTTGTATTTTACCTCCTCCAGCCTGCTTGAGGGGAACCGGGAGCTCATCTATATCGGCGATGGGGACGGGGAGGTAAACCTCTATTACCTCCATATGCAGACGGGGGAGACCCGGCAGCTAACCCACCAGAAGGAGGGGATTCTCCGCTCCTATGTCTATTTTGACGGGCAGCCGTTTAAGGGCTTTGGCAAGGCGAGCGTCAGCCTGAATGAGAAAACGGGGAATATCTACTATATCCAGGGGCGGCAGGTGATGCAGGTAAACGCCCATACGGGCGAAAGCCGGAGGCTCTGCCTGCTGCCGGAGGGGGAAGTGACCGGCTTTACCCACGTGGACCGGGAGGATCGGTATCTCTGCATTCCCACTATTGATCAGTGCGCATTTGATGTAGAGGGGAATCTGCATACCGCGATTGATGCCTGCGTTCAGGAAAAGGGACTCTGCTCCTGGCTGCGGGTCTACCGGACGGATACGGGCGAGCAGGTACTCTGCGAGCCAGTAAACAGAGGCTGGGTCACCCATGTGCAGTTTTCCCCGAAGGATGCGGGAAAAATTCTCTACAACCACGAGTGGGCGCTGCACAGCGGCATCCGCCGCATGTGGCTTTGGGATGGAAAGAAGCACATCCGCCTGCGCCCGGAGGGGGAGGGGCGCAGCCGGGAGGACTGGGTCTGCCACGAAATGTGGGAGCAGGATGGGGAGCACCTCATCTACCACGGCGGCAGGCCGGACGGCAGAAGCTTCATCGGCCGCGCCGCGGCAGATGGTTCCTCCCCGGCGGAGATTCCGCTTCCCGATGGCTACCGGGCCTACGGGCATTTTACGGTCAACGAGGGCGGCAGCCTGCTGGTGACGGATGGGTATTATGAAGCGCCGGACGGCTCGGACAGCGGCAGCAACGGCAGGTGGATTGCCATCGTCCGTCCGGACTGGGAGAAGGGAGAGGTGCAGTGGTTCCCTCTCTGCCGCCACGGCAGCAGCTGGGACTGCCAGTGCAGCCACCCGCACCCCATTTTTGACCACAGCGGCAGCTGTGTTTACTTTACCTCCGATGTGAGCGGGAGCAGGCAGATATACCGGACGGCGGCAAGGGTATAGCGGCGGCTGCCAGCCTCCGGGAGACTTTCCCCGCGGGGCGGCAGAAATCTTTTTATCGGCTGTTTTTATAACAGATAGATTAGGGGATATCCCCGAAAAAGGAGTGTTTCTGATGGAGTTTATTCAGGATCTGTTAGCGGCAATCGGCGTAGTGCTCAACGGCATTCCGCAGGGGCTGCTGGCCATCTCGTTCGGCTTCGCCTCGGTTCCGACGGCGCTGGGATTTATCATCGGCGCGGTGGCCTGCCTGGCCTTCGGCTCGGTGGTGCCCATCTCCTTCCAGGCGGAGACGATTACGCTGGCCGGAACGATGGGCAAAAACATGCGCGAGCGGCTTTCGATGGTTTTCTATGCGGGTGTTGCGATGGCGGTGCTGGGCGTCTGCGGGCTGCTCAATGCGATTACCGCCTTTGCGGGGGATGTCATCGTCAATGCGATGATGGCGGGCGTCGGCATCATGCTGGCGAAGGTTTCGCTGGGCATGGTGAAGGAGAACAGGCTGGTGGGCATTGTGTCGCTGGCATCGGCGGCAATTGTCTACTTTTTCCTCGGGCAGAACCTGGTATATACCATTGTTATTTCTCTGGTCGTTTCCTCGGTGGCAGCGAAGGTTGCCGGGCAGGAGATCGGCGGCGCTCTGACCGAGCAGATGGGCAAACTCAAGCTGCAGCCCCCCACCTTTAATCTTCGGGTGCTGCGCGGCGCACTGGCCCTGTGCTGCCTGACGATTGGCGGCAACATCGCCTTCGGCTCGATTACCGGCGGTATGGCCGGAACGAATGCCAACATCGACCATCTGACCGTTTATTCCGGCCTGGCAGACGCGGTAAGCGCCCTGTTCGGCGGCGGCCCGGTTGAAACGATTATCTCCGCAACGGCGAGCGCGCCGCATCCCATGCTGGCGGGCGTTTTGATGATGGCGATTATGGCGGCCATTCTTTTCGTCGGCCTGCTGCCTAAAATCGGGAAGTATGTGCCTAACCAGTCGATTGCGGGCTTTCTGTTTATCCTGGGCGCGGTAGTAACGGTACCGGGCAATGCGGCAGCCGCCTTTGCCGGCTCCGGCGCGGGGGACAACATCATCGGCGGCGTTACGATGGTGGTGACTGCGGCGGTCGACCCGTTTGTCGGCATGCTGGCGGGGCTGGTTCTCAAGCTGCTTTTCAGCGTTGGCATCGGCATATAACACTTTTGGAGTTTCAGGAAAGGGATGAAAAGCGATGGATTATTATGAGCTTTCGGTCGCCGGCGTCACCCGTCAGCTGCCGATTATCCAGATAGCACCTGATCTGGCGATTGCCAGCTTTGTGATTTTGGGCGATTGCGAGCTGGTGACCGCGGCGGCGCCGCTGCTGGAAAAAAAGCTGCCGCAGGTGGACTATATCGTTACGGCGGAGGCCAAGGGGATTCCGCTTGTGCAGGAGCTCTGCCGCCTGCGTTCGCTTCCTTATTATGTGGTGGCGCGCAAAAGCGTAAAGCCCTATATGGACCATCCGCTGACCGACGAGGTTGTTTCCATTACCACCCAGAAGGCGCAGACGCTCTGCCTGGACGGCAAGGATGCCCTGCTTCTGCGCGGGCGCCGGGTAGCGGTGGTGGATGATGTGATTTCCACCGGCGAATCGCTTAGCGCCATTGAGCGGCTGGTGGAGAAGGCGGGCGGCGAGATTGTGGCGCGCGCCGCCATCCTGGCCGAGGGGGATGCCGCAAAGCGGGAGGATATCCTCTTTTTGGAGGAGCTGCCTCTTTTTCCCCTCCACTGAGCGGGAGTGAAGCCGTAACATTTTGCAGGGCCGGTGCAGCTGGTTGCCCCTTTGCGCCGGCCCTGCTTTTTTTATTTTGTATCTTAGATAAAAGGAGGAGGCATTCGGCTTGGAGAAGATTTTGCTGGATACGGATATTGGCGGAGATATTGATGACGCTATCTGCCTTGCTTACCTGCTGCGGGAGCCGCACTGCGAGCTGCTGGGGATTAGCACCGTCTGCGGGAAATCAGAAAAGCGGGCTGCGGTTGCAGACGCCATCTGCAAAAGCGCCGGGCAGGATATTCCGATTGCCGCCGGGCTGGATAAGCCCCTGCAGCCAATTCCCCTTTATCCGGCCCCAGATGGGGCGGTCGCACTTTCCAGGTGGCCGCACCGCACCTATGAACAGACGGATGCCCCAGCCTTTCTTTACCAGAAGATCAGGGAAAACCCGGGACAGGTTACGCTCATTGGGATCGGCAATATGACCAACATCGCCTGTCTGTTCCAGCGCTATCCGGATGCCCCGGCGCTGCTTCGCGGGCTCTTTGTGATGAACGGATATTTTGGGGAAGAGGCGCTGCCAGAGCCCTGGTATAACTGGAACGCATGGGCCGACCCGCTGGCCTCCAAAATCGTTTTTGCCGCCCGGGCGGCTGTTCACCGGGCGGTTCCGCTGGAGGTGACCGACAGACTGAGCATTGAGGCGGAGAAGGCCAGGTTGCTTTTTCCGGCAGACAGCAACCTGATGAAGGCGGTTTTTGATTTTGGAGGCACATGGCTGGAGAGCTCTGGGAAGCTGACGCTGCATGACCCGCTGGCCGCCGTCTCTGTTTTTTATCCGGATATCTGCCGTTTTGCAAGGGGAAACGTCCGAGTGGAAACGGAAAAAGAGGACGATATGGGCGGGACCACCTTTTCGGCGGATGCGGGCGGCAATGTGGAGATTGCCAGAACGGCAGACCGGGAGCGGTTTTACCATATTTTGTCTTCCACTTTGCAGTAAGAAAGAAGGGGAGAGCGGCATGCAGCAGGCTATTTTAGAGGACCTGTGGATGAGCTACGGGCTTTTTTGTCTGGATTTTTCGCCGGTGGCCGGCGGCTGGCTACACGAAAAGTGGCGCATGCACACGGCCGAAGGGGATTTTCTGGTTAAAAGCTTCAGCCGCCGGCGCTATAAGCGGGAGCGCTGGGGAGATATCGAGGCGGCCCTGCAGCGGCAGGCGGTCCTGCAAAAGGAGGGCATCCCCTGCCCGGCCGTTTTGCTGCGGAACGGCCGGGCCCTGCGCTTTTTAAAGGACGGCACGATTTATATGGTGATGTCCTTTCTCCCGGGGAAAAGCGAGACGCCGGAAACGGTGAGCAGGGAGCAGATGCGCAGCCTCGGCAGTGCCTGCGGGCGGATGCACCGGCTGTTTTCGCAGATGCCGGTTTCAGATGCCTATGGTTATCCCGTCCAGCCGGAGCGGGTGCTGCAGGGGCTGCATGCGCATCTGCGGGCCTGCCTGCAGGAAACGGGGGAACTGCCGGCGGGATACCGGCAGGCGGTGCTTTTGCAGCAGCCGGTTCTGGAGAAGCTGCCTGCCGGATTTCTGGAGAGGCAGCCTATGGGAATTGCCCATGAGGATTTTTCAGGGGATAATCTCCTTTTTGTAAAGGGTGAGCTCTCCGCTATTCTGGATTTTGACCGCAGCTGCTACAGCTTTGTCCGGCACGATATCGGGCGGGTGCTGCTTTCCCTTGCACTGTGCGGCAGCAGGCTGGACAGGGTAAAGGCGCAGGCCTTCCGGGAGGGGTACTGCGAATACCTGCCTCTCTCCTGCGCAGATATGGCGGATGCTCTGCGGCTCACCTGGTGTTTGGAAATGCCCTGGTGGATAAACCGGGGAAGCTTTGAAGAGCCCTCCGGGAAAGTGGCGCGTTTTCGCGAGGAGATCATCTGGCTGTCCAGGCACTGGGAGGAGTTGACCGGGCTGCTGCAGGGCGAAAAGGGGGCAGATTCTGCTCCCGGCTGCAGATGAATCCGGCGGTGGTTTTTGGAAAAAAAGGCCTGCGGTATCTTAAATTCCCGGCGGATAGGGCGATTAGTATTAGTGAGAGAGAAGAGAATCCTTCTGTCCTGTCTGCGGCAGAGACGATGGCTTTTTTCTCGGTGCTGGTATAGTTATATGCCGCCGTCGCGCGTCCGTTCTGGGGCCCGGTTAAAAGAATGGGCGGGCTTTGCTGATGATAATGAAGTGAATGAAAGAAAGGAGGGATGACTGTGTTTGGTTATAATTCGATCGGTAGCTCGCTGAACAGCGTTGGCTGGTACTCGCAGATGAACAACATGAAGCTGATACAGGCTCTGAGCAAAAATAACCGTTCGGTAAGCAGTGTTTCTTCCACGGGCGGCCTGCGCTCCAAGCTGCTGAATGCCGATTCGGCAGATTTTCTGAAGAGCTACCAGAATAAAATGACCGACATGATGAGCAAGGCGAATGCGCTGCGCTCCTCCAACAGTCAGAATGCCCTGGGAAACTTGAGCGTGCGCTCTTCCGATTCTTCCAAGATTACGGTGCAGGCGAAATACGCCCTCAAGGAGAAGACCAGCTATGCAGTCAATGTCAAGCGGCTGGCCACCGAGCAGATGAACTTCACAAAAGGCTTTGACGGGAAAAAGAACGATAAGATGAGCGGTCAGCTGACCATTTCCACCAACTACCGCGCGAGCGCTATCAACATCAATATTGATTCGATTACCGGAGCCAACAACGAAGAGAAGCTGCAGAAGATTGCCGATGAGGTCAACCGCTATAAGGCGGGCGTTTCCGCCACGGTGATTGACAACGACGGCAAGAAGATGCTGGCCATCTACTCGGATGAGACTGGTGCCGGCAATGCGTTTAACGTATCCGGCTCGTTTGCTGAGCAGACCGGACTGGATAAGGCTGAGCAGACTGCCGGAGACGCGGAATATACTGTTGCCAAAGAAGGCAGCTACAGCGTGCAGAGCTATACCTCCGCCTCCAACGATATTCAGCTGGGCGGCTACAGAATCAGCGCCACGCTGAAAGATGTCGGAGAATCCACTGTAACGGTTGGACAGGACGCCTCTAAGACTGCGGATGCGGTCAAGGAGATGATCGACAGCTACAACAGCACGCTGCGCTTTCTGGACAGCAATTCCAACAGGGGAATGGGTGTTCTCAACCAGATGAAGCGGATGGTTCGTCCGCCCATTTCGGAGCGCTCGATGAAAACCCTCGGAATTACGGCGAACAGCGATGGTACGCTGAGCTTCGACCGTACTGCCTTCAACAAGTCGATGGCGAAGCGTCCGAGCCTTGTAAACAGCCTTATCAGCGGCCCGAACGGCCTTGCCGACGGGATTTATGATGATGCGAAGAGAGGCATGAACGTTTCCTCCGCCAGCCTGACCAGCGGCAGCCTGATGGACAGCCGCTATTCCGGTGCAAGCTATATGCAGAGCATGGGTCTCTCGTTTGGCGGCACCTACAGCCGTTCAGGTATATTGAGCATGCTGAACCTCAATTCGGTCGGCGCATTGATGAACTTTTACGGTTGATTCGATCCGGCTGCGCGGCGGCGGACCGGATAGGCAGAAAGAAAACCGGAGGGCTGCCCCTCCGGCTGACAGAATGAAACCCCGAACCGGGGCACCGGCAGGCGCTCCTTGACCGGACCGGTTCTGTTTAAAAGAAAGGCAGGGCTATAAAATGGGATTTGAGATTCAGGGCTATGGCTTAAACAACTCCAACTCGGCGATTCTGCGCGCGCAGCTGGATGCCGCCAAGGAGAAGACAACCGAGGAGAAGGACACGCAGGACCTGCAGGCCAAGAGCGCAGTAGAAAACAATCAGGATAAGTTTGTAAAATCCTCTACTGCAAGCGCCGGCACCTACTCCAAAAGCCAGCTGACCAGCACTCAGGCTGAAATGATCCGCAAGAGTGAGGAGCAGCGCATGAGCGCTTTCCAGCAGATGCTGCGCAGCATGGTTGTCAAGCAGGGCGAGAAGAGCAACCTCAAGCTCTTTGGAATGGATTTGAATGTTTCTCAGGCGCAGAGCGATGCTGCTGCCGCTTCCCTGCAGGAGGGCGGCGAGTGGTCGGTTGATGCAGTGGCTACCCGGCTGATGGATATGGCCAAGGCTCTTTCCGGCGGGGATCCTTCGAAGATTGAGGAGCTGCGCACGGCGGTTCAGAAGGGCTTCAAGGCAGCTGGCGTAGACCTCGGCGGCAAGCTGCCCGGCATCTGCAACGACACCTATGATGAAGTGATGCGGCGCTTTGATGAGTGGGCGAAGGAAAGCTCCGTTTCTACTGAGGAATAAGGAAAAAAGCCATGGAGATTTCTGCAATGGGGGCAGAGCGCCTGATGCAGCAGCTGCAACCTGCGGACAGGACAGCTGCTCCGGTGACATCTGCATTCGGTAAATCAGCCATGCAGCAGCTTTCGGCAGGAAGGGAGTCTCTGCAGGACAAAAAACCGGGGAATACGGCGTCCTCTCAGTCGGAAAAGGGACGGTTTGACCGCAACGAATGCCAGACCTGTAAAAACCGCCGCTATCAGGATGGTTCGAACGATCCCGGTGTCTCCTTTAAAACGCCGGGCAAGATTGACCCTTCCGTTTCCCAGAGCAGGGTGCGCGCGCACGAATATGAGCACGTTTTCCGCGAGCGCAGCAAGGCGCTTCGGGAGGGCCGGGAGGTCGTTTCTCAGTCGGTCATGCTGCAGACGGGGATTTGCCCGGAATGTGGGCGTGCTTATATCTCCGGCGGCACTACCCGAACGGTGACCCGGAAAAGCGAGGAGCTTGATGAAATTCTGGCTGCCCGCGAGGAGAACGCTGCCGACAGGCCGGATGCGCAGCCGCTATAACCGGAAACCTCTGAAAAGGAAAAACAACCCCGCGCTCAGGCTTTCAAAAGAGCGCGGGGTTGTTGGGTTTTGGGCCTTCCTTCAGTGACGCGGATGAGTGCGAACCACCAGAACCGCCTGCACAATGGCGGTGGATACCTCGGTGCCGGCCATCTCCTTTACGATCTCTTCAATTTTATCGCTTTCGGTAACCACATATTTGGGCTGCAGCTTGTTGAGCGCGATGGCGGCCACATCCTTGCGGCATTTATCGCATTTGCAGCAATTGAATTTTTTGAAGGCGCTGTCCAGCCGGTCCGCCACCAAATGCTCCATCAGGTTGACGACGACCGAAGAGCTCTGCTCCCGCAGCTGAACGCTTTTCGGCGTGAATGCGGCAGGGGCGGGCGCTGGGGCAGGCAGAGGAGAGGCCTGTGGCGAGGCGTCATCCGCCTGTTCCGGCTCCTCCTCGCTTTCGGGCGGGCCCAGTCGGGAGCCGCTGCGGCCGGTGGGCATGATTTTACTGTACATAATATCCTTATCAATTTCCTTTTTGCTTTTTGCCAAGGTGTCAGATCCCCCTTCTGATAAGCTCATCTGCAAGCAAAAGATAGTCATTGACCGCTTTATTGCGCGGCGAATATTGAATAATATCCTTCTGGGCGGCCTGCGCTTCGCTTAAAACGATGCTGTTTCGGATGGAAGTGTCAAACAGCGGGATATGAAGATCCTCCGAAATCAGCTGGGCAGTCTGCCGGATTTCCTGGCTCAGCCGGGCGCGGGGATTATATTTGGTCAGCACGATGCCTGCCACAAACAGCGAAGGATTGCAGGACTGCCGGACATGCAGAAAGGTTTCATAAAACTGCGAGATGCCCTGCAGGCTGAAGATGTCCGAAAGCATCGGCACTAAAATGCAGTCGGCAGCGGTGAAGGAGTTTACCGTTAAAATGCCGAGAGCGGGCGGAGCATCAATAATGATATAGTCATACTGCGCTTTAATGGGGGCGAGCGCATCCCGCAGCAGGTATTCGCGTCCTTTGCCGGTGAATTCCAGCTCCAGGCTGCTGAGCAGAACGCTCGAGGAAATAATCTCGGTAACGTTGGTGCGCTGGATGGCAAACTGGCTTTTGATTTCCCCCTTGAGCACATCATAAATGCTGGCATGGTTACGCAGGTCCGCCCCCATGCTGAAGGAAAGGTTGGTCTGCGGGTCCATATCAACCGCCAGAACGTTAAACTTTTTATGTTTGAGAGCAGCGGCGAGAGCGCCAGAAGTAGTCGTTTTTCCGACGCCCCCCTTCTCATTGGCGATGCAAATTACTTTGCACACAAAACGCCACGCCCCTTTCAAAATCAATGGCCGAAATACTGCCTTTTTATTATACCTTTTCCATCGGCGTTTGACAAGTTCCCGCGCACGGGAAAAAATAGCGGCGAAATCCTTGTTTTGTGTCTTTACTTTTTTTACAATCGAACGATGAATTATATTGTAGGGTTAGTGGAAGAACTCCAATGAGGTGTTCACCGCTTACTTTGGGTCGGTTTCACAGAATGGGAGTGTATATAGAATGAGTATTAATTTTTCTGCAATGAACAAACTGTATGGTGTTCAGGGCAGTTCGTTCGGTAGTGGCACAGAGGTTGCCGCACACAGAACAGCAGTCGGGACGCCGGTGCAGGCTCCCGAAAAGAAGGATATGATTGCCATCAGCCCGCAGGGGAACCTGCAGCATGAGGTGAACAAGGTTTCCAAAAGCGTATTGAGAGATATTGAGCGGCTGGATTCCAGCAATTCTGCGCGGATTGAGAAGTTGCGCGCGCAGATTGAAAATCATACCTACCATGTGCCGACAGAGCTGCTGGCGGCTGCTATTTTGGAGAAAGGCGAAGACTTCTAAAGAGACGGGCATTTTGGCGTGCCGCATGCCAGAAAAAAGCGGCAGCTGCCGGTGAAGCTGCCTGCAGCTCCTTGAGGTTTCATTTGGAAGAGAGAGAAAGATATATCCGTTTTATGGCCGGATATGCCGGCTATTTTGAGGGACTTGCCGAGGGGGAGAAGGATAAGCTTGATGCCCTTCTTTCCCATGACCTGCAGCGGATGGAGCGTTCGATAGCCCAGCAGCAGGCAGTTGAAAAAAAGATGGAGCAGCTCGAAGAGCTCCGGGAATCGCTGCAGCAGGCGGCAGGCTTTGGAAACATGACGGGGCAGCAGATCATCGCCCTTCTGAATGGAGCGGAAAAAAATGAGCTGGAGCAGGCCTATAAAAGGCTGAGCGATGCGGTGGCTTCCGTAAAGTTCTATAATCAGAAATCGATGGATGTATGTAAGCAGAATTTGCAGCTGATTGGCTCCGAGGTCGTCGACCCGGCCGCCCCCCCTACCTATTCGCCCACCCAGCGTGCGAGCGAAGGATACACAGGGGCGAAGCTGTTTGACAAGAAAATTTAGAATCGCCTTAGGAGGAATCGGCAGATGAGACCAACTTTTATGGGGTTTGAAACGGCGAAAAGAGGGGTCATGGTCAGCCAGAAGGGGCTCGATGTGGTCGGCCATAACATCATGAACACCCAGACGAACGGTTATACCCGTCAGCGGCTGGATGTTTATGCAGTGGCTACCCCTACTTATGCCTCCCGTTATGCTTCTTCCCGGACCTGGATGAGCGGGCAGGGGGTTGATGCTGGCGGCGTTTCGCAAATCCGCGACAGCTTTCTGGATAAGCGCTTTCGTGAGGAATACGGCGACGTGGGTTATTATGAAGTGACGAGCGGTATTCTGCTTGATATTGAAAGTGCCATCAGCGAATATGGGCTTAACCCCGATGAGGATAACCCGATGGGCACCGGCCTGCAGAACGCGCTTCAGCAGATTACAGATGCGCTCGATTCGATGAGCAACCAGAATGCAGACTCGATTACGCACGCAACGATTGTTTATACCGCATTCCAGCAGATGACGCAGGTGCTCCATCAGTTTGATGCAAAGCTGAACAATGTTACCGAGCAGGCGAAATATGATCTGGGAATCGCTGTGGATGATGTAAACAGTATGCTGCGTCAGATTCATGAGCTCAACCGGAATATCGCGCAGGATATGGCGGTGACCCGGGCTTCGAATGGCGAATATTACGGGCCGAATGAGCTGTTTGACAAGCGCAACCTGCTGCTTGACCAGCTGGCGGCCTATGGAAATATCAATGTGGAATCCCATACGGACGGCACGGTGAGCGTGACGATGGATGGTCATCCTGTTGTATGGTCGGATCAGAGCTATGGCAAATTTCTGGATCAGGGCTTTAATCTGGCTAACCCGCGCGGTTATGAAATGCTCAACATCTTCCCCAACAGCAACGGGACGGTGGCCATCAACTGGCAGACGGACGGCGAGCGGGCGGACCTTCTCAACGGCTCTCTCAAGGGCTATATGGATATGATTAACGGCCGCGGCGTCAACGCGCACCAGACGAATGAAGTAACGGTAGATGGCGTGCGTTTTTATAAAGATAAGCTGAATGCTTTCGCAGCGACGCTGGCAAACGTGGTAAACAGCATCATGCCGGAGGTAACGCTGGATGCAAACGGCGTAGCAACGCCGGTCAGCGGCCAGTACCGCGAGTTTCTTGCCTCGGCCGACGGCAGCCCGATTACTGCCGCGAATATTACGATTTCCACGAGCTGGGCGCAGGATAAAGGTTTGATTATCTATGAATCCGGCAATCTCTCCAATGATTATCTGCTGCATATGAAGACGGCTTTGAACAGTGAGAGTTATACCTTCAAGGGCACCGGGGAGATCAGCGATGGCCTGTTTACCGGCACCTTCTTTGACTTTGTGCAGGATTACATCACTACGCAGGGCGCACAGACGAAGTTTCATCAGGAACGCCTGACGGCGACCAATGAAATTACTCTGAATATTCTGGATCAGCGTGATTCCATTTCCGGCGTTAATCAGGATGAAGAGACGGTCTCGATGATGGCCTATCAGAGAATGTTCCAGGCCTGCTCGCGGCTGATGACGACGATGGATGAGGCGCTGGACGTACTGATAAACAGAACCGGCATGGTTGGCAGATAACGCCGCCTGCATATTAAGGGGGAATTAACTTGAGAATTACTCAAAATATGATTACCCGCAATTACCTGAATGGAATTAATTTCAGTCAGGAGAATATTGCCAAGGCCAATCAGCGTATTACCTCCAGCCGGAGATTTACCCGCATTTCGGAGAATTTGGCGGATGGTTCCAGAGCGCTGAAGGTTCGCAAGCAGCTTGCTGTTATCCGGCAGCAGAAGGCAGATGTGCGCGATGCGCAGGGGTTGATCGCTTCGGCGGAGAGTAATCTGCAGTCGATTAACTCGGTGCTCCATACCGCGCACGAAAAAGCGCTGCGTGGTAAAAATGATCCGCTGATGAGCGTTCGCAATGAGATTGGCCAGGAGATCGACAATTTGAAGGATCAGATTCTTCAGTTTATGAACACCCAATATGCGGGCAAGTTTGTAATGGGCAGCGCCAACAACCGGTCAGCTCCCTATCAGGTGGATGCAAACGGCGTTTTGACCTTTAATGGTGTGCCTGTGGACGACATTCAGATGAACGCTGCAACCGGCAAGTACGAATATGATTCGGACGGCGCCGGGACGATGAAGGAAATTCCTTACGATAAGGAAATTTATATTGATTTGGGAATGGGCCTTTCCTTTGATGGGGGCGGGGAGGTTGATGAGCGCAGTGCCTTCTTGGTCTCCTTTAACGGGCTGGACATTCTGGGCTATGGTACGGAGACTTACACACTGGCGGACGGAACAACGCAGGACATTCCCAATAACATCTATAATCTGATGGAAGATATTGTGGATATGTTCAGAGGCGAGGATGGGCAGGGCAACCCCGTTACTTATAATGAAGAGATCATGGGGACCATGCTCGACAAGCTGGAAAAGGAACGGGAGAACATGTTCCTGAATATTACTGACCTTGGCAACCGCGATAATTTCCTTGAGCGTACGGTCAATCATCTGGAGAGCGACGAGGAGATTTTAACCGGCACCCGTTCTGAGCTGGAGGGTGTTGATGATGCGGGAGAGTCCATTCGGCTGAGCATGTATCAGTACAGCTGGCTGGCTACTCTGAAGATGGGCGCCAAGCTGCTGCCACAGTCGTTGATGGATTATCTGAACTAGGTCACTTTAGACGGTCGGTGTCTTTAATAGATAAATCAGTAAAGGCTACCAGGGCTGTTCGGCAGTCTTTGATCTGAGGCTGCGGAGCAGGAGACTATGAAGTATGAAGAGGGTGCTTGTATGCAGCTATTGAGGATAACCAGTATCCCTATCCAATATCAGATTCAGATTGAGCGTGCTCGTTTGGAGATGAGCTCGGGGGATCAGGTATATGGGAAGATGAACCGGAAGCCAGCTGAACTGCAGCTCAAATCCCGTAACATTCAGATGCGGATGGATTCAACCGAGATGCGGGCAGATCTGGATATTAAGAGTGTGGGACGCAGGATTTATGAGGCGGCCCAGCAGAGAAAGCAGGCCGGGCAGGAGCTGACGGCGCAGTATGCGACAGATGCAAACAAGATGGCCCAGAAGGGCGTGGATATCACGCAGATAGTGGCCGATAAGCTCTTTAATCCGGAGATGAATTCCAGACTGGTCTTTTTGCCGAGCGTTGGTCCGGCTATCTCCTGGCAGCCTAATAATCTGCAGATTCAGTATAACCCGGGCGAACTGGATTTCGATTGGGAGATGGTGCGCAATACGATGGACTATGTGCCCGGGAAATTCAGAATGAACATTCTCCAATATCCGAAGGTGCAGATTGAATACCTGGGCGAGCCGACCTATGTGCCGCCGAGCGCAGCCCCCAATTATCAGGAAGAAGCTTGAGAGTAAGATTAAAACAGCTGTACGGCAGCAGGGTCGTGCAGCTGTTTTAAGATTTATGAGAATGGAGCAGTGGCTATGAAAATCAGGACCAGAGATTTCGGGGAGATGGAAATCCACGAATCAGAAATAGTAAATTTCCGGCAGCCGCTCTTTGGCTTTGAAGGCTCTTCCCGGTATGTTTTCCTGCATGATGATGAGATCAGCGAGCAGTTCGTCTGGCTGCAGTCGGTAGATGAGGAGGAAGTCCGCTTTATCATGGTCGATCCGGCGACGGTAAGCGACAGCTATCAGCCGAAGCTCTCCCAGGAAACGATGCAGATGCTCGGCGACGAGGAGTATATGTGCTGGCTGATTGTGGTAATTCCGGATGATTTCAGAAAGGCAACCGTTAATCTGAAAAGCCCGGTAGTGGTGAATCCCTCCCGTATGGTGGCGGCCCAGGTTATTCTGGAGGAGGATTTTCCTATTCGTTTTCCTCTTTTTCATGATGGAAAGGAGGAGCTCTGAGTGCTGATATTGACCAGAAAATGCGGAGAGTCTTTAATTATCAACAATGAAATTGAGCTCAAAATCACCGAGATTTCCGGGGATAAGGTAAAAATTGGCATTGAAGCCCCCAAGGATTATAAAATCCTGCGCAAGGAGCTCTGCCAGACGGTGGAGAACAACCGGGCGGCCGCCTCCGGAAGCATACCGGAAGAGATGATGCAGATGATTGCCAAAATCAAAAAATAGCCGGGAGGAGAGCGGTGTCTATATGCGGGGCAGCAGGCGGGGAAGGTTGCGGTTATGCTGCTCGACAAAATCCGTCAGTCGGGAAAAATCCGCTTCGGGGGCTGATTTTACATGGCAGAGATAACCGCTGCTTGATTCACCGAACAGAATGCTCTGATAAATTTCCGCAACCAGTCCGGACAGCAGAAACGGCCGCTCAAATTCGAGCTTTACCCGGCTGCCGGCGCGCAGCTGCAGCGGGCAGGTAAATTTAATCAGATCGGGGGAGAGGGAATAGATGCGCGCTGTATAGGCACCGCTTCCCTTGATGCCTATCGTTTTGTTCCCCTCCAGACGCAGCCGGCTTTCAATATTCACCTCAATGGGAAGCCTTTTTTCTTCCTCGGTCAGCAGGTCGTCGCTCACCGAAACAATGCGCAGCAGTCGGCGCGAGGAGAGATAAACCTGCCCGATAAAGCAGTGAATTTCCTTTTCCCCCTGCAGCTGCAGAATTTTGACAGTGGTTCCCATTGAGAGCAGAGGGACAAATTCATTTTGAAAGTCGACCGTTCTTTTTTCGATGTTGACGCTGGCGTAGCCCTCTTCGAGGGGCTGATCATCCCAGGTTTTCAGTATGGCCTTAAAACGGGCGGGGAGCATAGCGGCATCTCCTTTTGGTTGATTTGCGGGGCTGTCATCTCTATCATAGACTATTTGTGGACTTTTGGAAAGGCTTTTCTGTGCTGGATGAGAGGCTGCAGAAAGAAAAAGGGGCTTTCCGCAACAGACAGAGCCGGCAGGCTTTTAATGAAAGGGGCAGACAGGCAATGGAAAAGAGCGAGCAGATCTGTGCGCTGTTAAAGGAGAAATGCGGGCTGTTTTTGCAGTATGAGCAAGAGACAGATGCCCTGCTTGCTTGCACCCTGGAGGAAATGCAGGCGCATATGAAGGAGAGGGAAAAGCTGGCCGGGCAGATTGACGGGGTAGACAGGCAGATAAGCGAGGCCTGCGGCGGTTCCCAAGAGGTGATGGATGCTGTTTATAACCGCTGTGACCGCGGCGGGCTGCCAGAGGCGCTCGCCAAAATTTATGACAGCGCGCAGCCGGTTTTTCAGATCATCAACCGCATCCGGCAGGCCGAACCACTGGCAGAAATGCGTATGCAGCGGGAGAAAGACGCTTTGGAAGTAAAGATTAAGCAGTCCAACCGCAGCTCGGCTGCGCAGGCCTCCCGCTATTTCAGTGGTGCGCGCGGCAGTGAGAGTGCTGCGCGCAGTGCGCATTTCAGAAAGGTTTAATGCAGCTCTAAAAGGGTGAGGAAAAAAGCGGGAAAAGTGGGCAGACCGTATTAAGTTTTCCCGAGTTATTTCGATATATAAAATATAAGGGCTTTATTGCGCCGGTTGGCGCAGCAAGATAGAGAACGGGGGTTTTGAAAAATGAAAATAGAGAGTTCTTCCAGCAGCTATGTGAATGGCAGCTATGCCAGCAAGGGTTTTTCGGGTCTCGCTTCGGGGCTCGATACCGAGAGCATGGTAAAAGAACTGCTTTCCGGCACCCAGTCGAAGATTGATAAGCAGGAGGGTCTCAAGCAGCAGCTGCAGTGGAAACAGGAGATATATCGCTCGATCATTCAGGATCTTTTGGATTTTAAGAACAAATATTTTGACCGTACTTCCACGAAAAGCCTTTTAAGCAGCGGGCTTTATAACGCGATGACGGCAGTCAGCAATTCCTCCGCCGTCAAGGTGTCCGCTTCCTCTTCGGCGGCAGCTGGCTCTATCAGTGTTGAAGTTGCACAGCTGGCTACCTCTACCGTCATTAAATCTGCCGGACGCGTCAGCGGCAGCCTGTCCGGGAAGATGGACAGCGATGCTCTGCAGAGCCTTCTTGCGAATGCGAAGGATGGTCAGTTTTCTCTGCAGGTAGACTATAACGGCGTTAAAAAGACGATTACGCTGGATGCGGATAAAATCAGCGATGAGGAGAGCTTTGTGAATGAGCTGCAGGCAGGCATTCAGAAGGCGCACGGCACCGGCATCAAGGTTTCTTTGGAGGGCGGACGCATTTCCTTTAAGGGCTCTGACTCCGGCCAGCAGATTACCCTCACCGGCAGCTCAGATGTCATGAAAGCGATGGGAATGAAGAGCGGGCAGTCAAATAAAATTAATGGGACGATGAAGCTCAAGGATATCGGCTTTTCCACTCCGCTGCAGGGCGGCCAGTTCTCGTTTGAAATTAACGGCACCCAGTTCAGCTATTCGGAAGATGCGACGCTCAACCAGGTTATTTCTGATATTAACAGCAGTGCAGCCGGCGTGCGTCTGACCTTCAGCTCGATGGCAGATACCTTCACGCTCGAATCTACCGAGACCGGCTCGGGCTTTGATATTACCATGAGCCAGTCGGAAGGCAACCTGCTGAGCGCTCTGTTCGGTGCAGGCGCCAGCGCGGGCAGCAAGGTCAGCGGCGATGTGCTCACGACGAAGAGTATTACCACTAACGGCAGCGTCAGCAATATTAAGGATGATCTTTCGAAGGCGACCTTTGCCTTTACGGTGGACGGCGTTAAGCAGACGATTACCCTCCCAAAGCGCAGCGAGGAGGATGGCGGCGCCTACAAGCAGGATGAAATTATCGATCTGCTCAACGAAGAACTGGATAAGCGCTTTAATGGAGATATCCGGCTCAGCGAGTCCGGCGGGAGCGTTTCGTTGGAGATAAACGGCGGACAGAAAGTCTCCTTTGACAAATCGAGCGGTGCGGATACGGATATTGCCTTTGCGTTGGGCTTCTCCACCAAGGAGGGCGGCAAGAATAACCTGGCTGTCGCCGATACAAGAATTGGGGATCTGTCGGATGCGCAGCAGGAGCAGCTTGCAGCGCTGGGCTTCACCGATGAAACAAAGGTGCTCAGCAACCTGAGCGGGCGTTATTTCTTTAACGCTGAGACGGGCCGGATAACGCTGGACAGTACGGTAGGCGATTCGGCTATCAGTGCTGCTGAGCAGGAGGTTTTCGGCATCGGTGCTTCGCTGGGCGATGGCACAGTAGACCTTTCCGCACAGACAACGCAGGGTCAGAATGCGGTTGTTAATATCGACGGCGTATGGACCGAGCGCTCCTCGAACAGCTTCAGCGCCAACGGCATCTATTTTGACCTGAAGGCAACGACCGGCAGCTATGAAATTGAGCGCGAGGCGGATGGGAGCATCAAGAAAAATGCTGATGGCGAGCTGAGCATCCAGTCGGCAGCAGGTGCCTCCAACACGCCGGTGACCATTGAAACCGAGCGCAACACCGACCAGATTTATGATAAAATCACCGACTTTGTCAATGATTATAATACCCTCATTGAGAAGCTCAACGGCTATATTGATGAGGATGCCTCCTATAAAGACTATGCTCCGCTGACTTCTGACCAGAAAAAGGAGATGAGCGAGCGGGAGATCGAGCTCTGGGAGGAGAAGGCGAAGGAGGGTCTGCTGCGGCGCGACAGCACCATCAGCACCTTCTTAACGCAAATGCGGCAGGCGCTTTATGAGCGGCCGGCCGGCTCCTCGATTGCGCTTTATGATATTGGCATTGAAACCAGCAGTTCCTGGCGCGACAAGGGCAAGCTGGTGATCGATGAAACCAAGCTGCGCAATGCGATTGAGCAGAATCCGACCGAGGTCATGAACCTCTTTAACAATAAAGATGGCGGCGTTGCTACCCGCATCAACGACATTCTTTATAAAACGGCGAACGATACCTCCGGCTCGCCCGGTACACTGGTTCAGATTGCTGGTATGAAAAACCGCGTTAGCGACTCCAACAACCAGCTTTATACCCGCATGAAACAGATTGATTCTCAGATTGAAAGGCTCAAAAACCAGTATGAACAGCAGAAAACGCGCTACTGGAACCAGTTTAATGCGATGGAGCAGATGATCGCCAACATGAACCAGCAGAGCGCATGGCTGTCTCAGCAGCTCGGCTAAAGGCGGAATTGGGAAGCAGGATAGAAGGATTGGCCAGTGGTTTTGCCAGCTGTCCGGATAAAGGGCCGGCAGCTGGCAAGAGCTTTGGTGCTATAGCTCCCAGAAAGGAATGGTCATAAGAATGCCGTTGAACCCTTATTCCAAGTATAAAGAGCAGTCTGTCATGACAATGACCCAGGGAGAGATGCTCATCAAGCTTTATGATGAAGCGGTGAAGCAGCTGAGCGGTGCAGTTCTGTATATAGGCGAAAAGGATTACGAAAAGGCCAACACCGCGCTGCAGAAAACGCAGAAAGTTTTGACCTATCTGACCAACACACTGAATTATAAATATGACATTGCCAATAATCTTGCAGCGCTGTATGATTATTTCAATTTTCGGATTGTGGATGCCAATATCCATAAGGATGTGGCACTTCTCGAGGAGATCATCCCGATGATTAGCGGCCTGCGGGATGCATTTGCACAAGCTGACCGCCTTTCAAAGGCAAAATAAAAAGCTTAACAGGGAAGTCCCAGATTTTGGGACTTCCCTGTTTGCTGCCGGCCTATTAATTTTTTCTATAAAGTGTCGACTGATTATCATGTATCCAAATTTTCAGATTTGTGGTATAATGGCATTAACGATGACTCTGCTCTGTCTGTTGTTTTACGGGCATTGGCAGAGGGGGTTGCGAAGTGCGCAAAGGCCGTTGTTATTTGCTGGCGTGTGCATCCATGACAGAATGCTGCTTATTTTCTGAAACGGGAAGTGAGATTGTTGAAAATAAAAAAGCCGACGGGGCGCTGTCTTGCCCTTCTTTTGGCAGGAACTCTCCTGTTTTCCAATAATTCTATACTGTTGGAGTATGTAAAAGCTGCTCCGGGGGATAATAATCAATCCCTGACGCTGGAATTCGAGACGGAGACAACAGATAAGCCGACCCAGGCGGATGTTATCCGCGGAGGGGATATCAACATCCGGGCGAGAAACACCACGGGCTATCAGATAAAGGACCAGAATCAGGCCCTGCTCATTCGAAAGGATGGGGAGGAAACGCAGACAACCGATCCTTTCAGGGTCGAAGTAATAGAGGCAGGCAAAGGGAACGGCAATGGCAATACAGACGACCTGTTTAAGCTGATTGCGCAGAATAAGGATAATATTCCGGTGGATACCGCGCCGGCCCACTATCTGGTCAACACCAATTACTATGCGATGAAGAGTGAAGCGATGTCGGTGCAGATAAAGGGTGCCAGCGTTAATGCGGGCGGCACTTTTGAGTTGGCCGGTCAAAGCGTTGGTCATGATATTCAGGTGGAAAGCACCTCAAAGGCCAGGCTGGTTTACAAGGGCGCCGGGGTGATGGAGCTTGTGCCGGATGCCACCGAGCCAGGCGTTTTTACAGACTGGGATACGACGGTAGTCGTACAGCCGGAAGGCGATCCGCTTGAATATGATGACTTGAACCGCGCTCCTACCCACCGCCTCTATATTAACCAGAAGGGCGGCGGCCGTTACTTTGATTTTACGCCGAACGCCTCCTGGTATGAGGAGATTACTGACCCCAACGATCCGACGAAAACGGTCAAAATCAGGCACTATGGGATGCAGCCGGGCGACGAATTCGAGATTACTTTCGACTTTCTGCGTTCGCAGGACTTAGGCCTGCAGGTACATAGCCAGACGGACGCTCTCGAGCGGGTCACCAATCTGGCCGCCCATACCGATAACGTGCACAGCGGAGCGGAATATATCGAGATGGAGAACGAAAAAGACGAGCTATACTTCATCTCCGGGAACTTTAAGCTGCTCCGGCGCACCGAGACCTATGGGGAGCCGGTGCTGCTCACCTGGAAATTTTTCCAGGTGGATGAAAACGGCAATGCCACCGAACGCAACGACATTGTCCGGATTGAAGGCAACGGGGAATGGCAGACGGCGAAGGTGGAGCCGGAAATACAGGATATCAAGGGATATCTGGAGGTTACGGCCGACTACACCGGTGACTTTTTCCCAATTAACGACAGTACCCTGACCTACGACGGGAGGAACGCCCGCGAGAAGGTGACCAAGCAGATTGCGGTCACCATTCATGGCACCGGCTATCCGGCGGAGATCGAATCGTTCAGCTACACCATCGGGGCGAGCGGGCAGACGGTGACTACCAAGGAGCTGCCCAAGGGCACCTTTACGATGGATAAATATCAGGGCGGCATCGCGGGTTATCCCGACCCGGAATACCCCTATATGGCGGTCGTCACCATCAATCCTGGCCGTGAAAACGGGTTTGCCAAGGAAATCGTGATCGATTCCAGCCAGCCGGAGGCGCTGCGAGCGACCATTCAGCAGGGCGCTTCCGAGCTGCCGACCCCCTATACCTTCGGTTCAGTTTTTAAAAACGACGGGGATAAGGTTAATCCCAAATCGATTATTCTGACCCTGTATGCTGAAACGGCGGGGATGCTGACCAATCTGGATTTCCGCTTTTTTATTGAAGGCGGAGGCAACAGTCTGGTAGAGGACCCGCGCGCTGCGAAGTCGATGACCGTCCGGGTTATTGATACCTCGCCGGATGATACGGCAAAGCTGAAGGAACTGAGTATACGCGATAAAAAGAACAACCGGGTGGAGCTGGAGGGCTTCTCCTTCTCTCCGGATACGACCACCTATGAGTTCACCATCCCCTATGAGGTGGAAAATGTCATTTTAAAGCCAACCGTCTGGGATACGGCGCAGAAGGATATCGGTGTTCTCGTCGAGTTCTATAACGACCGGGGAATGCGCGAAGAAGCGGGAGACAATATCTGGATTAATAAAGGAAAATCTCCCTTTGGCACCAACTGGTACGACGATCCGCTGGCTTCCGGCGAGGGTAAGCCCTCCATCCGCTCAGGGGTTTGGGGAGGCATGGAGGTAGCCTTCCCGGAGCCCGGCCAGAAAATCCGCATTACCTATAAGGTGCGCGCGCAGAACCCGG
The DNA here is from genome assembly GCA_022792175.1 of Provencibacterium sp. Lineage (GTDB taxonomy): Bacteria > Bacillota > Clostridia > Oscillospirales > Ruminococcaceae > Harryflintia. Next base: position 72,362 of record JAAWAN010000008.1, read on the forward strand.
GCGTCACCCAGGACTACTGGGTGGAAATTACCCGCGCCACGCCGAGTGATGACAGTACCCTCAAATCCCTGCAGCTGGTGGATGAAGAGGGAACCGACCATATGGTCCCCATTGAGGCGGGTGTGCTGGAGTATACCATCCGTGTTCCCTACCGCACCAAGATGCTGCAGGTGCTTCCCGAGCTGAACCATGCGGGGGCAGAAATTTATGAGTATAAACCGGGGCTGACCAACAAGGAGATTTTCGGCAGCAAAAACTGGCTTTCCACCTTCGAGAAGGATGAGATGCAGATGGATTTTCTCATCAACATCCGGGCGCAGAACAGGATAGAAGCGGATGAGTCGCACTATGTGATTCACATCCTGCGCGAAGAGCCGAGCGATATTTCCACTGCGACAAGCCTGGAGGTGACCGATGCTGAGGGCAACACGCTCACGATGAATCCGGCTTTCGCAGGCGTTTTGGAGGATGAAAAGGCGGGCTATGCGGTCAGCGTTCCCTATGTGACCGACAAGGTGCGCATCAAAATTCATCCGGAGGACCCCTATGCGACCGCTCAGCTGGTTTACTGGGTCAACAACAGCCAGCGGGGACAGGAGCTGGTGACCGATGCGCTCTCCCGGCCGATTGATGTTCCGGTCAGAAGCGACGCGGCCCCCTATTATGAGATACAGGTCATCGTAACGGCGGAGAGCGGCAAGCAGACCATCTACCGGGTCCATGTGGAGCGCGCCGAGCCGGATACCGATGCGCACCTGGCCGGGTTGGACCTCAAGGACCTTCAGGGCGAGCTTCAGGATTTTGAAGATCCCTTTGATCCCGAGATACTGAACTATGAGGCCACCGTTCTCTACTCGGTCGATAAGGTAACGGTAACGCCCACCACCTCCTCTCCTACCGCCACGGTGACGGTCAACGGCCGGAAGGTGGAGAGCGGAGAAGCGAGCGCTACCATCAAGCTGGAGTATCCCAAATACAACGATATTGAGGTCAAGGTGACCGCACAGGATGGGGAGACCACCATGACCTACCGCATCCGCGTCAGAAGGGCGGATCCCTCCACCGACTCCCGCCTGCGCGCACTGGAGGTCAGCGATGTTGACCGTCTCAAGCCGGTCTTCCGCCCCAAACAGCTGCAGTACAGCGCGAATGTCAATGAAGGGGTGACTGAGGTCACGGTCACGGCGACAGCCAACGATCCGTTTGCTACTATCCAGATTGACGGGAAGGACGTGGTAAGCGGCCAGCCGAGCGAGCCGATTGCGCTGCTGGATATCCACCAGACGGTAACGATCGTGGTGACAGCGCAGGACGGCAAAAACTCGACCACCTATACGGTTGATCTCTATAACGCCAACATGGTGGAAAAGAGCTCGAATGCTGATCTCGCCGACCTGGAAGTGAAATATGGGCTGATGACACCGGAATTCGCCTCTTCGGTGACCTCCTATGAGGTAGCGGTGAAGGAGGATGTTTATTCAGTGGAAATCATCCCGACGCCGGCTGACCCGATGGCCAAGGTGCAGGTATTTGCCGGCACGCTGGAAATCGGCGATGAGGAGGGCAACTACTCCCAGGCGATTGTGGATGGGGAGAATGAGTTTACCGTGCGCGTAACGGCGCCGGACGGGTCGAAGACCAAGGATTATACCATTATGGTCTACCGCAACGAGGAGGATAAGATGGGCTTTTTAACGCCCATTACCGCCGAGGATATTGACTTTGAAAATTCCGGTGATATTATTGTTGTAGATATCACCAAGTATACGCGGGTGGCTGCAGATGTCTTCAATACCCTCAAGGACTATCCGGAGAAGACGATTATTTTCGAGGGCAATGACTATTCTCTTCAGTTTGATGCGGCAGACATTCAGAAAATCATTCCGCATACCGATGTGTTCGACTTCTCGCTGAGCTTCAATCCGCCCGATCGGGATGAGATTATGTCGAAAATTCGCCGGTATTCGGACAACGACGGGGCCCGGATTGTACTGGTCCACTTTGGGGACAGCAAGGAACTGCCGGCGCCTGCCCGCTTTACGCTCAGCCTCGGCCGGAAGTACCGCGATGAGCAGCTCTATTGGCACTACTGGAACAAAGAGCGCTCCCGCATCGATTACTACGGAACGGTGGATACCAACTCAAAGGGTACCTTTGCAGTAAAGCTCGAGCGGCTGGGAGACTACATCATAGCCGATCAGCGCCTTGCCGGCTCGGAGGATAAATCCACCACTCTGGCGGCGGACGGCGACTTGAGTAAGGATACCTCGCTGCTTAAGACCAATCCGAACACCGGCGAACGGGGGAAGAGCGAATGAAAAAAGTTTTAGCGCTCGTCTCTGTTCTTTTGGTGGCCATAGTGGGGGCAGCAGCCTATCTGCTGCTCGGCCCCTCTGGCCTGCTGCAGGAAACGGCCGCCTCCTCTTCCAGCGCTTCCAGCGCTTCCAGCGCTTCGCAGGGGAGCGCGGCCTCCTCGGAGACCTCCAGCAGCCCCGGCCAGCTCAGCAAGCGCAAGGCTCCGGAGACGGTGGCCGACCTGCTGGAAACCATCCACTATGAAGTGAGTCAGAACCCGGATACGGTGGGCTGGCTGAGCGTACCGGATACCGATATTGAAAACAGCGTTGTGCAGTCTCACGATAACCATTACTACCTGCGGCGTACTGAGCGCAGGGAGGAGGATATCTACGGATGCTATTTTGCAGACTACGAATGCTCCTTCGGTTCGCGGGATGAGCTCAGCGCCAATACGGTCATCTATGGGCACAGCGATTTGAAGGATAATCCGGATGGGCCGCGCTTTTCCCAGCTTTTTAAGTTTGCAGATGAAAGCTTTGCCCGCCGGCATCCTACCTTTTCCTTTTCAACCGTTTATGAGCCGATGAACTGGGAGATTTTCGCTGTTTTTTATGCGGATACCAGTTTCGCTTATAACCAGGCAAGGCTCTCGGAGGAGGAGCTGGAGGTGCTGATTGCCGAAGCGCGGCGCAAATCCATCTACCAGTATGACACAGAGGTCTCCGGGACGGATAAGATTATTACCCTCTCCACCTGCACGGTGAAATACGGTTCCCGCAATGATCAGCGCTTTGTCGTAATGGCAAAGCTGCTGCCTGCAGATGCGCAGCTGGCAAAGGAAGCGGCGCTGAGTGCCAATCCGAACCCGGAGCAGCCTGCCTTTATGGGCGGTGAAGCGGCCGCACAGAAGACAGAGTCGGCCGCCTGATCCTCTTTTGCAGCGCTTCTGCTCTTCATTTTGAATTTTAAGCCGTCTAAAAAACGGCGAAGGAGGTCAATATGTTTCTGGACAACAGCTCGTTGGCTGCGATGCGCGCAAGTCTGAACGGCCTGCAGCTCAAGCAGCAGGTTATTTCACACAACATCGCAAACTATGAAACGCCGGACTATAAGGCGCGTACCGTTTCCTTTGAAGAGGTGCTCTCGAGCGCACAGAAGAATGGAAAGGCCACAGAGAACACCCGCTATCTTGCCCACATTGCCACTAACAGCACGACCGATATCCGGCTCGATGGAAACAATGTGGATTTGGAACGCGAAAATCTCGAGCTTTTTGACAGTTATCTGCAGATGTCCTACCTCTATCAGAAGATTGGCGGAGAATTTTCCAACCTGCGCTATGTACTCAACCAGTCTATGAAGTAAATTCAGAAAAGGAGATAGATTCCATGCTGAGTTCTTTGAGCATTGCCGGTTCGGCTTTAACGGCAGAGCGCTACCGCATGAACGTTGCGCTACAGAATCTGGCGAACATCAGCACTACCCGCAGCGCCGAGGATGGCGAGCCCTATCGCCGCAAGCAGGTGGTATTCGAGGAGCGCGCCGTTGACTTTAAGAAAATTCTCGAAAATGAGCAGGGAAAGGTGAACGGGGGCGTCCGGGTTGCGGAGGTCATCTCGAGCGACCGCGATTTTATTCCGGTCTATGATCCTACACATCCCGATGCGAATGAGGAAGGCTACGTCATGTATCCGAACGTAAACCGCGCGGAGGAGCAGGTGGATTTAATGGCCGCTTCCAGAGCCTATGAGGCAAATTTAACGGCTCTTAATGTTATCAAGTCTACTGCCTTGAAAGCATTGGAAATTGGAAAATAAAAGGGAACGATAAGAAAAAATTGCCGGTATCCAGAAATTGCTTTCTTTATAGGAAGAATCTTCTTGCGGATATCGGCAATTTTATTTTTTCTATATATTTTTGACGGACTGATCCTTTGAATTTGTCCTATTATGTATAAATTTAGCCCCTGATTTACAGAATTTATCCCTTTTTTTCTTTTTGCACGTAAATTTTGTTTATTGTCCCAAATACTGTTTCGCGTTCTTGACTTGAATCTACAAAACGTATATACTGAATAGGAGCGATTTCTGGTAACGGTATATCTTTATCTTTTTGTACATAAAATGGGAGAGATATACAGTCCCGGAAGTATTCCCTTCCGGGGAAGGAGTATTCCTTTTCTGGAGTCTTACGGTATCCTGTCTTCGGTTTTTCTGATTTGCATTCTAGGAGCAATGGAGGTTATAGCAGTGTTTATTGTACCAATTACCCGGCTTTCCCCACCTGAAACCCCGGCCGGACAGACGGCTGTTTCGAAATCCGTTATGGATGGGTTGCCTTTTTCAGATATATTGCAAAGTGCGATTGAAGAATATCGTCAGGCCGAGGAGGCCTCTAAGGCGGATGCACATGCCCTTGCTTCCGGCAGCATTGAAAATCTTGCGGATGCGATGATTCATTCGCTCCAGCTGTCTACGGCGATAGAGCTTACCACCCAGGTTGCCACGCGGGCTGTCAACAGCTATAAGGAAATTATGCAGATGCAGGTTTAATCTGCCTTTGTAAACTGAGGATTCCCAAGGTTCTTTTCAAAATTTTGGCCTTTTGACGCGGATCCGATTTATTAAAATTTGGCCGGCGCCGTTAAGGGGCTTTATCGTTTTGTAGCCGGGCCATCCCTCTTATAATTTTATGAAAATGGTTTGGGGTAAAAATGAAAGAACAATGGATGAAAATGCTTGCGGGCATAAAGGAATTCTGGGGTAAGCTCTCCCAAAAAACGAAGATACTTGCAGCCGCGATTGCCGGAGTGGTTGTTCTGGCTGGGGTTGCTTTTGCTGTTTGGCTGTGGTCAAATGCATCCGATTCTGGTTATGAAATACTTTATCCGGGTATTACCCAGGCGGAAACGATGCAGGTATATGCTGCCCTTCAATCGATGGAGGGCGTTTCGCCGACGCTCAATTCCCAGGGCCAGCTGATGGTGCCTAAAGAGCAGAAGGATAATCTGATTCTTCAGCTGGCCGGCAAGGGTTATCCGCAGACGACCCTTGCTTATGATACCTTTTTAAGCAATACCGGTTTCACCATGACTGAGATGGAGAAGAAGGAGCTGCTGCTCTTTCAGCTGCAGGACCGGCTGCAGGACAGCATACGTACCCTTAGCGGTGTTGAGTCTGCCATCGTAACCATTACGGTGCCGGAGGATTCGAACTATGTGTGGGAGACCCAGCAGGAGGTGAGCACGGCGAGCGTCATCCTCGGCCTTCAGGAGGGGACGGCGCTGACGCCCGAGCAGGTGACGGCTATCCGCAACGTCGTCGCTTATGCGACCCCGAAGTTGGAGCCGGAGAATGTCCGGGTGGTCGATGCGGGGACAGGCATTGACCTTGAGGCGGAGTCGGATGTGGCAACGAGCGGCGTAGATTTTGAACGGCTGGAATATGAGCGGCAGATTGAAAAGCAGATTGTCAATAAGGTCAAAGAGCTGCTTTCTTCAGTCTATGGGCCGAACGTGACGGCGGTGGCCACCGTGCGCCTCAATTATGACGTAACCAAATCCGAGCTGCGCGAGCTGATACCGGGCGATGACGGCAACGGTATGAAGACGCACCGGGACGAACAGTATTCCCTGAATGGCGCAGTGGCGGCAGGGGATATTGTAGGAGAAGAAAATAATACCGATGTTCCGGGCTATGTCAACAGCTCTACTTCTGGTTCGGATACGCAGACGACCAATTATCAGAGCAGCACCGATTATGAATTCGGCGAGCGGATTGTGCAGACGGAAAACGGGCAGGCCTATATTGAGGATGCCAGCGTTTCGGTGCTTGTTCAGGATGAGAACTTTACAACCGAGAAGCAGGAGCGGCTGGTTGAAATTATCTCGAAGGGTGTTTTGATCAACCGGAACTCTATTTCGGTGGAATACATAGATTTAGGTAGCGGCGATTCTCTCCCGGCAGATACCGAGCCGGAGCCTGGTAGCGAGGGTACCTCCTTCTGGCGCAGCAAACTCTTCTGGATTATCGCAGGTGCTTCTTTGTTGCTGCTGTTAATTATTGTGCTTGTGATTATTATCCTGGTCCGCCGCAATGCAAAGAAGAAGGTTCTGATTGCAGCCAAGGAGGCGGAGAACCTGATGCGCACGGCACAAGAGGAGATTGATGAGCACAAGCGGATGCTGGCGGAGGCTGCACAGGCAAACAGCGACCCGAAGGACAACGCCATTGCAGACGAGGTGCGCGAATTTGCCAAGCAGAATCCTGAAATCACTGCTACGCTCATTCGCTCGCTGCTGAAGGAGGATGCATGATATGCCGCAGACAAAGATGACAGCGCTTGAAAAGGCGGCTGCGGTTATCATCGCTCTGGGGGCGGATACCGCTTCCGAGGTCTATAAATATCTGCGTGAGGAAGAAATTGAGCAGATTTCGCTGGAAATCGCTAAAATTGAGCGGATGTCCCCCGAGGACCTCAAAGAAGTTATTGATGATTTCTATGGCCTGTGCATCACCCAGAAGGTGATTGCAGAGGGCGGCGTAGCCTATGCGCGCGATGTTTTGGAAAAGGCCTTTGGCTCGCAGCAGGCCCTTTCGCTGATGGACCGCGTTTCCAAATCGCTGCGCACCCGCGCATTTGACTTTATCCGCAAGGCGGATTACAAGAACCTTCTGATGATGATTCAAAACGAGCATCCGCAGACGATTGCGCTGGTGCTCTCCTATGCGCGCGCCGAGCAGGCCTCTCAGATTGTTGCCGAGCTGCCGCGCAATATTCAGATTGATGTTATCGAGCGCATCGCCAAGCTCGACCGCGCTTCTCCTGAAATTATCAGCATTGTGGAAAAAACGCTGGAGAACAAGTTCTCTTCGGTTATCTCGGTCGATCTCATGGAGGTTGGCGGTGTCGATTATATTGCCGATATCATGAACAATGTCGACCGCAGCACCGAGAAATACATCTTCGACGAGCTGGGCAACAGCGACCCCGAGCTCAGCGAGGAAATCCGCAAGCGCATGTTCGTTTTCGAGGATATTACCTCGCTCGACAACATGGCGATTCAGCGCTTTATCCGGGAGGTCGATTCGAAGGATCTCGCCGTGGCCCTCAAGGCAGCCAACGAGGAGGTCAGCGGCATTATCTTCCAGAATATGTCCCAGAGAATGCGCGAGACCGTTCAGCAGGATATTCAGTATCTGCACAATGTGCGCATGAAGGATGTCGAGGAGGCACAGCAGAAGATTGTTGGCATTATCCGGCAGCTTGAGGAGGCCGGGGAGATTGTGATTTCCAAGGGCGGAAAGGATGAGGTGATTGTCTAGTATCTTCAGACAGTATAACCACCTGGATGAAGTCGTCATGATTCCCGACCTTCCGCCGCCGCCTCCGGTTCTGGAGGAAGAGGAGGGCGCCGAGATTCTTCCGGCGCGTGCGCGGGCGATGGCGGAGAAGATTCTGGAGGAAGCGCAAAAGCAGGCGCAGAGTCTCAGGCAGGAGGCTGCCGCCCTTGCGGAAAGTGAAAGTAAGGCCATTTTGCAGGAGGCCTCCCAGCAGGCCGAGCAGCTGCGCCTGCAGGCGCAGCGGGAAGGGGCCGAGCAGGGGGAGCAGGAAAAAAAGCAGGAGATTATGGAGGCCCTGCAGCAGCTGGATGCCGCTTTAAGCCAGCTGCGGGAGGAGCACCGGATTTTCCTGAGCGAGAGTGAAAAAAGCCTCAAGCTTCTGGCGGTAGATATTGCACAGAAGCTGATTGAAAAGAAGCTCCCGGAGGATGACGCCCTTCTTCTGGGGCTGGTTAAAAAAGCAGTGCAGTCGATCCGCGAGGCGGACTGGATATCGGTGGAAATTTCCGCCAGTCTGCCGCAGCTGGTAGAGCGGCTGGAGAAGGAACTGGGCGATGAGATAAACGGTATGCGCCTGGATATCGTTCCCCGCGATCTGCCGGAGGGTGGCTGCTGGGTGCAGACCTCGGACGGGGCGATAGATGCCTCTGTTGCGACACAGGCGGCGAATCTGAAGGCGATTTTCAGCCATATGGATGAGGCCTGACGGGCCGAAGGGAGGGCGCGGCCGATGGATATAGCACGATACCGGCGGGCATTGCGCTCTGCCGATCTTTACAGCTATGTGGGAAAAATTGACCAGATTGTAGGCATGACCGTTGAAGCAACCGGGATCAGCTGCAACGTCGGCGATGTCTGCAATATTGTTTTGGGAAACGAGAAGAAGGCCGTTCTCAGCGAGGTGGTCGGCTTCCGGGAAAACAAGGTTCTGCTGATGCCCTATGAGGATATTGACGGCATCGGCTATGGCAGCCAGGTGCATAACACCGGCAGCAAGCTGATGATTCAGGTGGGCCCGGGCCTCATCGGGCGGACGGTAGATGCGCTCGGCCATCCGATTGACGGCGATGGCCCGATTGAGACGGTGCAGTCCTACTCTATCAGCGGCGCCCCCTCCAACCCGATGAACCGCCCGCGCATCAGCACGCCGATGGAGATGGGTGTTAAGGCGATTGATGGGCTGATGACCATCGGCAAGGGACAGAGAATGGGCATCTTTGCAGGCAGCGGCGTTGGAAAGAGCACGCTCATGGGGATGATTGCCCGCAACGTCAAGGCGGATGTCAACGTCATCGGGCTGGTGGGCGAAAGAGGGCGCGAGGTGGTCGAGTTTTTGAACCGCGACCTCGGGCCGGAGGGCCTGCGGCGCTCGGTTATCGTGGTGGCGACCTCCGATCAGCCGGCTATGATGCGCTCCAAATGCGCGATGACGGCGACAGCCATCGCCGAGTATTTCCGTGATGAGGGCTGCGACGTGCTGCTGATGATGGACTCGCTCACCCGCTTTGCCATGGCGCAGCGAGAGATTGGCCTCAGCGTTGGCGAGCCGCCGGTAGCCCGCGGCTATACCCCTTCTATCTATGCGGCGCTGCCCAAGCTTTTAGAGCGCTCCGGCAACTTTGAAAAGGGCTCCATTACCGGTATCTATACCGTCCTCGTGGAGGGCGATGACACCAATGAGCCCATCTCCGATACAGTGCGCGGCATTATTGACGGGCACATTATGCTCACCCGGAAGATAGCCATGCGCAACCACTATCCGGCTATTGATGTGCTTGCAAGCGTAAGCCGGTTGATGAACGATATTGTGGAGCCCGGGCACCGTGAGGCGGCCGCCCGCCTGCGCAATATGATGGCAACTTATCAGGATAATCAGGACCTTATTTCGATAGGAGCCTATAAAAGCGGCTCCAATCCGGAGCTGGATGTCGCCATCCAGCATATGCCGGGTATTGACAGTTTTCTGCAGCAGAGTGTAGACCACAAGATGGATTATGAGCAGACGGTACGCCAGCTGGCGGAGGTTATACAGTAACGGAGGGACGGAATGAAAAAGTTCCATTTTTCTCTGGAGCGCATGCGCAGCTACAAGGAACAGATGCTGGAAACGCAGAAGAACGCCCTGCGCACCCTGCGCCACGAGAAGCAGCAGCTGGATGACCGGATAGAGGCCTACCGGGCGGAGATGTCCCGCGCCAACAGGGAGCTTTTGCGGAAAACCCACGAGGGCATTTCGGTGGTGGAGGTCAAGAGTTACCGCTTTCAGATTGAAAATATGCGCCTGCAGCTGGAAGAGCTGGGGAAGGAACAAAAGCGCATGGAGCGCATGGTGGAGCGGCAGATGCAGGTGGTGCTGGAGGCGCAGCAGGAGGTATCCGGGCTGGATAAGCTGGAAGAAAAGCAGCTGGAGGAATACCAGCGGGATGTCATGCGCGCAGATGAGCAGCTGATTGCCGAATTCATTTCGACCAAGCTGGCTATGCAGAAGGATTATACCCATGCATCTTAAAGGACGCTGTCCCAGCCGCCTGACGGCGGATTGAGATAGATATCAAACAAAAAAGGAGGTGAGAGAGATGGAAATTTCACAGGCAGTACAGAACATCTCCCCCCAGCAGCTGCAGGCCCTGATGCAGAGCCAGACGGGTATAGCGGCGTTGCAGGCGGGAGAAGAGGGCGGCGGTTTCTTCGCGCTGCTGCTGCAGATGCTCGAGGGCATGTCGCAGCCGGAGGATGCTGCTGCGCTGTTCCCGATGCTGGCAGGCGGCCCCTTAAGCGATGAGGAGGAGAAAAAAGGCTCCGAGCTCGCCATGCAGCTTCTGGCCGGCATGCTCGATCCCGGCGCGCTGGGACTGGTGCAGCAGGCGCAAAATGACCTGTCGCAGGAAAACAGCCAGCTGGTGCAGCTGATTGGCTCGTTTGCCGGCGTGGATTCCCAGAAAGCGCAGCAGCTTTATCTGCTGATGCAGGCCGCGGATGATAGCCAGACGGCACGTCCCGCCGCAGAGGAGAAGCCGCAGGCGGGGCAGGAGGCCCTTCAGGGCGGCAAAGGCTTTCTGGAGGTGCTCGACTTCTCGCTGAACACCAGCAAGACCCAGGAAAACGGGCAGAGCAGCCTGCAGTTTGGTGGGAGCTTTCGCCAGGCAGTGGCCGAGGCGCAGAAGCTGATGAGTGAAAAGCCCCAGCAGGATGATAAAGAGCAGAAGCTGGATGTGGAATCGCTGCAGAGCCTGGCAGACACCCGCCGGGAGCAGATTCAGCAGGCGCGCTTCTCCGCGGCACGGGAGGATATCAGCCAGCCGCAGCCGCTGACCGAGCAGATCCGTACCGGCATCCGCGAGGGGCTCCTACAGGGGAAAAGCGAGTTTGTCGTTCGGCTCAAACCGGAAGGGCTCGGCGAAATCACCGTTCGCCTGACTGAAGGGACCGATGGCAGCATGACCCTCAATCTGACCGCTTCTACCGCGCAGACGGCAAAGCTGCTCAATCAGGAGCTGACCGGCCTTCGGGAGGCGCTTCGTCCCTATGGAACGGAGGTGACCCCGGCAGTCAGCCAGCCGCAGGAGTCTGCCTATGCCGATGGCGGCTACACCGGCGCACAGTTTGATGCGCATCATGGCCAGCAGGCCTCCTATGGCCAGCAGCATGGTCAGAACGGGCAGCCATCCCACTTCGGAGACTTCGTCTATGAAGAAGAGGATGCAGATACCGAAATGGCAGAGCTCTATGGACCCGGTGGGCTGCATGCCTACATCTGAGTAAAGGGAGGTGAACAGGATGAGCAATTCGATTGACAGCGCACGCGATTATTTTTCCAGCTCGCTGACCGGCAGCAGCTCGACGAATTCCTCCAATCGGACCGGCCAGGCCGGAGCGGTTTATAACGCCATCTTTTCCGATGAGGATAAGGATGCCGTCAGCGCGCAGGATTTTCTTAACCTGATGGTCGCGCAGCTGCGCAACCAGGACTTTATGAACCCGGTAGACGATACCCAGTATGTCACCCAGCTGGCCCAGTTTGCCACCATGCAGCAGATGCAGGAGCTCGGCGAATACACCAAGACGAACTATGCCATGTCGCTGGTGGGAAAAAATGTGACGGTAGCGCGTTTTAATGTGAGCGGTGGTGTTGACAAGGCGGTTGGCCCGATTCAGAAGCTTTCGCTGGTAAACGGCGAATATCAGATTTATGTACAGGACAAGGCCTATACCCTCGACCAGATTATGGAGGTAAATGCTGACGGCAAGGTCAATGCGGACGGTTCGCTCGATATTTCCGGTAAAACGCTGCAGGCCAGCGTAGAGGGCAACACCGTTTCGCTCGAATGGCCGGCCGCAACGCTGGATGCATCCCTGGCCGAAAACCTGACCTACTCGCTCTACTATTCGCAGAGCAAAGAGATGGATACGGTGGAGGATGTAGAGGCAAACGGGATGAAGGTCGCCATGAAGGGCAGCCTCACCAAGGATACCATCACCGGTCTCAAGCCCGGGACCTATTTTGCCAACGTTATCGTTACCGATAAGGCCGGCAGAAAATCGGTCTATCAGAAAGCGACCTTTGAGATCCAGCAGGGCCCGGCAGCATAGCCTGAAGCGCTGCCCCAGAGTGTTGGGCTTTGAGCCTGCCGCAGGGCTTTCGGCCTGAAACCGGCGGCGAAGAGCCCAAGAAAGGAATGGTTATCAATATGGATCAGCTGCGTTTTAACCGCTATACGCCGATTGTCACCGGTGTACCGCAGATTAGCGGCGGCCAGCGGCCGGCTGCGCAGGAAAATGCCGATGCGCCATCCTTCCAGCAGGTTCTCGAGCAGCGCCTGAAAAGCGAAGTTACCTTTTCCAAGCACGCACAGAGCAGGGTGGAGCAGCGCGGGATGCAGCTGACGCCCGGTAACCTTCAGCGGCTGCAGGAGGGCGTGCGCATTGCAAGGGAGAAGGGGCTGGATGATACCTTGATTCTGGTTGATTCGGCCGCTTTTTTAGTCAGCGCGCGCAACAGCAGGGTGATTACCGCTTTGGGCGGCGAGGATCTCAAGGGAAATATTTTTACCAATATAGACGGGACCGTAATTATTTAGCTGGACCTCTTTGAAGGAAGCTGATGCCGGGCTTTGAATGACAGAGAAGCCCGGCCGGTCCCCAAAGATTAGGGGGAGATACTATTTGGTTAGATCCATGTATTCCGGTGTAGCGGGTATGAGAACCCATCAGACCCGTATGGACGTTATCGGCAACAACATTTCCAACGTTAATACCTACGGGTTTAAGTCCAGCCGCGCTACCTTCCGGGATGTTTATTATCAGGCCACCAAGAACGCCTCCGCTGCGAGCGGGACCAAGGGCGGCATTAACCCTTCCATGGTCGGCTACGGCGCGCAGATTGCCAGCATTGACGTGCTGCAGACCCAGTCCACCCTGACCAACACCGGCAACCCGCTCGATGTAGCCATTATGGGCGACGGGTTCCTGCAGGTGCAGGATGCGGACGGCAACATTTTCTACACCAAGGCGGGCATGCTCGATATCGACTCGATGGGCAACCTCGTTGACCTTAACGGCAACTTTGTCCTCGGCGTTTCCGGCAACCCCATCGGTAAGGACGCGGGCAGCAACCGCATCCAGCTCTCCATCCCGGCCGTCAACCCGGCCCCCCCGAGCTTTACCGATACGATTAACGACATTCAGTATACCATCTCCGGTTCAAACAACACCGAGGATGGCAACGTCGTCTTCAACTTTGTGACTGCCAGTGACCTGCCGCTCGGCCAGAAGATGGAAGCGATTCTCACCAGCTCCGGCGTTACTATCCGCGTCAACCCGACTGAGACGTTTGCCACGATGAGCGCCTTTGTCACCGAGATGAACGCGGCCATTACCCGCGCTAACGGCGGCGCAGAGCACCCGGCCGGCACCTTCTCCATCGATATGGCCCCCTCCACCAAGTTTGTCAATCTGACAGGCGAGGAGATTGTCGGCAGCAATTTCGGCATCAAGCCGGGTACCATCACGTTGCCGACGACGGGCTTTATCACCGGTATGAAGCTGGATTCGGTCGGCGATGCGTTCAATGCTTCGGCAGACACAACAAATTTCTCCATTAAGCGCAATGCGCCTACGGCCGATGCAGCAGAATCGTTTGAGCTGACGGTAACGGTGGGCAGCGCCACCTATACGGCCACGGTGCTGGCTTCCGACCTGAAGGCAGCCCGCAAGGTACTGTTGACGAATGCAGCCAACCCGGAGGATCAGAGCGACAGCATTACCCTTTCGCTCCCCTCGTACGGAACCATTCTGGATTCGCTCGTCGATATGACCGATACGATGGTTTATGATGAGCAGACTTTTGGCGGGAAAGAGTATCTGCTCCCCTCCGGCTATAAGGTGGGCGATACCGGTCCGAAGATTGATGCGTCCGGCAATTTGACTGCTAAGCCGAAGGGTACTTTTGACGGCACAACCCTTACGGCTGCCGGCGGAGCGGCCACGCCGAGCGCCCCCTCGAACGACCTCGGCCTTGGCAGCAAGGCGATGCTGCTCGACGGCGGAACGGTGGGCGGCCCGCAGACAGTCAAGGACCTCACCGGCATCTCGATCGGCGCGGACGGCGTTATCGTTGCCACTCACGCGGTGCATGGCCAGCTCGAGCTCGGGCGCATTGACCTTGCCACCTTTGAGAACATGGAGGGCCTCGAGCAGAGCGGCAACACCTACTTCACCGTTTCGAAGAACTCGGGTGCGGCCACCGTCGTCAAGGCGGGCACGCACGGCACCGGCGGCCTCAAGTCGAACTCGCTCGAGCAGTCGAACGTTGACCTCTCGCAGGAGTTTTCCGATATGATTACCACCCAGAGAGGCTTTCAGGCCAACTCCCGGCTGATTACCGTTTCGGATACCATGCTCGAAGAGCTGATTAACCTCAAGCGCTAAATCTTTTGCGGATGGCGGCGGCCGCCTGGGCCGCCGCCATAGGCGAGCGGAGATGAAAGCATATCCGCTGGCCTATGGCGAAAAGGAGGAAAGAATTTTGATTATTTTAACCAAACTCAATGGGGAAATATTTACCCTCAACTGCGACATGATTGAAACTGTTCAGGAGAACCCGGATACGACCATCCACCTGAATAATGGCCAGTTTTATATTGTCCGGGAAAGTATGGTGGATGTGATACAAAAGTCGGTTGAGTATCACCAGCAGATTTTTGGAAAAACGCTGCACAGCGAGTTTTAGAAAGAACCGGGAATAGGAAATGGGGGATAGTGCACTATGGATTTAATGTCAATCATTGGCTGGATTCTGGGCTTCGCATTTATGCTGATGGGTATGGTGCTTCAAAAGGTCACGGGAGACGATGGCATTACAAGGTATACCATTCTCTTTTCAAACCTTGAAAGTTTCTTTGACCCTACCAGTATCGTCATTGTTATTGGCGGTACCTTCGCGGCATTGATGATTTCCTTCCCCGGGAAGTGTTTTACAAAAATCGGCAAACATCTCAAGGTAGTCATCATGCCGACCAAGTATGATCCGCACAAATATATTGCAGAGCTGGTCGGCTTTGCGAAGGAAGCGCGCGTCAGCGGTCTGCTGGCTCTGGAGGATAAGCTGCAGAATACCAAGGATGAGTTTATGCGCAACAGCCTGATGCTGGTGGTCGACTCGGTGGACCCGGAAAAGGTCAAGCAGCTGCTTGAAACCGAGCTCGATTATCTGGATGACCGGCACTCACAGGACCGGGCTTTCTATGATAAAGGCGCTGCCTATGCGCCATCTTTCGGTATGATCGGTACCCTCATAGGCCTTATCCTTCTGCTGAAAGACCTGAGCGACCCGAGCAGCCTTGGCCCCGCTATGGCGGTTGCGCTCATTACCACCCTTTATGGTTCGATTCTGGCCAACCTTTTCTTCAACCCGATTTCCAACAAGCTCAAGGTGCGCCATGAAGAGGAATATCTCTGCAAGCTGATTATTGCGGAGGGCGTTCAGGCCATTCAGGCGGGCGAAAACCCCCGCTTTATTGAGGAGAAGCTCACCCAGCTTCTTCCCCGCTCAAAGGCCGGGAAGAAGGGGAAGGGCGCAGAATCCTCAGCGGCGGAGGAAGGTGCCGCAGCCGAATGAACCGCAAAAGGCAGGGAAGGATGGTGATGATGGGTGGCTAAGCGTAAGCGGGATGACGGTTCGAGCTATAACTGGATGGATACCTACGGGGACATGGTAACACTCCTGCTGACCTTCTTTATTATGTTGTTCTCCATGTCCTCGGTCAACGAGGAGAAATGGGAACAGCTTGTCCGCGCCTTTTCCCGCAAGGGGGAGGACACCGCCCAGGTGGTTATTGCTCCGGAAGGCGATGGGGACGACGTTGGACGCAACCAGTCTGAATTTCCGCCGCCTGGAGGCGAGGCGGATTTGGAAACGGAAAGCAATCTCCCCAAGAACTTTAACGAGCTCTTTGAATATCTCAAAACCTATGTGGAGGACAACGACATGTCTGCCTCCGTTTCAGTGGAGGGGGACGAGGGAAACGTTTATATCCGCTTCCAGGACAACCTGTTTTTTGATCCGGATAAGTTTGATTTGAAGCCGGCCAGCTATGATATTTTAGGCTTTTTGGGCGCGGGGCTTAAAAACCTGCAGGACCAGATCATGACCATCAATATCTCCGGACATACGGCCGCCGTTCCGGGAACAGATTACTACCCCGTCAGCGACTGGATGCTCTCGAGCGAGCGCGCCTCGGCAGTGGCTATTTATCTTGAAGAGGAGGCGGGGATTAACCCGGTCATCCTCCTGCCGATTGGCTATGGCAAAAATCATCCGATTGCAGATAATGATACGGCAGAGGGCAGAGAGCAAAACCGCCGGGTGGATATGCTGATTGTCAGCAAGGGCAACGACGCCGCCAACCAGCAGCTGCTCAAGCAGATACTCGGCGACAGCTACGATGATACCCAATATCCGCAGGATGGAAATTTAGCCGATGTTCTGCTGCCGGACGAGGAAGCTCTCAAAGAGCTATTGAAAGACGGCGATACGCAGGCAAGCAATACGCAGGCAGTTTCATCCAGCTCCGAACCTGTTGGTCAGGCAGATGGGGATATTTCCGGCACAGAGGGAGAGGCGGCTTCAGAGAGCGGAGATTCTTCATCGGCTCCGTCCGCTTCTTCACAGGCGCAGGAATAGAGTGAACCGAGATTCTGAGATAAAGTAGTGTGAAGTAAACAATGCCTGAAAAACTTTCACAAGCCCAGATTGACGCGCTCCTCAACCGCATGAATTCCGGTGAGCAGGTTGAGAAGGAGGACGAGAGCAAAAAAGCCAAGGAATATGACTTCCGGTCGCCTAAGAAGTTCACCAAAGAGCAGCTGCGGACGATGGACAGCCTCCATGAGAACTTCAGCCGCCTTTTGTCTTCCCACCTTTCCGGTATTCTGCGGATGTTCTGCGAAGTAAGCGTGCTGAATATCGAGGAGATGACCTATTTCGAATACAACAACGCCCTGCCGGACAGCGCTCTGATAGCCATGATTGACTTTAAGCCGGAGAACAAGCGCTTCAGTGAGGGCGCGCTGATTATGGATATCTCCACCTCGATCGGCTTTTTCATGATTGACCGTCTGCTGGGCGGTCCCGGGGATGGCTACAACCTTTCACGGGATTATACCGATATTGAAATGGCAATTCTCGATAACATTTTAAATAAGGTAGTTGACCAATTGCAGGAGGCATGGCATAATTATCTTGATGTCTCTATCGGCCTGGGGAGCATTGAAACCAACTCCCGCCTGCTGCAGGCGCTGGCGCCTGCAGATGTGGTGGTAATTGTTGCGCTGCAGGTGAAAATGAGAGATCTGACCGGAAACATGTCCATCTGTATTCCGGCGGAAAACCTCGAAGAGGTCATCAACAGCTTCAGCCTGAAATATACGCGGACGGCCAAGAGGCAGTCACTCGATAACGAGGAAGCGAAAAAGCAGATCATATTCAATACGCTCACCGATTCAAATCTGGAAATCAAG
This sequence comes from Provencibacterium sp., assembly GCA_022792175.1. Lineage (GTDB taxonomy): Bacteria > Bacillota > Clostridia > Oscillospirales > Ruminococcaceae > Harryflintia. The sequence goes on from JAAWAN010000008.1 coordinate 90,019, forward strand.
GCGATACTGGGGGAGCTTTCGCTCGATCTGCGTGATATTCTTCAGCTTCAGGTTTCGGACGTAATACCGCTGAACAAGAGTATAGACAGCGATATTGAGGTGCTGGTGGACAATACGCCCTGGTTTAATGCCAAGCTCGGCGAGCTTAAGGCGAAAAAGGCGGTTAAGCTGGGAAACCTGATTACCTGAATAACCGGCGACAGAAAGCTGTGAAAGCCGGCGTCTTATAGGAATAAACAACGGATTGGAGTGAATCTCTTGAGCGAACCTGTGAAGCTTCTCTCGAATGACGAGATTGATGCGATAGGCGAAATTCTGAATATCAGCATGGGCAGCGCAGCGACGGCTATTTCTACCCTGCTTGATAAACAGGTGAACATCACCACCCCCAAGGTAGTCCAGCAGAAGTTTGAGAATGTCAACTATCTTTCGCTGGAACCGGCCATGATTGTCAAAATTAAGTATATTGAAGGTATCTCAGGGGCAAATGTCATGGTCTTCCGTCAGCGGGATATGCAGGTGATCCTCAATCTTCTGATGGGGGTAGAGGAGGAGCCGGAGGGCCCCATTGAGTTTGACGAGCTGAGCATGAGTGCGGCCTGCGAGGTTATGAACCAGATGATGGGCTCCTCTGCTACTGCCCTCTCAGAATTTCTGGGAAAGAAGATTGATATTTCCACCCCGGAGGCCACCATCCTGGATGAGGTGAACACCTTTGAAGCGGCGATGGAGGTCGAAAAGGATGAGGATATCGTTTCCATCGCCTTCAATATTGAAATCACCGGTGTGATGACCAGTGAATTTATCAGTATTATGAAGCTGGATCTGGCCCGGATGATTGTGGCCCAGGCGATGGGAGATCAGTCCAGCGAGCCCGCCCCGCAGCCCGCGGCTTCTGCACCCGCCCCGGCTTCCCCGGCGCCTGCGGCCCCTGCGATGCCTGCAGCCCCTGCGATGCCTGCGGCACCTGCTCCGGCTTCTCCGGCGGCTGCAGCCCCCGGCATGCCGCCTGCGGCAGCACCCGCTATGCCCCAGCAGCCCGCCATGCCGGCGGAAGGGATGCCGCCCTATGGGTACGGTTATCCTCCCTACCCGATGTATCCGCCCTATGGCGCTTATCCGATGCCCGGCGGCCAGGGGGGAGATCAGCCCGGCATTATCAAGCAGTCGGATGTCAACGTGCAGCGGGCGCAGTTCCCGAACTTTGGCGGTGCGCAGCCGGCCTTCGCCGCCCCGCTTACGAGCGGCAATATGGATCTGCTTATGAATGTCCCGCTGAGTGTATCGGTTGAAATCGGCAAAACCAAGCGCAAGATTAAGGATATCATCGATTTCAACCAGGGTACTGTTATCGAGCTGGAAAAGCAGGCGGGTGCTCCGGTGGATATCGTTGTCAACGGTCAGCTGATTGCCCGCGGAGATGTGGTGGTCATCAATGATAACTTCGCTGTGCGCATCACTGAGATTCTCGGCACCAAGGAACTGATTGATACGCTTGAGCAGAATGCATAAACCTGTTTCTCTTGCCCGCAGGGAATACCCGCGGCGGGTTTTACATATCTGATTTTATCAGGACCGCTGTCAATTTACAGAAATGCGCGGACAGAGGGGCCTGGCAGAAACTTGCAAATTATTTGCCGGTCGCGCACGGCGGAATGGAGCTACTGAATATGGATAAGAAGATTATGCTCGTGGACGACGCCGCTTTTATGCGAATGACCATTAAAAACTGCCTGACGAAGGCCGGTTATACCAACCTCATTGAGGCGGGCGATGGTCAGATAGCGGTAGATACCTTCCAGGCGGAACATCCGGATCTGGTTATTATGGATATCACCATGCCCAACATGGATGGCATCCAGGCTCTGCAGGCCATTAAGGGGATCGATCCGGGCGCCAAGGTGGTTATGTGCTCGGCGATGGGCCAGGAGGCCATGGTGGTGGAAGCGATTCATCTGGGAGCGCTGGACTTCATCGTGAAGCCCTTCAAGCCTGACCGCATTCTGCAGACGGTTGCCAAAATCCTGGGTTAATCCTGGGAGGGAGGCAGTCATTTGGGAGAAGAAATAAGAGGATTTCTCTCTGTTTTGATGATTCTGGTGCTGTTTGCCGGTGTTCTGTTTCTGGCCTATTACACGACCAAATTGATGGGAAAGAAGATTTCCCTCAACAGTTCATCGGGCGGACAGATCAAGGTGCTGGACCGCCTGTCTCTCGGGCAGGATAAAATGCTGCTGATTGTGCAGGCAGCAGAAAAAACGCTGCTGGTTGCAGTGGCGTCGCATGCGGTAGCCACCCTTTGCGAGCTGGATCCTGAGGCGCTGGAGCAGCTTCCCGCAGCGGAGGATTCCCCTTTTATGGGAGTACTGAAGGATATGCTGAAAAATCGAGGCGCGAAAGGGCCGGAGCAAAGGAAGGAAACGGATGAGTAAGGTGAATGCTGCAAAGCGCAGGCTGAAAAAGCAGGTGGTCCGTTTTGCCCTCTCGGCTCTCTCCACTCTGCTGCTGGTCTGCGTTTGCTGCTCTGTAAAGGCCTATGCCGCCGTTCCCACCATTACGGTGGATCTAGGGAGCGGGGCTTCAGGGGATGGGGCGCTGGGAGCGCTGGAGCTGCTCTTTTTCCTCGCGCTGCTGGCGCTGGCCCCTTCTATCTTGGTCATGATGACCAGTTTTACCCGGATTGTCATCGTGCTTTCCTTTCTGCGCAGCGCACTGGGGACCCAGCAGTCCCCGCCTAATCAGGTGGTCATCGGCCTGGCACTGTTTTTAACGCTGTTTATCATGATGCCTACCCTTCGGGAGATTAATGAAACTGCCTACCAGCCCTACCGGGCAGGAGCTATCGAGCAGGAAGAGGCGATAGACCGGATGGTCCGGCCGATGAAGGTTTTTATGCTCAAGCAGACAAAGCCGAAGGATTTAAGCCTTTTTCTTTCGATTGCCCAGTCCCGCGGCTGGGAGGGGGTCCCTTCGGAGCAGACGGCGGAGGAAACGGCAGAGCTTCTCAGCGATGTAGAGCAAAACCAGCAGCGGCTTCTCTCTTTGGGACTGGAGATTATCGTTCCTTCCTTTATCACAAGCGAGTTAAAGCGCGCTTTTGAGATCGGCTTTCTGCTGTTTCTGCCCTTTTTGATTATTGATATGGTTGTTTCCAGCACGCTGATGTCGATGGGTATGGTCATGCTGCCGCCTTCGATGATTGCGCTGCCCTTCAAGCTGATGATGTTCGTTTTGGTAGACGGATGGGGGCAGCTGTTTGGCACGCTGGTCAGCGGATTCCGGTAGCGGATAGGATGCCCGCTCACATGCGGGGAAAGGAAGGATGCAGTTGACCCAGGGAGATGTTCTGGCCGTTTGTCAGGAAGCCATCGTGGTGACTTTGAAGCTGGCGGCGCCGCTGCTGATTGTCAGCATACTCATCGGCCTTGTGGTCGCTATTTTTCAGGCTGCAACGCAGATTCATGAGCAGACGCTGACCTTTGTTCCGAAGGTGTTGGTTATCGCGCTGCTGCTGATTGTTCTGGGCTCCTGGATGATGACACTGTTTTCAGATTTTATCCATCGCCTGTTTGAGATGATGGCAGCGCTATGATGGATTTAAATGCGGTTTATGATAGCCTGAGCGTCGTGCTGCTGGTTTTTGTGCGTCTGGCAGGGATGGTGCTTTTTAATCCGCTATTATCCCGGCGCAACGTTCCCTCCCAGGTACGTATCGGGTTCGTTCTGGTGCTGACATTGCTTATCTATCCCGGCGTAGGTTCACTTCCGCAGATGAACGGGCTGGATATTGTTATCGGAATGGTCCGGGAGCTGTTTGCCGGCTTCTGCTGTGGCTATGTATTCCAGCTTTTTTACTACTTCCTGTTTTTTGCAGGGGATTTTATGGATATGCAGTTTGGCCTTTCAATGGCAAAGGTGTTCGATCCGGGCACCAACATTCAGGCCTCGGTTTCCGGAACGCTGCTGAGCACCTGGTTTGTTCTCTATATTTTTGCCACCGATTCCCATCTGTTGCTGATCAGGATTTTCGCTACTTCTTATGATATCATACCCGTGGGGGCGTTCGGACTTTCCTCAGAGGCGCTGGGCTACAGCATCAGCCTGTTTATCTCCGCCTTTTCGCTGGTACTGCGGCTGACGCTGCCCTTTATCGCCACGGAGTTCACGCTGGAGATGGGGATGGGTGTTTTAATGAAGCTGATTCCACAGATTCATGTATTTGTTATCAACATTCAGTTTAAGATACTGCTGGCACTGATAATGTTCTGGGCCTATGCCGGACCGCTCAGCTCATTTTTGGATCGCTATATGAATGAGATGCTCCACAGCATTGAAAATGCGCTTTATGTGCTGGCCGGCTGACCTCTTTTGCAATACACCAGGGGACCTGACGGAAGAATCCGGGCAATAAGGGGGGGAGAAGCTTGCCGGGCGAAAAAACAGAGAAAGCAACACCTAAACGAAAAAAGGACGAACGAAAGAAAGGCAACGTTTTTCAAAGCCAGGAAGTCATTACCGTTGTTTCGCTGATCGTTGTTTTCTATGCGCTCAGGTTTTTGGCTCCAACTGTTCTTTCAACGCTGATGAACAGCATACGCGGCTATATTTCCATGGCTGCCGAGCCGCTGAATTTTAACGTTCTCTCGGCGCGCGCCATGTTTATTGATGCCTGCGTGGTGTTCGCCGTGGCGGCGGTTCCGCTGGTACTTATCGGCAATCTGGTTTCCATTACGCTGACCCTCGCGCAGACGAGGCTGCTGGTTTCCTTCCAGTCGATTGCCCCGAAGGCCAACCGCATCAGCCCCATTCAGGGCTTTAAAAAGATGTTTTCGATGCGTGGGCTGGTGGAGCTGCTCAAGTCCCTGCTGAAAATCGTTGTTTTAGGATATATCCTCTATGATATCTTAAAGGATCAGCTGCCGGTCATGCCCCGCATGATGGAGATGTCGCCGGGGCAGGTGATGGTGATGACCGGGGATATGATTCTTTCCATTGTCCGTACGGCTGCGATTTTTTTCGCCTTTCTGGCCCTGTTCGATTATATCTACCAGTGGTGGGAATATGAAAAGAACCTGCGTATGACCAAGCAGGAGATTAAGGAAGAGTATAAGGAGACGGAAGGCGACCCGCAGATTAAGGGGAAGATTAAAGAGAAGCAGCAGATGATGGCGCGCCGGCGGATGATGCAAAACGTCCCGAGCGCCGATGTAGTTATCCGTAACCCGACCCATTATGCGGTTGCCATCCGCTATGACCCGGAGATGGACCGCGCGCCGGTGGTGGTGGCCAAGGGCGCCGACCGCATAGCGCTTAAAATCGTTGAAATCGCAGAGAAGCACGATATTGTGGTTACCGAAAATGTCCCGCTTGCCCGCGCACTCTATGATGCGGTAGAGCTGGAGATGGAGATACCCGGCCAGTTTTATCAGCCGGTTGCAGAAGTGCTCGCATTCGTATATAGTCTCAAGAAGAAGGACCTGAAGCATGAAGTTATTCAATAACGCCGTATCTGTACTGGTTATTCTGATTATCGGGCTGCTGATTATTCCGCTGCCTCCGACGCTGCTTGACTTCATGTTCGTAGTCAACCTGATGCTTTCGTTTGTCATCCTGCTGACTACGATGTATATCCATGAGTCGCTGCAGTTTTCGATTTTTCCTTCGCTGCTGCTGATGACCACCCTTTTCCGCCTGGCCCTGAATGTTTCCTCCACGCGCAACATTCTCTTTAACAACGGCTATGCGGGCAAGGTCATTGAAACCTTCGGCGAGTTTGTGATTCAGGGCAACATCGTCGTCGGCCTGGTTATCTTTCTGATTATCGTTCTGGTACAGTTTATTGTTATCACCAAAGGCTCCGAGCGCGTGGCAGAGGTTTCTGCCCGTTTCACCCTCGACGCCATGCCCGGCAAGCAGATGGCGATTGACGCCGACCTTTCCTCCGGGCTAATTGATGAGGACCAGGCCCGCGAGCGGCGCTCGAAAATCCAGCGGGAAGCGGACTTTTTCGGCGCGATGGACGGTGCCTCCAAGTTCGTCAAAGGCGATGCGATTATCTCGCTCATCGTTACTTTTATCAACCTCATCGGCGGCGTTATTATGGGCTTTATCAATAATGTCGGCACCTTTGGGGAGATTATGCAGGTCTATTCGATTGCCACCGTCGGCGATGGGCTGATGTCGCAGATTCCTGCGCTGCTCATCTCGGTGGCGACCGGTATGATTGTTACCCGCTCCGCCTCCGAGTCGAACCTGAACGATGATGTCAGCAAGCAGCTGTTTTCCCAGCCGAATGTGCTGATTATCGCCGCGCTGGCGCTGGCCGCCCTTTGCTTTATCGGCTTCCCGGTGCCGCAGGTGCTGATCGTTTCAGGCACCATGCTGATTCTGGGAATTATTATGCTGCGCCGCAAGGCTGCCGCTCCGCAGGCGGTTGTGGAAACCGGTCCGGCTGCGGATGAGGAGATTACCAACGAGGCCGCCTTCTACAAGAATATTGATAATGTCTATAACCTCCTGAATGTGGAGCAGATAGAGATGGAGTTTGGCTACAGCCTGCTTCCGCTGGTTAATGAGGACAGCGGCGGCAATTTCCTGGACCGCGTTGTCATGTTCCGAAAGCAGTTCGCTACCGAAATGGGCATGGTTATCCCGTCCGTCTGGCTCAAGGACAGCGGACAGCTCAACCCCAACCAGTATGCCATCAAGTTTAAGGGAGAAATGGTGGCGAGCGGCGATGTTCTGGTGGATCATTACCTCGCGCTGGCCCCTTCCGATATTGAGGATACAGTAGACGGGATTGAAACGGTGGAGCCGGCCTTCGGCATTCCCGCCAAGTGGATCAGCGAGGATAAAAAGATTAAGGCGGAGCTGGCCGGTTATACGCTGATTGACCCCACCTCTGTGATTATCACCCACCTTTCCGAGGTAATCAAGGCGCATGCCTATGAGCTTCTGAACCGTCAGGAGGTCAATAACATGCTGCAGAACCTCAAAAAGGTCAATGAAACGATTGTCAACGATACCATTCCCGCCATTTTCCCGGTCAGCGAGCTGCAGAAGGTGCTCTGCAACCTTTTGCGGGAGGGGGTCCCCATCCGAGATCTGGAAACCATTCTGGAGACGCTTGCCGACTATGCCCCTTCGGTAAAGGATGCAGACATGCTGACAGAATATGTGCGGCAGGCGCTGCGGCGCACCATTTCCCACCGGTTTGCCGAGGCTGGACAGCTCAAGGTGATTACGCTGGATGCCAACATTGAAAATATGATTATGGCTTCGGTTAAAAAGGTGGATAACGGTTCCTATCTGGCGCTTGATCCGAAGACGATTCAGTCGATTATCGGCTCTGCAACCAAGGAACTGAATAAGATTAAGGATCTTGTGCAGTATCCGATCATTTTGACCTCTCCCATCGTGCGCATCTATTTTAAAAAGCTGGTGGACCAGTTTTATCCGAATACGGTGGTCCTTTCCTTTAACGAGGTGGAAACGGATATTCAGATTCAGGCACTGGGGAACATTGAAATATAGCAGCTGCTTTGGATGTGCAGCATATTTACAATTCGGATGGATAGGTTTTAAAAATACGAATTGTAAATGAAGGGTAGCCGAAGGAGGGAGAGCATACAGCATGGATACGTCCGATTTCCCCGCCGCAGCCGATGCGGCGGAGCTGATGGAGCGGTATCAGCAGCAGCGCGATACAAAAACGCGCAACGAGCTGGTTATGCACTATAGCTACATAGCGCGGACAGTGGCGGTTCAGCTGCGCGGTATTTCGGCTAATTATGCGCAGGTAGAGGATATCGTCAATCAGGGGATTATCACGTTGATTGACTGCGTAGAAAAGTTTGACCCGGGCAAGGGCATCAAATTTGAAGCCTATGCGTTTATGCGCGTGAAGGGGGCGGTAATTGACTTCATCCGCAAGCAGGATTGGCTGCCCCGCCGGGTACGGCAGATGGCAAAGAACATTACCGCCGCGCACGATAAGCTCTGCAATGAGCTGATGCGCGAGCCTACCGAGCAGGAACTGGCCGACTATCTCGAAATTCCCGCCCAGACGCTGACGAAATATTATGGGGAGATTTCCAATTCCATTATGCTCTCCTTTGAGGGGCTGATTCAGAATGTGAACCAGATGGGAGAGGTGCTCAGCGACTACGCAGATGAAAACTCGGGGGTGGAAAACAACGTTTTCCGTCAGGAACTGCATGATGTTTTCAAGGAGGCCATCGACTCGCTCTCGGAAAGGGAGCGGCTGGTCGTTTCTCTATATTACTATGAACATTTGAAGCTTTCGGATATCTCCAAGATTCTCGGCGTGAGCGATCAGAGAGTTTCACAAATCAATTCCAAGGCGATATTAAAGATGCGCAAACGTCTGGAAGAGTATATGAAAGGGTGAATTATTGTGCTTGAAGGATTTTATATTGCTGCCTCCGGTATGCTGACCCAGCAGCGCACCATCAACGTGCTGGCCAACAACATGGCAAATGTGAAAACGCCCGGCTACAAGGCGCGGCGGGTTATTACCGAAACATTTGAGCAGGAGCTTTCCACCCGCATGGAGAAAGGGAATACCCAGGTAATCGGGCCGGGAGAGGCGACGCGGATTGTCCGGGATGTTGCCACGGATTTTGGAGAAAATCTGCTGGAGGAAACCGGCCGCCCGTTTGACCTTGCGCTCGTCGGCCCGGGCTACTTTAATATTCAGGGTGAGCAAAATCAGTATCTGACGCGCAACGGCAACTTTGATGTGGATGAAGAGGGTTTTCTGATTCTGGAGGGAACCGGACGGGTGCTCGGTGAAAAGGGTGAAATCGAGGTCGGCGGCTCCTACTTTACCGTTTCTACCGAAGGCATTGTTACAGACAGTGAGGGCAATGAGCTCGACCGGCTGCTGATAACCGACCCGCAGGCTGCCGAAGGGCAGCAGGGCGGCGCGGCCGACCTGCCGCTCGTTTCGATGGATAACGGTATGTATACCGTTGCCGAGGGTGTCGAAAACACCCCATCGAGCGGATATTCGGTCTATCAGAATACGCTGGAGCGTCCCAACATGGATTTGAACCGGGAATATACCCTGGTCATGGAGGCGCAGCGCGCCTTCCAGTCCTGCGCAAACGCGCTGAAGATTATTGACCAGATTAACCAGAAAACGGCAACTCAGATTGCCAGCATCGGTTAACCCGGGAAAAGAAGAGAACAGGTGAGGAAGGAAGGGGAAGATCGATGAATATCGCATTTTATTCGGGCGTATCGGGTTTAGTAGCCTACCAGCAGGATATGGATACCATCGCCCACAATATGGCCAACGTCAATACGGCCGGCTACAAGCAGCTGCGCAATGAGTTTTCCGACCTCCTTTATACCCGCATGGCGATTAACAACGAGGAGGAGAAGCTTACCGGGCATGGTGTACGGACCTCCAAGGTGGAGCTGCTCTATGGGCAGGGAAATCTGGAAATGACCGGCTATCCGCTGGATTTTGCACTCGCGAGCGAAGGCTTTTTTGCGGTCGACCGCGGGACCGGCACTTTGGAGTATACGCGAAACGGGGCTTTTGATCTCAGCGTCGAAGGGAAAAAGGCCTATCTGGTAACAGCGGATGGCGGCTATGTGCTGGATGCCAAAGGAAAGCCCATTGAGGTCCGGCGCACCGAGGACGGCAGCTATGATTACGGTGATGTTCAGGAGCGCCTGGGGGTCTACCGGTTCAGTAATCCCCACGGCCTTGAGTGGACAGACGGCAGCAGCTTCCGCGAGAGCGCGGTTTCCGGGCGCGCGGAGGTAGTGCGGGCGGGCCGGGCAGGGGATGAGCCGGTCCAGATTGTGAACGGTGCTCTGGAGAGATCCGGCGTTGATCTGGCACAGCAGATGGTGGACGTTATTATGACACAGAAGGCTTATCAGTTTAACGCCAGAATTGTTCAGACAGCAGATGAGCTCGAAGAGATTATCAACAACCTCAGATAGGAGCGGTAGCATGGCATTCAAGGATTTGAGCGATCTGAACGATATGCAGATAGATGTCCTGAAGGAGATTGGCAATATTGGTTCCGGAAATGCAGCAACCTCTCTTTCCAGCATGCTGATGCATCCGGTGGGAATTGAGGTGCCGCATATTGCGATTCTGGATTACAATGAAGTGGTAGAGGCGCTGGGCGGCCCGGAATCGATGATTGTCAGCCTGATGCTGTTTTTGAGCGGGGAAGTGGAAGGGATGATTATGTTCCTTCTGCAGAAGGATTTCGCCCATATGACGCTCAGCTCCCTTTTAGGAGAAGATGTCGGCGATTTTAACGGCGAGGATGAGATGGCCAACTCTGCGCTGACCGAGGTGGGCAATATTATGGCTGCCTCCTTTGTCAATGCAATTGGAACGCTGACCGGACTGAATATTTCTATTTCGGTGCCGGATATCTGTATCGATATGTGCGGAGCGATTTTAAGCGTTCCGGCGATTCATTATGCCAATATCAGTGATAAAATTATTTTCATTCAGGATCAGTTCAACAGCATGAGCAACGAGGCCACTAGCCATGTATTACTGATTCCGGATGTAGAATCTCTCAGCAAAATTATGACAAATCTGGGGATAGAACTATGAGCAAAACGGTAACGGTTGGGATTTCCGATTTAAATGTCGCTAAATCCCCCGATATCCTGGTGACCTATGCATTGGGCTCTTGCGTAGGCATCTGCCTATATGATCCGACGATAAAGCTGGCGGGGCTGTCCCATATTATGCTGCCATCCAGCAGACTGGCTCCGGACGCCAATCAGGCAATGAAATTTGCCGATACGGCAATTGTCATGCTTGTAAAAAAGATGGAGGCCATGGGGGGGCGTTCGGTTCGCTTTAAAGCGAAAATTGCCGGCGGCGCACAGATGTTTGCCGCCAAGTCCAATGCATCTGTCGCAAATATCGGAGCACGAAATGTGCAGGCGGTGAAAGAAGCGCTTGGCAAGCTGCATATTCCCATCATTGCAGAGGATACCGGGAAAAATTACGGGAGAACTCTCTATTTTAATGCAGAGGATGGGATGATGCGGATAAAGTCCGTTAATAAAGGAGAGTGGACCTGGTAGGTCCTTCGCAACATATCCAGGAAGGAGTGCGACTGTGGGATCAAGCGGACCGGAGGCAGGCGAGAAAAGAAAGAGCTATCTGTTGGAATTGTTTAAAAAGTTCCGCAAGCAGAAAGATGAGGATATTCAGGAAATTGTCGTACCCGAACCGCCGGTGGCTGAGGAGCAGCAGGAGGAAGAGGGCGGCCTTTTTTTCCTGCAGCAGGTAGCGGAGCAGATACCGGAGCCAGAGGAGCCGGAGAAACCGGAGGAGCCGGCGGACGCCATAGAATTTGAACTGCCCGCAGAGGAGCAGGATGATTCGGATGCACCGGCGCCGGCGACTGTAAAGGTATTGCTTGATGCACGGCGCATGGAAGCAAAGCTGACCGTTTCGCCGCCTGAGGAGGGCGGCAGGCATGTATCCATCGAACAGCTCAAGCAGGCGCTGGAGGGAGCGGGAGTCGTATTCGGCATATCAGATGCCATGCTGAATACGGTTGTGCGCCTCAAGCTTTACAACAAGCCCTGCGCGGTTGCGAAGGGTTCTCCGGCGGTGGATGGCATGGACGGCCGGGTGGAATATCTGTTTCCTCAAGAGGTGGAGGCGCGTCCGAATGACCGCGGCGACGGGACGGTTGACTACAAAGACCTGCAATTGATTCGGGATATTCCGAAGAACACAGTCATTGCGGAGATTATTGCGCCCACGCCCATGCAGCCGGGCTGCACCGTTCTGGGGAAAAAGCTGAATGGCCGGGTGGGCCGGGCAGTGAGCATCCGGCCGGGTAAGGGCACAGTTCTTTCTGAGGATGGGGCAAAGCTCTTAGCCTCTCATCCGGGCAACCTGGTCTGGAAAAATGATCATTTTGAGGTGGAGGAGACGCTGCGCATTTCGGGCAGCATTGACAATGCCGTTGGAAATGTCGTTTTTTCCGGGGATGTCATTGTAGATGGGGATGTCTGCGAGGGATATTCCATCCAAAGCGGGCGGAATGTAACGGTATATGGCTTTGTGGAAGGCGCCACCATTGTTGCAAAGGGCGATGTGGTTCTCAAAAAAGGCATGAATGGAATGGGCAAGGGCAGTATTGAGGCGGGCGGAAATGTCAACTGCCGCTTTTTTGAGAACAGCGAGGTATATTGCGCCGGCATGCTGGAGGCAGATTCTATTCTTAATTCCACGGTATCTTCAGAGGACAAAATCCTTTTGCGCGGGCGGCGCGGCGCGATTATGGGAGGCGCCTGCAGCGCCTGCAACCTGATCGAAGCGCGATCGATTGGCACCGAGTCTCACACACTGACCGAAATCAACCTGGGGGCCTCCTCGAAGGTACTGGAAAAGCACAGGGATCTGAAAAAGCAGGTTGAAAAGGCCGAAGAGAATATTGAGATGATGGAAAAGGATCTGCAGTATATGATGCAGCTGGCCTCTGCCGGCAAGCTGTCGGATGAGCGCCGCAATATTCTCTCTCAGAAAAACGTGGATCGGATGAAGGCCATCGACCAGCTGGAGGATATCCGCGCGGAACTGCAAAGGCTGGATGAGCTCGTCGAGGGCTCCCGGGCAGGAAGGCTGGTAGCGATGACCATCTATCCTCCTGTTCATCTGACGATGAGCGGTATCAAGCAGATTATCCAGAAGGAGGAGAACAACGTCTCCTACTATATCTTTGAAGGCAAAATCAAACGGGGAACGAAGGTCTGAAAAGGGCCTGCTGCAAAATAGAATCTTCCCACAAAATTTATCGGGAAAGGTGATGGAGGAGTGCCATTTGAAGCGCTTCTCCATCATTTTTTTTGAAGGATTTTCTGAAATTCGATCCTGGATCGCATTTGGCAACGCGCCCTTTTTTGGTCATGCCGGCCGGTCAGGTAAATATCCTGCTTAGTTCCAGGGAGTCTGCCGGTTCCATTTGCGGGCGCGTCGGCAAAAATGGGCAGACAAAAACAGCCCTTTGGGAAGCCGCTATAAGAAAACGCGGAAAACCGGGTAAAATGGGTGTTTTTAAAAGCAGCGGAAAACGGGGCGGCGCGAGAGCCTGAACAGCAGCAGAGAAAACAGACGATGCCGCAGGACAGCGCCCGTTTCTTCGTCTGCCGTTTTCCAGCCCCTCTGCCCGGTAGCACAGGCTTGCATTCTAAAGTCCCTCGAATTATACTATGGCTGGCACCTATACCGGACATTCAACAGAAGGAAGGGTTTCTCATGAACAAGCTGCTGCTGTTAGAGGATGACTTAAGTCTGATCCACGGGCTTTCCTTTGCCTTTCAAAAGGCGGGCTATGAGCTGGACATTGCCCGCACGCTCCGGGAGGCCGAAGCCCTCTGGCAGGAGGGAAAATATGATCTGCTGATCCTGGATGTCTCCCTTCCGGACGGCTCCGGGTTTGCCTTTTGCGAAAAGGTCCGGCAGGCATCCCTGGTTCCCATTCTCTTTTTGACCGCCTCGGATACGGAGACCAGCATCACCATGGGCCTGGACATGGGCGGCGATGATTACATCACCAAGCCATTCAAGCTGGCCGTTCTCCTCTCCAGAATCAACGCTCTGCTTCGCAGGAGCCGGCATTTTCAGCAGGCAGCCGGGGAACTCAGCTCCAACGGAATCACCCTGCAGCTGCTGGAGGGCCGGGCTTATAAAAGCGGCGTTCCCATCGAGCTGACGGCGGCGGAATATAAACTCCTGCGGTTTTTCATGGAGCATCCTGACAGCATCCTCTCCCCGGAACAGATTATGGGCAGGCTGTGGGACTGCGACGGAAATTTTGTAGACGGCAATACGCTGGCGGTCTATATCCGCCGCCTGCGGGCAAAGATTGAGGAGGATCCCGCCAGGCCGGCGCGGATTGTCACCGTCCGCCGCATGGGATACAGGTGGAATGCGGGGAGGGGGAGGGAATGAGGCTGCTGGCGTTTTTTCTTTTCTGCTTATTGTGCGGCACGGCGGCCGCCCTGGGAATAGCCTGCCGCCGGTTGCGGCAGCAGGAGCGAAAGATGGAGGAGGCCGCCGCCCGCATCAGAGAGTATCTTCTGGACCGGCGAAGGGGCGGCATGGAGTGCAATGAAGAAGGGGCGATGTACCATCTGTTTCATGAGCTTAATTCCCTGGTGGCCATCGCGGACGCTCATGCCGACAGTGAGCGGCAGGGCAGGGAATTTCTGCAGAATACCATTTCGGATATCTCCCATCAGCTCAAAACGCCCATTGCCGCGCTGAACCTTTACAACGGGATTCTCCAGCAGGAGGCGGAGAACGCCGCCGCCGTTAAAGAGTTTACAGGTCTTTTCGAGCAGGAGCTGGACAGGATGGAATCGCTGGTGCAAAGCCTGCTGAAAATGGCACGGCTGGATGCGGGAGCTGTTGTGCTCGAGCAGTCGCCGGAAAATATCGCAGAGCTTTTGGAGCATGTCAAGGCGCACTACTCCTTTCGGGCCCGGCAGGAGGGGAAGGAGATTGCGCTGATGGGGGACGAACAGGCCGTTCTCCTCTGTGACCGGGTATGGCTGAGTGAGGCCATTGGAAATCTTGTAAAAAATGCCCTTGATCACACGGCCCGGGGAGACCAGATTCTGCTCCGCTGGCAGCAGTCCTCCTGCCTGACGGCCATTGTCGTAGAGGATACGGGCAGCGGCATCCATCCGGAGGATCTGTACCATATCTTCAAGCGGTTTTACCGCAGCCGCTTTTCCAAGGATACGAGGGGCATCGGTTTGGGCCTGCCGCTGGCGAAGTCGATTGTTGAGGCCCACCAGGGCAGTATTGAGGTGCACAGCAGGCTGGGATGCGGAACCTCCTTTGCCGTCCATTTTCCGATGATGACAAAATAGTCATCTGCGATTCATTCGGCAGTAAGGTTCGTGCGCTATGATGCTCATACAGTCCAATGAAAGAAAGGGGCGTCACATAAATGGAGCTGTTGCGGGTAGAACATCTCTGTAAGACCTATGGCAGCGGCGAAGCGGCGGTACATGCCTTAAAGGATGTCAGCTTCTCCGTTCCTAGGGGGGAATTTGTGGCCATCGTCGGGGAATCCGGTTCCGGCAAGAGTACGCTGCTGAACATGATTGGCGCGCTGGACACCCCCACCTCCGGCAGGGTTTTCATCAACGAAAAGGATACTTTTGCCATGAAGGAGAATGCGCTCACCATCTTCCGCCGCAGAAACATCGGTTTTATCTTTCAGGCGTTTAACCTGATTCCGGAGCTATCGGTGGAGCAGAATATGATTTTTCCCCTTCTGCTGGACCGCCAGCGGCCCAGCGGGCAGTATCTGGATGAGCTGCTGAACGTTCTGGGGCTGGAAAACCGGCGGAATCATCTGCCCGGCCAGCTCTCGGGCGGGCAGCAGCAGCGGGTGGCCATCGGGCGGGCACTGATGACCCGCCCCTCCCTGGTGCTGGCCGACGAGCCCACCGGCAACCTGGATTCCCAAAACAGCAGCGAGGTGCTGGCCCTGCTGAAGGAGACAGCCCGGCAGTATGAGCAGACGGTCATTATGATTACCCACAACCCCGGCATTGCCTATACGGCGGATCGGGTGTTTCAGGTGTCGGACGGGGTGCTGACCGACCTTGGGGGGTGCCGGGCATGAAAAGCTATCTGAGTTTGATTCCCATCTCAGCCAGAGTGCGTCGGCGGCAAAACTGCATGACATTGCTATGTATTATCTTTGCGGTGTTTTTGGTGACAGCGGTATTCAGCATGGCGGATATGGATATCCGCATGGAACAGGCCAGACTGACCGGGAAACATGCCCGGGAGTTTACCTTTGAGGCCATCATGAACACCACTATGGGCCAGAGCCTCTTTTTGATTGCCGGGGGCCTGTTCATCCTGATCCTGCTTGCGGGAGTGCTGATGATTTCGGGCAGCATCAACAGCACGGTGGCCCAGCGGACAAAGTTTTTCGGAATGATGCGCTGCATCGGTATGAGCCGTCGGCAGCTAAAGCGGTTTGTACGGCTGGAGGCCCTCAGCTGGTGCAAAACGGCCATCCCTGTAGGCGTTGTCCTGGGTACGGTCAGTACATGGGCCTTATGCGCCGTTCTGCGGTTCGTGGTTAAGGAGGAATTTACCACCATCCCCCTCTTTGGAATCAGTCCCATCGGCATTATCAGCGGTGTTGTTATGGGGGTGGTCACGGTGCTGCTCGCCGCCAGAGCGCCGGCAAAACAGGCGGCAAGGGTGTCTCCTGTGGCGGCAGTTTCGGGAAACACAAAGAACGCCAACCGGGTACGGCAGGCAGCTTGTGTCGGTGCAGTTCCCATTGCAGTTTCCCTGGGCATCCATCATGCGGTGTCGGCCAGGAAGAATTTAATTCTGATGACCGGCTCCTTTGCTCTGAGCATCATCCTGTTTCTGAGCTTCTCTGTTCTGCTGGATTTTGTGGGCTATCTGCTGCCCCAGTCTGTGAGCGATGCCGACATCACGATTACCGATGAGGCCGGTATCACCGGTATCAACTGCGTTCCTCAGGAGACGGTAGAAACGTTACGCGGGATGGATGGTGTGAAAAATATCTTTGGGCGGCGAAGCATCTTCGAAGTTCCGGCGGAGCTGGGAGAGAAGGGCTTACCTCAGGTGGCAGATCTGCTTTCCTTTGATGATTTTGACCTGGAGGCACTGAAAAAGGATGGGAGATTGAAAAAGGGAAGTGACCTTTCCAAAGTCTATGGGGACAATGGCTATGTGCTGGCAATCTGCGACCCGGACGCTCCACTCCGGAAGGGAGATACCATTCAGATAGACGGCGAGACGTTGACCGTGGCGGGCGTACTGAAATACGACCTGTTCAGCGAAGACGGCCTCTCCCACGGCAGAGTTTCCATCATTGCCTCCAGCGAAACCTTTATCCGGCTGACCGGCATAACCGCTTATTCCCTTGTGATGATACAGACCACAGGAGATGTGACAGACGAAGCGGTTGCGGCCATGAAAGCTGTGCTGGGCGAAGGCCTTACTCTCCGAGATGGGCGTAAACTGCGCACCTCCGGAACCCATACTGCTTTTGTGCTGTGTGTCTACGGCTTTTTGGCGATTATCGCTATGGTTACGCTGCTGAATATTATGAACAGCATTTCCATGAGCGTATCCGCCAGGAGCAGGCAGTATGGGGTGATGCGGGCTGTAGGCATGGAGGGCCGTCAAATGACCCAAATGATCGCCGCCGAAGCGGTTACCTACGCCCTGGCCGGCAGCGTAATCGGGTGTGTTGCGGGTCTGGCAATGGGCAAAATGCTTTACAGGCTTTTGATTGACGGCCGTTTTCCCTATGCGGTATGGGCCATCCCGGTTTCCCGGCTGCTCATTGTTGTGGTATTTGTCGCGGCGGCAACGCTGGCCGCCATTCATGCTCCTTCCAAACGGATGCGGGAGATGGCAGTGACAGAAACCATCAACGAACTGTAGAGGAAGAAAGCAGTGAAATAAAAAGTCTGGCGGTTATGGCTGCATTCTGGCCGGCATCCTTTTTTCACTGCCGATTCCCGGGCCGGGAGAAGAGGCAGGCCTGCCGCCCGGGCGGCAGGCCATATCCTGGCGACAGATGCCGATGGGCTCTGAAACCGTTGCCGAATCCGGCAGGGCGGCAGTAGGCTATCCCCTCCTTTTTCAGCCAGGCTATTTTCTTTCCCTGACAGCTTTCACAACACAGCAAAATGGATTGACAAAACAGAAATAATCCGTTAAGATAAGTTAGCTTAAGCTAACTTATCGCTGCTTGGTTAAAAGCATGCAGTTAGTGAAAACTAACTAATAGCTTCCAAAGGCTTTGCTGGAGGAATTTGCTTTGAAGCGGCAGATTGCCGGAAACAGGAGGATTCCCAATGACATTTGAACTTGTATTTGGAACGCTGATCCCCTTTCTGGGGACATTAGCGGGTGCTGCCTGTGTATTTTTAACCAGAAAAGCATTCAGCTCCCTGATTCAGCGGGCGCTGACCGGATTTGCCGCCGGAGTGATGGTGGCCGCCTCTGTCTGGAGCCTGCTGGTTCCTGCTATGGAGCAGGCGGCAGGGATGGGCCAATGGGCCTTTCTTCCTGCGGTTATTGGGTTCTGGCTGGGCATTTTGTTCCTGCTGGCTCTGGACAGGATGATCCCCCATCTGCATCAGAACAGCAGCCAGCAGGAGGGGCCTCATATCCAGCTGAAACGGACAACCATGCTGGTGCTGGCAGTCACCCTCCACAACATTCCGGAGGGGATGGCGGTAGGGGTGGTGCTGGCGGGCTGGATGGCGGGAGACAGCGGCATCACTGCTGCCGGCTCCCTGGCCCTGTCCATCGGCATCGCCATTCAGAACTTCCCGGAAGGGGCCATTATCTCCATGCCGCTGCGTTCCGAGGGCGCAGGGAAAGGAAGGGCATTCCTGTATGGCCTTCTGTCCGGCATCGTAGAGCCGCTGGCTGCCCTGCTCACTGTCTGGGCGGCGGGCTTTATCCTCCCGGCTCTGCCTTATCTGCTCAGCTTTGCGGCCGGGGCTATGGTCTATGTAGTCGTGGAGGAGCTGATCCCGGAGGCATCCGCCGGTGAACATTCCAATCTGGGAACCCTGCTTTTTGCAGCGGGATTCACGGTGATGCTGGCGCTGGATGTGGCATTGGGATGAAAGCAGGCAGGGAGGCGATGAGCAAGGTCATTGCCGGGCCGAGGCTCGAGGATTTTTATTTGTACAACGCTTCGATGTTGGGTATGGAAGTCACTGCAACGGCAGGCTACGGCATCTGCTGCGTGAACGGCACCGATAAAACTCGTCCTGACCGGAAGCATCTGGATTAAAAGCGGCTATCCGCCGCTGATGGAAGAATTTCAGCGGGAGGTGGAGAGGCGGATTGGAGCTGGGTTAAAGCTCCTGCTTTTAGAGGCTCCTCCGGTGCTGAAAACGGTATGGGCGGATAAAATGCGGGGAAGATAAGGGTGTCCCGGATTTTAGAAGAGCGAATATATACAATATGTATATACACATAGCAAGATAATTAAATGGATAAATTGATCCGCAGATGTTGCAGATCATCTGAGAAATGGAGGATAAAAATGAGCAGCAGATAACAGGGTACACAGACGGAAAAGAAGCTGGAAGCGGCGCTTGCCGGCGAATCTCAGGCAAGAAACAAGTACACGTATTTTGCTTCCGCCGCCAAAAAAAGAGGGCTTTGAGCAGATTGCCGCGCTGTTCCTTAAAACTGCAGATAATGAGAAGGGAGACGCTAAAATATGGTTTAAGGAATTAAACGGTATCGCAGACCGGCGGCCAACCTGAAAGCTGCCGCCGGGAGCTAAAATTTTGAATGGACAGATATGTATGAGGACTTTGCCAAGACCGCTGAGCAGGAAGGATTTTCAGAATTGGCTGCAAAATTCCGCATGGTAGCGGTGATTGAAAAGCACCATGAGGAATGCTACCGGGCGCTGCTTCAGAATGTGGAAACGGCGCAGGTATTTGCAAAAAGCGAGGTCAAGGTATGGGAATGCCGCAATTTCGGCCATATTGTTGTCAGTACAAGCGCCCCGCAGGTTTGCCCGCTCTGCGCTCATCCGCAGGCATATTTTGAGGTAAGGGCGGATAATTACTGATTGTTCTGGAATGATGGAAGATTGTGGTAAAAAGCTTCATCCCGTCACTCCCCCAAAAAAGGTCTGACGGGATGAAGTTTTTAATGAATGCCCACATAGTTGGTATGGAGGCGTTTTTATCCAGGCCGGATTTGAAAAGATTCCAGCACTGCTTTTTATGAACCCGGGTTTCGCAAAAATTTCATGGCTTATCCGCCTCTGGACTGCAGGGTGTTTTGCATATTTTATTTGGATAACTGTTTGAGATCAATTGGCAGAATTGGACTTTTCTGTAATGGGGTTCAAGGGAAAGAGCTTTACAAATATCGGTTGATTTTTTGGCATATTTGGAGTATAATAACAAATATGAAAGGCGATTTTTATTGATTTATGAAAAACAGGATTTGCGATAGACTTTGATGAGCGGTCATACACTGCAGCTGGATGAGGCGCCAGAGTATCAGATGCCGGTATGGAAGCAGTATTATTCAAGACAATAACACCAAATATGGATGGTCATAAAATCGTTTGCCCTTATAGGAAAACACGGTGGACAGCTGCAGCAGCGGATGTACAGTTACGGTTTTTCCGCCGGATTCGGATAAGTCACAGCCGTTTTTATGAGGCTGTTATGGGGTATATCTTCTAAAAGCTGATTCTGCGAACATTTTATCTGTTTGCCGGCAGCGTAAGGAGTGATCGGCAAGAGTGGCTCAGTGCCGGTAAGCCGGGGCAAATTGCGGTAGAGAGTTTTATATAAGACCGCTTTTGCCGGGATGGCGGTTGTTCCCCGGAGAAAAATCCGGGGCTTTTTCTTTATGGATGCTTTGCAGGGCAGGCTCCGCAAGGCAGGGGAAGGCAGTGCTGCCGGGGAATTTTCAAAGGAAAAACCTTTATCACAGCTGGCTGACCGTGTAAGGAGGTCTGAAGAAATGGCCCGCATCCGTTTTGGGTACATGACCAATAAAAGCTATTTTCGTTTAATATTTGCCCTGTTTTTGGCGATGCAGACGCTCTCTCTGCTGATGAATATGGCTGTCTGTACCTTTTTGCGGGGCTGGCTTGCGGAGGATGCAAAATCTTATAACAGGAGCGTTGTCGATTCACTGGAATCCTCGCTGGAATCGATGATGACCGAGCTGACGCGCTTGGGCCGTTCAACTGCAAAAATTGCCAGCCAGGCGAATAAACTGCATTCGTGGGATACCTTTACGCACGAGGATTATGTGCAGATCCGCTCGCTCGCCCAGGATTTCGGCTCTGTTATGTCCATTAAGGAGGCTGTCGGCTCCTGGCTTTACTATAATCAGGATAAAAATTTCGTGATCGCTAACGGCGATATCTACCGCGCAGATATTTACTTCAGCAAGTTTTTTCCCTACAGCCAGCTTTCCCAGTCATATTTTGATGCGATGATACAGGATACCTCTCAGCAGCTGATCGGGCTTGAGACGCAAAAGGAGTGGACGGTAGAGGGAAAGGAGATAGCGCGCCAGGTGGTGCCCTTTGCCATCTCCTATAAAGATTTAAGCGGACAAAAGGCGTTGTTGGTGCTCAACATCCGGGTGCAGTATCTTTATGATATGACCCTTTCCTACCGCAGCTCGGAAAAGATGGGGCTGCTTATCGCTGACGGACAGCAGCGTCCCGTTGTTTCCTGGGGAATTTTCCATGACCGCGAGCAGGAGGTTCTGCAGGTCGTTTTGTCGGGAGAAGGAAGTCCTGCCTCCTTGATGGAAAGCCGGTTGGATGGCAAACAGCTGGTCTTTCTCGTATCCAAATCTGCATTTCTCAACTGGGGAATCTATATCGCCTACCAGAAGGACGAGTTTTACCGGAAATCCGATATTCTGTTCTGGTCGCTGACCGTTTTCAACCTGTTGGTCACCGGCTTTGGCGTTGGTCTTTCTTATCTGATGAGCAGGCGGCTTTTCAGCCCCATTCACAACCTGCTGCATATCCTTTATCCACAGCCGCCGGAAAACCGCTATAATGAGCTTCAGTTGATTTCAAACCGTTTTGAACAGATGCGGCAGGACAACCAGTCGCTGGCAGACGATCTGCAGCAGATGCTGCCGGAGGTGAAAAACGCTTATTTGAAAAATCTGCTGGGGCAGCCGGATTTCCTGTCGGATCGCCGTAACCGCGCATTTTTTGTCGACCGCCTTCAGCTCTCCATACAGGGGCCGTTTCTGCTCTGTGGCCTGCTGGTCCGCTACAAAAAGGAGTTTCTGGAAGAGCTGACTGTTCAGGACCGCAAGCAGCAGAAGGGAAACGTACAGGAATTTCTCATTAAGCTGGTGGAGAATTTTTGCAGCCGCATGGAATTTGTGCGCCTCACCCCGGAGCAGGATGTTTTTTTATTAGAGCTTGAAAATGGCCTTTCCCGGGATTATACGAAAACACAACTGGAACAGATTGTGCTGCTTTTTCGGTATGATCAGGAGAACATCCGCCTGCACTTCCTTCTGGGGGAAACGGCCGCCGGGGCCGATGCGCTCTATGAAGTGAACCGCCGCCTGTGGGCGCAGGGAATGAACCGCATACTTCTGGAGGGGGATTCAGGGGTTGTTGACCTTTCGTCTGCCGGAGAGGAAATATCTCCTTCGCCGGAGCGCAAGGGAGAAAAACTATGGAATCTTCTGCAGGGGCAGGAGACAGGGGCATTTCGGCCTTTGCTCTATGAGCTGGCAGGAAAGGGCGCGCAAAACCATATGAGCATGGCGCAGGCGGCGGAGTTTTACCGCTGGACGGTCAGCCGCTGCATGGATTTTATGCAAAATTATAACCTGGATACCGATGCCCTGCGCCCTTTTTTGAATTATGATGCTGCAGAGGCTTTTTCGCTGGATGAGCTTTGCAGCCGGGCGCTGAATGCAATGGAGACCGCACACTTTCTCTTCCGGAAAAAGGACATCACCTGCTATGATGCCTATACCCGTTTTATGTCCGAGCGCTATACCGACTGCACGCTGAGCTCGGAGATGGCCGCGGATTATTTTCACACCAGCGCCTCCAGCTTTTCCCGCAGCTTTAAGGAGGAGATGGGCGTCACTTTCCCCAAGTATCTGACCGCTTTGCGCATTCGAAAGGCCCGGGAACTGCTGCTGGTCACCTCTCTGCGTATCGATGAGGTTGCCGCCATGGTTGGAATTTCCAACCGCGTTACCTTTAACCGCCTGTTTAAACAGAGTGAAGGCATGTCGCCTGGACAGTTTCGGGAATTAAATCAGAATGTCGGCAGCCGGAGGCCGGAAGCGGACCAGCAATAGAGCAGCTTTTTTGAACCTTCACAGGAATGATCTTTGAGGTCTTTCCTGTGAAGGTTTTGTATTGGTCAGTCTTTGATGGGATGAAGATATGGCTGTGTTCCTGTGCAGTAAACTCAGTCTGTCCGCTTGTTGTCCGGCAGTACATCCGGGCCACATAGCCCCCAAAACGGCTGCCTCCCTCATCATTTTTTAGAATGAAGCTTTTTCAGCAGCTGTTTTTTTCTCCCAATAGCAGTCTCCGGAATATTTTATGTATGTGTTTTATAAAAACACATATTCCTATATATTGTCCTTGAAATTGCCTGTTTTCTGAAAAATGAATCATTATTTTGAATTTGTATCAGAAGAAAAAACAGAAAAATGCAGGAATTGATACAAAATCTGATTTCTGTAGATTTTCAAAAAAGAAGGGCTGTGGTATGGTACAGACGCCGGAGAGATAAGGCGTTTTTCCATATCTTCCTGCGGTTCGTACAGCCAACTCGGCCGCCCGCCGGGCTTCTGCTTCTCCTACTGATTTTTATTTGTATTCTGTATTTTAATTAAAATGGAGTCTGCAGCGGAGCGGCCAGGTCAAGAAAGGTAGGTCAAACCATGAAAACAAGCAAGAGAGCTTTTGCAGCCCTGCTTGCGGCACTTTGTGCCGTTTCGGCAGCAGGCTGCAGCCAAAACGGCGGTGGGGCCAGCAGCGCTCCAGCCAGCAGCACACCGGCCAGCAGCACACCGGCCAGCAGTGCGGCAGCCCCTTCCGAAGCGCAGAGTGCAGCAGAACCGGCTTCCCGTGAACCCATTGAATATGAGCTGATGTTCAATGAGTCGGCCAGCCAGCCCTATGAGGCGGAAACCTGGCTCTTCCCGAAGGTCATTGAAGAAAAATTCAATGTCAAGCTGAACATTACGCCGATCCCCTCATCCTCTTATACGGATAAGGTCAATATGGCGATTGCCTCCCAGTCCATTCCCGATATTCTCAACAGCGTTGATCTGAACACCCTCAATGATATGGGCAGCAAGGGGATGTTTTTGAATCTGGCTGACTATGCACAGATTATGCCGAACGCACAGGCGGCTTTTGAATCCAATGCGGATCTCGGCATCTGCCGCCTTTCAGACAGTCAGTGGTACGCTCTTCCCAGTAAGGTACCGTCTCCCAACCTGCCTAAGACCTCGATTGATTTCATCACGATGATCCGCGGCGATATTATGAAGGCGAACGGTCTTTCTAATCCGACAACCTATGATGAACTCTATGATGTGCTCAAGAAGCTCAAAGAGCTCTACCCGGATGCCTATCCGTGGATTACCCGACAGAGGACCAGCGATGTGACCTGGTGCCTGGGCGCGAGTGTCGGCCTGCAGTTTGACCGCAGCGACTTTACCATGTGGGACGGCAGCCAGTTTAAAACGGTGCTCGACGATGAAAATTACAAGTTCCTTATCGAGTTCATGAACAAATGCTATGCTGACAGACTGCTTGATCCTGAGTATGCGATTTCCGACACCAAACAGTGGGAGGATAAGATTATCTCCGGCCAGGGCTTTTTCACCGTCGACTACTTTGCGCGTCCGGAAACGATGACCTCTGCGGCCCAGGCCGGCGGCAACTCCGAATATTATCTGGAGCCGATTCTGCCCCCTGTCAAGGAAGGCGGCCAGGCGAAGGTTTATGCCAACAATACGCCTGTCGGCTATCAGGGTATCAGCGCCAAGGCGCAGTCTCCCGAGCGGCTGGCCGAGGTTTATGACTGGTGGTTCTTCTCTGAAGAGGGTGCCATGCTTGGTTTCTTCGGCGAAGAGGGCACCTCCTATACGCTGGGCGATGACAAGAAGGTGCTCTACATCTACAGCGAGGACGCAAACTCGGTTACCTCCATTGCGGCGAAATATGGTGTTGACTACTACGGCTTCTGCGGCCTGGTACCGGGCTCCTTCGGCTATACCATCGACTACAAAAATGACCCGAACATGACCGAGGCTGCCAAAGCGACCTATGAGGTCTATGAAAACGGGACCGTTCCAGGCTGCCCGGCCGTTACCTATACCGGCGACGCCATGGAGCAGAGAAAGAACTATGTCGCCAATATGCACACCCAGATTATTGGCGAGATCGACAAGTTTATCATGGGCAACCGGCCGATGAGCGAATGGGACAATTTCATTCAGGAATTTAATGCTCAGGGCTATAATGAGTATATCGCAGCCAAGAATACCATGCTGTAATTTCCGTTTTTGCGCAGGGCCGCGGCGGCGCTTTTCCCTTGCCGCGGCCCGGCCCTCTTTTTATTGAGAAAGGAAGAAAAAACATGAACACCAAATTGAAAATGGCGGTAGTGGGAGCCGGGACATGGGGTGAAAACCATGTGCAGATCTATCTGGCGCATCCCTTTGCCGAGGTTGTAGCAGTCTGCGACGCCAACTATGACAAGGCCAGGACACTTGGGGAACGCTATGGCATTGCAAAGGTTTATGGCGACTATCGGGAGATGCTGAAGGATTCCGGCTGTGATGCGGTTGCTATCGTGACCCCGGATTTTGCCCATGCCGATATTGCCTGTGCGGCAGCGGCGGCAGGCAAGCACATGCTGATTGAAAAGCCGCTGGCTACCAGGCGCGAAGATGTGCTGCGCATGCTGGAGGCGATTGAGAAGAGCGGAGTGCGTGCCATGGTAGACCTGCACAACCGCTGGAGCCCTCCCTATAATGCGGCCCATGCAGCGGTGGAACGCGGGGAGATCGGTGAAGTATACAGCGCCTATATGCGCCTTAACGATATTAAATGGGTTGCAACCGATCTGCTGCCCTGGGCGGCTTCCTCCTCGATTCTGTGGTTTTTGGGCAGCCACAGCCTGGATACCCTGCGCTGGTTTTTTCAGGACGAGGTCCGGCGTGTTTACAGCGTCAGCCGTTCCGGCCTGCTGAGGAGCATGGGGGTGGATACGGTAGATGAGTACCTGACCACGCTGGAGTTTAAAAACGGCGGCATTGCCCAGATGGAAAACGGTTGGATTACGCCAAACGGCAATCCCAATGTCAACGATATGAAGATGAATCTCACTGGTACCAAAGGCATGATTGCCATTGATACCAGTAACCACAATATGATTCAGATGTATACCGAGCAGAAAACGGTTGTGCCGGATGTTATTGTACAAAACCATATCTTCGGCAGACCGAAGGGCTTTGCGTTTGAGAGCATCCGCGGGTTCGTGGACTGCATGCTGGACGGCAGTCCCTTCCCGGTCTCGGTGCGGGATGCGGCCAACACCTCGCTGGCTATTCTGGCTATCATGCGTTCTGCCGAAACCCGCACGCCGGTGGAGGTGGAGTATTAGCCAGCCGCCTCCCGAAGGCCGCCTTATCATAGTCCCCTGGTGGGTGTAACGCCCGCTTCCCTCAAGGAAAGGATGATCACTTTCATGAAGAACCGCCAGGCAAGGAGCGCAGCCGCTCCGGACCGGAGCCTGCTCCGTGCTTTCCGCAAGGATTATCTGCTTTATCTGATGCTTGCCATCCCGGTCTGTCATACGCTGCTGTTCAAGTATGTTCCCATGGCGGGCATTGCAATTGCCTTTAAAAATTTCAACCCCATGGTAGGGATTTTTGGCAGTGAATGGGTGGGATTCAAGTGGTTTCAGAAGTTCTTGAGCTCCCCTCAGTTTTGGCAGGTTTTCCGCAATACGATTCTTTTGAGCTTTTATAACCTGCTCTGGACAACGCCCGCGCCGATTATTTTCGCCGTTCTGCTCAATGAAATGGGCGGCAGGCGGCTGAAAAAGACGATTCAAACGGTCAGCTACCTGCCTTATTTTGTTTCGACGGTGGTTATGGTGGGCATTGTCAACCAGCTGCTGTCGGTCAATACCGGCGTTGTCAACCAGCTGCTGAGCGGCCTGTTCGGCATGGAACCCATCATGTTCATGGGCGATTCCTCCTGGTTTCGGACCGTCTATATCGGCACCGGCATGTGGCAGGGGACCGGATATTCGGCCATCCTGTATTTTGCTGCGCTGACCGGTATAGACCAGGAGCTTTATGAGGCCGCATATATTGATGGGGCGGGCCGCTGGGCCCGTATCCGGTATATCACCTTCCCCGGCCTGCTGCCCACCATTATGGTCATGTTTCTGCTGAACATCGGCAATATTATGCAGGTCTCCTTTGAAAAGGTCATCCTGCTGCAGAAGCCCATCACTATCGATGTTTCAGAGGTTATCAACTCCTATGTGTACAAGCGGGGGCTGCTGAATATGGACTACAGTTATGGCACTGCCATGGGGCTGCTGCAGTCGCTGATCGGCTTTATCCTCGTCATCACCGCGAACAAAATCAGCAAGCGGGTCACCGAGACCTCGCTCTGGTAGAAAGGGAAGAAGGACATGCATTATCGAAAAACGCCCGGTGAAATGGTTTTTTCTGTTATCAATACCTTCATCCTCTGCCTGTTCGGGCTGATGTGTATCTATCCTATTATTTATATCATCGCCGTCTCCTTCTCCGGGAGTCTGGCCATCATGGAGGGGCGTGTCTTTCTGTGGCCGGTAGATTTTCATCTTAAGGCCTATGAGATCGTCTTTTCCAACGACACGGTACTGCACTCCTATCTGAATACCATTCTGTATACGCTGGTAGGAACGGCCTTCAATCTGACTGCCATCACCTGCGCAGCCTATCCGCTGTCGAAAAAACGGCTGCGGGGCAGGAGCGCCGTCTCACTGTTCTTTGTTTTTACCATTCTCTTCAGTGGCGGCATGATTCCGAATTTTCTGCTGGTGCAAAAGCTTGGCTTTTATGATACAATGTGGGCGGTTACCGTGCCCGGCGCCATGTCGGTGTTTTACATGATCGTTCTGCGCACCAATTTTGAGCAGGTGCCCGAGGCACTTGAGGAGGCGGCCGTTATCGACGGGATGGACGATCTGTCCATCCTGCTGAAAATCTATGTGCCGCTGTGCATCCCCATTTATGCGGCGCTCATTCTCTTTTTTGCCGTTGGCCACTGGAACAGCTTTTTTGATGCCTTCATCTATCTGCAGACCAAGGCGAGGTTCCCGCTGCAGGTCATCCTCAAAGAGATTGTTACGGCTAATACCATGAACGACCTGGGCACCGGCGCGGTCGGGCAGGGAGCGATGGAGACCACCGAGCTGATGAGCGACAATCTCAAGTGTGCCACCATCATCGTTGTCATGCTTCCCATTATGGCGGTCTATCCCTTTGTGCAGAAATATTTCATCAAGGGCATGATGGTCGGCGCTGTAAAGGGATGAGAGGGCTGCCGCTTTCAAAAACAGCGCTTTTACAGGACCGGGAATACGGTTCTCGATTGGACAAATCAGAAAGGATGAGACAACCCATGCGTTTTTTTCATGATTCCGGTGAGATCCGCCTGCACGTTCGGAAATTTGAGACCCGCCGGCAGCTGGGCACCGCAGCGGCGGAGGATGTTTCTGCCGCCATCCGGCAGCTGCTGGAGGAAAAAGAAGAGATCAATATGATCTTTGCTGCCGCTCCCTCCCAG
The DNA here is from genome assembly GCA_022792175.1 of Provencibacterium sp. GTDB lineage: Bacteria > Bacillota > Clostridia > Oscillospirales > Ruminococcaceae > Harryflintia. Next base: position 118,440 of record JAAWAN010000008.1, read on the forward strand.
TCGGAATTTCTCGAGGCGCTGCGCACCGATACCCGCATTGATTTTTCCCGCATCCGGGCCTTTCATATGGATGAATATATCGGCCTTCCCGCCGATGCGCCCCAGGGCTTCGGCAATTTTTTGCGGGAGCGGCTGTTTGCCAGGGTTCCCTTCCGGGCGGTGGAATATCTGGACTGCACGGCGACGGATGCGCAGGCGGAATGTGAGCGGTATGCCGCCCTGCTGCAGCAGTATCCGGTAGATATCGTCTGCTTGGGCATTGGCGAAAACGGGCACATCGCCTTTAATGACCCGCATGTGGCGGATTTCGCCGACAAGCAGCTGGTCAAGAGGGTTCAGCTCGATGAGACCTGCCGCAACCAGCAGGTGCATGACGGCTGCTTTGCCTCTCTTTCCCAGGTGCCGACACATGCCATGACGCTCACCATCCCCGCTCTGGCGGCGGCCCGCCTGCATTTCTGCATGGTGCCTGCGGCTACCAAGGCGCAGGCGGTACATGATACGCTCTATGGCCCGCTCAGCGAAAGCTGCCCGGCCAGCATTCTGCGCACCTGTCCGCAGGCGGTGATTTATCTGGACGCCGAGAGCGGCGGGCTGTTGTAAGGAAAGACCGGGCGTGCCGGTAAGCGCATTTCCGGTTTGCAAAAATCAGAGGATGGGAGGAGAAAGCGTATGTTTCGTCTGGGCGTTATTACCGATGAAATCTCCCAGGACCTGGACACGGCACTGAAGCTTGCCAGAGAGTTTTCTCTGGATGGCGTTGAAATCCGTTCGGTCTGGGAGCGCGGCCCCTTTGAGCTCACCGAACAGGAGGGCAGTGCGATTGCAGAGAAGGTACGGAAGGCCGGGATGGAGGTGTGCGCCATCAGCGCACCCTTCTTCAAGTGTTCTCTGGAGGATGAAGAGGAGGTTTCAGCACACCTTCGCGGGTTGGAGAGGTGTATCCGGCTGGCAGACCAGCTGGGCACGCGCCTTATCCGTGGTTTCCCCTTCTGGGACAGCGGCAGACTGGCAGACCGGCTGCCGCTTATCGCCGAACGCTTTTCGCAGCCGGCGCGGATGCTGGAAAAGGCCGGTATGACCCTGCTGCTGGAATCTGATCCGAGTGTTCATGCCTGCAACGGGGAACAGCTGGCGCAGGTTTTGAAGGCGGTGGACTGTCCGCAGATACAGGCGCTCTGGGACCCCGGCAACGATATCTATGCCCCCGTGCCGGAACGCCCTTTTCCGGATGGCTACCGGGCGCTTCGGCCGTATATACGGCATGTGCATCTCAAGGATGCGGTGAAGGGGCCTGACGGGCAGGCGGCAGGCTGCCGCTTTGGAGAAGGGCTGGTCGATTTTAAAGGTCAGCTTCTGGCACTGCAGGAAGACGGCTACGAAGGATGGCTTGTGATGGAGACGCACTACCGGCTGCAGTCCTCTCTTTCCAAAGAAATTTTGGAGCGGCCGGGCGGATCGGCCTTTTCGGAAAACGGGTATGAACCGACCAGGCAGTGCCTTATCAGCCTGCAAAGGATGCTTCGCGAAGAGATATATGCGGGGTAAAGGGTGCGCCTTTCCATGCCCGTATACTGTAAAGTTTTTCCCTATAAGCGCAAAAGCATATTTTTCAGCGGTTTTACAGAAAGAAAGGATGAGCGATTTGAAAAAACTGAAGATTGCCATTATCGGCCAGGGGCGCAGCGGTCGGGATATCCACGGCCATTATTTGAAAACTGACCCGGAGCGCTATGAGATTGCCGCAGTGGTGGATGCGCTGGAGGATCGCCGTGTGCGCGCCGAGCAGGAGTATGGCTGTGCGGTCTATGCAGACTACCGGGAGCTGTTTGAGAGAAAAGATTTGGATCTTGTGGTCAACGCTTCCTTCAGCCATCAGCACAGGGATATCACCATCGACCTGCTTGAGCACGGCTTTAATGTGCTCTGCGAAAAGCCCTGCGCCAAAACAGCGGCGGATGTGCAGGCGATGATCGATGCGGGAAGGCGCTCAGGGAAGATGTTCGCCATCTTCCAGCAGTCCCGCTTCGCCCCCTATTTTGAGCAGATTAAACGGGTACTGGCTTCCGGCGTGCTCGGCCGCCCGGTACAGATCAGCATCGCCTTTAACGGCTATGCCCGCCGGTGGGACTGGCAGACCTGCCAGGACTTCAATGCCGGCAGCCTTTATAACACCGGCCCGCACCCGGTCGATCAGGCGCTCAACCTGCTGGACTACTATGAGGGCACGCCCGAGGTGCTCTGCCGGATGGATCGCGCCAACACTTTTGGGGATGCGGAGGACTATGTCAAACTGATCCTGACCGCGCCTGAGCGTCCGCTTATCGATCTGGAGATTTCTTCCTGCGACGCTTATCCCTCCTTTACCTACAAAATCCACGGCACGCAGGGCGGCCTTTGCGGCAGCCAGACCGAGATGAAGTGGAAATATTTTGACCCGATTGAAGCGCCGGCGCAAAAGCTCATCCGCGAGCCGCTGCGGGACGAAAACGGTCTGCCGCTCTACTGCTCGGAAAAGCTGATCTGGACTGAGCAGTCCTGGGTAAGTGATGGGCCCCGCACCTTTACCTATGCTGTTAAAAAATATTATGACACCATCTATGCCCATCTGACCGAGGGCACGCCGCTTGTCGTGACACCGGAGCAGGTCAAGCAGCAGATCGATGTAATGGACCGCTGCCACCAGCAGAATCCAATGCCCCGGATGGATGCCTGACGGCAGGAATATAAACGTTTAACGAAGAAAGGAAAACCGTCTATGTGGAAAGTTGGTATCATCGGCACAGAAAATTCGCACGCCATGGCCTTTGCCAGAATTCTGAACCTGCCCGATCCGCAGACGGGGAAGCCCCCTTATGAGGACATCCGCGTAGTGGGCGTTTACGGGCCTGATATGGACACGGCGCAGGATGTTAAAGATCAGGCGCAGGTGAACTTCATCGCCGACAGCCCGGAGGACTTCTTCGGCCGGGTGGATACGATGATGGTTACCTGCCGCAAGGGCTCGCTGCATGAGCAGTATGCGCGCCCATTTATGGAAGCGGGCATGCCCCTGTTCATCGATAAGCCTTTTACCTCCGACTGGGAGCAGGCGGCCCGCTTTGCGCGGGATGCCAGAGAGCGCGGCGTGCTGCTGGCCGGCGGCTCGGGCTGCAAATATGCCTGGGATGTGCTGTTGCTGCAGCACAAGCGCCAGGAGCTCTGCGCCGCGGGCAAGCTGCTCTCTGCCGCTGTTAATTTCTCTGCTGACCGGGACAGCATTTATGACGGATTTTATTTTTATGCCCCCCATCTGACCGAAATTGCGCTGACGGTTTTCGGCTACGATGTACGCAGTGTGCATGCCTTTGAGAGCCGGGGCGGCGTGGTAGCCGTTCTGCGGTATGATGGATTTGACGCGACGCTGCACTATACCCGCGGCAGCTCGGCCTCCACCTGTGTGCTCTTTGGCAAGGAGGGGAACGTCTGCCGGGAGATTGACATTTCGCTCATCTACCGTCACGAGGTGGATCGGTTTGCCGAAATGCTGCACACCGGAAAAATGCCGGTGGATTATCCCGAGCTTATCGGGCATGTTGCGCTCATCCATGCGGTGCTCGAGTCGCTGCAAAGCGGCAAAGAGGCGGTGGTTGAGCGCCTGGAGCGGGTATGAGAAAGCTCATTACAGGCGGCAGGCTGATGCTTCCTGAGGGCTGCGCCGGGGAAAAGGGGCTGCTGCTGGAAAACGGACGGATTCTGGATATCCTCACTCCCGCACAGATGGAGGCGCTCGAGCCGGGCCTTCCGCGTGTCGATGCAGAGGGCTACACCGTCTGTCCCGGGTTTATCGATCTGCATGTGCATGGCGGCGGGGGGTATGAGCTCAACCGTTCCCCGGCCGGGGATATTGTCCGCCTGTGCGCCGCACATGCCCGGCACGGGACCACCTCGATTCTGCCGACAACGCTGGCCGCCTCTGTCACCGACCTCATGCACGCGATAGAAGCGGTGCGGGAGGCGCAGAGGCAGAGCTCTGCCTGCAATATTCTGGGCATCCATCTGGAGGGGCCGTTTCTTTCACAGGCCCAGAGCGGGGCGCAGAACCCGGAATATCTCATCGCGCCCACACCGGAAAACTATCTGCCGCTGTTAAATGCCTGGGATGGTATCCGGATGATGGGCGTAGCGGTGGAGCGCGAGGGAGCGCTGCGGCTGGGAGATGAGCTGAAGAGCCGGGGAATTACCGCCTCTATCGCACATTCGGATGCCACCTTTGAGCAGGCGGAGGCAGCCCTTGCTCATGGCTACAGCGACGTAACCCACCTTTATTCGGGCTGCTCTACAGTCAGGCGTATCAATGCCTACCGGGTGGCGGGCCTGGTAGAGGCCGGGCTGTATTTCGACGGGCTGAGTGTTCAGATTATTGCAGACGGCAAGCATCTTCCGCCCTCGCTTTTAAGGCTGATTTTGAAGGCAAAAGGAGCGGGACGGATATCGCTTGTCACGGATGGACTGAGCCACGCGGCCACCAGCCTGCAGGAGGGTGCCCTGATTACCCAGGCCAACGGTATACCGATGCTTTATGAGGATGGCGTATTCAAGCTGCCGGACAGGCAGGCCTTTGCCGGAAGCGCGGCGACGATGGACAGGCTGGTGCGCAATATGGTGCAGCTGGCCGGCGCTTCCCTGGAAGATGCGGTTCGCATGGCTTCCTCTACACCTGCAAGGGTGATCGGCGAAAAGCACAAGGGCGAGCTGCGCCCAGGTATGGATGCAGACCTGGTATTTCTGGATGAGGCCCTGCAGGTCGGCCCGGTATATGTCGGGGGCGAAAGGACCTTCTGATGTTTTTTTAACGGATCAAAGAATAGTGAGATGCCGGGAGGGTATACATGCATACCCTCCCGGCTGTTTTTCGGTTTCCAAAGACGGCGGCATCTTTTTTGGCGGCGCTGTTTTTTTATGCCGCTGCTGCCGTCTGCAAGTGCTGTCCTTTTATTTTTGCTTGACAATCCACTTAAAATATTTCAGAATAGAAGGGCTATCTTTTATGCGGAAAGCTGACCGCCCCATCGGTTTGCCGTCCGGTTCGTTTAAGCGGATCCAGAAAAGAAAGGATGAAACGGTTCATGTCTCAGAAAATAACGGCCATAATCGTAGGCGCCGGGCACCGTGCGCTGCTTTACAGTCAGTATGCGCTCGAGCATCCGGATGAGTTTCAGATTGTCGGTGTGGCCGATCCCAACCCGCTGCGGCGCAGGATAACGGCCGATATGCATCATATCCCCGCCGAACGGTGCTTTGAGAGCGCCGAACAGCTGGCGAAACAGCCGAAGCTGGCCGACGCTGTTATCAACGGTACAATGGATCGGGAGCACGTTGCCACCTCTATCCCGCTGCTGCGGCTGGGATACGATATGCTGCTTGAAAAACCGTTTGCCATTAATGAAGAAGAGATGTGGGAGCTGCACCGCGCGGTGAAGGAAACCGGCCGCAAGGTAATGATCTGCCATGTGCTGCGCTATGCGCCGTTCTATCGGGATATTAAGCGCCGGCTACTCGCCGGTGAGATTGGCAATATTGTAAATATCCAGGCAACCGAGCATGTCAGCTATCATCACTATTCGGTCGCTTATCTGCGCGGCAAGTGGAACAACGAGCAGGAATGCGGCGCCACCATGCTGCTGGCCAAATGCTGCCACGATATGGATCTTATCATGTGGCTCAAGAGCGGTGTGATGCCCCGGCAGGTGGCAAGCTTTGGCGGAGATTTCCAGTTTGCCCCCTCTATGAAGCCTCAAAATGCCGGAACGCGCTGTATGGTAGACTGCCCCATTGAAGATCAGTGCCTTTATTCTGCCAAAAAACTGCATATCGACCGCCCCGACCGCTGGAGCTTCTATGTGTGGGATGACAATCTCATCCACAAGGAAAATCCAACGCTGGAAGATAAGGTACAATCGCTGAAAACGGATAACCCGCATGGGCTCTGTGCCTGGGACTGCGGACATACGGTTGTCGATCATCAGTCAGTGCTGCTGCAGTTTGCCGACAGCGCAACGGCTACTCTGAACATGATTGGAGGAACGGCCAAACCGGAGCGCAACCTCCATATCATCGGAACGCTTGGAGAGATCAGAGGCACCTTTGATGATTCGATCTACACCGTCCGCAAAATCGACCACTCGTCCAAAAGCGGCTGGAGCGAGGAGACGGTTGACCTTGCCATTGACGGGGATAAGAGCGGCATGACCGGCTCGCACGGCGGCGGCGATCTGCGCCTGGTGGAAGATTTTGTGCATGTGCTGCAGGGAAAAGAGCCTTCCATCTCCTGCACGAGCATTGATGATTCGGTCAACGGGCATCTGGCGGTATTTCTGGCCGATCAGGCAAGAAGGACCGGCAGCGCCCAGGTATTCCCCAGGCTTTAAGATTTGACAATATGCTTTCACCGCAGGTGTGGCACTCCTGAACAGATCCGCCGCACCTGCGGTGAAAGCTCGTATGAGCCCGTTTTTGGTTATTGTGGGGAAGCTGCCTTTTGGCAGGCTGCCCGGGAATGAAACGGGGAAAATTCTGATTTCGACCGGGAGGCTGACGATGGAAGAATTGAAATGGCAGGACTGTTACCTGCGCAGGGAAAAGGAGCACATCACGGTTGGAAACAGCCGTATAGAGTGGGGGTTTCTGCTGCTGGGGGGCTGCATGCTGACCGAATATCTGTTGGATAAGCAGGGGGAAAAGCGCTGGACACATGAAAAGGGCCTTCTGTTCTGCACACCGGAACCATTTCTGGATACCTCTGCTGCGGAAATGACCCTGCAGGCGGGAGAGAAGGCGGACGGCCTTCGCGCCTCTTTTTTTGAGGCGGCAGTTTGCTTTGCCTGTGGGGGGCGAAGGCTTGAACGGGTGTTTGAAATCTGCCCCCAGGAGCCGTTTATCACCAGCTTTGAACGGCTCGCCGCACCGGAGGGCTGCACGCTTGCCGAAAATATGCAGCAGGCGCGGCAGGGTCCGAGCGGCATTGAACGGGAGGACAGGCAGAAAGAACGGATTGTCAACCTGCAGGGGGACTTTATCGCCGCCTTTCCGCTGACCGGGGAGCATTTAAGACTGTATAGCACCGCCTTTCAGGACAAGACGGATGGACGCGATGCGCCGGTGATCGAGCAGGACGAGCCCTATTATCCGCGCACAGACTATCAGAAAACAGGCAGTTTCTTCGTGTTGGATGATTATATAAACCGCCATGCACTGATTCTGGTCAAGGAAGGCCCGACCCACCTGAGCGCGCTGCACCATACCTTTGACTTTTATGGTGATCGGCGCGGCTGCGTGGCTTTGTATGGCACCGGAACGGCGGGGGAGAGCTTTGAGGGTGAAATCTGCCGCTATGGCGTCACAGTCGGCGTATCCGCCAGCGGCGATGCGCAGGAAGCTTTTCGCCGGTATTACCGGGCTACCTGCGCGGCCGGGCTGGGTAGGCCGGTCTTTTCCATGTCCAACACGTGGGGGGACCGGCATCAGGATGCCGCCGTCTGCGAGCAGTTTGTGCTCGGAGAGATTGAACGGGCCGCACAGCTCGGGCTGGATATTGTTCAGATTGATGACGGCTGGCAGCGCGGTATTACGGCTAATTCACTGCGCGCAAAAGGGGGAGCCTGGGAGGGCTATTACGCGGCCGATCCCCATTTCTGGGAGGTGAACCCGGAGCGCTTTCCCAATGGGCTGGCGCCTGTCTGCGAGCGGGCAAAGCGGCTGGGGATCCGGCTGGGTCTCTGGTTTTCCCCCGATTCCTCTGCGGATTTTTGCAACTGGCAGCGGGATGTGCAGACGCTGCTGCACTTTTATCACTCCTTCGGTATCGCCTGCTTCAAGCTGGATGGGATCAAGCTGCGCAGCATGCAGGGAACGCAGCGCTATCTCTCGCTGCTGCGGGAAACAAGCCTGCAGTCAGGCGGCCGTATCCTGTTTAATCAGGATGTGACGGCTGAGGACCGTCCCGGTTACCTCTATCACCGGGAATTCGGGACACAGTTTGTAGAAAACCGCTATACCGACTGGAAAAACTACTATCCGCACCGGACGCTGCGCAACCTCTGGCAGCTGGCGCGTTATTTTCCTGCCTGCAAGTTCCAGTTTGAGCTGCTCAACACCGACCGGAACCGCCATCTGTATGCCGGAGACCCGCTGCGGCCGGATCAGTATCCGCCGGATTACCTGTTTGCTTCGGTGATGTTTGCGAACCCGCTTTTCTGGATGGAGTTGCAAAGCCTTGGCAAAGAGCAGACGGAGAGCCTGACAGCGGCGCTGCAGGTCTGGCGGGAACATCGCGGCGCCTTTGCCGGGGCGGATGTGCAGCCGGTAGGCAGCGAACCGGATGGAACCCGGATGTGCGGCTTTGATGCGCTCTGTGAGGATGGGCGGGAATATCTTCTCTGCCTGCGTGAGCCGCTCTGCGCAGAAAAGCAGGCCGTTTATCCGGTGCGCGGGCATGGCGGGAGCTGGCGGATACTGGCTGCGGGGAAGGGAGCCAGTATCCGCGAAGAAGGAAACGGCCATGTTCAGCTCACCCTCCCTCAGCCCTGCAGTTATCTGCTGGCCGTTTGCCCATAGGAATTGAAAGGTATTCTATAGAGGGGCATAAACGATAAAAAATATGGTTGCCAATTTGGATGAAGCATGATATAATCTAATTAACCGCCTATTTGGTTTCTAAATGTGTACAATTTAGTCACA
>JAAWAN010000009.1 GCA_022792175.1 Provencibacterium sp.
ATGGCTTGAGCCATGCGCTATCGGGCCTCGCTATTAGCCGGGCGTTATTATAGGCCATATCTAAAGTTAAACAGGTATGCCCCAAATATTGGTTGCCTGCATCATTTTTGCTCACAACAAGCGCCAAATCTGGCACACTTTCGCTGACTAAGCATATGGGGATCAGCAGCTGTATATGTCCCTTATAATACTGCGGAACAGCTGTTTTGTAGTTTGCATCAATCATATGCTTAGCCCGTTTTACCGCCCCATCAAACAGCATCGTCTTATTGGGGCTTTCCCTCACTGTTTCCGGAATTCGAAGAAAATTCTCCGGATCTCCGAAAATATGAGGATACTGAGGAAAAATATCACAGTTTGTATCAAAGACCAACGTTGAGGGATTCTCAAAATAGTTGGCTCTTGGAGGCAAATTCTGAATACCCATCATACCCAGTTGGTAAGAGGTATAAAAACCATCAAAATACCATTCCTGCCGGTCAGGAATTTTATTCTTTGTGAAATAAGCAAATATCGGCTCATAGTAAATCGTATATAACCCGGTGTTGAACAGCGCATAACTGTTTGTTTGTAATACATTTTCTTCTTCCTGCAGCTTCAGGAAAGTATGTTCAACATAATTTTTAAGTATCACATTATCAGACTGTCCGCCAAAGCTCCACTTTTCCGGGCAAATTCCGGACAAATTTTGTATCTTTTTGTCATATTCATGACAAAAAGCAAAATCAAATAACCGCATCAACTATCCTCCTCATTTGCTGCACAGATATTGTATCACAAATTTCTCTAAAATAAAAGTCTTACACTTCTGCTTCCAAACCTGTAGAAAAATCCATCTATCAAATCGAACCCCGGGCTTAAAAGCTATGAACACTAACGCTTTCAATAGTTTTCTTCATGCCATCCTATGGCAGACAAATAATATTTTTATCATCCTTACTTTTCCTTTCCCGCATGCAGATACAGAGGCCCTTTGAGCTATGATAACCGTTTCAGGCAGGCCCTGATTTCGGCGCATACGGCGCGGTCGTTTTCAAACATCTTTGCAAACAGGCGTTTCAGCGTCTGCTGCGTCTGCTTTTGCAAAATCAAGTCCGCGGACTGCGGGGTGATGGCGTATCCGGTCCCGGGGCCCACGCCCAGCGCGCCCCATATCTTCCAGCCGATGCCATGGGTTTCATCATTGCCGTCCTTCGTATACCGCGTCCAGAAAATATCGCTCAGCCGGCTGCGGATTTCTTTGTCAGTGCAGATATTGCTCAGCAGGTTTTCGTCCGAGCAGAATGCTTCTGCGGCATGCCATCTCGCTTCAACCGGCACCCCGTTGATACCGCACAGCATGCCGGCCGTGTCCATAGCGTTTTCCTCCGTCACCCGGTCGAGCGCCTCGATAATCGTCTCTTCCAGTGCCGTATGCCCCTCATAGGACAGGGCGGATGCGATGCGTTCCAAAAGCTCTTTACAGGACATGTCCGGCACCCTGCTGCCGGTGATGACAATAGCGTCGCGCAGCATAAAGCATCCGTTATCGGGCAGAGGATGAAGCTGTGAATCCAGAACATACACCGTCTCTGCGTCATAGCCGACGGCGAGAAGCCATTTCATTTCGTCTTTCAGGCGCAGCAGGGTCGGGAAACCATTATCCAGAGAGCTTTTTGTGGCGAAAAGCACTTCTTCCCGCGCGCTGATGGCATCAAAGCGCCGGTAGGAAAAGCCTGCAAAGCGCGCCAGTGCATCGACAAAGCTCTTCTCCCAGCGCCAGCCGCCGGAAAAGCCCGGCAGGGAGTGCGGGTTTACCGTATCATCCCATGGATAATCGAAGCCAAACGCCAGTGTCGATGCCGTCAGAAGGCAGTGGTAGACCGACTCCTGGTGGCGTTCCAGCGGATGAGCGCCGCAGGGGCTGCAGTGGATGCAGCGGCGGCGCTTCGATGTGCACCAACAGGGCGTTTCTTCCGTATATCCGCGCGCAATGACCAGCGCGGATGCCAGCGCCGCCGTAAAGCTGTCCGACTCTGCGCCCACCGGAAAGGGAACCTGATGCTCCAGAATTTTTTCCATAGGGAGAAGACCAGCGCCTTTTGCTGTTTCATGTCCGCGCAATCGCCAAACACACAAAGGCTCCTTTCTTTTTCAGTGACGGACCTGTTATTCTGCCCGGACAGTATACCATAAGTTGGGAGCGGCTGTATAGCCTTTTTCTTCAGGCTGCCCAAAGTATATCCCGCTTCCGGCAGGGTCAGCCGCCCTTTTCTGTCTCTGCCAGCCGGTAGGTCCCCTTCCCGGTTTTTTCCAGCTTTCCCTGTTCGCAAAGCTTTCTCACCACCCGCTGCAGCTGCCGCCGGCTGCAGTGAAGCTGCATCAGCCCGGCGGAAATGCCGTGCAGCATATGGTCCGGCTGAATTTCCCGCAGAAAGGTGAGCAGCTTTTCCTCCACCGGCTGGGCGCTGCGCCCGATCATTGAAAACATGAATACCTTCTCCGACATGCAGGAGAGCAGGTAGCGCAAAAAGGTGCAGTCCCGCTGCAGTACCTCCCGGTTTTCCTCTATCGGCAGGGCGATACAGAGCACCTCCTCCAGCGCCTCGGTATAAAAGGAAGGGAAGCCCCTGCGGGCAAACTCCATATCCCCCAGCATGGCGCCATGCACGCCGCGGGAAATGGAAAAGCTGCTCCCATCCTCCCGCAGCCCATAGATTTTAATCCTTCCCTGCAGAATAAAAAGAAAATGGCCCAGCGGCCAAAAGGGGGCGGTGAGCAGCTCCCCCTTCTGGTAGCGCCGCAGCTGAAAGCCCTGCGGATGGCTCTCAAAGTGCGTATGAATTTTTGCGCTCTTTATCCGCTCCTGCAGCATGCGGGAATCCGAAATAGTCTCCATTGGTTCCCCTCCCTTTTTCTTTCTCTATTGTGCCATATGTCACAATAATAATCAATTCCATCTGCTATTATAAAAAGAGAAAAAGAGCGTATGTCCTCTGCCGGCAGAGACGCTGCAGCCGGGCAACAGGTCCGCATCCGGAGAAAAGCCGCTGCTTCAGCAGGGCTTTCAGAGAGTTTGAAGGAGAGTGCTTAACATGGAGCAGAAAGTGTTTGATACCAGCCGCCTGCGCTCCACCTATTTCGCCCAGGCGCTGCCGGTGGTGCTGGGCTCGGTGGTCTCGCTCATCTATAACCTGGCCGATACCTATTTTATCGCGCAGACGGGGGATGCGCTGCTGGTGGCGGGCGTTTCCCTCTGCAGCCCGGTCTTCATTCTGCTGATGGCCTTCGGTAACATCTATGCGCAGGGGGGCAGCTCGCTCATCTCCCGCCTGCTGGGGAAAAACGACCGCGCCGGCGTGCGGCGGGTCAGCGCCTTCTGCTTTTATGCCGCCATTTTAACCGGCCTTCTGCTGGCGGCGCCGATGCTGCTTTTTCACCGCCCCCTTTTAACCCTGCTCGGCGCAAGCGGGCAAACGCTGCCCTATGCCATGCCCTACTACTGCATTTTGGCGGCGGGGGCCCCGCTGGTCGTTCTGAACTTCATCCATGCCAATCTTCTGCGCTGCGAGGGGCAGGCCACCCTGTCGATGCTGGGCACCTCGGGCGGGGCGGTCCTCAACATTATTTTGGACCCCATCTTTATCAGCCTCTTCGGCTGGGGAGCGGCCGGGGCGGCCATTGCCACCCTTTGCGGCTACCTTTTTACCAACCTGTTTCTGCTCGTGGTGGTGCTGCGGCGCAGCAGCTGCCTCTCGGTTGACTGCCGCAGGGCGCATATTTCAGGGGACAGCCTTCGGCAGATTCTCGGCATCGGCGTAACGGCGGCCATCGCCAATCTGGCCCAGAGCGCCAGCCTCATTCTTATGAACCAGTTTCTGCTCCCCTATGGCAGCGAAAAAATTGCGGCGCTGGGTATCGTTTTAAAAATCAACATGGTGGTGCAGATGGTTCTGGTTGGCTTCTCCTTCGGCGGCGTGCCGCTGTTCGGCTACCTCTATGGCGCAAAAGATTTTCAGAAGCTGCATAAGCTGCTGCGCTTCTGCCTGCGGTTTCTCTGCTCTCTCGCGCTGGGCATATCCGCCCTTCTCTTTCTGCTCGCTCCCCAACTGGTGCGCCTGTTTATCGATTCCGGCAGCATTGTGAGCGATGGGGCGGCCATGCTGCGCTGGCAGACAGCCGGCTCCCCCTTCGCCGCCGTTGTCCTGCTGCTGACCTGCCTGTTTCAGGCGGCCGGCAAGGCACTGCCCGCGTTGCTGCTCTCGCTCAGCCGGCAAGGGGTCATTTTTATCGCCGTGCTCGCCGCCGCCGTCTTTATCGCGCAGTATCAGGGGTTTCTGGCTGCGCAGCTCACCGCTGACCTGCTCAGCGCCGCGCTGGCCCTGCTTTTATACCGCCGCGCCTTCGGGAGGGGGGGCGGCGAAGCGGCCGGATAATTCCTGCCCGGCTTATTGACGCGGCAGACCCCCGTACAATATAATAAGGAAAAAGGGGCGGCATCTTTTTTGCGGGCTAAAGCCAAATAGCCTCCTTCCTTTTGCCTTCCCCGAAAGTTCCAGTCATGGAACAGGGCGCGCAGCAGCTCCGTTTTTGCAGATGCGGTGCGTTTTCCCGCCTGCGGTGTGCTCAGAAGGACAAATCGATCGAAAAGAAGGGAAAAGGATAGAATGAAAACAAAATTAAAAGTCTGTAGCCTTCTTCTTTGCGGCGCGCTGCTGCTTTCCCTCTGGCCCGCCTCTGCTCAGGCCGCGGGAGAGGCGTAGATTCCCCCTTCCATTGGCGCGAGCGGCCTGTGCGGGCACTACCCGGCCCGGGAGGACGGGGAGGGGGGCTTCTCCTGCCCCGCCTGTCCAGTGCAGGCTCTGATAGATACCCTGCCGGATGCGGAGCAAATCACTGCGGAAAACCGGGAAGAGGTAAAAAAACAGCTTGCTGCCATTGATGCGGCCAGCGCGGCACTCACAAAGGCGCAGCTTGCCCTGTTGTCTGTCGCCCGCTATGAGTCGGCAGCTGCCCGGCTGCTGGAGCTGGAGGAAACCCTGTCCCCGACCCGCACTCCCCGCGCCGGCGAAATCATCAGTGGCGACGGCTTTTCCTTCGACACGATGAGTGGAACGCTGACCATCCGCCAATATGACAGCAGCTGGAGCTGGCCTGATTCTCTGACGGTGGATAAATTGGCAGTGACCGCATTGAGGATTGAGGAAAGCAGTGGGGATTTTTCCGGCAGCCAATTCAGCGACTGCAAAAATCTCCGCTCGCTGGATCTCAGCGGCTGCACCGGCCTCACTGCCATCAAGCCCCTATCCCCTGATATCTTTCCCAATCTGGAGTCGGTCGACTGCAGCGGCTGTACCTCCCTGAGTAGCCTTCATTTTGCATTTCAGGACTGTGCCAGCCTGAAAGCGGCGGATTTCAGCGGCTGCACCTCCTTAAATGACCTTTATTATGCGTTTCGCAGCTGCACCGCTCTGGAAGCGATAGACTGCAGCGGCTGCACCTCCATAGAAAGCCTTGCGAATGCGTTCGATAACTGCTCCAGCCTGAAGACAGTCAGCTTCAGCGGCTGCACAAAACTCAGCAACCAGGGCATGGTATTTCTCAACCACCCCACCCTGGAGTCAGTTGACCTGAGCGGCTGCACAGCCTTTCGCCGTGGAACCGGCCTTTTCTTTACCGGCTCCGCCAATCTGAAGAGGGTGAATTTCAGCGGCTGCACAGGGATATGGGATCTCGGCAACTCCTTTGGAGGATGCACCGGCCTGCAGTCTCTGGATATGAGCGGCTGCTCCGAACTCAAAAGGCTGGATTTGAATGAATGCACCAGCCTGACCGCGCTAAACGGCACCTTTGAGGGCTGCGCGATGCTCTCAGAGCTCATTCTCCCCGACAGCATCGCCCATGTGGGGGCTGATGCCTTCTCCGGCTGCACCAGCCTGGCGGAGATAACCCTTTTCAGCGACCCCGCCCCCGTTTTGGATGGAAATGTCTTTTCCGACTGCGCCGAAAACCTGACCATCAACTTCCCCTATGAGGCCCAGGGCTACACCGAGGCCAATGGATGGCCGGGAGAGGGCTTTCAAGGCATATACCCCATATCGGTGGAGGCCGGGGAAGGGGGCACCGCCAACGCCTCTCCCGTTCGCGCCATAGAGGGCACCCGCATCCGGCTGACCGCCGAAGCGGATGATGAGCACCGTTTCCGGGAGTGGCAGGTCCTCTCCGGCAATGTGGAAATTTTAAAGCGTATAGAGACTGCCAATAACGAATTCCTGATGCCTGATGAGCCGGTGGCCATCCGGGCGGTATTTGAGCGGGCGGATGCCCCCATCCGGATAGACGGCGATCCGCCCGTTACCCTCATCCCGCCCCCCGGCGGGAAGATTGTTCCCAATGCCGATGGACAATACATCCACTTCGACGAGGGATCCATCCTCCAAATCGGGGAGAGTGGACTGGAAATCAACGCCCTGGACTATGGCACCTTTTCCAGCGACGACGGCACGGTCTATGTTTCAGCCAGTGTTTCCGCAAACACCGATTTGCCCACTGTTATCGAGCCGCTTATGTACTGGGGCGGTAATGCTTTCCGGCCCGGCCCCGGCGACGGCATCACCATCCTCGGGAACACCGCGCTTCATATCGGCGAAAACGGCCCCACACTCACGCTCTACTCGGCTACGAACGCATATATGAAAAAGGACGGCAGCATCAGCGTCCTCACTCCCGACGGGGAACTGAGGTTGGACAGCACGCTGGCCAGCACCATTATTCTTCCCCCCGGCGAAGCGCTTAAGCCTGAAAGAGACGGCACCCTGATCCTTCCGCCGGGCGCCGCTGTCCGCACGGAGAATGGGGAGCCTGTGACCTACCCCGACGGCGGCCTCCTGAACACCGGCACCGGACAGGCCACCGTAACCTACCGCCGGGTCACCTTCAACAGCCTGGATGGCTCGGCGGCCACTTTGGCCGAAGTGACCCACGGCAACAAGCTGAAAAAGCCCGCCGACCCCGTCCGGGCAGGCTACACCTTCGGCGGCTGGTATAAAGAAGAAAGCTGCATCACCCCCTGGGATTTTGGCACCGATATCGTAACCGAAGACACCACCCTCTATGCCAGATGGACAAAAAACAGTGCTTCCGGCAGTGAAGACGGCCGCACCGGCTCGAAGGAAGAAAGCCGGAAGGAAGAGAGCAGCGGGGAATATGCCTTCTGGCAGAAGGTACAGAAAAAATAGAGGCCGCCGAGCCGGGAGAAACAGTGAGAATCGATGCCCGCGGCTATGAGCGGATGTACCGGACGGTGATGGAAGCGCTGCGAAAGAGCAGGCAGGTTACCCTTGTTATTCGCTGGAAGGGGAAGGAGGAAATCGTCCTCTCCTCCGAGGAGGCGCTCAGCGAGCCCATGCGGATACACTATCCTCTCTCCTATCTTGCAGAATACGGTTTTTCGGCGGCGCGCACAGAAAATGCCTCCGAAAAGAAGAACCCTGCAACCGGCGCCGCCTGCGCTTAAAGGGCAGCCAAAAATCCGAATATTCTGCAAAATTTTGTGGTTTCCAAAGAAAGGTCGCCACAAAATAGAACAGACTAGTAAAAAAGCGTATTCCGGCGCGCCAGAGGGGACTGTTGCAAAATGCAGGCATTTGCAACAGTCCCTTTTTATAGCAGCTCCTTTAAAATCTCCTGCATCCGTTGCGGGTTGGCGCGACCGGCGCTGCGGCGCATCAGCGCGCCCATGAGCGAAGAGAGCGCCGCCGTTTTTCCTCTGCGGTAGTCGGCCGCCGCAGGCGCATTCTCCTCAATAACCCGCTGCGCCAGCACGCGCAGCTCGGTTTCATCGCTCAGCTGGAAAAGCCCTTCCCGCTCTGCGAGCGCCGCCGGGTCCTCATCCTGCTCAAAAATCCGCTCCAGAAGTCGGCGGGCAGTGCCGCTGTTGAGCCTGCCCTCCCCCTGCATATCGGCGAGCGCCGCCAGATGGGCAGGCGCTATTAAAATTTTCTCCTCTTCCCCGGTCAGCTTCGGAAGAAGGGCGCTCAGCAGCAGGTTGGCCGCAAGCAGCGGATAGCGGCAGTTTTCCGCCGCTGCCTCAAAAAGGTCTGCCGCCGCACGGTTTTCCACTATCCGCCCGGCCGTATAGGAGGGCAGCTGCCAGCACTGCCGGTAGCGGGCCTTGCGGGCATCCGGCAAAACGGGTATCTCCTTTTCCAGCAGTGCCAGCACCTTTTCGGTCACCTCGATAGGGGGGAGATCCGGCTCGGGGAAATAGCGGTAATCATCAGCATTTTCCTTGCTGCGCATGGGGGAGGTTTTCCCGCTTGCCGGCTCGAAGCGGCGGGTCTGCTGCAAAATCGCCTCCCCCTCTTCGAGCAGCGCCGCCTGGCGGGAAAATTCATAGGCAATCGCCTTTTCCACATGCAGAAAGCTGTTGAGGTTTTTGATTTCGCAGCGCTCGCCCAGGCGCTGCTCCCCCCGCCGTCTCACCGATAGGTTGACGTCGCAGCGCAGCGACCCCTCGTTCATGCGCACATCTGAAACGCCGGTATAGAGCAGAATGGCGCGCAGCTTCTGCAGATAGGCCCTGGCCTCAGCGGCAGAGCGCATATCCGGCTCGGAAACAATCTCAATGAGCGGCACGCCGCAGCGGTTGCAGTCGATTCCCGTCCCCTTACCCTCCATGTGTACCAGCTTGCCCGCATCCTCCTCGATATGAATGCGGGTGATGCCGACGCGCTTTTCCCCCTGCGGCGTCTCGACAATAAGCCAGCCGTTTTCGCAGAGCGGCCGGTCATACTGGCTGATCTGGTAGGCCTTGGGCAGGTCGGGATAAAAATAGTTTTTGCGGTCCTGCCGGGAGAGGGGGGCAATGGTGCAGTTCATTGCCAGGCCCGCCTTGACCGCCAGGCGCACCACCTTTTCGTTTAAAACCGGCAGGCTGCCGGGCAGCCCCATGCAGACCGGGCAGCACTGGGTGTTCGGCGGCGCGCCAAAGCGGGTGGGACAGCCGCAGAAAATCTTCGTTTCGGTCGAAAGCTCCGCATGGACCTCCAGCCCGATCACCATTTCATAATCCGATATTGCCATCTGAGTGGCCACTCCTTTCTTTGAAAGCCCGTCCGGGCCCGGCTCCGGCATTCCTTCCCCTGTAAGGGCAAAAGGCTGCCGTTTTAAAGGCGAAAGAGGGGAAAAGTGCCATCCCCCCTTTCTTTCAGCCCCTCTCATAGGCGTAGCCGAGCCGGTAGAGCGTCTGCTCCGAAAGGGCGCGGCCGATAAGCTGCATCCCTACCGGCAGCCCCTGCTTATCCCGGCCGCAGGGCATGCTCAGCGCGGGCAACCCCGCCAGGTTGACCGGCACCGTGCAGATATCCCCCAGATACATCTCCAGCGGGCTGCCGGTCTTCTCGCCGAGCCGGTAGGCGGTAGTCGGCGCGACCGGGGCCAGAATGGCATCGCACGTCGAGAGAACCCGCGCAAAGTCCCGGATAATCAGCGTTCTTGCCTGCTGGGCCTTGCGGTAATAGGCATCATAATATCCGGCGCTCAGCACAAAGCTGCCCAGCAGAATGCGCCGGCGCACCTCCGGGCCAAATCCCTCGGTTCGGCTGCGCAGATAGAGGCTCTCCAAATCGCCGCAGCCCCTGGCGCGAAAGCCATATTTCACCCCGTCGAACCGGGCGAGGTTGGCCGAGGCCTCAGCGCTTGAGAGCACATAGTAGGCGGGCAGCGCATGCCGCAGCGCGGGAAGGTGGCAGGGCACAATCTCCGCCCCCAGCTCCCGAAAGTGCCCGGCCGCCTCTTTGACAGCGAAAGCGACCTCAGGGGAAATCCCCTCGGCAAAATATTCCTCCGGCAGCGCCAGGCGCAGCCCCTTCGCGCCCAGCGTCAAAAATCTGCAGTAGTCGGTATCAAAGCCGGAAAGCGAGGTGGCGTCCCGTTCATCGTGTCCGGCAATCTCCGAGAGGATGAGCGCGTTATCCTCCACCGAGCGGGTGAGCGGCCCCACCTGGTCCAGGCTGGAGGCGAAGGCGATGAGCCCATAGCGGGAAACGGTGCCATAGGTCGGCTTCATCCCCACCGCACCGCAGAAGGCGGCCGGCTGGCGGATGGAGCCGCCGGTATCCGAACCGAGGGCGAAGGCCGCCTCCCCGGCCGCGACGGCCGCCGCCGCACCGCCGCTGCTCCCACCCGGCGCGCGCATCGGATCCACCGGGTTGTGGGTGGGGTGAAAGGCGGAGTTTTCGGTGGTCGAGCCCATGGCAAACTCATCCATATTGAGCTTGCCGAGCGGCACCGTCCCTGCCTGCTGCAGCTTTTCCACCACATGCGCGCTGTAGGGGGGAATATAGTTTTCCAGCATCCGGGAGGCGCAGGTGGTGCGCACCCCCTCGGTGCAGAGGTTATCCTTAACTGCGCCCGGAATGCCGGCAAGCGCAGGCAGCTTTTTCCCGCTGCGGCGCAGGCGGTCCACCTGCGCCGCTGTCCCCAGCGCCTGCTCCTTCGTCACGCTCAGATAGGCGCCAATAGTTTTTTCCTTCTCCTCTATCGCGCAAAGATAGGCCTTCGCCGCCTCTGTCGCCGTCAGCTCCCCCTGCCTCAGCGCGGCGCAGAGGGCCGAAACGCTCAGAGCGGTAATCTCCCTTTCGCTCATCTTTTTTCCCCTCCCTCTTCGTCTGCCGCCCCTGCCTGCGCGTCGTGCAGCAGCTGCGGAACAAGCAGATAGCCCTCCAGCGTTTCCGGCGCACCCGCCAGCAGCTTTTCCCGCTCCATCGGCGGCCTCACCCTGTCCTGCCGGAAAACATTTTTGAGCGGCAGTATCTGCTCGGCCGGTTCTATTCCCTCGGCCGAAAGCGCCTCCAGCTCTCCGGCGAAGGCGACCATCTCCTCCAGCTGCCGGGTCAGCTGCGCCCTCTCCTTCACAGGCACCTGCAGCCTGGAGAGCTGCGCAATATGGTCGATATCGATTTTTGTCTTCTCCCTATCCGCCGCCGGCTTTTCATGAGCGGCCTTTTCCTCCCGCTCAGAAATTCCCAGGGCTTCCAGCTGGGCCTCATCCACCGGGGCGGGCGCGCCGGTTAAGGGGCAGGAGCCATCCCGCAGCTTGGGGAAGGCGATAACCTCCCGCAGGCTCGAAGCGCCGGTCAGCAGCATGCAGAGCCGGTCGAGCCCGAAGGCAAAGCCGCCGTGCGGCGGTACGCCATAGCGGAAAGCCTCCACCAGAAAGCCGAAGCGCTCCCGGATTTCATCCCCGGTAAAGCCGAGTGCGCGAAACATTGCCTGCTGTATCTCCCGGGAGTGGATGCGCATGCTCCCGCTGCCAAGCTCGGTGCCATTTAACACCACATCAAACGACTGGGCGCGCACCCGGCCGGGATCGCTCTCGAGAAAGGGGATATCCTCCGGATAGGGCATGGTAAACGGATGGTGCGCCGCCACAAAGCGCCCCTGCTCCTCGCTCCACTCGAACTGCGGAAAATCAGTGACAAAGAGGAATTTGTACTGCGCCGGATCCCGAAGCTGCAGCCGCTCAGAGAGCTCGATGCGCACTGCCCCCAGTACCCTGCGCGCCGTTTCCAGCTTATCGGCGCAGAAGAGGATAAAGTCCCCCGGCCCGGCCTGCATCTCCCCCAGCAGGGCATCCATCTGCTGCCTTGTAAAATATTTGGTCAGCACCGAATAGAGCGAGCCATCCGGGCGAATGGCAATCCAGGCCATCCCCTTCGCGCCGTTTTTAATGGCGAGCGCTGTCAGCTCCTCAATTTCGCTGCGGCTCATCCCGGCGCAGCCGCAGGCGTTTATCGCCCGCACAACGCCCCCCTTCTCCACCGCCGAGCGGAAAACCGAGAAGCCGCACCCTCTGCAGAGCGCGGTGAGCTCGATGATGGGCAGCGAAAAGCGCACATCCGGCTTGTCGGAGCCGTAGCGATCCATCGCCTCCTTCCAGCTGATGCGGGGAAAGGGCCCGGGGTCCTGCCCCTTGAGCGAGACCATCAAAGAGCGAAATAGCCTCTCCAACAGCTGCAGAATGTCCTCCTGCTCGATAAAGCTCATTTCCATATCCACCTGGGTAAACTCCGGCTGCCGGTCGGCGCGCAGATCCTCATCGCGAAAGCAGCGCGCCACCTGGTAGTAGCGGTCAATCCCGCCCACCATCAAAAGCTGCTTAAACAGCTGGGGGGACTGGGGCAGCGCATAAAAGGAGCCGCCATGCACCCGGGAGGGGACCAGATAGTCCCGCGCGCCTTCCGGCGTGCTGCGGGTGAGCATGGGGGTTTCCACCTGCAGAAAGCCCTCCTTATCCAGAAATTCCTCCGCCGCCCGCACCAGCCGGTGCCGAAAGCGCAGCCGCTCGCTCATCTCCGGGCGGCGCAGGTCGAGAACGCGATAGCGCAGGCGGATTTCCTCGCGCACCGCCGCGCTCTCCGCCGGGCGAAAGGGGGGCGTCTGCGCGGCGCTTAGCAGCTTAAAACTCTGCGCGCGCAGCTCGATGGTACCGCTCTTCAGCGCCGGGTTTACCGTTTCCTCCTCCCGCAGGCAGATTTCTCCTTCTGCCGAAACGACCGATTCGGGACGCACCGCCTCGGCGGCGGCAAAATCCCCGGCAGAGAGCCGTTCGGCGGAAAGCACCACCTGCAGCAGCCCCTCGCGGTCCCGCAGGTCCAGAAAGATGACCCCGCCCATGTCGCGAACCGCATGCACCCAGCCCATCACAACGGCGTTTCGCCCGATATCCCCCTCGCGCAGCGCGCCGCAGTAATCTGTTCGTTTCATTCCTGTCATCCCTCTCCTTTCTTCTGATGCGGCCAGAAACGGCCGTTAAAAAGCGCCTGCCCGCCGGCCATGTGGCCGAACGGCATTCCTCTTTGCAGCAGGCGCAGCCTCCATATTCCTTAAAGACGGGGATTCCCGCGAAACAGGCTCAAAAAATGCAAAAAAGCCCTTCATCCCACAGGGACGAAAGGCTTCCGATAGCTTTCCGCGGTACCACCCTCAGTGGCCCGCGCCGTTGCGGGCCCACCTCTTGACACGACGGTCAGCGGCAGTAACGGGCCGCGCACGCCCGCGCCTACTCAGCCTGTCGCTTTTCGGGCGGGAACTCCGGGATGTTCTTCCTCTGCCGCCTTCGCGCCGGTTTTCAGCTTCCCCGGCTCTCTGCAGCGCCGAACAGGCAGAGTACTTTTTCCCATCATCGTTTTTTGGCAAATGTATTCAAATCAGCAGCGTTCCCGCCTTTTATGGCTGGAACGCTTCAGGCAGCCGCCTGATTGGCTATTAGTATAACCGGCCGAACCGGGTTTCGCAATCCCTTTTTCTCAAAAATGCGGCAGCCGGCCAAAAGATTGGTAAAACAAACGCAAAACCGCTTTAGGCAGTTTTGCGTTTTTGTAAATATTTGAGAGTACAGCAGCTTCAAACCCGATCCCAAAAAGGCAACCACCACTCCCGCTGAGCGGGAACAAATTCGGGCCCCTGCATAAACTGCAGAAATTCCTCCCTCTTTAACCAGCGGTAGGAAATGGTCTCCTTCTCCTGCAGGAGAATGGCATCCTTCGGCCAGCTGGTGACGCACAAAAAGCCAAAATAAAAGGTATGCTCCCCATCGCTTTGCGAATAAAGCAGCGTTAAATTTTCAGCCCTGATGCCGGTCTCCTCTCTCAGCTCGCGAAGCGCCCCCTGATAGGGCGTTTCCCCCTTTAGCACACAGCCGCCCGCGCCGGCCACAAACAGGCCGGGGTAGCTCTCTTTCCCCTCATCGCGCTGCATCAAAAGATAGCTTCCGTCCTCATGGCGCACCAGCACATTGCTGACGATATGAAAAAGCCCCTCGGGAAGCGGACCTTCCCGATAGAGAGTGCAGCCGGCCGGTTCGCCGTTCGGCAGATAGGCATCCCATTCCTCCGGGATTTCCTCCTGCTGCGGCTTCTCCTCTGGCAGTCCGTTTTCCACAATATCGGAAAAGCGCACCGCTGCCAGCCTATCGTTGACCATGCTGCTGATATCGGCGAAAACCCGGTGAAAGCTGCAGCAGCTGCCACCGTTTGGGTTGCTGCAGATATAGTCCCCCGCATCATCTACACAGCGGGAGAGGGCATAGGGACCCTCCACCGTTTCAATCACATCCCTGAGGGTGATTTCCGCAAGCGGACGGGCGATTTCATAGCCCCCCTGGGTTCCCTTAAACGAGCAGACAATGCCGGCCGCTACCAGCTTGCGCAGAATCTTAAGTGCAAAGCGCAGGGTAACGCCCGTACGCTGAGCAATCGTTTTGGCATCGGTGCGCCTGCCGCCGACTGCCAGGCAATGAACAATGCGAATGGCATAATCGGCTTCGAGTGTGATGTGCATAGAGACTGACCATCCCTTTCTTTTCGGACAAAAAACTACCAATCTGCAAAGGGAAAGTCAATATCCCCTACCTGTTTAATTATATACCAATTCTGTCAATCAATCAAGATAATCCTTTAACTTTTTGCTGCGGGAGGGGTGGCGCAGCTTGCGCAGCGCCTTCGCCTCAATCTGCCGGATGCGCTCGCGCGTTACGTCGAATTCCTTGCCGACCTCCTCAAGGGTGCGGCTGCGCCCATCCTCCAGACCAAAGCGCAGGCGCAGTACCTTCTCCTCGCGCGGGGTGAGGGTGGAGAGCACATCCGAAAGCTGCTCCTTTAACAGGGTGTGGCTGGCGGCATCCGAGGGGGCGGGCGCATCATCATCGGGGATGAAGTCGCCGAGGTGGCTGTCCTCCTCCTCGCCGATGGGGGTCTCGAGCGAAACCGGCTCCTGGGCAACGCGCATAATCTCCCGCACCTTTTCCACCGGCATTTCGAGCACCTCGGAAATCTCCTCCGCGCTCGGCTCATGGCCGTTTTTGTGCAGCAGCTGGCTGCTGACCTTTTTCACCTTGTTGATGGTCTCCACCATATGCACCGGAATGCGGATGGTGCGCGCCTGGTCGGCGATGGCACGGGTGATGGCCTGGCGGATCCACCAGGTGGCATAGGTAGAAAATTTGAAGCCCTTGGTGTGGTCAAACTTCTCCACCGCCTTGATGAGTCCGAGGTTTCCCTCCTGAATGAGGTCGAGAAACTGCATGCCGCGCCCTACATACCTTTTGGCAATGCTGACGACCAGCCGCAGGTTCGCCTCGCTCAAGCGCTTTCTGGCATAGGGGTCGCCGGTGGACATGCGGGTGGCAAGGTCGATTTCCTCCTCCGGGGTGAGCAGCGGCACCCGGCCGATTTCCTTGAGATAGACCTTCACCGGGTCATCAATGTTGATGCCCTCCGCCGAGAGGGTGCTCTCCAGGTCCTCGCTGGTCGCCATGGGAAGCTTGAAGTCCTCATCGAGCGGGGAGGCCATATCCTCTACAATATCGATATGATAGTTTTCCAGCGTATCATAGAGCTTATCGACCTGCTCCACATCGAAATCCAGCTCCTCGAGAACATCGTTGAGCTCCTTGGTGGTTACGCGGCCGCGCTCCTTGCCCTTTTCGATCAGTTCCTTGATGACCTGCTTCTTGTCTGCCAAAACTTTTTCCCCCTAAACTGTTGGGATGACGCACGGGGAAGCGGTCCTTTTGCCTTCCCTTTTTCGTGCCCGCCATCCGGCTGGCTGTTCTTCCTTCGGGCCTGTATATTTAAACGGGGTCGGCCGGCAAAAATCCTTTCTTTCCCGCCTGCCAAACCGCCCTTTAAAGCCGCTGCTTTTTTTCGGAAGCGATTTTCTGAAAATAGTCCCGCAGCTGCTCCTCGTCCATCGCCGCGACCTCGTTCGAGCTTCTTTCGTTCTCCCTGCCCCTTAATACCCGGATGCAGTCCTCAGCCTCTTCGCGGGAATGGTGGGCTGTCGGGCTGCAGGCGAGCAACCCGGAAACGAGCGACATCTCCTCATCGTTCAAAACGCCGGAGAGGGAGAAAAGCTCGACCGATTGCCCCGCGCGCAGCCGCTCGCAGAGCCGGGAGAAAACCTCCCGGTTTTTCCCCGTTACAAACTGCTCCGGCCCTATCCTTTCGGCGATATATTCATAATAGTCCGGGTTCTGCAGCAGCAGGGCGATGATCCGCTCCTCGGCGAGCGCATATTTTAAATTTCGCTCCCGCTCAGGGTCGAGGGCCCCATGCGCGCCCGCCCCCACATACATGTGCATGTCGCGCTGCTGCTTTTTCTCTTCCCCGCCGCGGCGCCTTTTCAGGTTGGAGGCCACCATCTGCAAAACGGCATCGGGAGATACCGCAAGCTCCCCGGCTGTCTTTTTAATATAGACATCCCGCTCAACCGGGTTGCGGATGGAGGCCATCAGCGCCGCGAATTCCCCCAGAAAGCTCACCTTTCCATCCGCCGTTTCCAGGTCATAGGCCTGGCGCAGGCGGTTGATTTCAAACTCGGTCGCGTTCGCGCAGTTTTGCAGCAGCAGCCGAAAGCGCGCCGGACCGAACTTTTTCATGTATTCATCCGGGTCCTTGGCCCCTTCTATTTTGAGCACCCGCACCTTGACCCCCGTCTGCTGGAAAAGGCTGAGTGCCCGCCGGGTCGCCTTCTGGCCCGCCCCGTCCGAATCATAGGCGATGGTGACCTCCCGCGCATAGCGGGAGATGAGCTGCGTCTGCTCGGCGGTCAGGCTGGTGCCCAGCGTGGCGATGGCGTGGTCAAACCCCGCCTGGTGCAGCGCAATGACATCCATGTATCCTTCCGCCAGCAGCAGCCCCTGCTGCTTGGAGGACTTGGCGCGGTTTAAGGCAAACAGGTTGCGGCTCTTTTTAAAGACCGGCGTATCGGGCGAATTGAGGTATTTGGGGCCCTCCCCCTCCAGTATCCGCCCGCCGAAGCCGATGACCCCGCCGCGCAGGTCGATGATGGGAAAAATGACCCGGTCGCGGAAAAGATCATAGGCCCGTCCGTCCTTTTTGGAGGAGGCGGCGACCCGGGCGGCCAGCATCTCCTCCTCTGAAAAGCCGAGTGAATGCAGGTGGTGTGTCAGCGCGTTCCACTCCGCCGGCGCATAGCCAAGGCCGAAGCGGCGGATGGTGGCATCGCTGAGCGCCCGCTCCCGCAGATAGTGCAGCCCGCGCGCGCCCGCCGGGGAAACAAGGGTGTCATAATAAAAGCGGGCGGCGGCCCGGTTGCATTCCAGAATGCGCAGGCGCAGCCGCGCCCCCGCATCATCGCTCCCCTCATCGGGCACGCGCAGCCCCGCCCGGTCGGCCAGAAAGCGCACTGCCTCCGGATAGTCCAGATTCTCCGCCCGGCGGATGAAGGTGATCGCATCCCCACCCGCCCCGCAGCCGAAGCAGTAGAAGGACTGGCTCTCCGGATAAACAGTGAAGGACGGGGTCTTTTCATTATGAAACGGGCAGAGGCCGACTGCTACCCGGCCCCGCCGCTGCAGGCGCACATAAGAAGAAACCAGCTGCTCAATATCAATATGAAATCGTAGCTCCTGAATAAAAGTCTCCGGAATCAACGCCGTCCCTCCCCTCTGCGTATACAGGCCGGGAAGAAAACGGCCGCTGCTCCGGCATCCTCCCAACCATAGTATAGCTTGATTTCAACGCTTTAGACAAAAAAGCTTTTTGCGGCGGCACACTGTGCGCTTTTAGGACAGCCTTCCCCGCTGCACGGCAAAATTCGGGGATATCCGCCTTTTTGAAGGGAAGCTCAAAGACCCCAGGAGCGCGGGACAAACAGATTTTCAAAGATGCCCACCGCATAGCGGTCGCTCATGCCGGAAATATAATCGCAGGCGGCGCGCCCGGCCCCCTCCTCTTCACAAATGAGGCGATATTCCTGCGGGAGCCTGTCCGGATTCTGCAGAAAATATGCATAAAGCCGCTCGACGATTCCCTGCGCCTTGCTCTCCTCCTTTTTGGCCACCGGGTCGGTATAGACCGATTCGAACATAAACGCCCGCAGCTCATCATAACCCTTTTGAATATCGGCCGCCATGCGAATATCCCCGGAGGAATTTTCAATCAGCGAAGAGACCAGCGCCGTAATGCGCTGGGATTTGGTGCGCCCGAGAATATACTGAACCTCCCAGGGCAGCCCGTCCGGCCCGATAATCCCGGCGCGGACGGCATCCTCCACATCGTGGTTCAAATAGGCAATCTTATCCGCATAGCGCACCACCCGGCCCTCGAGCGTGCAGGCGGGCTTTCCCCCCGAGCCGTGGCAGAGAAACCCATCGAGCGTTTCGACGCACAGGTTTAAGCCCCGCCCCTCATTCTCCAGCTTCTGTGCCACCCGAACGCTCTGCGCTGCATGAACAAAGCCCCCCTCATGCGCCCCCGCCAGCGCCCGCTCCCCGGCATGGCCAAACGGGGTATGCCCCAAATCGTGCCCGAGCGCGATGGCCTCGGTCAAATCCTCATTGAGCCGCAGCCCCCGCGCAATGGTGCGGGCAATCTGGGAGACCTCGAGCGTATGGGTCAGGCGGGTGCGGTAGTGGTCCGATTCGGGGGAGAGGAAAACCTGGGTCTTGTGCATCAGCCGCCGGAAGGCCTTGCAGTGCAAAACGCGGTCGCGGTCGCGCTGGTAGCCGGTGCGCATCGGGCAGGGCTCCTCCGGGCGCTCCCTTCCCCGGCTCTCGCAGGAGAGTGCGGCATACCCGCTCAGCCGAAGGCGCTCATCCTGCTCGGTCATCTCGCGGACGGTCTGCACCATCCCTCCCCCTTTCCTATGGGTGCGGTGTCCGGCAAAGGCCGGAATAAATGCTTTCTTTAATATTTGTATTTAATAATACCGGAATTTTTGCAGAAACCCTTCAAGCCCTGCAAAATTGAGGGTTTCATACAAAATGTGCCCGCTTGCTCCAAAAAAAACATTCTAAATTCAGAGCTTTCCGAAAAAGCAGCGCCTTTTCTATATTGAAGCAGGCGGCTGCCTTTTTCCTTTTCGGGCAATCTTCCCCTTGATTTTCCCGGCAAACGGCGTATAATGGCGGTACAGAGCGGGCAAGCCGCGATTTTTGCAGGAGGAAGCAGACTGATGCTGTTGGCCGTTGACGCAGGAAATACCGAAATCAAGGCAGGGCTGTTCGAAGGGGAAAAGCTGGCTGCCGTCTGCCGCCTTGCGGCAGACGCGCGGCTCCCCGGGGAGGAGCTGGCTGTCCGTTTATCCTCGCTCTTTACCCTGAAGGGCTTTTCCCTGCAGGCAGCGGATGGCGCGGTGTTTTCGAGCGTCGTGCCCGGGCTGCGCCTGCCGCTGCGGCAGGCGCTGCAGATGCTCTCTGGCAGTGAGCCGCTGGAGGCCGGCCCCGGCGTTAAAACGGGGCTCAACATCCGGGTGGATAACCCGCTGTCGATGGGGGCGGATTTTGTCTGCTGCGCGGTGGGAGCGCTTTCCCGGTTCACACCGCCGATGGCGGTCTTCGATCTTGGAACGGCCACCACGGTGATGGTGCTCGACGAGAAGGGCACCTTTGTCGGCAAGTCGATTCTCTGCGGCGTTTCCCTGGGGCTGACGGCGCTTTCCGAGCACACGGCAGCGCTTCCGGCGGCCGAGCTGCGCGCACCGGGGGGACTGCTCGGCCGCAACACGGCCGATGCGCTGACCTGCGGCGCCGTCTATGGCGCGGCAGCCATGGTGGATGGGCTCCTGGCGCGGTTTGAAGCAAAATACGGTCCGGGTCTGACCGGTATTTTAACCGGCGGACACTGCGGCCTTATCGCTCCATTCTGCAGCTGGGAGGTTAGGACCGATCTCTTCCTTACCCTGCACGGCCTGCGGCAGATTTTTTTAAAAAACCGGCGCCCGCTCCAGTAAATGCGCCGCATCCCCTCTTCCGGGAGCGGCAGCTTGGAGGAATTGTTATGCCAGCCAACCAGAAAACCCGCGAGATGACCCAGACCGCCCTGCTGATGGCGATCATCGTTCTGCTCGCACTTGTCCCGGCCATCGGTTATATCCCGGTCGGCCCCATCCGTGCAACGACCATCCATATCCCGGTCATTATCGGCGCCATCCTGCTTGGCCCCAAAAGAGGGGCGGCGCTCGGCCTTACCTTCGGGCTGACGAGCCTGTGCGTCAATACCTTTACCCCTACTGCCGCCTCGTTCGTCTTCTCCCCGTTTATCCCCATTCCGGGCACCGGCAGCGGCAGTCCGCTGGCGCTTATCATCGCCCTTGTGCCGCGCACGCTTATCGGCGTTGTGGCCGGACTTGTTTTCTGGGCTTTTGAAAAGAGGAAAAAGGCCCGCACCCTCGCCTGCATTCTGGCGGGCTTTGCCGGCTCGATTACCAACACCATCCTGGTGATGGGCGGCATCTACCTGTTCTTCGGGGAGAGCTATGCCGCCGTTAACCAGCTCACCTATGAGGCGCTGCTCAGCTTTATCGGCGGCGTTATCGCCTTAAACGGCGTTGTGGAGGCGCTGGTGGCAGCGGCGCTTGCCACCCTTATCGCCCGCCCGCTCTTCCCCATTGTGCAAAGAGGCCGGGCACAGTAGGCCGTTTTATGGGCAGGCTGCAAAATGAAAGTTTTGCAGCCTGCCCTTTTGTTACAAAGGGCTTGTTTTTGTGTCTGATATCCCCTATAATGAAGAGGCAGGCTTTGTCTGTCAGGGAAGACTCATATTTCCTGTCATGCAAGACAACTACCGTTCACTGATGAGGAGGAGAAAGAAGAATGAAAACAGGCAATCGCATCTGGGCGCTGGTTCTGGCGCTCGCAATGGTCCTGAGTATGGGCGTCACCGCCTTTGCGCAGGACAGCGGGGAGGAGATCGTTTATGACGAATACTTCTCTCTGGAGGAAGCGGCTCCTTTTTCCGCCCGCAGCTTCGAGGTAGAGAGCTACCGTGAGCTGCTGGATGCCGCTACAAAGATAAAATACGACAAGGTTTTGGCGGCGCTGGAGGCGCCCGAGACCAATCAGGTAACAATCAATCAGGATACCGTCCCTTCCCAGGAGGAAATGGAAAATATCCAGGAAATGCTTGAGGCGCTGTTAATGGATCACCCGGAAAAGCTTTACTGGGTGAAAAAGGGAACAAATTCCCTTCATGTAGCCGGAAGCTCCTCCGGGAGCCTTTTTTACCTTAACTTTACCTTCGCAGTGATTGAAAACTACCGCGGCGCCGACCAGGGCAACGGCGTTTATACGCTGAAAAACCTGAACAATATGAACACCGCTGCCGATGTGGCCAAGGACATTGTGGCCGGCCTGCCTGCAGGAGCTACCGACTATGAGAAGCTGGTTGTTTTCAATGACTGGATTTACAACCATGTAGAATATAACTACGATGCTGCCAAGCCGGATGCAGAATTTGGCGATGCCAGCCAGATGACCAACGCCTTCCAGGGCCAAAAGGTGGTCTGCGAGGGCTATGCCAAGGCTTTCAAGTATCTTTGTGACCTGGTGGATATCGACTGCATACTGGTCAGCGGAACCGGTACAAACAGTCTCGGGACAGAAAACCACATGTGGAACTGCGTAAAACTGGATGGGCAGTGGTATATGGTCGATACCACCTGGAACACCACTGGACAGGCGAAGGAAAAATATTTCTGCATCGGCTCCGATACGCTGAATAAACTGAATGACCATTCAGCGAAGAAGATGACTGTCACCCTCTCCAAAACCGACTATGACCCTTCCTCTGCTCCGAACCCCCCTGTTACCTATAAAGTCACCATGGGCGCGCTCACCGGCCTCACCGTTACCGGCGCCCCGGCCGCAGCAAAAGAGGGCGACGAAATCACCCTGAAGGTAAGTGTAAATGAGGGCTATGAAAAGCCGTTTACCCTTTCGGTAAACGGAAAGGTGCTGGCCGAAAACGCCTCCTCCTTCACCATGCCCGCGGGGGATGTCACCATCACCGGCAGCGCGACCGCCTCGGCGGATATCGATGTAAAAATTGAGCCCGATTTTGTCAAGCTGACGGTGGGTGAATCCTCCCTGCTGACCGCAAAGGTCACTATGAAGGACGGCAGCGACTACACCGGCAGCTATAGCTGGAGCTCGGAGAACGACATCGCCGAACTTTCCGATGCGCAGGACGGCAGCCCGGCACAGCGGGTTGTAACCGCCCTGAAAGAGGGGAGCGCTACCGTTCGCGTAACGGTCACCGGAAACCGCGCTGTAACCGCCACCGCTACCGTTCAGGTCGGCGATGCGGCGGTGGAGCCGAAGCCCGAGCCCGAGCCTGACCCCGAGCCCGATCCTGAGCCCAAACCCGATCCGAAGCCGGAACCCGCTCCCGGTCCGTCGGTTGGCGGGGGCAGCAGCAGTAGCAGCAGCCCGGAGCATGGCTGGTGGGATGAGCGCGACGCCGTTGAGCGCAAAGCCTCCTCCTCTTCCCGCAGCAAAACGGACGAAAAGTCGGTCCTCTCGCTGACCCGCGCGGCCGTTAAGGCCGCCAAAGCCGGGCAGACTCCCGCTGTCACCCTGCGGGGCGCCTCCTCGATTGCACGCAGCGTTCTGCAGTCCGCTCTGAAAACGGCTGGGGAAAGCGGCCTCGTCTTCCATTTTGATACCGTGAAAAAGAGCGCGGTCGAAAGCCGGCTTTACCTGCGTCCCTCGCTGCTCACGGGTGAAGAGAAGGAGGTACTCAAGCTGGGCGTCACCCTCAACATGACCAGCCTGAAGAAGGTCTTTGACCAGTACTATCAGAACAGGCTGCATCTCATCACCTTCTCGCAGAAGGGTGGCTTCGGCGGCGCGATTGAAGTGGCGGCAATGCTCGACCTCAGCGGCATGAATACGAAGAACCTTCTCTTCTACCACTATGACAGTGCCTCCAACACCTTCTACAGGCTTTCGAACGTCAAATACTTTATCGATGCAAACGGTTATCTGCACATCCAGAACCTCACCAATCTCGATACCGTTATCATCACCGATAGCCCGATGGTCCGCAAATAAATCGTTGCAACCCGCCCTTTAAGGCGGCGGCCTGCGGCAGGAAACCTCCTGTCGCAGGCCTTCCTTTTTTGTTCCGAAAGGAGCTCTGGCATCAAGTTTTAGCACTCTCTAGTTTCGAGTGCTAAAACTTTTCAATCTGCTCATAATTTGCTGACATTCCATTCACATCTTCCCCCTATAATAAAATCCGTAAAATTAAAAAAACCGGGCTAACCGGCCCATAATAATAGAATGAGGGGGCAAAAAGCAATGAACACGCAGAAGCTGACACAGAAATCGATAGAAGCGGTGAGCGCGGCACAGAATCTCGCCATAGAGTGGCAGAACCCGCAGATTGAGCAGGAGCATCTGCTCGCAGCGCTGCTCGGACAGGAAAACGGCCTGATTGGCGAGCTGCTGAAAAAAATGGGGATCGATCCCGCAATGATGCTTTCCTCTGCCATGCAGCTGGTTGAGAAGCTGCCCGGCGTCAGCGGCGGCGGGCGGGAGAGCGGAAAAATCTATGTATCCGCCGATACCGACCGCGCGCTGACCGAAGCGGAGCGCACGGCTGAGCGGATGAAGGACGACTATATCTCGGTGGAGCACCTCTTCCTGGGGCTCACCGAAAAGCCGAGCCGGGCTTTGCAGGAGCTGCTGCACAGCTTCGGGGTCAGCAAAAACCGCTTTCTGGATGCGCTGCAGGCGGTGCGCGGCAACACCCGCGTTACCTCCGACAGCCCGGAGGACACCTATGATGTCCTCAAAAAATATGGCTCCGACCTCACCGGCCTGGCCCGCAGCCAGAAGCTTGACCCGGTTATCGGCCGGGATAACGAGATACGCAACGTCATCCGCATTTTAAGCCGTAAGACAAAGAACAACCCCGTTTTAATCGGCGAGCCGGGCGTTGGCAAAACGGCCATCGCCGAGGGGCTGGCGCTGCGCATTGTGCGCGGGGATGTGCCGGAGAACCTCAAGGACCGCATGCTCTTTTCGCTGGATATGGGTGCGCTGATTGCGGGAGCAAAATTCCGCGGCGAGTTTGAGGAGCGCCTCAAGGCGGTGCTCGCCGAGGTCAAAAAGAGCGAGGGGAAGATCATCCTCTTTATCGATGAGCTGCACACCATTGTCGGCGCGGGCAAAACCGAGGGCTCGATGGATGCCGGCAACCTTTTAAAGCCGATGCTCGCACGCGGCGAGCTGCACTGCATCGGCGCGACGACGCTCGACGAATACCGCCAGTATGTTGAAAAGGATGCCGCACTGGAAAGGCGCTTTCAGCCGGTGCTGGTGGATGAGCCGACGGTGGAGGACACCATCTCGATTCTGCGCGGCCTCAAGGAGCGCTACGAGGTCTTTCATGGCGTTAAAATTCAGGATGGTGCGCTGATAGCGGCGGCCGTCCTCTCCAACCGCTATATCTCTGACCGCTTCCTTCCGGATAAGGCCATCGACCTAGTGGACGAGGCCTGCGCGATGATTAAAACCGAGATGGATTCGATGCCCGCCGAGCTGGACGAAATCTCCCGCAAAATCATGCAGCTGGAGATTGAAGAGGCCGCGCTGAAAAAGGAAAATGACCATCTCTCAAAGGAGCACCTGGAGGAGCTGCAAAAGGAGCTTTCCGAGCTGCGCGCCCAGTGCAGCGAAATGAAGGCCAAATGGGAAAATGAAAAGCAGGCCATCGGCAAGGTACAGCATATCCGGGAGGAGATTGAGCAGGTAAATGCCCAGATTGAACAGGCGCAGCGCAGCTATGACCTCAATAAGGCCGCCGAGCTGACCTATGGGAAGCTTCCCGAGCTGCAAAAGCGCCTGGAGGCGGAGGAGGCGCTCGCCGAGGAGGGCCGCGCCCGCAGCCTTCTGCGTGATAAGGTGACCGATGAGGAGATCGCCCGCATCGTCGGACGTTGGACCGGCATTCCGGTCTCCCGGCTGATGGAGTCGGAGCGGGATAAGCTGCTCAGCCTGCCGGACATTCTGCACCGGCGGGTCATCGGGCAGGAGGAGGCCGTTCAGAAGGTTTCGGAGGCCATTCTGCGCTCGCGCGCGGGCATACAGGACCCCCGGCGCCCCATCGGCTCCTTCCTCTTTCTGGGGCCTACCGGCGTCGGCAAAACCGAGCTGGCCAAGGCGCTTGCCCAGTGCCTGTTTGATGATGAGCACAACATCGTGCGCATTGATATGACCGAATATATGGAGAAGTTCTCGGTCTCCCGCCTCATCGGCGCGCCTCCCGGATATGTCGGCTATGAGGAGGGCGGCCAGCTGACCGAAGCGGTGCGCCGCAAGCCCTATTCGGTCGTGCTGTTCGATGAGATTGAGAAGGCCCATCCGGATGTTTTCAACATCCTCCTGCAGGTGCTGGATGACGGGCGCATTACCGACTCGCAGGGCCGCACGGTTGATTTTAAAAACACCATTCTCATTTTGACCTCCAACCTCGGTTCGAACTATATTCTCGAGGGCATCGGAGAAAACGGACAGGTGACCGAAGGGGCGCGCGCGGCTGTTGATGCCCTGTTAAAGCAGCAGTTTCGCCCGGAGTTTCTCAACCGGCTGGATGAAATCGTCTTCTACAAGCCGCTTGTCCGCGAGGAAATCGGCAGGATTGTGGAACTCATGCTGGAGGAGCTCAGAAAGCGGCTGCAGGATCGGGAGCTCTCGCTGCAGATAAGCGAGGAGGCGAAGCGCTTCATCGCCGACGAGGGCTTCGACCCGGTCTATGGTGCGCGCCCGCTTAAAAGGTTCATTCAAAGCCGGGTGGAAACGCAGGTTGCCCGCGCCATCATTGCCGGCGACCCGCTGCCCGGCTCTACCCTCTCGGTTACCCTGGAAAACGGCGCCGTTGCCGTCCATATTCTGGGGCCGGGCAATTGACTTCCTCTTTCTGCACGCTTATAATGGAGACAAGCCAAATGGAGCTTGTCTCCATTTTTTCCGATATGCGCATATACTCTGTAGCGGACATCTGCGATAAGGGCCGCCACTCTGGCCTTTAGAGGATAGAAAGGA
Organism: Provencibacterium sp.; assembly: GCA_022792175.1. Lineage (GTDB taxonomy): Bacteria > Bacillota > Clostridia > Oscillospirales > Ruminococcaceae > Harryflintia. The sequence goes on from JAAWAN010000009.1 coordinate 25,835, forward strand.
GATCTTTCTTTGAAGGCTATCACCCTCTGGCAGCCTTGGGCCTCTCTGCTCGCCGAAGGCCCCAAAATTTATGAAACACGCAGCTGGGCAGTCCGCTACCGCGGCCCTGTCGCCATTCATGCGGCCCGGCTTCCTCTGAAGGCGGCGCTGCGGGAAACATCGCCGGAAAAACGCGCTGCCATTGAGCGCGCGCTCTTTCCCAAAAGGCTGGAGGAGCTGCCCGCCGGCTGCATCCTGGGGACGGCGGTGCTCAGCGGCTGCATTCCGATCGATGAGGCCTTTCTGCACACCCTTCCCGAAGGGGAATGGTTTTTAGGGGACTTTACCCCGGGGCGCTTTGCCTGGAGCTTTACCGACCTGCAGCCGCTGGCCGTCCCCATCCCCGCGCGCGGCTGGCAGGGGCTCTGGAACTGGACAGGGCCGCTCCCCCCAGACGAAAAAGTAAATCATTAAAAGCAGCAGCTTTTTTAAAAAGAAACGGAGGCGGGAAGATGACAGAGAAATTCATCCTGCGAAAAGCGGAAAAGCAGGACTATCCGGACATCCACGCGCTGCTTTACGCGCTGCACCGGCTGCATGTGCAGGCGCGGCCGGATATCTACCGGCAGGCCGACCCGCTGCCGGAAACGGAATACCAGCAGCTGCTGCAGGATGAAAACACCCTCCTGCTGGCCGCCTTTGATGGGGAGAGGGCGGTAGGCGTCTGCCAGCTCTGCTACCGCCTGCCGAAGAGCCCGCTGCTGCAGCCGGTGCCCTGCGCCTTTATTGAGGCGCTCGCCGTTTCGGAGGATGTCCAGCGGCAGGGAGTGGGAAAGCAGCTGTTTTTGCAGGCGCGCGCCCTGGCCCGGGAGAGGGGCGCCGCCCGGCTTTCGCTCAATGTCTGGTCCTTTAATGAAAAGGCCCTTTCCTTCTACCGCAAAATGGGTCTGCGGGACCAGCGGTTTTTCATGGAGGAAGCGCTATGATTCGATATGAAACGCCCCGCCTGCTCCTGCGCCCCTTCACAGAAACGGATGCCCCGGCCGTGCAGGCCTATGCCGGCGACCCGCAGGTTCTGCGCTTTTTGTGCTGGGGCCCCAACTCTCCGAAGCAGACAGAGTCCTTCGTCCGTTCGGCCATCGAGGCGATGGGACAACGTCCCTGCCGGGATATCCATCTGGCGGTGCTGCGAAAGGAGGATGGGGCGCTCATCGGCGCCTGCCGGCTTTCGATTGAGGAGGCCACCGGCAAAACCAGCTATATCCTGCGCAGGGACTGCTGGAGGCAGGGCTATGGAACCGAGCTGGGCCGCTTTTTAATCGGCCTTGGCTTCGGAGAACTGGGGCTGCGAAGGCTCTGCGCCCGGTGCGATGCGGACAACACCGGCTCCTATCGGCTGCTGGAGAAAATCGGCATGCGCCGCGAGGGGTGCTTTCGCCGTTCTCTGCGCTCAAACGGTCTTTCCGGCGGGCACTGGCGGGATGAATATGTCTATGGCATTCTGCGCGAGGAGTGGGAGAGAAGCGCGCCGGCTGCTGCGGTGGGCCCGCGGGCAGAGAAGCTTCCGCAGCAGGCCGCCCGTTACCGGGCGATGTACCGCTTTGTGCGGGAGCATCTTATCGCCTGCGGCGGGGAGGAGAGCGCCGCCGCCCCCTTCCGGCGGCGCAGCGAGCATATTCTGCGGATGTGCGGCTGGGCGTGGCGGCTGGCCAGAGCCTATCCGGGTGAAGTGGATGTGGATTCGCTGATGATTGCCGCCATCTTTCATGATGCCGGATATGACGGGCAGGAGCGCCGGGCCGGACATGCCGCGCTCGGGGCCGGGGTGTTTGACGGCTACGCCCAAAATACCGATATTCCGCAGGCGCAGCGGGAGTTTATCCACCGGCTGATTGCCCTGCATTCGGATAAAGGCCTCATGCGCTCCCCCGATACGCCGCCCGAGCTGCTGCTGCTCATGGAGGCGGATCTGCTCGATGAAACCGGCGCCATGTCGCTGACCTGGGATGCGCTGGCCGAGGGGGCAAAGCAGGACTGCAGCTTCTGCGGCGCCTGCCGGCGGATGAACCGCTATTCCGCCCGCTTTCTCTCGGAAAACCCGATGGTGACCGAGGCGGCAAAACGGCTCTGGCAGCAGAAGCAGGAGCTGATTTCCGTTTTTTTAAAGGCGCTGGATGAGGACCTGATGCAGCCTCCGCCGGAGGGCTTCTGGGCGCAGCCCGGGCCGGATCCGGGACAGGCATAGCGCCCGCTTGCGGCATTTTGCAAAAAAGGGGTATACTAACAGGAAAGGCGGAGAATCATCTTGGGAATTTCGGAAACGGCAAAGGCCCACTTTTTTGAGGGATACAGCTGCGCGCAGTCGGTACTGCTGACGCTCGCACCCCATATCGGCCTTTCGGAGCAGACGGCGTTGCTGCTCGCCTCCCCCTTTGGGGGCGGGATGGGCCGCATGCGCCAGGTCTGCGGAACGGTGAGCGCCATGTATATGGCGCTCGGCCTGCGGGAGGGCTATACCGGCGCGACCGATGCTACCGGCAAGGAGGCGCTCTATCAGCGGGTGCAGCGGCTGGCAGAAGAATTTCAGGCTGAAAACGGCTCAATTCTCTGCCGCGACCTGCTCGCCTCCCCCGGAAAACCCGCTCCGGACAGCAAGACGACCAGCGGGCATGACCCGCGCTGCGGTGAATATGTCCGCCGGGCGACCGCTCTGATTCTCCGGGAGCTGGAAATCCCTGACGAATAGACGGGAGATAGGCGGCCCCTTTTAGCGGAACAGAAAGAGGCGGCCCTTTCGCGGCGCGCCTGCCGCTTTCTTTCTGCCTGCTGGCCCGGCCGAGTTACAAAATTAAGGAATGGTCATGAAGATGGAATCTGTCAAAAGGCGATATCAATACCGGAGAACGATTATGTTTGCCTGCCGGATGGCGCTCATGGGCAGCATGGCGGGGATTTTCAGCCTCATCTGGTCCCGCTTCTATCAGCAGTCGCGGTTTTTTAATAAGGGCAATTATCTGGTTATCGGCATCTACTGTGTCATCTATTTTCTGTTTAATACGATGTATGGCGGCTTTCGCACGGGAGCGGCGCGGCATGGCGAGGTGCTCTATTCAAATGCCATCGCCCTGATTTTCACCGATCTGCTGATTTATTTTCAGCTCTCCCTCTTTGCGCGGGAGCTGCTGCCTCCCATGCCCATGCTTCTGATGTGGCTCTGCCAGTTTCTGGCCAGCGTTGTGCTCACCTATTTTTCCAACTTCATCTATTTTAAAATCTATCCGGTGCGGGATGTGCTCTTTATCTGCCGCAATGTGGATAACGAGAAGCGCTTTATGCAGAAGATCAAAAGCATTAAGGAGCGCTACCGCCTGAAAAGGATTATGACGCAGGATAAAGATATCGATGCCGTTAAAGAGGCCATTCTGCAGGTCAACTGCGTTATGATCAGCGATATCGACCTGCCGCTGCGCAACCGGCTGGTCGAATTCTGCTATGAGCACTCTATCCGGGTCTACATTATGCCCAACGTGGAGGATATCATGCTCAACACGGCGCAGTCCACCCACATTTTTGATACACCGGTGCTGCTCTGCAAAAACTATCAGCTGACCAATGAACAGCGCCTCTTCAAGCGGGCGGTGGATATTTTCCTCTCTTCGCTCGGACTGCTGCTGGCCTCCCCCATTATGCTGATAGAGGCCATCGTCATCAAGCTGTATGACGGTGGCCCGGTCTTCTACCGGCAGGAGCGGCTGACAGACGGCGACCGGGTTTTCAGGCTCTATAAGTTCCGCAGCATGGTGGTAAACGCCGAGGCGGACGGGGTCGCGCGCCTGGCCAGCAAGAGGGACAGCCGCATTACCCCCTTCGGCCGCTTTATCCGCGCAACGCGGCTCGATGAGCTGCCCCAGCTGATTAACATTCTGGTGGGGGATATGTCGGTTGTCGGCCCTCGTCCCGAACGACCCGAGCTGGTAGAAAAGAATCTGCAGCGCTATCCGGAATTTAAATACCGCACCAAGGTGAAGGCGGGGCTCACCGGCTATGCGCAGGTCTACGGCAAATACAACACCACACCGGAGGACAAGCTGCGCATGGATCTGCTCTATATCGAGCGCTACTCTATTCTGCTTGATATCAAGCTCATCTTTCTGACCTTCAAAATCCTTCTGCAGCCCGATGCCACCGAAGGAGTGGATGAATGGGAACAGCCCCCCCGCTCTTAGCGGCTTGCCCGCTGTTTGCTGCAGCCCTGGGAGGAGAAAACGCCATGAAAAAGCTCTGGGATTTCGGAATGTCCCTGTTTAACCGCTATAAGGAGGTCATTCTCTACCTGATTTTCGGCGGGCTGACGACGCTTGTCAACATCGTCAGCTATGCGCTGTTTGCCGACTGGCTGGGCATTTACTATCTGACCGCCAACGTCATTGCCTGGATTCTTTCGGTGCTCTTTGCCTATCTGACCAACCGCAGCTTTGTCTTCGAGAGCAAAAGCCAGGGAAGGGCGGCGCTGCGCGAGCTGCTGCTCTTTTTCGGCTGCCGGCTGCTCTCCGGCCTTTTCGATATGGCCTGCATGTATGTCTGCGTCGACCTCCTTCAGATGCCGGGACTGGCCGCTAAAATCCTCTCCAATGTTATCGTTATCATTCTCAACTACCTGTTCAGCAAGTTTCTCATCTTTCAGAAGAAAGAAAACTGACCGCTTTTTGAAGTGCTCCGACAGGGCCGAAAGTGCTCTTCTCCCAAAACAGAATAAGGAAGGACGGGCTAAAAAGCCCGCCCTTCCTTATTCTGTTTTCTTATGTATCGCCCGTCCGAACGGCTTAATAATTCTCGGCCTTCAGCTGGAAATAGCTCTGCGGATGCGCACAGACCGGGCAGGCCGTTGGCGCCTGCCTGCCAATATGGATGTGGCCGCAGTTGCTGCACTGCCAGATTTTATCCCCATCGCGCGAGAAGACAAGGCCGCCCTCCACATTGCTTAACAGCTTGCGGTAGCGCTCCTCATGCTCCTTCTCGATTTTGGCGACCGCCTCAAACAGGAAGGCTATCTGCTCAAAGCCCTCCTCCCTGGCCTCCCTGGCCATTGCAGGATACATATCGGTCCATTCGTCGTTCTCCCCGCCCGCGGCTGCCGCCAGGTTGTCGGCAGTCGTACCGATGCCGGAAAGAAGCTTAAACCAGATTTTGGCGTGCTCTTTTTCATTGGCCGCTGTCTCCTCAAAAATCTGGGCAATCTGAACATAGCCCTCTTTCTTCGCTTTGGAGGCGAAATAGGTGTATTTGTTCCTCGCCTGGGATTCCCCCGCAAAGGCCGTCCACAGGTTTTTCTCCGTCTTGCTTCCCTTCAGTTCAGGCATTGTTTATCTCCACCTTCTGTCTTCTTCAATCTGTTTGTTTCTGCCGCTTACAGAATAGCATTTTTACTTTAGGTTGTCAATTTTTATTTGAGGGGAACCCGGGGTTTCTGCCTGCCCGGACAGCTGTTTCGAAAAAGAGAGTTTTCCCCCTCTCCCTTGACAATTAAAATAGCTGTGGTATACTGAGAGAGCGAAAATATGTTCTTTTCAAAACAGGAATTTTACCATCGACTGGAGGGACCTTTTTGGCGACCGACAAAATAGTAATCAAAGGCGCGCGGGTGCATAATCTCAAAAATATCGACATCACCATTCCGCGGGATAAGCTGATTGTTTTTACCGGGCTTTCCGGCTCCGGCAAATCTTCTCTCGCATTTGATACCATCTATGCCGATGGACAGCGCCGGTATGTCGAAAGCCTTTCCTCCTATGCGCGGATGTTTTTAGGGCAGATGGACAAGCCGGATGTCGATCTCATCGAAGGGCTTTCCCCCGCCATCTCCATCGACCAGAAGACCACCTCGAAAAATCCCCGCTCCACCGTCGGAACGGTGACGGAAATTTATGATTATCTCCGGCTTTTATATGCGCGCATCGGCATCCCCCACTGCCCGGTCTGCGGAAGGGAGATAAAGCAGCAGACGGTGGACCAGATGGTAGACTCGGTGCTGCGCCTGCCGGAGGGAACGCGCATTCAGGTGATGGCCCCGGTGGTGCGCGGAAAAAAGGGGGAACACGTCAAGGAGCTTGAGCGCGCCCAGCGCGCCGGCTATGTGCGGGTGCGGGTGGACGGCAATCTCTACGAGCTGAGCGAAGAAATCAAGCTGGAGAAAAACTTTAAGCACAATATCGAAATCGTCGTCGACCGGCTGGCAGTCAAGGAGGGAATCCGCTCCCGCCTGGCGGACAGCATTGAGACCTGCCTGTCGCTGACCGGCTCGCTGGTTCTTATCGATGTAATCGGCGGGGAGGAGCTGCTCTTCTCCCAGTCGTTCGCCTGCCCGGAGCACGATATCAGCATTGAGGAATTAAATCCCCGCATGTTTTCCTTCAATAATCCCTTTGGGGCCTGCCCGAAATGCACCGGGCTCGGCACCTTCATGTCGGTTGACCCCGAGCTCATCCTTCCCAAAAAGGAGCTCTCCATCGCCCAGGGGGCGATTAAGGCCAGCGGCTGGACCTATGCCCCCGATTCGATGGCGGAGATGTACTATAAGGGCCTCTCCGAAGCCTACGGCTTCAGCCTGGATACACCGGTCGGCAAGCTCCCCAAAAAGATCATAGACCTGCTGTTATATGGCACCAAGGGAAAGAAATTCAAGGTCACCCGCGGCTCGGGCGCGCTCAGCGGGGAATATATGACCGACTTTGAGGGAATCATCACCAATCTGGAGCGGCGCTTCCGCGAAACGAACAGCAACTGGATGCGCGAGGAGATCACCTCCTATATGACGGCGGTCAACTGCCCCGATTGCCATGGGCAGCGCCTCAAGCGCGAATCGCTCGCCGTGCTGGTGGGCGGAAAGAACATCTCCGAGCTTTGCAGCCTCTCGATCGTTCAGATGCTGGATTTCTTTGCCGCGCTCCCGCTCACCGAACAGGAGCAGCTCATCGCGGGGCAGATTCTCAAGGAGATTGGAGAGCGGCTCGGCTTTCTGCGCAGCGTCGGGCTCGGCTACCTGACCCTCTCGCGCGCCTCGGCCACCCTCTCGGGCGGCGAAAGCCAGCGCATCCGGCTGGCCACCCAGATAGGCTCCTCGCTCGTAGGCGTACTCTATATTCTGGATGAGCCGAGTATCGGCCTGCATCAGCGGGATAACGACAAGCTGATTGCCACCCTGCAGCGGCTGCGGGATATGGGCAATACGCTGATTGTCGTCGAGCACGATGAGGATACCATGCGCCAGGCCGACTATATCGTGGATATCGGCCCCGGCGCGGGAGTGCATGGCGGCGAAGTGGTCGCCGCCGGCACGCTCGAGGATATTATCGCCTGCGAAAACTCCTACACCGGCCAGTATCTCAGCGGCAGGCGCAAAATCGAGCTGCCCGCCCGACGCCGCTCTGGAAACGGCCATTTTCTGGAGGTCATCGGCGCCTCCTGCAACAATCTGCGGGGGATAGATGTGCGCTTTCCGCTCGGCTGCTTTGTCGCCGTCACCGGTGTTTCCGGCTCGGGCAAATCCAGCCTGGTCAATGAAATCCTCTATAAGCAGCTCGCCCGGGACTTAAACGGGGCAAAAGGCAAGGCGGGGGCGCACGAGGAAATCCGCGGGCTGGAATATCTGGACAAGGTGATTGACATTGACCAGTCCCCCATCGGGCGCACCCCGCGCTCCAACCCGGCGACCTATACGGGAGTCTTTAACGATATCCGGGAACTCTTCGCGCAGACAGCCGATTCAAAGGCCCGGGGCTACACCTCCTCCCGCTTCTCCTTTAACACCAAGGGCGGGCGGTGCGAGGCCTGCGAGGGGGACGGCATCATCAAAATCGAGATGCATTTTCTGCCGGATATCTTTGTCCCCTGCGAGGTCTGCGGCGGCTCCCGCTACAACCGGGAGACGCTGGAAATTAAGTACAAGGGCAAAAATATCCATGATGTTCTGGAAATGACGGTGGATGAATCGCTGGAATTTTTCTCCGCCCTGCCCCGTATCCGGCGCAAGCTGCAGACGCTGCAGGATGTCGGGCTCGGCTACGCCAAGCTCGGCCAGCCGGCAACTACCCTCTCCGGAGGCGAGGCGCAGCGGGTGAAGCTCGCTACCGAGCTGGCACGGGTTTCCACCGGAAAGACCATCTATGTGCTCGATGAGCCGACCACCGGGCTGCACACCTATGATGTACACAAGCTTATCGGCGTTCTGCAGTCGCTGGTGGATGCGGGCAACACGGTCGTTGTTATCGAGCACAATCTCGATGTCATCAAAACGGCCGACCATGTCATCGACCTCGGCCCCGAGGGCGGGGATGGCGGCGGCACGCTGGTCGCCTGCGGCACGCCGGAGGAGATCTCCGCCTGTCCGCAGTCCTACACCGGCCAGTATCTGAAGAACATGCTCTGAAAAGAGGTTGTAAAAAACGCTTGCGTTTTTTACAACCTCTTTTCAAAAACCGCTTTCGGGCCAGCGTCTGCGTTTATGTAAAAAGCTGCCTCTTTTCTCTTCGCCCATTGAGCGTAAAGACTCTGCTTTTCCGAAAACCGGCGGCCATATTCCCAAAATACGTTTACCTTTCTTTGACTGAACGAACCGTTAAATTTCTATGAATTTTTGATGGTCCGTTCTCTTTTTTTGAATTTTGGAAAAAGAATGCCTGCTGATTGAAAAATTGGCAGGCTTTTTTCAATATTAGAAACTTTACAATATATTTCAAATACTTATAATAAAAATAGATAAAACGCCCAACTATTCAGAATGGAGGACTGAGCAGATGAGTTTCCCAAAAACTGCGGCTTCCCCTGCTGCACCTGCGCAGCAAAGTAAAAGCAACCTTCAGAAAACCCTGAAACTGATGAAGCGAAACTATATTCTTTATCTCTTTCTGCTTCCTGCCGCCGTCTATCTGGTGCTCTATCATTATGCACCGATGTATGGCATCCAGCTTGCCTTCAAGGACTACATACCGGCAAAGGGGATATGGGGCAGCCCCTGGGTCGGGATGAAATGGTTTAATACCTTCTTCTCCTCCCCCCGCTTCTGGGTGCTGCTGAAAAATACCGTTGTCATCAGCCTTTACAGCCTGGCCGCCAGCTTCCCCACCCCGGTTATTCTGGCGCTGATTATCAACAATGTCGGCAATAACAAGCTGCGCCGATTCTCTCAAACGGTTACCTATATTCCCCATTTTATCTCGGTGGTCGTGCTGGTCGGCATGATTTCGGTCTTTTTCTCCCCGCGCAGCGGATTTGTCAACACCATTATTCAGTTTTTCGGCGCAGAGCCCATCTATTTTATGGGTGAACCGCAGTACTTCCGTCATATGTATGTCTGGTCGGGGGTCTGGCAGAGCACCGGCTGGGGCTCAATCATCTATCTGGCGGCACTTGCCGGGGTAGGGCCCGAGCTGCACGAAGCAGCCATTATCGATGGGGCCAGCCGGCTTAAGAGAATCTGGCATATTGACCTGCCCGCCATCATGCCCACCATGGTCATTCTGCTGATTATGAACTGCGGCCAGGTGATGAATGTCGGCTTCGAGAAAATCTACCTGATGCAGAATTCCCTCAACCAGGTCTATTCAGAGGTCATTTCCACCTACACCTATAAAATCGGCCTGCTGCAGGCGGAATACAGCTATTCCACGGCTATCGGCCTCTTTAACAATGTCATTAACTTTATCATTCTGATAGCCGTCAATAAGATTGCCGGCAAGCTTTCCGGCTCCAGCCTCTGGTGAATCTATGTAAACATTAAATAATCGGGTGTGCGAGAAAAACATCCGGGCAAAACAGGTGGATTTTTGTGCGGCTTTTCCATATGGAAAGCTGCTTTTTTGTGCTTTTCAATAAAGAACAAGCGGTTTCCGGAATGTTTACCTTTAACAACTTTCGGAAAGGAAGGAAAGCTCTATGGCCGCACAGGAAAAGAAACGCATACGGGATACTACCAGCGACCGTATTTTTAATATCGTTATCCATACGATTCTGATTATCTTTCTGATTCTGGTTATCTATCCGGTCTATTTTGTGCTCATCGCTTCGGTATCCGACCCGACCTATGTCAACTCCGGAGATTTTCTCCTCTATCCCAAGGGGTTCACCCTGCTCGGCTACCAGCGCGTTTTTCAGGATGACCGCATCTGGGTGGGCTATGGTAATACGCTTATCTATACCGTTCTCGGCACCATCCTCGGCATTCTCGCTAACATTCTCGCGGGCTATGCCCTCTCCCGCCATGACCTGCCCGGACGCAATATTGTAATGGCGCTGTTCGTTTTCACCATGTACTTCGGCGGCGGTATGATTCCCTTTTATATCATCATCAACAACATGAACATGGTCAACACCCGCGCGCTGATGGTCATTCTCGGCAGCGTTTCGGTCTATAACATCATCATTGTGCGCTCGTTTTTTGTCTCCACCATCCCGCTCGAGCTGCAGGAGGCAGCGTTTATCGACGGATGCACTAACCAGCGCTTCTTCATCTCGATTGTTCTCCCACTCTCCAAGGCGATTGTCGCGGTGATTGCGCTGTATACGGCCGTCGGCTACTGGAACTCCTACTTCAATGCCCTCATCTTTTTAACTGATACCTCCAAATTCCCGCTTCAGCTCTACCTGCGGGAAATCCTGCTGACCGCCAAAACGGCCGATGCCTCGAATATTACCGACCCGGCGGCCGCCAGAAAGCTGGAAACGATGGTGGAGGTCGTTAAATATGGCGTTATCGTCGTTTCTACCCTCCCCATTCTCTGTGTCTATCCATTTATTCAAAAATACTTTGTGAAAGGGGTTATGATTGGCGCAATCAAAGGCTGAAGCTACTTATTCTGTCATTTTAATCAGGAAAGGAAGGATTTTTGATGAATGCTAAGAAAACCGGCAAGCGACTGCTGAGCGCGGCGCTCTGCTCGCTGCTTGTTCTTTCCGGCTGCAGTGGCTCGAACGAACCGGCCTCCTCTGCTCCGGAAAGCGCACCCGCTGCGAGCAGCGCCCCCGCCTCAAGCGCAGCGGCGCAAAGCGCGCCAGCCTCAAGCGGCGATGCCCGCGAAAAGGTCGGAGACACCTATGTGACCGGGCTGCCGGTGACCGATGAGGTGACCACCTTCACCGTCGCCGTCAGCAAGCACACCTTTGATAAAACCAAAACGATGAACGAAAAGGCCGCCTTCATTCAGGCAGAGGCGGATACCAACATCCATATCGACTGGATTGAGGTACTGCAGGGCTCCGGTGATGAGAAGGTCAATATCATGCTCGCCACCGACCCGCCCGATGCGTTTATTGGCCTGCTCAATGAAAATATGATGGCCAAAAACACCTCGCAGTTTGTTGACCTCTCGGAGGAGGGACTGCTCGAAACCTTTGCTCCGCACATCGTCGAGCAGTATAACAGCGAGCTGCCTGAGGCCTGGGATATGCTGAAATTCCCGCCGGACGGGAAAATCTATTCGCTGATGACCGGCATGCAGACCAACTATGAAAACGACGGCGAGGGTATCCAGTTTATCAATAAGGTCTGGCTGGATAAGCTGGGGCTCTCCATCCCGAAAACGACTGAGGAATACTATAACGTCCTCAAGGCCTTCAAGGAAAAGGACCCGAATGGCAACGGCGCCGCCGACGAGATTCCGATCACCTTCTGCCAGGAGGACTGGTGCTCACACATTACCGAGTTTTCCGGTCCCTGGGGCATCACCGGCTATTACAAAATCGAAAACGGCCAGTTCATCCCGACGGTGGATAAGCAGGAATACCGCGACTTTTTAACCTTCTACCATCAGCTGGCTGTAGAGGGGCTGCTGGATGTCGAGGGCTTCTCCCAGACCTCGCAGCAGTATTTCTCCAAGCAGAAGGAGCGTTTGGTCGGCACCTTCAACGGCTGGGTCCCCAGCGGCACGATGGACGATGAGACCGCCGCCGAATATGTCGTTCTTCCGCCAATGTCCGCCCCCGGCATGGAGGGCAAGCAGGTGAAAATAGGCCGGCTCAACAAGCCCCGCGGCAACCGCCTCGGCTTTGCCATTACCACCGCCTGCCCGAACAAGGAGGCGCTGCTGCGCTGGTGGGATTACCTCTCCAGCTCAACCGAGATGAAATATATCGTCCGCTACGGCGAGGAGGGCACCCTCTGGGAGACTCGGGATGACGGCAAGGTCTACCGCAAGACCCCGCAGAACCTCACCGAGGACTTCACCATGGAGAACATGAAGTATACCTACGGCATGGTGGACGGCTGCCCGCTTATCAACCTGAGCGAAATCGAAATTAAGGATGCCGAGAAGGACCCCGGCTCGCTCGAACGCGACCGCTATGTCGATCAGGTGAAAGACTTCTTCCCGAAGGAATTCCTTCCCATCCGCTTTGTCGATTCACAGAAGGCCAGCGAACGCGCCTTTATCGAAACCGAGCTCAACGCCTATCTGGAGCAGTTTATCGCCAACAGCATCGTCAGCGGGATTGACGACGCCAGCTGGGAGGCGCATCTGCAGCAGCTGCAGGCCTATGACCTCGCCGGCTGGGCGCAGTGGTATCAGGACTTTATCGACGGGAAGTTCTGAACCGGCCGCCTCCCTCTTTTTAAAAGATGATTTCCGACAGAATCCCTGTTATCCGCTCACAAGCGCCAAAACTCTGGTTTTGGCGCTTGTGCTTTTGTTAAATCCATACTATAATAAGGGGAGTGATTTTTCGCTCTGCCCTTTTGCCCGTCCGATATGACCCCCAAATTTTTCTGGAGGCGGAAACCATGGGAAAACTGGGCCGGTTTTTTAACAAAGTTCTGGTCCGATACCTGCTAAGCTATCTGCTGGTTCTGACTATTCCGCTGCTGGTCTTTTCACTGCTGCATGAGCAGTATTTTATCCAGCTCTACCGGGATGAGATTTTCCGGCAGAATATTCAGGCGCTCGACAATATCTCCCTGCAGATGCAGATGCACCTGCAGGAGATGGATGCCATTCTTGTCCAGCTCTCCAGCAATGTTTTGCTCGAACGCGGCAGCCTGCGTTCGAGCGCGCCGACCTATACCGGGATGAAGGTGCTGCTGCGCGGCATTTTAAGCTCCCATCCCTTTTACAGCGGCGGCTGCTTTTATACGACCCAGATGCCCGGTGTTATCTACACCGAAAACGGCACCTATAATCCGGCCTACTACTGGAAGCTGCAGCGGGAGGGACACTTTGTCAGCCTGCCGGACTATCTGCAGGATTTGAAAACACCGGAATGGTGCTTCCCTGCCGATATCTCCGCCGCTCCGGGAGCGGCCGGCCCGAAGGCAGGCCTGACCCGCATTATGCCGCTGCCCGCCTATGAGGGCGGCTACCTGCTGCTGACGATTGATGAACCCTATCTGCAGGCGCTGACCGAGCAGCCGCAGGCAGAGACCTATCTTTTTGACCAATTCGGCCTGCAGCTCTACCCAATAGAGCCGATGCCGCAGGAGCAGCTGGCAGAGCTTGTTCCTTTGCAGAATTCAGGGAGCTACCAGCTGCTTTCCGGCGGCCGCTATGCGCTCTATTCCAGTTTTCATGAGGGCAGCATCCGCTGCGTGCGTCTTCTTTCCGAGGCGGACATTCTCTCCCCTGTAAAAAAGCTGCAGAACACCTACCATCAGGCACAGCTGCTCCTGCTCACCTGCGGCGGCGCGCTCGTTTATCTGCTCGCCTTTCTCAGCTATCGCCCCATTCGCCAGCTGGATGAGATGGTCGACAGCAGAGCCCCGGAGATTCCCGAAAACCTCTATGGCATACAGAAGGCCAGCTATCTGATTGAAACGATGGAGCAGCGTGTGGCCAGCCTGCAGCAGCAGAATGCCATGGAAAAGCTGCTTCTCTGCCTGCTGCACGACCGGATAGACGAAAACTGGGACCTGGAGAAGGAGTGCGTTGCTGCCGGGATAGACTGCTATGCCGAACAGTACCGCATTGTCCTTCTGCATCTGGGTGCGGAGCCGGAGAAGCGTTTCCCGCTCGCCGGCATTCTGGAGCAGGTGCTGGGCTCGGAATTCTCCTGGCAGATGATGGAATACCCCGATGAGGCCAACCTTCTTTTGCTGCTCGGCTTTGGCGAGGCCTGCTCCTATATCATCAGCGATAAGCTCTCGGTCATTGCGGACCGGCTGCTGGAGGAAACCGGACTGGGCGCGCGCATCGCCGCCGGCGGCAGCTATAGCAGCCTACGGGAAATCTCCCGCTCCTATCAGGAGGCGGTGGCCGCGGAGCGTCTCGGCCCGCAGCCGGAAATGGGGGAAACCGCCGCCGTCTCCATCCCGCAGAGGCCGCAGGCGCACTTTATCTACCCCAAGCTGGAGCTGGATGCGCTCTGCACCGCCCTGGTGAACGTGGATATGGAGCGCGCGCGCTTCATGCTGGAGGTGCTTTTGGATATTGCGCGCTCGGAAACGCTCAGCAACTTCACCCGCTCCTCGCTCTGCTTTGATATCATGAAATGCTATGCGCGCGCCTATGAGGGATTAAACCGGGAAGCCCTCAGAACAGACTTCCGGCTGGAGGGCATCTACTGCGAAACCGAGCCGGAGCCGGCGGCGCTCATTGAAAGAATCAACGCCCTGCACGGCCGCTTCTCCTGCGATATGCTTGCGCAGAGCCAAAGATCCGTTCCCGAGGAAAAGCCGGAGGATACCATTGCGCAGGTGCTCGCCTATATCGATGCACACTGGCGGGACAGCGAGCTGTGCGTCAGCAGCGTGGCCGATGCCTTCTCCCTCTCGCTCTCCAACCTGAGCCACCGCTTTAAAATGCAGACCGGCCGCAACATCTCCGCCTATATCTCCGAAAAGAAAATGATGTATGCAAAAGAGCTGCTTGCAACCTCCTCGATGACGCTTTCCGAAATCTCGGAAAAGGTGGGCTACAAGCAGACCACCAGCTTCATCCGCAAGTTCAAGCAGCTCGTAAATGCAACGCCGAATGAATATCGTGAACAATGCGCTGCCAGAGAGGGCAGCAGCCCGGAGAGCTAGGCCTGCTCTGCCGGGCTTTCCTTTTCTGTCGTGGGAACAGAGGTAATCGCCTTGCTGCGCCATTTCCCGTGCCGGTAGGCAAAAACGGTGAACACCGCGCCCAGCACCCAGGAGACAAGCAGGGAAATAAACAGGCTGTCCGGCGAGCCGACCGGCTGCGCCTCGCTGCGGGTCAGATAGGCCAGCGCATAGGCAATCGGCACGCGGATGGCGACCGTTGTCGCCAGCGAAATCCACATGGGGGTGACCGTGTCGCCCGCGCCGCGCATGACGCCGGAGAGAATCTGGTTGACCGCTACAGCGATATAACCAACCGCCAGGATACGCAGCATCCGCACTCCCAGCGAGATAACCTCCCCGGTAGTGGTGAACAGGCGCATGAGCGAGCCGCCGAACACCAGAATGGCCGTCACCAGAATCGCCGAGGCGATAAGGCCGATGCGCATACCGTCTTTCGTACCCTGCTCCACCCGGTCCATCCGGTTCGCGCCGATATTCTGCCCGGCAAAGGTGGTCATGGCGGTGCCGAAGGTGAAGTTCGGCATCATCGCAAAGCCATCTACGCGCATGACCACCGTTGAAACGGCGATGACCGTGGTGCCGAAGCTGTTCGTCAGCCGCTGAACAACAATGGCCGCCATCGAGAAGATGGCCTGCGTCAGCCCGGAGGGCAGGCCGAGCTTGACCACCCGCGCTACCAGCGAGCGGTGCAGCCGCAGCGTTTTAAGGCCAAAATCCAGTATGTCCGTCATTCTCGCCAGGCGGATAAAGCAGAGGACGGCCGAAACCACCTGGGCAATGATGGTTGCCACGGCAACGCCTGCGACCCCCCAGCCGCAGGAGGCAACAAAGAAGATATCGAGTGCAATGTTCAGCGCACAGGAAATCAGCAGGAAAACGAGCGGCATAAACGAATCGCCCAGCCCGCGCAGGATACCGGAAATAATGTTATAAAAGGCAGGGCCTGCCACCCCGAGAAAGATAATAATCAGATAGGAGCATGCCTGGGAATAGATGTCCTGCGGCGTATCCAGCATCTGCATGAGCGGAGGGGTGGCCAGCGGGCCGACAATCATGATAAAGACCGAGCAGAGCGCAGTAAGAATAACGGTGGTTCCCACCGTATCCGACAGAAGCTGCCGCTGCCGCGCGCCAAAATACTGCGAAACCATAATCGTTGCGCCGGTGGCAATGCCCATAAACAACACCAGCAGAAGGTTAAAAATGGGCCCGCTCGCGCCAACAGCCGCCAGCGCCGTGTCTCCCACATATTTCCCGACAACGATGGAATCGACTGTATTGTAGAGCTGCTGCGCCAGGTTCCCAATTAAAAGCGGAACGGCGAATTGTATCAGCCCCGCCGAGGGACTGCCGGCTGTTAGGTCCTGCGAACCGAAAAAGCGCTGCAGTTTCCCTTCCATTTGTTCATTCCTCCTAATCTTTTTTATTTTCTTTCTGCATTATAATATCTTTTCTATTATATCAGAAAAAGTGCTGTCCGTCCAGATAGAACACTCGTTCTTTTTTGCGGATTTTTCTGCATCTCTGGACTGGGACGCCTCGAAGAGAAACAGGCGCTTTCAGGTGTTCCTCCAGCGGCACACGCCCGCCTTCGGAACGAATTTTTTGTTTTAGGGCTTTTCCGACAGTCTGAAAGGGCACGTTGCAAAATGAAATTTTGCAACGTGCCCTTTCGAAAAAGCTGCTTTTGGGGCGAAGAAACTGCCCCGGATTCCCCGCTCAGAATTGATACATCTCTCTAAACCAGGTGGGATCCTCATATTTCCAGTAGCTGCAGTTGCGCTCTATCTGGGGACGGAAGGCGTCTGCGCCCTCCAGGCAGGCGATGAGTTCATCCATCAGCCCAGCCGCTTGCCGCATGGCGTTTTCATAGAGTTCCGGCGCCGAGCTGCACAGGAAGAGGCCTGGGGAATCATAGACCTCCCATTTCCTGTGCAAAAAGTTCATTTGATCCTCTATAAAGAGATCCTCCTTCGGGCCATACTGAAAACCCTGAAAGCAGCAGTCAATGCAGAGCTCTATCGGCTCAGCCGATGCATCAATTCCAAAGAGGGAATCGGAAAGGACGAGATAGAACCGGCGAAGCGCCTCTTTAAACCCCTCTGTCATGCTGTAAGGGGCAGTAACATCCTTCATCGTTTCGCCAGGGCGCTTCCTGCAGTGGAAAAGAATCCATTCTATCCCGCCCTCGAGCCGGCCATGCAGGCCGCCCTCGCGCGCTTCATCATAATCGGGATGTGCGCGCCGGTACTCCCGCTCCATCGGGAAGACATAGCTATGAATCTGGCTGTCCAGTGCATAGTGCCCTAAATACCCCATGACATAGGCGCGCATGGCGGCATACTCTCCCGGCCGCTCTATCCGGATATGCCGTAGGTATTCGCACATGGCCGAGAAGGTTTCAGCGGTTTTCAGCAGATGGAAGGAAAGCCCCAGCTTGTTGAGCGTATAGCCCGGCAGACGGGAGGGTGCATAGTAAAGATCTCCTCCCTGCAGCCCCCACAGGTAGGCGTTCCATTCACTGTCGGCCGCTGAGCGTGCCTGCGGATTGCTCAACAGGGCATAGGCATCCCTGCCGAGCAGGGTATGCAATATGGCTCCGGACATAAGCATTTTCCTCCTTTTGGTTTAGTCCTGAATGCGGTCGTATTGTGACTGGTAAACGTCTATCATCTCCTGCAGGCCCAGCTCATACAGCTTGGCCTTGTAGGCTTCATAATCCGAAACTGCCCAGGTACCGTTGACCAGATTGGCGAACAGCTCATCCATATAGGTATACAGATCGTCCTTATACTGGTCGATGATCTCCGCCTCTGCCTCGGTGGCCATTGGGCAGATCATTGCCAGGTCGCTGTTCATGTTATACATATTGAGCTTTTTCGCATTCTCGCACCAGGTGACGATGTTCGTCTTATAGTGTTCCTTGTAGCTTTGGGATTCAACCTCCTGGTAGTAGGCGGAATTGAGATAATCATCAAAGGAATCCCAAAGGAGCGCTTCGCCCTTATAGGTACTGAAAATACCATGCAGCTGGATATTAGAGAGGGCAGTGCTGCGCACCACATATTCGCCGGAGCCCCAGCCGGTAGACCTGACCTCCTCAGCGGTGGTCGGGCCGGTATAACGGTACAGGCCATCGACCACCTCGCAGGTCTGCCCCTCAACGCCCATAAAATACCACTTGGAATAGTCAAGCGAAATGATAACATCCAGAAAAGCAGCTGCCGCCTGCGGGTCAACGTTCGAAGAAAAGGCATGGTAATCCCAGGATTTATAGCCCCGGCTGCCCTCCATGACCGGATCGATCCCCGCAGCCCCCTGAATAATGGGCATAACGGCGTAGATTTCATCCGGGTCATTCGAGCTGGCCTGATCGGAATTGGCAGGGAAGAAATAGGCGCTTACCACATTCTGGGTTAATGCTGTGGTAATGCCGGTGTTGTTCTTGCCAATATCAGTACCCAGATAAAGCAGCCCGTTGTCCACACATTTTTTCATGAATTCCACATAGGGGATGAAGCCCTCCTGCAAAAAGGGAACCATACACTGCCCGGTCTGATAGTCCATATTGAAGACATAGGGGGCAAGGCCAAACCACTGGGCAATGCCGTTGTCAAAAAAGCCTCCCCAGGTCGTATTGCAGGTGTCTGTCTGAACAGCCAGACGTTCATCCGCCACGCCGTTCCCGTTGACATCCTGCTGCTGGAAGGCCTCCAGCGCGCGGTAGAAGTCATCAATCGTCTGCGGCATTTCCATCCCCACTTTATCCAGCCAGTCCTGCCGGATTTTGATGGTGAAGGTGTTGCGGTCCATCTGAGTATAGCCAAATTTCCCGTTGTTGACCGAAGGAAGCATATTGACGTTGCCGATATAATAGAGCTTTCCATCCTCATAGGTGTCCTTTTTGCGGCAGATATTGTAGTAACCTCCCTCTGCAAGCGCATCGAAAGCGGTCCCGTTACTGTAGGGGAGCACATCGTCAATCGCCATCAGCTTGCCGGTGGTGATAAGATTGATGCGGTTGGGCGCGCTCAGCGGGCTGGCGTCAAAATAATCCGGCATGTTTCCGGAGGCGATCTGCGCCTGCAAAACGGTCAGATACTGATCGCTCACAACCGACGTCATATCGATCTCCACACCATGCTCAGCAAACATATCCATCAGCACCTGATAGATTTCCGTTTTCTGCGCATCCTGCAGGACGAGGTGGTTACACTCGTTGCCCAGAACGGTGATTACCTTCTGTGCGCCGTCTGAAGGAGCGGCCGAGGAAGCCGAAGCGGATGGGGAGCCGGCAGAGAGCTGCGGGGATGAAGCGGAGCCATCCTGTGTGCTGCAGGCGGTGGTTCCCAGCAGGAATCCGGCGGCCAGCAGTGTTGCCAACATTTTGCGCATCATCATTTCATTCTCCTTTTACTGAAAAATTTGAACAATCTATTCCCGGAGCAGCTCCCCTGTTTGGGGAAGCTGCTCCCGCCTGTTTAAACAGACAGCTACTCCTTGAGAGAGCCCAGCATAACCCCCTTTACAAAATACTTCTGGAAAAAGGGGTAGATACATATCATCGGCAGCGATGACAGGATAATAATCGAGTATTTTATCTGATTGCTGGAAAGGCGGCGCTCCATATCGGCCTGCAGCTGCTCCTGAGAAGCGAACTCCTGGCTCAGATCCACCGTTTGCTCCACCAGAATCCTGCGCAGATAGAGCTGCAGCGGCTGAAGGCGCTGATCAGTAAGGAAGATGCTTGATTTAAACCATTCGTTCCAAACGCCAATCAGCGTATAAAGGGCAACAACGGCCAGAATCGGCTTGGCAACCGGCAGATAGATTTTTAAAAACGTCTGATAGCAGTTGGCTCCATCCACCATGGCCGCCTCCCGCAGAGATTCCGGCAGCGAGCCAAAATAGGACTTGATTAAAATCGTATACCAGATGGAAAAGCAGCCGGGAATGATAATCGCCCACGGGGTGTTGTAAAGCCCCATTTTGATAATCAGCAAAAAAAGCGGGATGATGCCGCCGCTGAAATACATGGGGATAAGCAGGTAAATATTGAACACCTTTCGCCCCTTTAGCCGTTTTGAGGAGAGGGCATAGGCCGCCATCGAGCAGATGCACAGCATTCCCGCTGATTCCGCCGCCGCATAGAGAATAGTGTTGAGGTAGGAGCGCCAGAGCTTGGGATCCAGAACAATTTTTTCATAGCTGCCCAGATACAGCCCCTTCGGCAGCCAGTATACCCGCATGGTTGCAGCCTGCTGCGGTTCGCTCAGCGAAAGGATCAGCACATAGTAAAGGGGATAGAGGGTCAAAAAAGCGGTAATTGCCATCAGAATAATGAGAGCGGCATCAACAGCCATGCTGCCTTCCTGAATCCGGTTTTTATTTTTGGGCATTTTCTCGTATCCTCCTTTTCCAGCTTACCAGAGCCCATAGCCCGTCATCTTATTGCTGATGCGGTTAGTGATATAGGTCAGTGTAATACCAATAACCGACATAAACAGGCCGACCGCCGTTGTATAGCTGTATTTGCCGCCCTCAATGCCGATGCGGTAGATATAGGTGCCGATAACGTCTGAAGTTGCATAGGTGGAATTGCGGTAAAGCAACAGCGCAAGATCGGTATTCGTATGGAGAATAGAGCCCATCTGCAAAACCAGCTGCACAGCAATGATAAACTGAATGCCGGGAAGGGTAATATGTATTGCCTGCTGAAAGCGGTTTGCTCCATCTATTCTCGCAGACTCATAAAGGGCGGGATCGATAGAAGACAATGTGGAGAAATAGAGGATGCTGCCAAACCCGAAGTTTTTCCAAACGTTGATGGTTGTATAGATAGTCGGATAATAATCCGGAAAAATGATATATTCTTTTGAGGCTATGCCGAACACGGCGAGAAAGTTATTGATAATACCATTAGGCTCCAAAAAGGAAAGGGCCATACCGGCTACAACAACCGTCGAGATAAAATAAGGCAGATAACTGGCCGTTTGAACGAATTTTTTAAAACGAAATTGCTTGACTTCGTTCAGAAGAATAGCAAAGAGAATGGGAATTGTAAAACCAAATAACAGATTGAGCACGCTTAGCCGCAGTGTATTGCCAACAAGCCGAACAAAATTTTCGCTGTTTATAAAGGTCAGAAAATGTTTAAAACCAACCCATTTAATACTTCCATCCAGCGCAAACATTGCACTTCCAACTTTATAATCCTGAAAAGCAATGATAACGCCCCACATCGGCAGATAATTAAAAATAAAGATAAGTATGGCGAGCGGCAAAAACAGGGAATAGAGCTGCAGATTTTCCCGAAACAGAGGTGATCGCAGCCCCCTTTGGATGGATGGCTTATTCATTTTCTTCTCATCCTTTCCGGTATTTTAAACCGAATTTTATACAATTAGCAATAAAAGTTGAGCCATAGAAAATTTAAACCTATTCTTCATTTGGGGGACATATTGATATGGTTTTGTGTTTTAAATGTGGATTCAGACAAAAATAAAAGCCCGTTGAAAAAACCATAGGTTTTTTCAACGGGCTTTTATGGAATATACTCTATTATACGCCCCCCTGTAAAAAAGTCAAGCCCTATATAAAAAGGATCTGTAAATCTCCAGCTCTTTTAAAGTCTCCCAAAGTATGAAAGCAATGCCCTGGGATTTTGCGCAAATGATGAAGCCTTCCCTCTCAGGGGAGAAGAGGGCCAGCGGGTACTGAACGGCTCTGCCTCTATACTTCTCTTCCAGAAAAAAACGTCCAGCCGCAGCGCAGCCGGACGCTCTGCTTTCCTATTCCGCCTTTAAGCTGAAAAGACTTGCCAGCTGTATTACCCATCGGCGATCCACCGCTATGGCGGCCCCGGCAGCGGCCGGCACCATGTCCGCAGATACTGCAGCCTGCACCGGCAACTCTGAAACCGGGGGAAAATTCCTGAATCTATCCTTTTAACGTTTTGCACACAATCCTTCCGTTTTAAAACAGACTCAGGGCCGCGCCTGCATCGTCTTTCCCGCAATGCGGATGACGTTTGCCGCATTAAACTGCAGGTCCGCTCTGGTAATCCGGTAGCCATCCAGCTCCTCGCCGGTCTCCACCGCCTGGATAATATCCTCCACATTCTTCTGGCAGCCGGGCATCTGCAGGTCGTTGCCCGCATAGATGCAGCCGGTCGAGGCGGAGATGGGGTATCGCGGCCGGTATTTGGCGGCCAGCCACGGTACCTGCTGGGAGGTGAACCAGTCGGTCATAATAACCCCCTCAAAGCCCCACTCATCCCGGGCAATGTTCTGCAGCAGCTCCCGGCAGTTGGCCGTATGGATGCCGTTTAACAGGTTATAGGAGGTCATGATAGAAAACGGCTGTGCCTCCCGCACACAGATTTCAAAGCCCCGCAGATAGATCTCCCGCAGCGCCCGCTCGCTGATATGGGCATTGGTGAAATACCGGTTTTCCTCCTGGTTGTTGGCGGCAAAGTGCTTGATGGTCGTTCCCTTACCCGGATGGCTCTGCACCCCTCGGGTCATGGCGGCCGCCATCCGCCCGGATATGAGCGGATCCTCCGAATAATATTCAAAATTGCGCCCGCACAGGGGGTTGCGGTGGATATTCATCGCCGGAGCCAGCCAGAGGTCGACATTAAACTGCTCCATCTCGCGGCCGACCATCTCCCCGGCGCGCTCGACGAGCGCGGTATTCCAGGACTGGGCCAGCGCCCAGCCAATCGGAATGGGGGTGCAGTACTGGTAGTAGTCCACCGCATTTTCATATTCGGCCCCCTCCCCGAAGGGGGCGGACGAATCGCCCATCACCTCGCCGCCCGGCAGGATTTCGCCCTCCGGCGTCGCCTTGAAGTGCGGCTGCAGCCGCAGCCCGGCAGGGCCGTCCGCCAGAATCATGTTTTTAACGCCGCGCTCCTCTCGGATAACCGGCGAGGAATCCGCCGCTGCGCCCGGCACGCTCATTGAAGCGCTGCCGACAACGTTGCCGCCGCTGCCGCGCATGGTGCCGACGCAGAGCTCCGCCATTTCAGAAATGCTCAGCTGGGCGGTCAGCTCTTCCGCGGTGCAGCGTCCCTTCAGAAGATCCTCCATGCTCAGCCGCTGCGTTTTATCGGTGCGGTATTCCTCCCGCTCTCCCTGATAGCGCACCTGCCGCCCGGCGATAGCGGCGGCATCCACCTGCAGCCTTGGCAGGCCTGCCGTCTCGCGGCTACAGGGCGCCTGCGGCTTTATCTCCTCTATCTTCTCTTCGGGCACGCAGAGATTTTTCCCCGTCTGCGTTTTTACCTCCCGGTCCAGCAGCAGAACGGCCGCCGGCACCGTATCCCTCGAGCTGGTCCCGACGCGCAGGATATATTCGCCCGCCTCCAGAACAAAGGCCTCCTGCTGCTCGCAGTAGGAGGCCCGTTCGCTCAGCGAAAAATGCAGCTGCAGCGTCTCGCTCTCCCCGGGGGCGAGCAGAGAGCTCTTTTCGAATGCGGCCAGCTCCTGCCAGGGCTTGTCCAGCCGCCCTGCCGGCGCCGAGCAGTAAAGCTCGACGACCTGCTTGCCGGCATATTGCCTGCCGGTGTTGGCAACCTCGACCTTCAGCGTCACCTCTTCGCCGCTTACTGCCACCTCTCCGGGCGTCACTTCAAAGGTGGTGTAGGATTTGCCGTAGCCGAACGGGTATTGCGGCTGAACGCCGAAGGAATCGAAATACCGGTAGCCGACATAAATGCCCTCGGTATACCAGTCATCATCCACATTCCCGTTGTTGTGGCTGAAGGTGGCCGAGCAGGGATAGTCCTCATAAGTCCTAGCCCAGGTGTCCGCCGTCTTCCCGGAGGGGGTGACTGCGCCGGTCAGTATGTCCGCGAGCGCATCGCCGCCCAGAGCGCCGAGCTGGGTCATCAGCAGAAGGGCATCTATCCCCTCTATCGCCTTCATCTCGCCGAGGTCCATCACCCCGCCGATATTGAGCACCACCACCGTTTTTTTATAATACCGGGCAACCGTCTGCAGGTTTTCCTTCTCCTGCGGGAACAGGTAATAGTCGCCCGGTACCGCCAGGCGGTCGCTGCCCTCGCCGGAATTGCGGGCGATGACATAGATGGCCGTATCGGTATCTGAGCCCTCGCAGTCCGCCTTCGTGACGATTTCCGGGGCCGGCTCATGGTAGGGGTGGTCAAAGGTGATCAGAAAGGGAACGCTCCCCTCCTTCTGCGCCTTATCATTTACCCACTGCAGATAGGCCTGCTTTGCCTCCTGCTGCCGCCGGGTATGCCGGTCGAGCCAGTCCTCGGTTGTTACCGTAAATCCGGCGTTTTGAAGTCCCGCTTCAATGCTGACAATGCTTCTGGCATTGACATCCCCCGAGCCGGTGCCGCCCTTGACCGTCTGCCGGGCCCCGTTACCATATAGGGCAATTTTTCCTCCTGCAGAAAGCGGGAGCGCACCGTTATTTTCCAGCAGCACCATACATTCCCCGGCCAGCTCCCGCGAAATCGCCGCATGTGCCGTTTCGCGGGGCTCTATCTCGGGAGAGGCAGAGGCAAAAATCTTTCCCATTTAAAATATCCTCCTTCACAAAGATAAAAAATCCGGCTGCGAACGATCATGTCTTATCCGGAAGAAGCAGCCATTCCTAAAAAAGGCAGCCGATAGTACTATATTATCATTTCTTTTCTCATCTGTCACTTAAAAGGAACATTTTTCCTATTTGCTTGACAGTTTATATCCTCTGGCGGTATAATAAGTCGAAATCTATACATAAAGGAAGTTAAAAGGCGATGCAGTTTAAAAGATGGATGGCAGCGCTGGCCGCTGCCGGACTGTTCTGCGGGTCGCTGGGAATAACGGCGGCCGCGCGCGAGGAATACGACCCCTGGGCGGATGAAGACAGATCGTCATTCGTTCTGGATGAGGAGGCAGGCAAGGACCTGCAAGAGGAGGACCCGGAAAAAGAAAAAGGTAAGCCCGGGCAGACGGCGCCCGCCGAAGGGACGCCGCAGGCGCTTCTCGATGAGGTGGAGCTCTCCCCCTCCTCCTGCCGCAGCAGCCAGCTGCAGGAGCTGGTAGACAGTATTCTGGATGAAATCATTGAGGAGGATATGGATACCTACGAAAAGGTGAAGGCCTGCTATGACTATGTTGCCTCCACCGTTACCTATGGTTCACATATGCGCAATCTCGGCGCTGCGGTTGGGGACACCACCTGCGCTCAGATTTATGCAGACTATGGGGAAATAGAGGGCTTCGGCGCGGTGGCGCTCTCCGCCAAAACCGGCATGTGCAACGCCTATGCCTCCGCCTTTCTGCTGCTTATCCGCCCGCTGGGGCTAAACGGCCATCTGGTCGCCGGGCAGACCGGCCGGGCAGGCGGTGGCTACGCTTACCACGAGTGGGCGGAAATCGACCTTAATGAAGAGTCCTATCTCTTCGACCCGCAGCTCGAGCAGGATTTAACGGCGGCAGGGCTTCCGGCCTATATGGTATTCTGCAGGACCTATGATGAGGTCCCCGGCCGCTATCTCATCTCCTACCGCAAATAGAAAAAACGCCAGAAGGGTCTGTTGCAAAATGCGAGCATTTTGCAACAGACCCTTTTAAAAAACGGCTTTTGACTCCACTAAAGTCAAATTTCGCCCGCATATCGCGGACGAAACCGCCCTTTTTCCGGTTTCTGCAGGCCGGAAAAATATTTTGCAGCGCGCCCTTTTTTGAAAAAACGGGCCCAACGCCTTCACAGCTCTAAAAGCCGCCGCAGGTTGCCGCCCAGGATTTTCTCCTTGGAGCAGTCCGGAATATCCATATCTTTAACGTGCGAAATGGCGCAGGCCACCTTTTCCTCGCCGTTATAGGGGAAATCCAGACCGAAGATTTCGCAGTCATCGCCTGCCTGCCAGAGAAGGTCGCGGATTTTCTGGTCGCTCAGGTTCCAGGCCCGGTTCTCGTTCGGGTCGAAAACGCTGGTCAGCCCGGCATACAGCCGCGGGGCGGGGTCGCCGTGCCGGCGGTTGTTGAGCAGCACCGCCAGCCCCTCGTTAAAAAAGCAGTAGCCGCCCAGGTGCTCCATCGAAAAGCGCAGCTTCGGGAAGCGGTAGGCCACCTCATCAAAGAGCAGCATGTTGTAGTCGGAAATCCGGTGCCAGTGGATGCCGGTATGAAAGGAGAGAAACAGCCCCAGCTCCTGTGCCTTCGCATAGACCTCGCAGGCCTTCTCCCCGTCAATCTTAATCTTCTGGAAGGCCGGGTGGATTTTAATCCCCTTAAAGCCGAAGCCGGCAATGCGCTCCACCTGCCCGGCAAGGTCCCCCGCCTCAAAATTGATAACGCCGAAGCCCAAAAGCTCCTTCTGGCCCTGCAGCTCCCGATAAAGCCAGCGGTTTGATTCCTCGTCCGCCGGGCCGAGCTGCTTATGAAAGGGCGCAAAGGCAACGCACTGCTCAATTTTGCAGCGCTCCATCAGCCGGCGCAGCGCGTCGGGCGTACCGTCCTTCCCATCCACCCGGATAAAAGCGGGAAAAACATGCGCATGGTGTGCGGTAATCCTGTAGTCCATCAGTCGTTTCCCTCCTGCTTTCTTTTTTATCTCTGTCTGAACTGCCGGGGCGTTACCCCGACATGCTTTTTAAACAGGCTGCAGAAATAGCGGTAGTCCTTATACCCCACCCGCTCGGCCACCTCGTAGATTTTCATCTCGTTTTGCCGCAGCAGCGGAATGGATTTCTGAATCCGGATGCTGCCGAGATAGTCGCTGAAGGTGGTGCCCAGCTCCCAGCGCAGCAGCTTGCTGATATAGCTCTCGCTGATATAAAGGGCCTCGGCGGCATCCCGGATGCCGATATTTTCCGAATAGTGCTTTTCGAAAAAGTCCAGCAGCGCGGGGAGATAGCGGTTTTCGCCGCTCGCCCCGTTTTCCTCCAGCTCCTGCAGATAGGCAGGGTTGCGCGCCGAGGCGGCCTGCAAATTCTCCCGCAGGCTTAAAAGGGTGCTGCGCTCCTGCAGCGAGCGGACCGCCCGCGCAATCGTGTCGTAAAACTCCCTGTCGTCCAGCGGCTTTAAAATGTAGTTTTTCACCTGCAGGCGGATGGCCTCCATCGCATAGTCAAACTCCTCATAGGCGGAGATGATGATATATTCGATTCCCTCCAGATCGCGCAGGCTGCGGATAAGCTCCAGCCCGTCCTTCTCCGGCATGCAGATATCGGTAATCACCAGCCCGGGGCGCAGGGAGCGGATGAGCCGCTCCGCCTCCTGCCCATCGCTCGCCTGCCCGACCACCTTGCAGCCCAGCTCCCGCCAGGGGGTGGTCATTACAATCTCCTTGCGCAGCAAAGCGGAATCTTCCGCCACAAACGCCTTGACCAATAGAACTGCCCTCCCTCTGCTATTTCATGCCGGACGTTAAAAAGCTCTTGATAAACTGCTTCTGAAAAATCAAAAACAGAATCAGCAGCGGCAGCATGATTAAAACGGTCGCCGCCGTTACGGCCGCCCACTGCGGCCCGGCATCGCCGCTCGACTTGGTGAGCAAGGCCAGCCCCAGCGGCAGCGAGCGCTTATTCGGGGAATTGATGACAATCAGCGGCCAGAGGAAGTTGTTCCAGTGCCAGTTGATGGAAACAATGGCAAAGGAGAGATAGGCCGTTTTGCAGGAGGGGATGTAGATATAGACGAGCATCTGCAAAACGTTGCACCCGTCAAGCACCGCCGCCTCCTCGAGCGCCAGCGGAATCGATTTATAGCTCTGGCGCAGCAGCAGAATGCCCATTGCCGAGCCGAAGGAAACGATCATCACCCCCAGCCGGGTATCCAGCAGGTGCATGTCCCGCAGCGTCAGATAGTTGGAGAGCAGCAGCACCTCACCGGGAATGATGATCTGCGCCATGATGAGTAGCATAACGACCCCCTTGCCCGCAAAGGGGATACGCGCAACGGCATAGGCCGCAAAGGTGATGGTCGTCAGCTGCACCGCCAGAATCCCGACGACAAAAATCAGCGAATTCATCGTATAGGAGGCGAAGGGGATAATATCAAAAATATAGCGGAAATTTTCAAGGGAAAAGACCGGCTCAAAGCTGAAGCTGGTCACCAGTCTCCCGGGACGGAAGGCGGAAAAGGCCGTCCAGAGAAGCGGAAATACCCAGATGGCACACAGGACGGTGAGAATCACTGCCCGCAGGATACGGATCGGTTTTGATGGCTTCATTTTCTGATTCCTCCCTGTTATCCGGCTTTTTCAGCTCTCATAATGGGTGTGCCGGTCGAGCACCCCATACTGCAGCGCCGTCAGCAGCAAAACGACTGCCAGCATGATCACGCTGAGCGCCGCCGCCTGCCCCTGATCCCAGTAGGTAAAGGCCGTTTTGTAGATGTGGAACATCAGAAGGCTGCTCGCATTATCCGGCCCGCCTTCGGTCATGACGATGATGGAGTCCACCATCTTCACCGAATTGGTAATCGAGAGGGTGACGGCGAAGACCATCGTCGGCATGAGCAGCGGCAGCGTTATTTTATAAAACTTCTGCCACTCGTTCGCCCCGTCGATAATCGCCGCCTCATAGTATTCCCGGGAGATGGCCTGCATGCCGGAGAGGAAAAAGATCATTAAAAACCCCGCCTCCCGCCAGATATAGACGAAGGAGATGGCATAGAGAACATAGCGGGGGTCCCCGATCCAGTTGATCGAAGGCCCGCCCAGCAGCCGGACGACATTGTCGATGAAGCCTATCTGCGGTGTCAGCAGAAAGACCCAGACGAGCGAAAAGCCAATCATCGGTGAAACATTCGGATAGAAGATGGCCGCCCTGGCCAGACCGATACCCTTCGATTCGCTGTTTAACAGATAGGCCAGCAGCAGCCCCAGACACAGGCAGACCGGAACAACCAGCAGGCTGAAGCGCAGGTTGTTCCACAAAACCTTGATAAAAACCGGATCCTTAAAAGCGGCTCTATAATTCTGCAGCCCGCTGAAAACAGCGTTCGGCGTAGAGAGATTCCTGGTAAAAAAGCTGAGGACAATCGTCTTGGCAAACGGATAAAAGGTGAAAAGGGTTAAAAAGAGCAGGGTGGGGGCGAGCAGCGCCCAGGCCAGCAGATTCTGCCGAAGCACCCGCCGCGAAACCTTTTTGATTTTCATGAGAACCTCCATTGCGCCCATGGCGCTTTTCCGGACAGGGCTGCCCGGAAAAGCGCCGCCGCGGCTGGTGTTTTATTTGTTATAGGGAGCCAGCGTTTCATCGGCGAAGGCCTGCAGCTCTTTGAGCGCCTCCTCTACGGTGAGGCTTCCGGTCATGACGGCATCATATTTATCAGTGAGGGCGTTGCCGATCTTTTCGGATTCATAAACGCGCATTTCGTTGTAGCAGCTCTCGAGCTGCTCAAAGCCGATTTTTGCCTGCGGCACCTCTTCATAATATTTCCTCATCGTTTCGGTTTCGTGGGCAGATTTGCGCGCGGCGATGTAGCCGGTATCCACATTCCACTGCGCCTGCCGCTCCGGCTCGGTGAGCCAGCGAACAAACCGCCAGGTGGCGTCCAGCTCCTCCTCGCTCGAGCCCTTCATCAGGTAGAGGTTGCCGCCGCCCGCTATCGAAGCCGGGCGCTTAGTGTAGGGCAGCAGGCAGATGCCCCAGTCAAAATCGGCGCTGCTGTTGATATTTGCAAGATTGCCGGAGGAGACCTGAATCATTGAGGCCTTGCCCTCAATAAAGTTCGCCGGCGCGGTCGCCATATCCACCACCCCTTCGGGGGAGGCCTTATAAACGGTTCCCAGGTCCTTGAGATACTGCAGCGCCTCTACATTCTCCGGAGTATCAAGCAGGCATTTTCTGCCGTCATCGGTCATCAGGTTTTCGCCGTTCGCACTGTTGGCGATGGCAAACGGGCCAAAGTCCCAGGCGCCGCCGGAGGGAATCAGCAGTCCCCAGCGCTGCACATTGCCATTCTGGTCAAATTTCGTGAGCTTCTGCCCGTATTCGGCCATCTCCTCCCAGCTTTTCGGCGGCTTCTCCGGGTCGAGCCCCACCTCGCGGAAATGGTCCCTGTTGTAGAACATCAGCAGCGCCGAGCGCTGAAAGGGGATGCTCCAGACCTTCCCATCAAAAACAGAGTTCGCCATAAAGCCGGGATAAAAATCGTTGATGTATTCGCTGCCGCCATCCTTGTTGATGAGGTCATCAAGCGGGATGATGGCATCCATCGAAATCAGCGTTAAAATCGTGGGGTTCGCCAGAATGCAGAACTGCGGCTGGTTGTCGGCCTGAATGGCAGTTATCAGCTTCTGCAGCGTATCCGCATAGCCGCCGGAAAAAACGGGGGAAACCTTGATATCCGGGTTCTCGGCGGCAAAATCAGAGGCATAGCTTTCCACCAGCTGGGCAATGGCGCCGCCCACCTGAACGGGATAATAAAATTCCACCTCCACCTGCTTGCCGGAGCTCTTCGCAGAGCCGCCTGATGCCGCATTCTGGCCGCCCGGGGCGCTGCCGCCCGAGCTGCAGCCGACAAACATGCCAAGCATCAGGCTCATACATAGCGCAACTGCTGTTTTCTTCATGTTTTCCCATTCCTTTCTTCGGGGCCCCGGCCAGGTCCATCCTCTTTGGACCTGCAGGCAGGGGCGAAACGGTGAACGGTCTTTCGAATGTAGTCTCAGTATACTGTTCGCCCGCCGAAGATTCAATGCGCCTGTCCGTCAAAAAAGTGTAATATTCAGCAAAAGCAGAATTAAATCTCTTTGTTTTATATATTTTTTTATTCATTATTTACATGATTTTGCCTGGTTTCCTCCGCAGCTTTATCGTCACCTGGGTATAATACTGCAGGCGGGAGCGGACAGTAATACCATATCCCTCCCCATAGGCGAGCTGCAGCCGCCGGTCGATATTCGCAAGGCCGATGCCGTGGTGCAGGCTGCCCGTCTCCCGGCTTTCGGGGACAGAGCCTCCCCCGTGCGGCTCGAAGCCCGTTCCGTTATCAGTAATCTCAAAAAAGAGGTCCTCCCCTTCCCCCCAGGCGCGGATGAGAATAAAACCGCGTTCGCGCTTTTCCAGCCCATGAACCACGGCGTTTTCGACGATGGGCTGCAGAATGAAGCGGGGGATTTCCTCCTCCAGAATATCCGGCTGCGCCTCAATCCGCCGGTGGATGGTGTAATCATGCCGGATGTTCTGCATCTCCAGATAGCTCTCTATCCATTCGAGGTCGGCGGCTATGTCGGTGTATTCCTCCCCGCCGGCCATGCTGCCGCGCAGCACCTTTCCAAAGGCCACCACCAGCCGGCTGATGTCCTCACACCGTCCCAGCTTGGAGAGCGACTTGATATCGTTTAAAATGTTATAGAAAAAATGCGGCTTTATCTG
Organism: Provencibacterium sp.; assembly: GCA_022792175.1. GTDB lineage: Bacteria > Bacillota > Clostridia > Oscillospirales > Ruminococcaceae > Harryflintia. The sequence continues at coordinate 57,187 of JAAWAN010000009.1, forward strand.
CGACTCGAGGGCATTGAGCTCGGCGATATTCAGCCGCCGCTGCTTCTCAAGGTTATTCTCCATCAGCCGGTTGACCTCCTCCACCATGTCGTTGTAGTGGGTGGCCAGCTGCTCAATCTCCCGCCAGTCGCCTTTGCGCAGCGCAAACCGGTGGTCAAAATCCCCCTTTTTTGTGTATTCAAAAACCTGGATCAGCCGCTGCACCGGCTGGCCGACCCGGCAGGCGAGCAGCGTCCCCAGCGCAGCAGCCGCCAGCACCGCTACAAGGCCAACCGATAGCGTAACGGCGGCAATCATCTCCGCATTGCGCTGCAGACTGAAAAAGGTAACCGTGTTAAACAGCCACAGGCTGCCCGGCCACAGGCCGAGGCAGCTGCAAAGGCTGTTTTCCCCAAAAAGCATCTGCCCCTCTGCGCCGAGGGCCGAAAGCTTCTGCAGGCAGCGCGCATCCTGCAAAAGCTTTCCCTCCATCTCCTCCGATTCGCTCGAAAGAACGACCATCCCCCGCTCATCCAGCAGCAGGGTAAGCTCGGTGGAGGCGGGCTGGGTGCTGCGCAGCAGGTTCATCAGATCCTGCCGGAGAACATCCACTACCACAAAGCCGGCCACCTCCCCCTCCTCCACCAGTGCCCGGCAGAGGCTCAGGCAGATTTTTTCCCCGTTATGGTTGGAGAAGTGATTGGCAAAGGCCACCGTTTCCCCCGGGAACTCGGCGGCCTTGCGGAAGATGCCATAGCTCCCATAGGTAGAGAGGTTATAGAGGTTGGGAATGGAGCCGGTGGAAAGCCGCTGCCCGCCGGATTTGGAAAAGAGATGGATATAGACCCTCTCCATATTGCGGTTCCATACCTCGGTCGCGTGTTTTCGGATAAGCTCCCGCATCTCCGCCGCGTTCTCCCCGCTCTTTGCCCAGCGCACGGCCGGCTCGAGGCTGGCCAGCGCATCGGTAATCATCCGGTATTCCCGCAGGCGCACCGCCAGCGCGTTGCTCATAATCTCTGCCGCCTCGCCGCTCTCCGGCATGGCCGACTGCATAAAAAGCCTGCCGGACTGCTCAGATATCAGAGCGCCCGCCGCCAGCACCGGCAGAACGCCTACCAGAATAAAGGAAATCACCAGCGTTGTAAAAAGCCTGCTGCGCTGCCGCTTCATTCCCTGCTCTCCTCCCCTCTTTTGCCGCTCCCTTATGCGCCTGCCGCCACAGTACGCAGGCGGGGCAGCCGTTCTTATTCCTCCTTCCCCGCCAGCGAAAGGGCCGCATAGTCCCCGATGGCATCTCCCAGCCCGGCCGGCAAAACCTCGCAGGCCTTTTGGGAAAACGGGATGCACTCCCGCCTGATGACCTGCTCCGCAGCCGGCCAGAGCAGCTCGCGGCTTCTTTCAAAAATGCTGCCGATGATAATCCGCTGCGGATTCAAAATATCAATCAGCAGTGAGAGCCCCTTGCCGAGATAGCGGCCGCTGACGGCAAAAATCTCTTTAGCCAGCGGGTCCCCCTCCTTCGCCGCCTGGGCTACCAGCTTTGCGCTCAGGCCTTCCATACTGCCTGCGCGCTGCAAAAGCGCCGGATTTTCCCCTATCCCCAGCCGCTCGGATACCATCATTTTCGCCAGCTGGTGGATGCCTCCCCCGCTGCAGAAGCCCTCGAAGGAGCCCATCTTTCCGAATCCGACCGGGCCGCACTCCGCCAGTCGCAGGTGCCCAATTTCCCCCGCCATATCACTCACTCCCCGGTAGAGCCGGCCATCGAGAATGAGCCCCGCGCCGCAGCCGGTTCCGAAGGTCAAAAAAATCAAGTTCTGGCAGCCTCTGCCCGCCCCATATTTCCATTCGGCCAGAGCGCAGGCGTTGGCATCGTTTTCTAGCCTGACCGGCAGGCGGTAGCGCTCCTCCAGCATCTCCCCGATGGGGATATTCAGCCAGCCCGGCAGGTTGGGGGGAGCGAGAATGAGCCGCCTGCGGCTGTCGAGCGGCCCGCCGCAGCTGATGCCGATGCCCTCAAGCCCTTCCTGCGAAGCGGCATATCTCTCTGTTAAGGCATCTATCTCGCGTGTAAAGAGTCCTATCATCTCCTGCGGCCCGCTCGTTTTTTTCGTCTCAAAGACCGTCTTCTCCAAAATGGCCATATCTGCCTGCGGCTTTTTCTCTGCCCTGCCCAGCAGCACAGCGCACTTGGTTCCTCCAATATCAATCCCTATCCGGTAGCCCATACCTTTCCACTCCTGTCCGGGGATGTTCCCCGCATTTATACCGGTATCATAGCGCAAAGCTCTAAATGAATCAATCTGTTTTTCAGATTTTTGTATTGCTTTTCCGATAGGCGCGTGCTACTATGAAAGCATCCTGGGCCGCGCCTTCGTTTTATGCGGGCCGCCCGATGAAAGAAGGAATGAAAATGCTCTACCCCGACCGGGAGAAGACATATAGCGAAGAGATGTTCCGCTCCCCCAAAAGCGAATACCGCGCAACCCCCTTCTGGGCCTGGAACAGCCCGCTCGAAGAGGAGGACCTGCTCTGGCAGATTGAGCAGCTGAAAAAGATGGGCTTCGGCGGTTTTCATATGCATGTGCGCACCGGGCTGGACATCGAATACCTGGGAAAAGAGTATATGGGGCTGATAAAGTCCTGCGTCGAGAAGGCAAAGCAGGAAGAGATGCTCGCCTATCTTTATGATGAGGACCGCTGGCCCTCCGGCGCGGCGGGCGGCTTTGTCACCCGCCAGCCGCAGTACCGCATCCGCCACCTGCTGCTGACCCGCCACCCCTATGGCGAGGCAAAGGGGGCCACTGCCTTTATCGGCTCAAAGGCCGGTTCCAGCCGGACGGAGAACGGCTCCCTCATCGCCTGCTACGACGTTTCACTGAATCCGGATGGGAGCCTGAGAAGCTACCGCCGCATTGAGGAAAACGAACAGGCAAAGGGCTTTAAGCTCTACGCCTACGATGAAGCCGCCCTGCCCAGCCCCTGGTTTAATAACGAGACCTATGCCAACACCCTCGACCCGGCCGCCATCCGGGAGTTTATCCGCATTACCTACGAGCGGTATCATGAGAAGCTCTCGGGGGACTTCGGCGGCGTTGTCCCCTCCATCTTCACCGATGAGCCGCAGTTTTCCGAAAAGGAAACGCTCGGCTTCGCGCTGGAGGACCGGGACGTTTCCCTGCCCTGGACGAGCGACCTGCCAGAGACCTACCGGGCCGCCTATAACGGGGAGGAGCTGCTCGAGGCGCTGCCCGAGCTGATGTGGGATAAGCCGGAGGGGGAGATTTCCCCTGTGCGCTACCACTACCATGACCACATTGCCGAGCGCTTTTCCTCCGCCTTCGCCGACCAGTGCGGCAGCTGGTGCAGGGAGCACGGACTGATGCTGACCGGGCACATGATGGAGGAGCCGACCCTCTGGAGCCAGACGCGCGCGCTGGGCGAAGCGATGCGCTCCTACCGCTCCTTCCAGCTGCCGGGCATTGACATGCTCTGCGACCACCGGGAGTTTACCACCGCCAAGCAGGCGCAGTCGGCCGCGCGGCAGTATGGCTGCCCGGGCGTTCTCTCCGAGCTCTACGGCGTTACCAACTGGGACTTCGACTTCCGCGGCCACAAGCTGCAGGGAGACTGGCAGGCCGCGCTGGGGGTAACGGTGCGGGTACCGCACCTCTCCTGGGTATCGATGAACGGCGAGGCTAAACGGGACTATCCTTCCACCTTCAACTACCAGAGCCCCTGGTACCGGGAGTACCCCTATATCGAGGACCATTTCGCCCGGACCGCCTCGGTGATGACCCGCGGCAGGGCCGTCTGCCGGGTCGGCGTTCTGCACCCGGTAGAAAGCTACTGGCTGCACTGGGGCCCGAAGGAGAACACCGAGGCCATCCGCAGCCAGATGGATAGGCGCTTTCAGGATTTGTGCAGCTGGCTGCTGCGCGGGCTGATTGATTTCGACTACCTCTGCGAATCCACCCTGCCCGCCCAGTGTGAGGTTCCCGCCATCAGCGGGGAAAGCTTCCCGGTAGGCGAAATGCGTTATAACGTGGTGCTCGTCCCCGCCATGGAGACCATCCGCTCGACTACCCTGGAGCGGCTGGAGGCCTTTCAGCGGGCGGGCGGGCGTATCCTCTTTTTAGGGGATGCCCCCTGCTACGTCGATGCCCACCCGGATGAGCGCGCCCGCCGGCTCTGGGAAAAATGCGAACAGATCGCCTTTGACCGAAACGCCATTCTGCAGGCACTCGAGCCGCTGCGCGAAATCGATATCCGCATGAGCGACGGGAGCCGCAGCAGCAGCCTCCTCTATCAGCTGCGCGAGGAGCCCGGCTGCCAGTGGCTGTTTATCGCCCATGCCGATGCGCCGGAAAACAAGGACCTGGCGGGCGGCGGCCTTCTCACCCTGCGCCTAAAAGGGGAATGGGCCTGCACCCGCTATGACACCCTTTCCGGCGAAACCGCCCCGGAAAAGGTCCTCTGGGAAAACGGCTGGACTCTGCTGCGCACCGCCTTTTATGACCACGACAGCCTGCTCATCAAAATGGACCACAGCGCGCCGCAGCAGGGCCAGAGCGCCCCGGCGCTGATCCCCGATCGCGAAGGAGTCCATTTCCTCGCCCCCGTCCCTGTTACGCTCGAGGAGCCGAACGTCCTGCTCTTAGATATGGCGCAGGCTTCGCTTGACGGCGGGCCGCTTTCTCCCTGCGAGGAGATTCTGCGGCTGGATAATCAGCTGCGCCAGAAGCTCGGCTGGCCGACGCGCGGCGAGGCATTCGCCCAGCCCTGGGTGGAAAACGACAGCTCCACTCCCCACACCCTGCGCCTTTGCTACCGCTTTGAGAGCGAACTCCCCCTTTCGGGCGCAAAGCTCGCGCTGGAAAATGCCAAAAAAGCCGTCGTTTCGCTCAACGGGCAGCCGGCCGGTCCCTGCGACGGATGGTATGTGGATAAATGTATCGGTACCCGTCCGCTGCCGGAAATCAAAGAGGGAGAAAACCTGCTGGAAATTTCGCTCCCCTATGGCCGCAAGGTGGATATCGAGGCCTGCTACCTGCTCGGCGATTTCGGCGTTTCGGTGCGCGGCATCCGCTCCGTGCTGACGGCGCCGGTAAAATCCCTCTGCTTTGGTGACATTACCCGGCAGGGCCTCCCCTTCTATGGCGGCAACCTGTGCTATCATCTGAAAGCCGAAAGCCATGGCGGCCCGCTGTATATCCGCGCCTCCTGCTACCGCGGGCATCTGCTGCGCGTGCGGGCGGACGGGAAGGACTGCGGCGTTATCGCCTTCTCCCCCTATACGCTGAAAATAGAGGGGCTCGCGCCCGGTGAACACGACATTGAGCTTGTTTATTTCGGCAGCCGGGTCAACACCTTCGGCCAGCTGCACCGCAACGACCACCTGCAGCCCTGGTGGGGCCCGAACTCCTGGAGAAGCACGGGAGACAGCTGGACCTATGAATACCGCTTCTGGAAGCAGGGGGTCTTAAAATCCCCGGAAATCTGGGAGGAATAACCGGGCATAAAGGGCGCGTTGCAAAACTCTCGTTTTGCAGCGCGCCCTGCTGCAGAAAAAATCGATATAGAGGAAAAAGATGCATTTTACAAATGAGCAGATACTGCAGGCCGCGATGCGCCAGTCGGCATGGGATGCGGGCTGCAGCATGCAGGATTTTTTGCAGAAGAAAAATGTCATCGCCCTGTCTGCGGCAAACCCGCGGGCCAAAAAATGCCTGCCGCTGCCCCCTTCCTGCACGCTGATTTCCTATGGAAATAATATCGTTGCCTCCATTGACGAAAAATACCGCGGCCCGGTCTCCGAATACATCAGCCGCTTTCCTGCCGCGCACTGCTTTGAACCCCCCGGCCTGTATCTCTTAAACGATGCGCTTGCAAAAGGGGGCCTGAAGGTGTGCTTCATGGCCGAATATTTTCTGCCGGACCTCGGGCAGCTGAAGGCTTTAAGCTGCCCCTATGAGATAAAAATCCTGCATCCCTGTGATTTCGGGCTGCTCTATGGCGGCCCCTGGAAAAACGCTCTCAGCGAAAGCCGCAGGCAGCTCGATGTTTTAGGCGCCGGCGCCTATGAGGGTGAAAGGCTCATCGGCCTTGCCGCCTGCTCGGCCGACTGCGAAAGCATGTGGCAAATCGGGGTGGACGTGCTGCCGTCCTACCGCCGGCGGGGAATAGCGTCCGCGCTGACCAGCCGGCTGGCGGCAGAAATTCTGAAAAGGGAAAAAATCCCCTTCTACTGCGCCGCGTGGTCGAATCTTTCTTCTGTGCGCAACGCCATCAGGTGCGGCTTTCGCCCCGCCTGGATAGAGCTGAGCGCTAAAAGTATCCCGGCTATCGAACAGATGAACGGCTCTCCTCTGCAGTAGCTCCCGCTTTGCCGGAAAACCTGAGACCTTTTAGCAAAGCGGCGCAGTCCAAAAGGACTGCGCCGCTTTGCTTTGGAATATATACAGAAAACAAAGGGAGGACAATGTTCAGAAGGTGATGCCCTGCGCGTTCATCGCCTCGGCGACCTTCATAAAGCCTGCGATATTCGCGCCCATCACCAGGTTGCCGGCGTGGCCATACTGCTCGGAGGCGTTATAGGCGTTGTGGAAGATGTTCTTCATAATGTCGTGCAGCTTCCCATCCACCTCTTCAAAGCTCCAGCTGTAGCGCATGGCGTTCTGGCTCATCTCCAGCCCGCTGACCGCTACGCCGCCCGCATTGGCCGCCTTGGCAGGGCCGAACATAACGCCCGCCGCCAGAAACTGCTCGACCGCCTCGGGGGTGGAGGGCATGTTGGCACCCTCTGCAACCGCTTTGACGCCGTTTTTAATCAGCGCCGCCGCCGCCTCGCCGTCCAGCTCGTTCTGGGTGGCGCAGGGCAGCGCAATATCGCAGGGAATGCTCCAGATGCCTTTGCAGCCCTCATGGTATTCGGCAGTGGGCACGCTCTTTACATACTCGCTGATGCGCAGGCGCTTTTTCTCCTTGATTTCCTTGACCACATCGAGCTTGATGCCGTCCTTATCATAGACATAGCCGTTCGAGTCGGAGAGGGCGACGACCGTCGCGCCCAGTTGCTGCGCCTTCTGGCAGGCATAGGTGGCAACGTTGCCCGAGCCGGAGATAACTACCCTTTTGCCCTTCACCGAATCCTTCTTCATGCAGGAGAGCATCTCCTCCACAAAGTAGAGCAGCCCATAGCCGGTCGCCTCGGTGCGCGCGAGCGAGCCGCCGAAGGTCAGCCCCTTGCCGGTGAGCACGCTCGAATGGGCGTTGCTCAGGCGCTTATACTGCCCATAGAGAAAGCCGATCTCCCGGCCGCCAACGCCGATATCGCCGGCCGGCACATCGGTATCCGGGCCGATATGGCGGTAAAGCTCGGTCATAAAGCTCTGGCAGAAGCGCATGATTTCCCCATCCGACTTGCCCTTGGGGTCAAAATCGGAGCCGCCCTTGCCGCCGCCCATCGGCAGACCGGTCAGCGAGTTTTTAAAGGTCTGCTCAAAGCCGAGGAATTTGATGACCGACGCATTGACCGAGGGATGCAGCCGCAGCCCGCCCTTATAGGGGCCGATGGCGGAATTAAACTGCACGCGGTAGCCGCGGTTGACCTGCACCTTGCCGGTATCATCCACCCAGCTGACGCGGAACTGAATAAAGCGCTCCGGCTCTACAATCCGGTCGATGACGCCGGAATCGGCCAGCGCCGGATTTTTCTCAATGACCGGCTCGAGCGTTTCCAGCACTTCGCGAACAGCCTGCAGGAATTCCTTCTCCCCGCCGTTGCGGACCTCCACATCGTGATATACCTTTTGCAGGTAGGGGTTTTTAAACGCCATAGCCAGCCACTCCTTTTATCTGTTCTCATTTTGAAAATAACGGATGTTGATTACCTTTTTATTATACGCAGAAATTTGCAGCTTTGCAATAGTAAAGTTGCAAATCAGCAAACTTTCATCCAGCTTGCACAGGAGAAAATGCCGTTTCCCGAAAAGCTTCCGTTTAATTCGCTGCAAAAATGAAAGCCTGTCTGCATTCTGATTCATAAAATTTTGAAAAAGCGCCAAAGCGACGGTTGTTTTCCCGCGCGGTGTATGATAAAATAGGTCTATCCTTCCGAGCAGGCTGAGCAGCAGCGTGCGAAGGGGGTTGTGGTCAAAGTGCTTCGCACTTTGACCACAACCCCCTTGCATGAGGAAAGTCCGAGCTCCACAGGGCGGGATAACTGCTAACGGCAGCCGGGGGCGACCCCAGGGAAAGTGCAACAGAGAGATACCGCCGCCCGCAAAGCGGGCGGCAAGGGTGGAAAGGCGAGGTAAGAGCTCACCGGCGCGCCGGAGACGGCGCGGCCATGTAAACCCTATCCGGAGCAACACCGAAAACCCGCGCATGAACCACCGGCGGCCCGCCGGCATGCGCGGCAAGGTGGCTGGATTTACCCGGCGACGGGTAAACAAGATAGATTGCTGCTCTTGACAGAACTCGGCTTACAGGCTTGGTCGGAAGGAACCACAAGGCTCCGAAACGCGGCGCGTTTCGGAGCCTTGTGGTTTTTATAAGCAGTGCCCTTTGCGCTCATTCCATTTCAAGCGGGCAGCGGTACTCCCGCGCCTGCCGCATAGCGCGCAGGGCCTGATCGAAAAAATCCTCCCCGTCTGAGGTGGTAAAATATTCAGAAAGAGGGAGCTTATCCGCATCGTCCCTCTCTGCCCATGGCGGCACGCGTTTTTGGGGATTATCAAAGTCCCAGACCAGCTGGGAGGCATCAAACGCCTTCAGCTCCTGCCGGATGGTTTCCATCTCGCGCATCCCCTCCCGAATATTTTCATAAGGAAGACACCCGAGATAGAGCTTCAGCATGATTTTCGGGAAGCGGCTCCCTCAATCGTCTTTCTCAAAAAGACGGGCCACCGTCGGAAAAACGAATATAAAAAATCCCCTGCGCCGATCTCAACGCCATCCATCTCGGTAAAAAAGCTCATGCCCATTTCTTTTCCCCCTTATTCTTTAAATGAAAATCGAGCCTGCAGCTGTCCGTTTATCTGCCCCGAAGCCGGCCGATAAGCACCCTCTTTTTTGTCCCGGGCGGCAGATGCCGTGCCCTCTGAATCAAACTGCGCTTTACCAGTCCTTATCCTTCGTCTATTACTACTCCAGCCAGAGATTGATGAGCCTAAATGGCCGCAGCAGCTCGAGCGCATCGGCAACGGCGCTGTAAAATGCTTCAAAAATGCCGTCTCCATGCGTACAGATAAAATATTCCGCAAGATTCGCGGCCTCCTGGTTACCATATTCTGAATACTCCGGCCGCTTCTTCGGATCATCATTGTCCCAAATCGCCATATTGGCGGGCAGCTCCTTCATCTCCTGCTCGATTATCTGCATCTCGCGCACCGCCTCCATCAGGTGCCAAAAGCGCAGCTTCCCCTTATAAAGCTCCTTCATAATTTTGGGGGAAGCGCTTTCCCCAGTTCCCCTTTTCCAGCCGGTAGGCTACCGTTGAAAAAAAGGAAATCATAAACTCCTCCGAGCCGACATCATATTAAAACCTCACTCCTTCCGGGAAAGGGCGCACAGCCATTGTGGCAGCCCCATCAGGGGATTTTCCCGCCAGTCATACCCCTTATCCACCTCTTCGCGGCTGAGCCTTACACCCGAAAGCGCCTTGGCAGGGCTGACCCAGAAGGGACGCTCATAGTCCTTTTCATCAAACAGCTCCTCTATCTGCCGCAGCCGCAGCCCGGCATCCAGCAGGGCGTTTAAAATATCCTGCATCCGCCAGTGGAAGTTGACCGTCTGCTCGCTTTCAAACGGCCCGGTTGCGTCATATGGCTTTATGAGCTTTAAATCATCGTCAAACGGGCGCAGAAACGGGTGAATGTCATAAAGAATATTCCATCCGCCCGGCCGCAGCACCCGGCAGATATTCCGGTACATGGCCGGCAGGTCGTTTAGCCAGACATGCACGCCGTTGGAGGTATAGACAAGGTCGAAGCTGTTGTCGGGAACGCCCGCGAGCGTCATCGTATCGGTGCAGATAAATTCAATGGCGCCCTCAAGCCCCTCCCGCCGGGCCACCTTTTGGGCATTGGCCAGCTGGTTTTCCGCAATATCGCAGGAGGTGACCTGCGCCCCCAGCTGCGCGAATGCGAACACTGCCAGATTATCCCCGCTCGAAGGGACGCAGACCCGTTTCCCCTCTAAAAACGGGCAGGCCTTTTGAATCAGCCCCCAAACCGTTTGGTGAAAGGCCTTCTCCGGGCTTTCCAAAACCGGCCGCAGCACCGCCTCGCAGTGATTGAGCTGCGCCCATTTTGGCGCATAATCGTTCCAGTCCTTTTTGTTCTTTTCGGATACGGTCAAAGCGTTCCCCTCCTTAATCATCCGGTGATCCATGAACTCCGCCCGGGCGTCCCGTTCCCGCACCGGTCGAAATCCTCCTAATGAAACAGCGCCAAAAACTCATCGATATCCTTTGTGCCGTTTTCCATCACGGCCCTGTATACATATAGCAGACGGTCGGCCTGTCTTTTTCTCTCCCGATTGTTCATTGTTAAAGCACCCCAAAGGCTGCGGCTAGATACTGCGCGATGCCGTCTTCATCATTACCCGCGATTATCAGGTCCGCCTGTTTTTTAAGCTCAGGAACGGCGTTTCCCATGGCAATGCCTGTCCCGCACAGCTTCAGCATGCCGATATCTGCAAGGTCATCTCCAAAGGCGGTTATCTCTTCCGGCCTTATTCTGCATACAGAACACATCTTTTCAATCGCCCGCTCCTTGGTCGCCGTTTTTCGGGTGAATTTATACCAATATCCGTCCGAAAAGCGTATGCAGTCACACCCCTCCAGCCTCTCCCGGAGCCGCATGGCCTGATTTTCCTCAAAAATCTCCACGCATATTTTTAAAGCGCCTTCCTCAAAATCCTTAAAATCCGTATAGATGCTGTCCCCCCAGCTGGGGTCCTGCTTTCTCGGGTCCATCCGGTAATTCCAGTAATGGGCATCCGCCGTATCCACCGTTATCTCGCAGTCCGCACCGCAGATTTCTCTGGCTGCCGCAATCATCTGCCTTGTCTGCTCTTTGGAAAACTCCGCTTTGTATATGGTTTCGCCGTTATATTTGACCAGTGCCCCTGCGCTGGTAATCGATATATCCGGCTGCAGCTCCTCTATAAAGGGCAGGGCGTTTCGTTCCCCTCTGGAGGTGGATATCCCGATTTGTATGCCTTTTTCCCGGCATCCGTATAACGCTTTCAGGGTTGCCTGTGAAATGATCTTATCGCTGCGGAGCAGTGTTCCGTCCAAATCAAATAAAAGCAGCCTGCAGTTTCCCTCTTTCATATTCATCGTCCCTTCCCGTACCGGTTTGCAGGTCCGATTATACCATGTCCATTTTCCCTTTGCTACCATAAAAATATGGGGCATGGCGGCTGCCATGCCCCATATTCAAACAGGTTAAAAAGCCCTGAGCGGTGGGCTGCCCCGAAGGCCGTATGCGGCGAAAGGGGCCGCTCCAGCGTACCGCAGGCCGTTTTTCTCCTTCCTCCCCAAGCCGGCGCCTTCTTACATCATTTCCGGCGCCTCCACCTTCAAAATGGCCAGCAGATTCCTCAGCGTCTGCCGGGCGGCCAGGCAGAGGGCGATGCGCGCCTGCATCAGCCCCCGCTCCTCCCCGGCAACGCGGCAGGCGGTATAGTATTTGTGAAAGAGGGAGGCTAAGCTCACCGCATAGTGGGTCAGCCGCGCGGGATCATAGCTGCGGGCAACCTCGATGATTTCATTGGGAAAGCGGGCCAGCAGCCGGATGAGCTCGCGCTCCTCCGGCGCGCCGAGCTGCTGCAGATCGCCCGGCTGCGGGGAAAAGGCTGTCCCCTCTGCCTCAAGCTTTTTTAAGAGGGAGCAGATGCGCGCGTGCGCATACTGCACATAATACACCGGGTTCTGGCTGGACTGCTCAACGGCAAGATCCAAATCAAAATCAAGGGTGGAACCGGCCTCGCGCATATTGAAGAAAAAGCGCGCCGCATCGATGGGGATTTCCTCAATGATATCCGCCAGAGTAACCGATTTGCCAGTGCGCTTGCTCATCCGGTAGGGCTCGCCGTTTTTCAGAAGCCGCACCAGCTGCATGAGCAGAATGTCCAGCCTGCCGCCGTCAAGGCCGATGGCATCCATCGCCCCTTTCAGGCGGGCGACATGTCCATGGTGGTCCGCCCCCCAGATGTTGATCACTCGCGAAAAGCCTCGCACGGCAAATTTGTTATAGTGGTAGGCGATATCAGCCGCAAAATAGGTGGGATTGCCGTTCTGGCGGATGAGCACCTCATCCTTCTCCCCGCCGAAGGCGGTCGCCTTATACCAGAGCGCGCCCTCCTTTTCGTAGGTGAGCCCCCGCTCACCAAGGCGGCCGATGGCCTCCTTGATGGCGCCGCTCTCATGCAGTGTGCTCTCATGAAACCAGTTGTCGTAGGAGATGCGGTAGCGCAGCAGGTCCTCGCGCAGCCCTTCAATGTTGCGGGGAAGCGCATAATCAATGAGCGCCTGCTGCGCCTGCCCCGGTTCTGCCGAAAGATACCGGTCGCCATGGATATCTGCAAACTCTTTGGCGCGCCGGCGGATATCGTCCCCATGATACCCATCCTCCGGGAAGGGGACCGTCTCCTCCCCCTGATAGAGCTGCAGATAGCGCGTATACAGCGAAAGACCGAATTTCTCAATCTGGTTGCCGGCATCGTTGACATAAAACTCGCGGGTGACGTCATATCCTGCGGCCTGCATCGCGCCCGCCAGGCTGTCGCCGATAGCGCCGCCGCGCGCGTTGCCCATGTGCATCGGGCCGGTGGGGTTGGCGGAAACAAATTCCACCATCACCTTCTCGCCCGCCCCGTAGTCCGAGCAGCCATAAGCTTCACCATCCTGCAGAATCTCTCCGACCACCGAGCCGAACCAGCCGGGATTCAGAAAAAAGTTCAGAAAGCCGGGCCCCGCCTTTTCCGCGCGCAGAAAAGGGCTGCCGGAAAAGTCAAAGCGCCCGAGCAGCGCATCCGCGATTTTCTGCGGGGACTGGCGAAAGGCGCGGGCCCAGACCATTGCCGCGTTGCTGGCAAAGTCGCCAAAGCGCGTATCATTCGGGATTTCCACCGTAAACTCCGGCAGCTGCGCCTGCGGCAGCGCCCCCTCCTCTATCGCCCGGCCTGCCGCCGACAGGATAAGCGCCCGCAGCGCCGTCTCCGCCTCTTTGATTGGGTTATACATAAAAACGTCCTTTCCTTTTCCCGGCAGCCGAAGCCCTGCCGCTGATGGCAGAGAGACGCCGGGCCCCTCCTTTTGTTATCGATTCCGCTCCAGCCGTTTCTTGAAAAAGCCCACCAGGCTGCCGGTCAAAAAGGCGCTGATAAGCGTACCGATGCCGATCACCCTGCCAAAGAAAGCCACGCTGAAAATAATCCCCAGCGTCAGGTAGGTCAGGTCAAAAACCGTTTTCACCCTGCTGATTTTCCAGCCGAAATGGGCAGAAATTTCCCTGCTGAATGTGTCGAAGGGGGCCGACGGCCAGCCGGAGGCATAATTCATCGCAATACCCAGCGCCACAAAAACAATCCCCGCGCACAGTAAAACCAGCCGCAGGACCATGCTGCCAAAGCTTTCGGGGAACAGCCTGCCGTAAAAATCCATGCTGTAGCCCAAAAACATGGAGGTCAGAAAGGAGGCCAGATAAAACAGCCTGACTTTGCGCAGGATGAGCATCATCAGCAGGAGCACCAGCCCATGGGTCATATAGTTCCAGACGCCGAGCGATACAAACGGGAAGCGCTGGCTGAGTGAGGACATAGTAGGCGGAGGTCCCTACCGAAACGCCGAGATTGCAGCGCACCATCAGCATCATTCCGCTTGCCAGAATCTGCACACCCGCTATATACAGCAGCAGCTTTTGACAAATTCGCCTTCCCTGATTTTTATCTTTTCCAAAAAAATCCTCTTCTCTCGCTTAAGGGGAATTTTTTAAAGCGCTGCCGTTTTAGCCTCTGCAGCTGCCCCTCTTTTCAGGCGCATCCCGTTAAAACTCCCGATGCCCTGCAGAAAGCCCGGAAAAGGTGCGAAATGCAAACCCGCTTCCCGCCTGACGGCGCCTTTTCAGGCGCATCCCTCCAAGACAGCAGCCGGTTTTACAGGGATGGATTTTCGCATTTCACCTGGATAAAAACCTCATTTTCGCTGGCCAGCGAGGTGTTGACATCGAGCGAATAGCGAAAATGGAGATTGCCGCCCTCATCCGTCAGCGTCGAGGAGACCGCCCCGCCGGACACGCCGATGAGCAGCTCCCCGTATCCGGTCTCATAGCAGCACTGGTGCCGCCGTCCCTGTTCTACAATCAGATGGGAGCGGTAGGGGCCGGAGCGCTGCATCGTCACCCGGTGGCCCTCCTCGAGGTGCAGCGTCGTCTTCGCCCCCTCAAAGCCGGTCGCTTCGGTCTCCTCATAGGTCAGATAATAGCCGTCCTTCTTCCGGTAGAGGTTGCCGACTGTCAGCAGCTCTACCGTTTCCTCTTCCCCCTCCACCCGCTGTATGCCGCGGATGGAGATTAAAACCTGTTTTTTCATCCTTTGCTCATTCCTTCTTTTTTCCTGTCCGCCGTTTTTATGAAACAGCAACCTGCTGTGCCTGCGCGCGGATATCGCAGGAGAGAAAGACCGAGGCGACCTCGCAGAAATCCTCCGCCGAATCGGTCATGTAATAGCGGTAGTCTCCCGGCTCGGTACGCCCGCTCAAAAGGTCATGTACCGTCAGATAGGACTGCACCGCGTGCGCCGTCTCCCGTCCCGGGTCTACCAGCGTTACCTGGTAATCAAAAAACGAGGAGACAAGCTCATAAAGCAGCGGGTAGTGAGTGCAGCCGAGTATCAGCGTATCAATTTTTTCCTCCAAAAGCGGCGCGAGATAATATTCGGCGGCCGCCCGGGCAATGGGGTCCTCCTTCGAAAAGTGGCCGTTTTCCACCAAATGCACAAACAGCGGACAGGCCCTTCCGAATACCCGCGCCTCCGGACGCACCCCGCGAATCGCCCTGCCATAGGCGTTGTTGCGTATCGTCGCCCTGGTGCCGATAACGCCGATGCGCCCCCCCAGCGAGAGGGCACAGGCGGTCTGCACGGCGGCACTCACTACCCCCATGTAGGGGACGGGGAGCGCATCGCTGACGGCAGGCGGCAGGGTGGAGCTCACCGTTCCGCAGGCGGCGACAATCATCTTTACATCGTGGGAAAGCAGAAAATCAATATCCTGCCTGGCATAGCGGATGATCGTCTCCCGGCTGCGGCTGCCATAGGGCACCCGTCCGGTGTCTCCAAAATAGATGATATTTTCATGGGGCAGCAGCGCCATCAGCTCCTTCATGGCGGTCAGCCCCCCAACACCCGAATCAAAAACACCGATGGGTCGGTTATCCATCTTCTGTGCTCCTGCCTTTCATTAGGGTTTCATAAAACCGGCCCAGCGCCGTTTACCTTTCCTCGCGGGCATAGGCAATCAGCCGGTCAATAAGCTCCCCATAGCGCATGCCGCCATGGCAGAAGAGCTTCGGGAACATGCTGATATGGGTAAAGCCGGGGAAGGTGTTGAGCTCGTTGAGAACCACCCTTTCCCCCTGCTTTAAAACGAAAAAGTCCACCCGCGCCAGCCCCCGGCAGCCGAGCAGCGAGTAGGCGCGCACAGCGAGCGAACGCATCTGCTGCGCCGCCTCCGGCGAGATGCGCGCCGGGATATGCAGCGCCGTCGTATCGTCGCAGTATTTCCCCTCGTAGTCATAAAGCTCGCGCAGCGGCTCGATTTCCCCCACATCCGCTGCCGCGGCGGGGGAGAGATTGCCCATGACCGCACACTCCGCCTCGGTGCCTACGAGCGTTTCCTCAACAAGCACCTTTTTATCCTCTTTAAAGGCGGTCTCCAGCGCCTTTAAAAGCTCCTGCCGGTCGTGCGCCTTGCTGACGCCCACCGAGCTGCCCGCATTCGCCGGCTTGACAAAGACCGGGTAAGCAATCCCCGCCTGCTCCATGCGCCCCTCCAGCTGCTGCACCGTTTCCTTCTCCCACTGCCGGACAGCGATAAATCGGGCGTTGGGGATGCCGTGCAGCGTCAGCATGCTGTGGGTAAATTCCTTATCCATGCAGGCGGCGCTCGCGAGAACGCCGCAGCCTACATAAGGGATGCCGGCAATCTCGCAAAAGCCCTGCACCGTCCCGTCCTCACCGTTTTTGCCGTGCAGCACCGGCAGAACTACATCGATATGCCGGCGCTCTATCTGCTCTCCTCTGAAAATCAGCAGGCCGTGGTCCGCCCGGTCGGGCGAGAGAATGGCGGGAACGGTATATTCCGGGGCCTCCCACTGCCCCCCGGTCATCCGGGAATTTTCTCCTTCAAACAGCAGCCAGCGCCCGTCGCGGGTGATTCCCACCCGGCTGATAAGATATTTTTCCGGGTCCAGATGATTTAAAATAGAAGCCGCAGACATGAGGGAAACCTCGTGCTCGCTCGAAACGCCGCCGAATAAAACGGCCAGCTGTATTTTTTCTTCCATATCGTACCATACTCCTTTTATAAAGCAAAAGCGTGGCAGCAAGCGGCTTTGTCGCCCACTCCCATGCAATTCCTATTTATCTTATCACATCCCTATGCGTTTGACAATCAAAAATACCTCTGCGGCCGCAATATTCCCGCTTTTCCGGCGAAAATTCCGCCCATGCCTATTGACAGGGCTCCCCCGGGCATGCTATGATAAACTTACCTCTGAAAAAGGGTTATTTTTTTATGCGCCGTTTTTTGAAGACAGCGGATGCCCTTTTGTTTAAATGAGGGAGGCAGCAGAACCGCGGGGTCCGCCCCGCGGCAAAACCGATATAATTCAGGAGGTGCCGGAAAATGCGAGTAAAGGTAACTCTCGCGTGCACAGAGTGCAAACAGCGCAACTACAACACGATGAAAAACAAAAAGAACGATCCCGACAGGCTGGAGATGAATAAGTACTGCCGCTTCTGCCGCAAGCACACGGTCCACAAGGAAACGAAGTAAGGGTGTGAATACAATGGCCGAAGAGAAGGAAAAGAAGGACAAAGAGAAAAAAAATAAGGATAAAAAGCCCGGCTTCATCGACCGCACCAAGCGTTCGCTGCGCGATATGAGGGGCGAGATTAAAAAGGTGGTCTGGCCCACCAAAAAACAGATCCTTAACAATACCGGAATTGTCCTGGTGGTCGTTGCCATTGCCGGCGTAGCCGTCGGCTGCTTCGATTTCGTGCTGAAATTCGCAGTAGATTTCCTTCTGCGCAGCGCTTAAAGCGGAATAAAGGTTGAAAGGCCGTTTTTTCAACCTTTCTGTTTTGTGCCCTTTTCGCCTGAAGGGCGGGAACCGGCCGGGGCCGGGCGGGCGCAGAATCGAAGAAAGGAATGGTCATCATGGCTGAAGAGGCAAAATGGTATGTCGTTCATACCTATTCCGGTTATGAAAACAAGGTCGCGACCAACATTGAAAAGGCGGTGGAAAACCGCAAGCTTCATGAGCTGATAAACGAAGTGCTCGTGCCTACCGAAACGGTCAAGGAGATTAAGGATAACAAGGCCCGCGAGGTGGAGCGCAAAATCTTCCCCGGCTATGTGCTGGTCAAAATGATTATGACCGATGACAGCTGGTATGTCGTGCGCAACATCCGCGGCGTAACCGGGTTCGTCGGTCCGGGCTCGAAGCCCGTTCCGCTGACCGATAAAGAGGTCGAAGCGCTCGGCGTCGGCCGCGAGCAGGTCGAGGTGAACTATGCCGTCGGCGACTCGGTGCGGATTATCGAGGGCTATCTCGATGGGTTCATCGGCGTGGTCGATGAAATCGACAAGGAGCGCAGCACCGTAAAGGTAACCGTTTCAATGTTCGGCCGGGAAACCCCCGTTGAGCTCGAGCTCGGACAGGTTTCTCCGCTGGAATAGCGGCCCGCTTCGGGCAAAACCCTTTTGTTTCCCCGGGGCTTTAGCCCCTGCACGTAAAAGCCGCAGGCAGGCTTTTTTTCCTGCGGCCTGGTGGGAGGAATGCGGCGGCGCGCCGCGTTCCGCCAGCTACCACATAATTTTGGAGGTGCAAACTACAAATGGCTCAGAAAGTTACCGGCTACATCAAACTGCAGATCCCGGCCGGAAAGGCGACTCCGGCGCCCCCTGTCGGTCCGGCGCTCGGCCAGCACGGCGTCAACATCATGGCGTTTACCAAGGAGTTTAACGAGCGCACGAAAAACGATGCCGGCATGATCATCCCGGTGGTCATCACCGTCTATGCCGACCGCTCGTTCAGCTTTGTCACCAAAACGCCGCCCGCGGCCGTTCTGATTAAAAAAGCCGCCGGCATTGAGACCGCTTCCGGCGTTCCGAATAAGAACAAGGTGGCTTCGATTACCATGGAGCAGGCCCGCGCGATTGCCCAGCAGAAGATGCCCGACCTCAACGCGGCCAGCATCGAAGCGGCTACCAGCATGATCTGCGGCACTGCGCGTTCGATGGGCATCACCGTCGAAGGCTGAAGGCGCGCGCCACTCCCCGGGTGGGAGGAAAATTCCGCTATATACCACCGATAGGGATGCCCGGCATCCTTTTCACGCAGGAGGAGAAAGTTTACTATGAAACACGGTAAAAAATACCAGGAAAGCGCCAAGCTCCTCGCCGCTGGCGCTACCTATGATACCGCCGAGGCGCTGGATATCTGCCTGAAGACCGCCAAGGCGAAGTTTGACGAGACGGTTGAAATCCATGTCCGCCTGGGCGTTGACTCCCGCCATGCCGACCAGCAGGTCCGCGGCGCGGTTGTGCTGCCCAACGGTACCGGCAAAAACGTGCGCGTCGCCGTTTTCTGCAAGGAGGATAAGGCGCAGGCCGCCAAAGATGCCGGCGCCGAATTCGTCGGCGGAGAGGACCTGATGGCGAAAATCCGCGACGAAGGCTTTATGGACTTCGACGTGGTCATCGCCTCCCCGGACATGATGGGCATCGTCGGCCGTCTCGGTAAAATCCTCGGCCCGCGCGGGCTGATGCCGAACCCCAAGGCGGGTACCGTTACCCCGGATGTGGGCAAGGCCGTTACCGATGCGAAGGCCGGTAAAATCGAGTATCGCCTCGACAAGACCAATATCATTCACTGCCCCATCGGCAAGGCCTCCTTCGGCACCGAGAAGCTGCAGGAAAACTTTGATACGCTCATGGGCGCCATCGTTAAGGCCAAGCCGGCGGCTGCCAAGGGTCAGTATGTCAGAAGCTGCGTCATCGCGACGACGATGGGCCCGGGCGTGCGCATCAATCCTGCCCGCTTTATCTGATGCTTGACAGTGCCTGTCTTTTTTGCTATACTAGTCAGGTATTCATCTTATTTCCGCAGACAGCTGGCGGCCATCTGGCCATAAAGGGAATTTTTCCGCCCGCCGAGGAAAGCAGCAACATGCATGAAAAGGCAATCGCCTTTTTGCAGGCTCTTTCCGCGCTGCGGAAAGAGCCTTTCGTTTATTTTAACACCAGGAGGTGAATGAACACACATGCCGAGTGAAAAAGTACTTCAGAGCAAAAAGGAAATTGTTGCCGCCCTCTCTGAAAAGCTGAAAAATGCGACGGCGGGTGTCCTCGTGGATTACAAGGGCATCAGCGTTGCGGATGATACCGCACTGCGCCGTGAGCTGCGCGAGGCCGGCATTGAGTATGCCGTTTACAAGAACTCGATGATCCGCTTTGCCAGCAAGGAGGCCGGTCTCGAGGAGCTTGCAAACGTTCTGGATGGGACCACCGCTCTGGCCATCAGTGCCGAGGATCCGGTCGCAGCCGCAAAGATCATCTGCAATTATTCCGATAAGCTCAAGAAAATTTTCAACGTGAAAGCCGGCTTTGTGGATGGAAAGGTCCTCTCTGCCGAGGAGGTCGCCGATCTCTCCAAGCTCCCCGGCCGCGAGCAGCTGGTCGCCATGGTGCTGGCTGGCTTCAATGCGCCGATTTCCGGCTTTGCCAATGTGCTTAACGCCAATCTGCGCGGTCTGGCGGTTGCCCTCAACGCGATTGCCGAAAAACAGAGCGCATAAACCGAAAAAACCAAACAAAAAATTTATGGAGGTATATTTCAATGGCTTCTGAGAAAGTTTTAAAGATGATTGAAGACGTTAAATCCCTGACTGTTCTGGAGCTCTCCGAGCTGGTAAAGGCTCTCGAGGAGGAGTTCGGTGTTTCTGCTGCTGCTCCGGTTGCCGTTGCCGCCGCCCCCGCTGCCGGCGCTGCTCCCGCTGCTGAAGAGAAGACCGAGTTTGACGTTATCCTCACCGGCGCCGGTGAGTCGAAGATGAACGTCATCAAGGTGGTCAAGGAAGTCACCGGCCTCGGCCTGAAGGAAGCCAAAGAGGTTGTCGACAATGCTCCGAAGCCCGTAAAGACCGGTGTTTCCAAGGCTGATGCGGATGACATCGCCAAGAAGCTGAAGGATGCCGGCGCGGATGTCGAAGTAAAGTAAGCTCTCTTTTTGCTGCAAAGGTAGCTGAGGCTGCCTTTGGCCGGCGTGTGAAACTCACACGCCGGCCTTTTTTCCTCAAAAAGAAGTCCATCTCTCATTTTCCCGCAAAAGTCTGAAGGAGGGGAGCCCATGCTGCTCCGGCTTGACCGGGCGCTCAGCAGCTATACAGCCATCAGCCGCTCAGAGCTGCGCAAAAAAATCCGCAGCGGCGCCGTTTCGGTGAACGGAAAAACGGTTCGCGATGAAACCAGCCGCATTGATACCGGCTGCGACCGGCTGCTGCTGGAGGGGGAGCCGGTCACCTGCGGCCCGCTTTATGTGATGCTCAATAAGCCTGCCGGCTTTGTCAGCGCGACCAGCGCGCCCGGCGAGCGCACCGTACTCGAGCTGCTACCGCCTTCCCTTCGCCGCAAAAATCTCTTCCCTGCCGGGCGGCTGGATAAAGATACCGTCGGCTTTATGCTGCTTACCGACGATGGCGCTTTTGCCCACGCTATTCTCTCCCCGAAGCGGCATGTTCCCAAAACCTACTTTGTCCGCGCCTGCGGAATGCCCTGCGGCGGCCAGGATGCTTTTGCCCGTGCCTTCTCGGAAGGGATGCTTCTGCCCGGTGGCGAACGCTGCCTGCCTGCGGAATTTGCCCTTTTAAGCGCAGAGAGGGAAACGCTGGAGGCCCGGGTGGTGCTGCATGAAGGGATGTATCACCAGATTAAGCGGATGTTTTCCGCCTTCGGCTGCCGGGTAAGCTATCTGCGGCGGGAAAAAATCGGCGGACTTTCGCTGGATGAAGCCCTGGCAGAAGGCGAATGCCGCGCGCTCACGGCCGAAGAAATTCAGCTGATCTGCACGCCTGAAACGGATAAAGCATAATCCTTCCGTGGCCGGGTAGTCTTTTCGGTCATAATGTCTTTTTTGTAGTTAAATTAAATAAACGGCAAAAAGGAAGTTTGGGTATTCGGCAAATTGCACTTTTACCCCTTATTTGATATCATATTAGATGTAAGGGAACCCCTAAACAACAGGGAGACTGACAGTCTTCCCTAAGCTTTCTAACTATTTAACAGGAGGAATTCGTACATGGCTGGTCTGTCTCTTCGTAACATTTACAAAAGGTATGCAGGCGGTGTAACCGCTGTCACTGATTTTTGCCTTGAAATCGCGGATAAGGAGTTTATCATCCTCGTTGGCCCTTCCGGTTGCGGTAAGTCTACTACCCTTCGTATGATCGCCGGTCTGGAGGAAATCTCCGAAGGCGAGCTTTACATCGGCGACAAGCTCGTAAACGATGTAGCCCCGAAGGATCGCGATATCGCGATGGTGTTCCAGAACTATGCTCTGTATCCGCATATGACTGTTTTTGAGAACATGGCGTTCGGCCTGAAGCTGCGCAAGACTCCGAAGGATGAGATCAAGCGCCGCGTTGAAGAGGCTGCCCGCATTCTTGATATTGAACATCTGCTTGACAGAAAGCCGAAGGCTCTGTCCGGTGGTCAGCGTCAGCGTGTTGCCCTCGGTCGTGCTATCGTTCGTGAGCCGAAGGTCTTCCTGCTTGACGAGCCGCTCTCCAACCTTGATGCTAAGCTGCGCGCTCAGATGCGTACCGAGCTGACCAAGCTTCATCAGCGCCTCGGTACCACCTTCATTTACGTTACCCATGACCAGATCGAGGCTATGACGATGGGTGACCGCATTGTTGTTATGAAGGACGGCATTATTCAGCAGGTCGATTCCCCGACGAACCTCTACTCCAAGCCGGTCAATATGTTCGTGGCAGGCTTCATTGGCTCCCCGCAGATGAACTTCATCGATGCGAAGCTGGTTGAAGAGGGCGGCAAGCTGGCCGTCAGCTTCGGCGAAGAGGGCAAGAAATACAGCGTTATTCTGCCGGAAGGCAAGGCCAATACCCCCGGCATCCGCGATTATGTCGGCAAGCCGGTTATCCTCGGCATCCGTCCGGAAGCGCTGCATGATGAGGAGATGTTCCTCTCTGCTGCTACCACCGGTATCGTTGATGCAGACGTTGAAGTCACCGAAATGATGGGCGCTGAGACCTACCTCTATCTGACCTGCGCCGGTGTTTCGATGACCGCCCGCGTCGATCCGCGTTCCACCGCGAAGAACGGCGACAAGATCAAGATTGCTATCGATGTCAACAAGATTCACGTCTTCGACAAAGAGACCGAGAAGACCCTCTGCAACTAAAACTGGTTGGTATTTTCAGCGGCCGTCCTTAGCAGGACGGCCGCTTTTTATTGCTTTTCTAAAGGACCTAAAATCTGTTTCCCTAAGTAAGGCGTCTTCCACATTGCCGCCTCTTTTATCCCTGCCACAAGTGCTGGCCAACCGTCCTCCTCTTAGACCGGCATCCCGCCCTGGCCTATCCCTCCCTTCCCGCGCCTATCCCATGGTTTACCTCCCTTTTAAAAAGACGCGTTGCAAAATAGAACAGACTGCCTCCGGCTTGCAGAAACCGGAAAAGCAGCGGTTTCGCGCGGACAGCACGAAATTTGGGATACGATCTTTGCCCCAAAAGCTTAGAAAGGTATTTTCTTCTATCCTCCTTTTGCCAGGGAGGATTTCATCCAAAAGGAATCTCCCAATAGAGCAGAATTTATCCTTTCAACCGATCTTCCAGATACCTGTTGAGCAGATACGCCCGATAATCTCCAAGCGTAAAGGCCTTTCCTGACATCGCATCGCCGTAACATTTCACGAGTTCACCTAATGTAATCTGGCGGGCCAGCTCCAGCGCAGGGATGTCCTCTTCTACAATCCGGCGAATCATCTCCTCCTGGGGAGATGATTTCAGGTTTCCAATCCTCCAGGCAGAGGTCATATGGGTGAAGTTAAAATAGGCATCAAATGTGTTGGAAATATTCAGGACTATCTGATCCGTATTATGGGGAATCTCATGTTCTGTGCTTCCCTGCAGTTTTTCACAGCATTCCGCTTCCGTCAAGAGCTGGTCGTATTGCCAATAGTACGCAACCAGTTCCTCTGGAATATGGCTCTTTTCAATGCGGACAGGATACAATTTTCGATTTTCACCATCGCAGCTGCCTTCATGGACGAAAAACTTGAATTCTTCACCGAAGGACTGGCACCGCCGTTCCAGTCCCAGCGTCTTGCTCAGCTTTAGCAGGCCGGCAGCCTCTTCCCTATTTTCCTCGGTAAGGAACACCTGCCACCGGGGTGCAATCTGGTGCTCCAGCAAAATCTCCGTGGCGCTCAAAACCTCCCGGAAAGCTCCCTTCCGGCCCGTGTATTGATCGGTCAGCCTTTCCAGGCCAAACAGCGTCAACTGAACCCGCTTGACATCTGTTTCCTTCAAAAACTTGACGTAGTCAGGATCTCGAACCAGCCGCCAGAAGCTGGCCAGCTCAAACCGTTTCGGCTTCGCGCCCACGCTGATCTCGTTGTCTCTTGCCCAGCGCCTGCTATAGCTGTCGCAAAAATCCGGTTCTCGCAGCCAGCTGTAGAAGACAACCGTCTGAAAGTGGTTCTTGAAATAATTCACCAACCAGATATCGGCCTTCTCCTCCATAGTCCGATTGGGCATATGTCCTAACCAGCAATGCTTACACCGATTGGGGCAGCCGTACATATCAACGGCCAGAGCCAGATGCTGTGCAAACATACGGCCATACCTCCTTACATCCATTTAAAATCTCCTTTACAGAGCAAGGGACACCCTGTAAAGGAGATTTGATTTTTTCTGTATTTATTCCCCTTTTGCCAGATGACAAGCCACCAGATGGCCCGGCCGCAGCTCGCGCAGCTCGGGCGTCTTCTGACGGCAGAGGTCGCAGGCATGCGGGCAGCGTCCGGCAAAATTACAGCCGGGGGGCGGATTGATAGGGCTCGGAACATCTCCGGAAAGCACCTGTGCATCCTTCTCCTGTTCCTTGTCCGGATCAGGGATGGGAACCGACGCCAGCAGCGCCTGGCTGTAGGGGTGCAGCGTATGGGCATAAATCTCATCACTGTCGGCCACCTCAACGAGATTGCCGAGATACATGACAGCGATGCGATCAGAGATGTATTTAACGATGTTCAGGTCGTGTGCGATAAACATATAGGTGAGCCCCAGCTGCTTCTGCAGCCCGCGCAGAAGGTTAATAATCTGGCTCTGAATGGAGACGTCCAGGGCGCTTATCGGCTCATCGCAAACGATGAATTCCGGTTCGATGGCGAGCGCACGCGCAATGCCGATGCGTTGCCGCTGCCCGCCGGAAAACTCGTGCGGAAAGCGGTTAGCATGCTCCCGGTTGAGCCCGACGGTTGAAAGCAGCTCATAAACCCGCTCCTGCCGCTTCTGCTTATCATACATTTTATGGATTTCCATTCCCTCACTGATGATGCTGCCGACGGTCATGCGGGGGTCAAGTGAGGCATAGGGATCCTGGAAAATAATCTGAGCCTTTTTCGCAAACTGGAAGCGGTCGCGGCGGCTGTGCATATCCAGCTTCTGGCCCTTATAGGTGATGGTGCCGCTCGTCGGCCGGTAGATGCCGATGCAGGTGCGCCCGAGCGTCGATTTGCCGCAGCCGCTCTCGCCGACAACGCCGAGCGTTTCGCCCTTATAGATATCAATCGTCACATTGTTGACCGCCTTGAGCTCCAGCCCGCGTCCGACATGGAAATATTTGCAGAGGCTGTCAATCTCTATCAGCTTTTCCTTCGCCATTTAGCCCGCCTCCTTTCCCGATTTTTCCGCGCGGTTAAAGTCGGGGTGCTGCCGCCAGCAGGCAGAGATATGCCCCTCCCCCACCTGATAGATGGGCGGCTGGTGCTGTTTGCAGAGCTTCATGCACTTGTCGCACCGGCTGGCAAAGCCGCAGCCGGGCGGCGGGGCAAACAGATCGGGCGGCGTGCCCGCAATGCTGACAAGGTCCGCCTCGCGGGAGGTATCAATCGTCGGCAGGCTTTTAAGCAGCGCCTCGGTATAAGGGTGCGAGGGGCCATAGAAGATATCGCGCGCCGTGCCCATCTCCACAATCTTGCCCGCATACATGACCGCCACCCGGTCAGCCAGGTTGGCGACAACGCCGAGGTCATGGGTAATCAGGATAATAGCGGTACCCGTCTCGCGGCGCAGTTCGGCCATCAGCTCCATAATCTGCGCCTGAATGGTCACATCGAGCGCGGTGGTCGGCTCATCGGCAATCAGCAGCTTGGGCTGGCAGGAAAGGGCCATAGCAATCATAACGCGCTGGCGCATGCCGCCAGAAAACTGGTGGGGATACTCTTTGGCGCGCTCGGCCGCATTGGGGATGCGCACCATCTCCAGCAGGCGGATGGCCTCCTTCGCCGCCTGCTCGTTAGAAAGCTTGCGGTGGTTCTGAATGGCCTCGGTGATCTGCTTGCCGATGCGCATCGTCGGGTTCAAGCTGGTCATCGGGTCCTGGAAAATCATACTGACGAGGCCGCCGCGCACCTCCTGCATCTTCTTTTCATCGGCCCCGACGATATCGACGCCGCACAGATCAATCTTCCCCTGCTTGATACGGGCAGGCGGCATGGGATTTAATTTCATAATCGTCTGCGCGGTGACCGACTTTCCGCAGCCGCTTTCGCCGACGATGGCCAGAACCTCGCCCTCGCCCACCGTCAGGCTGACGCCGCGCACCGCATGCACCTCGCCCGCATAGGTATCGAAGGAGACATGCAGGTCCTCAATGGTTAATATATCCTTCATCTGTCTACCTCCTCAGCTTCGGGTCGAATGAATCGCGCAGCGCATCGCCCAACAGGTTAAAGGCGAGCATGGTAATGCAGATAAAAATCGAGGGGACGATAATCTGCGAAGGGTACATCTGAAACACCTTCTGTCCCTCGTTGGCCAGCACGCCCCAAGAGGGCATGGGTGGCGGCAGCCCGATGCCGACAAAGGAGAGGAACGCCTCTGAAAAGATGACGCTCGGTATCGCCAGCGTAATGTTGACGATGATGACCGACAGGGTGTTCGGCAGCAGATGGCTGCGGATAATGCGCGAGGAGGTCGCTCCCATCGCCTCGGCGGCTACGACATATTCCTGCTCCTTCAAAGCGACGACCTGCCCGCGCACCAGGCGGGCCATGCCCGTCCAGCCGACGAGGCCATAGGCGATGATGAGCGAGGCCATGCCGCGCGGCACGACCATCATTAAGAGGATAACAAGCATCAGGTAGGGGATACCGTTGACCACCTCGACAAAGCGCATCATAATGTTGTCGATCATTCCCCCGAAATAGCCGGAGATGCCGCCATAGATCATGCCGACAACGAGGTTCACCGTCACTGCCGCGAAGGCGATGAACAGCGAAGCCCGCGCGCCCTGCCAAACGCGCACCCACATGTCGCGCCCGAGCCCGTCAGTGCCGAAAATGTGCAGATGCCCATCCTCCGGGTCATGGAACATGAAGCCTACATTGGTGTGGCTGACATGCTGGTCGGAGTAGGCATAGGGGCTCACCATCGGGAAGATGATGGCGCCTAAAATAATGAGCGCCAGCGCAATGAGGCAGACGACCGCCGCCTTGTTCCGGAAAAGACGATGCATGGCATCCTTCCAGAAGCTCAGTGAGGGGCGGGCAATCGCTTCGCGCGAGCCGGCATCCGCACCAACGATTTCGAAATCCCCGGGCGCAGGCTGATAGATTTCCTCTGCAGCTGCAGGGGCCGCGGGAACCGCTTTCTCTTTGGCCATTTTTTTCACCGTTCCTTTCCGTTTATTCTTTTCCGCCCGTCAGCTTCACGCGCGGATCGATGACCCCATAGAGAAGGTCGACCACCAGGTTCGCGACCACCAGAAAGGCGCCATAAAAGAGGGTGGTGCCCGCAATGAGCGGATAGTTTCTGCTCTGCACGCCAATAACAAAATAGCGGCCCATGCCCGGCACCGAGAAGATGTTCTCCACAACGAAGGCGCCGGTGAGAAGCGCTGCCGCCTGCGGGCCAAGGAGCGTTACGACCGGGAGAATGGCATTTCTCACCGCATGCTTCATGACGATCTTCGCGCGGCCAAGGCCCTTGGCCTTGGCGGTCTTAATATAATCGCTGGACATCACATCCATCATGCTCGTGCGCATGATGCGGCTGATAGAGGCCAGCGAGCCGAAGGAAAGGGCGAAGCTCGGCAAAAGCTTGCTGGCCGCCGTGTTCCAGCCCATGATGGGGAAGATACGCATCCCCGTCCACTGGAAAAGCCTGAGGCCGAGGAAATACTGCAGCAGCGCGCCCATGATGAACGAGGGCACCGAAATGCCGATGAGCGCGATGAGCATGGTAATGGTATCCCACTTGGTCCCATGCTTCACGGCCGCGACAACGCCGAGCAGCACCCCCATGATGGCGGCAAAAATCAGCGCGCGCAGCCCCAGCTCGAAGGAATAGGGGAAGGACTCCATAATCGTTTGAACGATGGGGCGCTTGGTCTCCAGATCGGTGCCGAGGTCTCCCCGCAGCACATTCGCCATATAGCGCACAAACTGCTCAAAGACCGGCTTGTCAAGCCCGTATTTGGCGTTAAGCGCTTCGACTACCAGCGGATCGACCGCCTTGTCCCCCACAAACGGGCTGCCCGGAAGCAGCTGCATCATCACAAAGGTGATGGCAATGAGGAACAGAATGGTGAGCACCGAATAGAGCACTCGTTTCAGTACATACTTGGCCACATTGTGACGCTCCTTTCCTTAGGTCTTTCTAATCCCGACGGACATTACAGACAGATAAAATGCGGACCGCGCTCGCAAAAGCTCCTGCCTGAGGTGTTTTCCTTCCCCCAAACGCAGGGGAAGGGCATGTCCCCTGAAAAAATGGGATGCGGCATCCAGCCCCTGCTGCAAGCGCTAAACAATATCCGCTCCGCTGCCAGTGACAAAAAAACGCAGTGGATATTGTTTAATCTGGCTCAAATCGCCAAAATCCGCTATAAATTTAACATAAAAGCGGGCCGCTCCCCCCGCTATTGGGGGGAAGCGGCCTGCTCAGAGGAACTTTTCAGAAGCCGCTCGTGCGGTCTTAGCCGGCGATGCTGGCGGTGTTGCAGTTGATATCCTGGAAGGTGGTGCGGGTCATGCCAGTGAGCTTGTCGCTGCACACATAGAAGCGCATGCGGGTGTAGATCGGGCCGCAGGGCATATCCTGATTGAGAATCTTCTCGCACTCAACGAAGTAGCCCTCGCGGGTGGCCGGATCGGCCTCGGCGCGCGCCTGGTTGATAAGCTCATCATAAGCGGGGTTGCTGTATTCGCTGTCGTTGTTGGTGCCCTTGGTAACCCACAGGTCAAGGAAGGTCATCGGATCGTTGTAGTCGGGGCCCCAGCCGAACAGGGAAATGTCATAGTCCTTGGCATGGGTGGCCGCCACGCGGTCCTTATAGGTCATCTGCTTAATCTGAATCTCTACACCGAGGTTCTGCTTCCACTGCTCCTGGAAGTACTGTGCATTCTTCAGGGCGGTATCGGTATCATCGGTGAGGATGGAGTAGCCGAGGGCATTAAACTCATCAAGAGTCATGCCGGCTTCCGCGAGGCCCTCATCGAGCAGCGCCTTGGCGGCATCCTTATCAAACCCGAAGGAGATGCCCTCGTTCGGCAGGCGGTCAACGAAGAAGCCGTTGACACCGTTGAGCGAAGAGCTGGAGAAATAGTAGGCGGGAACGCTCTGATCCTGCAGAATGTTCTTGATGAAGACGTCGGTATCGTTCGCCATCGTCAGCGCCTTGCGGATTTTGGCGTTGTCGAGGCCCTTGAGGATGGTGTGGAACTGGAAGTACCAAACGCTGCCGTCCGCATAGGTGGAAAGGGGCTGGCCCTCGGCCTCCAGAATCATCGCCTGCTCGCCGGAGAGGCCAATCATGTCAAGCTCGCCCGCGCGGAAGGCGTTGAGAGCGGTATTCGAGTCGGTGATCATCAGCATCTTGACCTTCGGGGTCTTGATGTCAGCAGCCTTCGGATAGCTCTCGTTCTTCGCGAGAACAAGGCTGTCGTTGTGAATCCAGTCGGTCATGATATACGGGCCGTTGCAGAACATGCTGGCCGCATCGCGGTTATACTTGTCCTCGCCGACCGCCTCATAGATCTCCTGGTTGACCGGGCAGAAGGTGGCAAAGGCCATCTGGCTGAGCAGGTAGGCCAGCGGGTTCTCCAGCTCGATTTCGAGGGTGTAGTCATCAATGGCCTTAAAGCCGACCTCCTCAATACCGCACTCGCCGTTGAAGAACTTCTCGCCATTTTTGAAGATGAAGCCCATGTAGCTGTACTGAGCGCCGGTGGCGGGGGTCAGCACCTGGGTCCAGGCATAGATGAAGTCCTGCGCGGTAACAGGCTTGCCAACATACTGGGCATACTCCGCGCCGCTGACATTCCAAGTGTAGTCCTTGCTCAGATGGAAGGTCCATTTCATGTTCGGCACGCCCGCATCGTTCGGGGCAGACTCCCAGCTCTCCGCAATGGCGGGAACCGGAGCATCGTTCTCATCAAGCGCGGTCAGGCCGACCATCGTATGACGCAGAACGTTGAAGGAGCCGGTGGTGTCGGTGGTGAGGGTGCTCATATCCGGCGGCTCGCTGCCCAGGTTAATGGTGATCATGTCCGCATCCGGGGTGCCGGGATAAAGGCCGGTGCCCTGAGCGGCGGGAGCGCTGCTTGCTTCACTGGGCGCGCTGGAATCAGCTGCGCTGGAAGCCGGAGCAGAAGAATCCGCGCCAGAAGATGCGCTCGGGGCAGAGCTGTTGTTGCCGCAGGCGGCCATCGACAGGGTCAGCGAAAGGGCCGCAAGGGCTGCGAAGAATCTCTTCATCGTTTTTGTCCTCCTTGAAAATCTGGCGGAAATTTCCCCTTGCATTTTTTGCTTTTTTCAGCGGGGAAGCTTCCGCAATGTATGGGAACCAGGCAAAGCCTGTTTTCCGATATCGCTGGTTAAAAAGAATAGGAGTGTGTCAAAATTACAAAAAGTATACCTTTATCAACTGGTGAATATACCCATATTGACGGCCATTTTTCCGTATATAGCGGCAAAGTGGCCGTCATTTGTCCTCTGCACAAGAACACTTCATCGTTTAACAAATGTATTCCTTTTGACTAAATTTTTAAGATGTCACTTGTTAAGATGTTCCGATTATACACCCGGGAATCCCGATTGTCAATCTATTAGTGCAATAAATTGTCCTAAAAATGATGGAAAAACCCTCTTTACTTGCGTCTTAAAAACCTGTATACTGATAAAAAGAAATGCTGAGCTTTAAGCGGGTCCTGTGAGACCGGCAAGACAGTAAAAGGCGAAAAGTGGGATTTTGTGCGGATTTTCCTTTGCCCTTCTCCACACTCAGGCTGTCTTTCCGGTTACGCGGGAGAGACGGTCTGATTTTTTATTTTTCCCAATCTTTCTGATAATTTTCAAAAGAATGAATTTTTTAAAAGGAGGGGCTGCAGGTGTCCACCGAAAAGAACCGGGTGCTGGATGAGCAGGCGCTCGGCCGCGCAGTCGCGCGCATCGGCTATGAAATTATCGAACGAAACCATGGGGCCGAGGAGCTGGTCCTTATCGGCGTCCGGACGCGCGGCGTATTTCTGGCCCGGCGCATTGCCGAAAGGATCGGCCAGGTGGAGGGGATGCAGGTACCGGTGGGAGAACTGGATATCACCCCCTTTCGCGATGACCGGACGGGGGATGCGGCGGCAGACGATTTCTCCAAAATCCTCTTCCCCGTAAAAGGCAGGCGGGTGGTGCTTGTGGACGATGTTCTGCACACCGGACGCACGGTGCGCGCTGCTATCGACGCGCTGATGGCGCGCGGCCGGCCGCAGTGCATCCAGCTGGCGGCGCTGGTCGACCGGGGGCACCGGGAGCTGCCCATCCGTCCGGATTTTGTCGGGAAAAACCTCCCCACCTCGAATGAGGAAACGGTGCAGGTACATCTGCGCGAGTGCGATGGGGAGGACTATGTCGCCATCTGCCAGAACGACTGAAAATGCCCGATCAGGCGGGCTGGAAAACAGAAAGGAAGAAAAGCTTTTGCGCATTCTGATTCAAAACGGACGGGTTGTCGACCCTGCCTCCGGTTTCTCGGGAGAGGCCGACCTGCTCATTGAAAACGGCGTTATCGCCGGCCTTGACTCTCACATCTGCGCGGCGGCCGACCTTGTCTATCATGCGGACGGCAAGCTGGTTGCGCCGGGGCTCATCGATATGCACGTGCACCTGCGGGAGCCGGGCCAGACCCACAAGGAGGATATCATCACCGGGACGGCGGCAGCCGCCGCAGGCGGAATAACGAGTGTCTGCTGTATGCCGAACACCACCCCCGCGGCGGACAGCCCGGAGATTATCGCTGCCATTCGCGAACGGGCAAAATGGGGCAGCGCCCGGGTTTACCCCTGCGCCGCCTTCTCCCGGGGGCTTGCCGGGAAGCAGCAGAGCGACTACCCCGCCCTGCGGCAGGCCGGAGCGGTCGCCGTCAGCGATGACGGGCGCCCGGTGGAGGATGGCGCCCTGCTGGAAAAGGGCGTGCTGGCGGCGGCAAAGGCCGGGCTGCTGACTATCAGCCACTGCGAGGATTTAAAAATTATCGACGGCGGCATTCTTCATAAGGGAAAGGTCTCCGAGGCGCTCGGCGTTAAGGGAATGGACCGGCGCAGCGAGGATGAGAGCACCGCCCGGGAGATTGCCTGCGCGCAAAAGACCGGGCAGCATATCCATATCGCTCATGTCTCAACCGCGGGCGCGGTCGAGCTGCTGCGCCGCGCAAAGGCGCAGGGCATTCCAGTGAGCGGCGAAACGGGACCGCACTATTTCTCGCTGACCGATGAAGTGCTCCTCTCCCGCGACGCCAATTTCCGGATGAACCCGCCGCTGCGGGAGGAGAGCGACCGCCTGGCCATCATCGAAGGGCTTCGGGATGGCACGCTCGATGCGATCGCCACCGACCATGCGCCCCACTCCCCGCAGGAGAAGGCGGACTTTCTGCATGCGCCCAACGGCATCATCGGGCTGGAAACCTCCTTTATGGCAGCCTATACGCTGCTCGTGCGCGGCGGCATCCTTTCGCTCGAGCGGCTCGTCGAGCTGATGAGCCTTTCCCCCGCGCGCATTCTGGGCATTCCCGGCGGCTCACTCATGCCCGGCTCCCCGGCCGATGTGGCGGTATTCGATTTGGAGCGCCGCTATACCGTGCGGGCAGAGCGCTTTCGTTCAAAAGCGCGCAATTCCCCCTTCATCGGCAAAAGCTTTTTCGGCCCCTGCCTGCTGACCCTCTGCGGCGGGCGGGTGGTCTATCAGCGGGATGAAGAAAATGTGTAAAAACAAAAGACCTATATACAGAAAGGAATGGTAGCATGTCATTTGACCGCCTGATTTCAGCGATCGCCCAAACGAAAAACCCCTCTGTCGTCGGCCTGGACCCCACCCTCGCCATGATTCCCCCCTTTATCCTCGAGCCGATGCTGGCCGAATTTGAGGATCCCTTTGAGGGGGCCGCCGAGGCGTTCATAGAATTTAACCGGCGGCTTATCGATGCGCTTTATGATATCATCCCGGCGGTCAAGCCCCAGTCGGCCTACTATGAGGCGTTCGGCTGGCAGGGAGTGCGGGCGCTAAAGGCTACCATCCGCTATGCTAAAGAAAAGGGACTGTTTGTTATCGCCGACTGCAAGCGCAACGATATCGGCAGCACGATGGGGGCCTATGCGCGCGCCTATCTCGGCGAAACCGAGATAGCGGGCCAAAAGCGGGAGGCCTTCGGGGCAGATGCGCTCACCGTCAACGGCTATCTGGGGACGGACGGGATTGAGCCGCTGCTGAATATCTGCAAAGAGCGCGACCGGGGGATTTTCGTGCTGGCCAAAACCTCCAATCCCTCCTCTGGCGAGCTGCAGGACAAGCTTTCAGACGGGCAGCCCATTTACCGGAAAATGGGCGGGCTCTGCGAAAAATGGGGTGCGGATTCGATGGGGGACTATGGCTATTCCGCTGTCGGCGCGGTGGTGGGCGCCACCTATCCCGAGCAGCTTTCTGAGCTGCGCCGGGCGCTGCCGCACACCTTCTTCCTCGTCCCGGGCTATGGCGCGCAGGGCGGGAGCGCGCAGAGCGTTGCCGGCGCGTTTGACAGCCGGGGACTCGGCGCCATCGTCAACTCCTCCCGTGCCATCCTCACCGCCTGGCAGAAGGAAAACTGCGATGAGCGGGACTTTGCATGCGCAGCCCGGCGGGAGGCGCTGCGCATGCGCGATGCGATTGCGGCGGCCATTCCGGAAATCCGCCTGAGCTAACGGGCGGTCCCTTTTATGAGTGGCCAGAGGGTGTCCCATAAAAATCCGCGGTACTCTTTTAACCGATAAGCGCTGCGCGCTACCTGCAAAAATAAAACGAAGCCGCTTCTGCGGCAATCGCTGCCGCAGATTTTAAAGATGCTTTTCCTATAACGGATGCCTGCCGGGCGCCCGCCCGGCAAGAAATGGAGGTTATTATGGCATATCTGCCGCAAAAAAAGCCCGCCTGGCTGGTGCTGGAGGATGGGCGCGTTTTCAAGGGCGAGGCGTTCGGCGCGCCGGTGGAGGCAGCCGGCCGGCTGGTCTTCAACACCGCCTGCGTCGGTTACCAGCAGCTTCTCACCGACCCGGAGAGCCTCGGCCAGGTCATCATCGAGGCCTTCCCCTGCGCGGGGAACTATGGCATAAACGACGGGGGGGATGAGTCCTCCCATCCGGCAGCGGCTGGCTTTATCGTACGCGAATGGTGTGAAGCGCCCTCCAACTTTCTCTGCACCGGGGATATTGACCGCTATCTGCGCGAAAAGGGCATCCCCGGCCTCGGCGGGATTGACACCCGCGCGCTGGTGCGCTCGGTGCGCGACGGGGGGGAGCTTGGCTGCCTCATTACCCAGACCGAACCGAACGTGCCCGCGGCCATCGAAAAAATTCGCGCCTTCTCCCTCAAAAATCGTATAAATGATTATATTTTCAACAAAAAGTATACTATTTCGCCGGCAAATCCCCAGCTCACGGCAACCCTTTTCGATTTCGGCTGCAAGCGCTCCTTTTTGGAATCGCTCGCCGAGGCAGGCTTTTCGCTCACCGTTCTGCCCTTCTGCGAGCTGGGGAAGGTCAGAACGGAGGGGGCAGTTATCCTTTCGGGAGGGCCGGAGGAGCCGGACTGTTTCAGCGAACAGCTTCCCGCCTTAAGGGAGCTCTACCGGGCGGGCAACCCCATCTTCGCCGTCGGGCTTTCCCATCTGCTGCTTGCCCAGGCGCTCGGCGGGTCGCTCGCCGTGCTTCGCCATGGCCACCGCGGTTCAAACATCCCGGCGACCGACAAAAAGAGCGGGCGCACCCTCATCACCACCCAGAACCACCGGCTTTATGTAGAAAAGGCCGCCGAGGGGGAAGTCGCTTTCACCCATGCGGCAGACGGCAGCTGCGAGGGTATCCGCTATAAAAGCGCCCTCTCGGTGCAGTTTATCCCCGCCTATGAGCGCGGGCGGATGAACACCGGCGACCTGTTCCGGGAGTTTATAAAAATGCTTTAAAAGATGCCTGTGCGCCAGAAGGAAATCTACCTGTTGTATAAGATGGAGGTTCAATATGCCATTACGCGACGATATCAAAAAAGTCCTGGTAATCGGCTCCGGCCCGATTGTCATCGGGCAGGCGGCAGAATTTGACTATGCGGGAACGCAGGCCTGCCGCGCCCTCAAGGAAGAGGGGCTCGAGGTGGTGCTCATTAACTCCAACCCCGCCACTATTATGACCGACAAGGCGATGGCCGATAAAATCTATATCGAGCCGCTGAACCTCGAAATGGTCAAGCGCATTATCGAGGTGGAAAAGCCGGACAGCGTTCTCTCCAACCTCGGCGGACAGACGGGGCTCACCATCTCGATGCAGCTCGCCAAGGAGGGCTTTCTCGCCTGGAACAACATGAAGCTTTTAGGCTCCAAACCGGATACCATCGATAAGGCCGAGGACCGGCAGATGTTTAAGGACACCATGCAGAAGATAAACCAGCCCTGCATCCCCTCCAAGGTGGTCAATACGGTGGAGGGTGCGCTCGCCTTCGCAGGGGAAATCGGCTATCCGGTCATCGTTCGCCCCGCCTTTACGATGGGCGGCAGCGGCGGCGGCATCGCGGAGGATGAAAACGCGCTCGAGGAGATTGCGCAGGGCGGCCTTCGCCTCTCTCCCATCACCCAGGTGCTGATTGAAAAGTGCATCTCCGGCTGGAAGGAGATTGAATTTGAGGTCATCCGCGACCGGAAGGGCAACGCCATCACCGTCTGCTCGATGGAGAATGTCGATCCGGTCGGCGTCCACACTGGGGACAGCATCGTCGTCGCTCCGGCCATGTCCCTCTCCCCGAAGGAGATGGGAATGCTGCGCACCGCCGCGCTCGAAATCGTTGAGGAGCTCGATGTCGAGGGCGGCTGCAACGTTCAGTTCGCGCTGCACCCCGATTCGCTCGAATATGCCGTTATCGAGGTCAATCCCCGGGTCAGCCGTTCCTCCGCCCTCGCTTCGAAGGCGACCGGCTACCCGATTGCCAAGGTGGCGACCAAGATCGCCATCGGCTATACGCTCGATGAGATTGTCAACAAGGTCACCGGCAGCACCTATGCCTGCTTTGAGCCGGCGGTCGACTACACCGTTCTCAAATTCCCCAAGTGGCCGTTTGATAAATTTGTCTATGCCAAACGCACCCTCGGCACCCAGATGAAGGCGACCGGCGAGGTAATGAGCATCGCCCCCTCCTTCGAGAGCGCTCTGATGAAGGCGGTGCGCGGCATCGAGCTCGGGCTCGATACGATGAACCTGCCGAAGCTGCAGGATAAAAGCGCCGAACAGCTACGGGAGCTGCTGCACGAGTGCGATGATGAGCGGCTGTTTGTTGTCTATGCGGCGCTGAAAACCGGGATAACGGTGGATGAGATTTTTGATATTACCAAAATTGACCGGCTGTTTTTAGGCAAGCTTCTGCACCTCATCGAGATGGAAAGGGCGCTCGAAAACGAGCCGCTCAGCGATGAACTCTATCTCGCCGCCAAAAAGCTCGGTTTCCTCGACAGCACCATCCGCCGCCTGTCCGGGCAGGAGATTGCTCACCCCCGCCATGCCTCCTATAAAATGGTGGATACCTGTGCGGCCGAATACCCGGCCGAGACCCCCTATTTTTACTCCACCTTCGATGAGGAAAACGAGGCCGCCGAATTTCTGCAGCACAAGGGCAGCTCCCGCAAAAAGGTGATGGTTTTCGGCTCCGGCCCCATCCGCATCGGGCAGGGAATCGAGTTTGACTACTGCTCGGTGCACTGCGTCTGGGCGCTCAAGGCGGCCGGCTGCGAGGCGGTCATCGTCAACAACAATCCGGAGACCGTTTCCACCGACTTTGACACCGCCGACCGCCTCTATTTCGACCCACTGACCGCGGAGGATGTCGACTCGATTCTCGAGACCGAAAAGCCGGATGGGGTGGTCATCCAGTTCGGCGGGCAGACGGCGATCAAGCTCGCCAAATATCTCGACAAAAAAGGGGTGCCCATCCTCGGCACCGGCTATGACAGCATCGACCGCGCCGAAGACCGCGAGCGCTTTGATGGGCTGCTCGGCAAGTGCGGCATCCCGCGTCCGGCGGGCCACACCGTTTTCACCCTGCCCGAGGCGCTCAAAGCGGCGCAGGACCTCGGCTACCCGGTACTGATGCGCCCCTCCTATGTGCTCGGCGGCCAGAATATGATTATTGCCCACAACGATAAGGATATTGAAGAGTATATGGCGGTCATCCTCGCCCATAACTCGATGGAGAACCCCATCCTGATTGATAAATACCTGATGGGCACCGAGGTGGAGGTGGATGCCCTCTGCGACGGGCACGATTTCCTCATCCCCGGTATTATGGAGCATATCGAGCGCGCGGGCGTGCATTCGGGCGACTCGATCTCGGTCTATCCCGATCAGAATCTGAGCGAAAAGACCCGGCAGACGATTATCGACTATACCGGCAGGCTGGCGCGGGCGCTTGACGTAAAGGGGCTTGTCAACGTACAGTATGTCGTTTATGAAAACGAGGTCTATGTCATCGAGGTGAACCCGCGCTCCTCGCGCACAGTACCCTACATCAGCAAGGTCACCGGCGTGCCGATGGTGGATATCGCCACCCGGATTATGCTCGGCGAGCGGCTGGTCGATCTGGGCTATGGCACCGGGCTCTATAAAAACGCTGACTATATCGCCGTCAAGGTGCCGGTCTTCAGCTTTGAAAAGCTGCACGATGTAGACACCCACTTAGGCCCCGAGATGAAATCGACTGGCGAGGTGCTCGGCATTGCCCACACCTTTGAGGAGGCGCTCTATAAGGGGCTCACCGCCGCCGGCTACAATATGGTGCGCACCGGCGGGGTGCTCATCACCGTGCGCGACAGCGACAAGCAGGAGGTGCTCCCCATCGCCGCCAAGTTTGACGGCATGGGCTTTGATATCTATGCGACCAGCGGAACGGCACACGAGCTCAACAAGCACATGGTGGCTGCGAATGTGGTGCGCAAAATCGAGGAACCGGAGCCGAACATCATGACCCTCTTTAATTCCGGAAAAATCGATTATGTCATCTCCACCTCGGCCAAAGGCCGCATGCCCGCCCGCCACTCGGTGCAGATGCGCCGCAAGGCGGTGGAGCGGGCCATCGCCTGCTTCACCTCGCTTGATACCGCAAACGCCATGACCAATTCGCTCAAAAAGCGCCATTCGCTCAAGGATATCGAAATTGTCAACATCTGCGATATCTGAGTTATCCACAAAGGCGGCCGGGAGATGGGGAAAAATTCCCATCTCCCGGCCTTCCCTGAAAAACCGGCAGGGCGTGCGAAAAAGCGCACGCCCTGTTTTTCCTTTGCCAGAGATTACTGAATCGCAATCTGGCGGCTCTCGGGAACCTCCTTGCCCTTTTTCGGCAGGGTCAACTCCAAAACGCCGTTTTCATACTTCGCGTCAATCTTCGCGGTGTCGATGCCGGAAACATCAAAGCTGCGGGCAAAGCTGCCGTAGCGGCGCTCGCGGCGGATATAGCGCACCGAACCCTCCTGCGCATTCTCCTGCTTCTCCTCCTTTTCCTCGCTGTGCGAAGCGTGCACCGTCAACCGGTCGCCGTCAAGCCCGATCTGAATATCCTCCTTCTTAAAGCCGGGCAGCTCGGCCTGCAGCAGGAAGCTGGCCCCTTGGTCGATGACATCGGTCTTAAAATCGAGCGCCGTCTGATCCATTCCGCGGAAAAATTCCTGGCTGAAATTATCAAACGCATTCCAAAGTCTTCTCTCATCGCGGCCCCAGGGCATTAAATCCAACATGATAAAAACCTCCTTATAAAAATCGGCTTGTTTATTTTTCATCCCGGCGCCTTCCCGCCGGTCTGTTCCCTCTTGGAACAATTCTTATTATAAGAGCCGGATATTTCAAATATACGGATAAAAGTTTATCAAACCGTTAATTTTAGCACTCTGATTTATCGAGTGCTAACAATTTTTAATCTTCTTTTTCTGCTTCCCTCCTTTTCCCAGTATTCCTCCGCCTCTCCCGCCACCTCGCGGGAAAGCATGCAGACGGCGATGAGATTGGGAACCGCCATCAGGCCGTTGAGGGTATCCGCCAGCTGCCAGAGGCCCTCGAGGCGCATGCGCGGGCAGAAAAACATCAGCAGAAAAAAGGCGGAGCGGTAGGCCCGCCGAAAGGCGCGGGCATCTGTATGGGCGCGGCCGCGTCCCGTCAGGTATTCCACGCAGCGCTCCCCGTAAAAATACCAGCAGGGAACGCTCGAAACCGCAAACACCATCAGCATCAGCGAAAGCGCCGCCCCGGAATAGCGGCCGAAGACACAGGAAAAGGCGGCCACTATCAGCTCCATGCCATTTTTCGCATCCATCGAAGCGCCGCTGCACAAAATAGCGAGCGCCGTTAAAACGGCCATTACCGCCGTATCAAAAAACACCTCAAACGCGCCGCACATCCCCTGGCGCACCGGCGTATTTCCGGAGGCGGCATGAATAATCGGAGAAGAGCCCATGCCCGCCTCATTGGAGAAAACGCCGCGCGCAATGCCATATTTCATCGCTGTCAGCATGGTGTAGGCGCCGGCGCCTCCGGCCGCGGCGCGGAATGAGCAGGCATTGCGGAGAATGGAAAAAAAGGCCGGCCCCAGTCGGGCAGGATTTTTAAGGATGACCGCAAAGGCGGCGGCCATAAAGGCCAGCGACATCAGCGGGGTCAGCAGCGAAAAAGCCCTGCCGAGCCGTTTGATGCTACCGCCGGTCATCCCCGCGATGAGGAGCACGCAGGCCGCGCTCGCCCATAGCCCATCTATCCGGAAAACACTCTCCACCGCATCCGCAGCGGTGGCAATCTGGGTGACATTGCCCGTTCCAAAAAGCGCGGAGGCGATGCACAGAAGGCAAAAAACAGCGGCCATCCCCGGCAGCCCCAGCCCGGCCTGCATATAGTACATCGGCCCGCCTACCGTTTCCCCGCTTTCATTTTTCGTCCGGTAGCGCATGGCCAGCACCGTTTCAGCAAACTTCACCGCCATGCACAAAAGCGCGCTCACCACCATCCAGAAAACGGTCCCCGGCCCGCCCAGCAGCAGCGCCCCCGCCACGCCGATGATATTGCCGATGCCCAGCGTTCCGGCCAGCGCCCCCGAAACAGCGGAAAAGGCGGAGAGGCCGCCCTCCTCCCTGCTGCGGCAAAAGGGGGAGCGCAGAATCTCCCCCAGCCGCCGCAGCTGCAGCCCGCGGGTGCAAATGGTGAAATAGATGCCCGTTCCCAGAAACAAAGCCAGCATCGGCAGTCCCCAAACGAATGCGCTGACCGCCCCGTTTACCCGATAAAAGCCTTCGATAAACGCCTGCATGCCCTTTTCCCCCCTTACTTACCATTCCGATTCAGCATATGAAAAAGCACGCTGCAAAATGATTCCATTTTGCAGCGCGCCTTTTCATATAAAAAAACTGTCTTTATTTTGCGCATTTAAAAACTTGCTTTGCAACTGCCTGACAGGCGAGCTATCCCCCCGCCTTTACCAACACCCTCGTTCCGTGCGGCCCTATCCAGCAGCGCAGGCCAGGATATTTGGCATCCAGATAGTCGGAAAACAGCAGCGGGTTTTCGCTGTTCGATAAAAACATATCGTAATGTCCTGGGACGCTGAGGCCCGGCTGCAGCATGCCGCACAGGTCGGCCGCCTCTTGCCAGGTCATGTTGCCAATGCAGCCGGAGCGCAGGCGTTTGCCATCCCGCCCGTTAATCGGCAGGAAAGCGATGTCCGGACGCCCCAGCGCCCGCAGCTTCCCATAAAGCCCTTCATAAATGCAGCAGTCCCCGCTGTGATAAAAGCAGATGCCGTCTGCCCGGACATGGTAGCCCATCTGCAGGTAGTCGCCGTTTTCATCCTGCTGCAGCAGCTCGTGCGCGGCGGCAACGCCGGTAATCTCCAGGCCGTTCTCCCGAACGGTTTCCCCATCGGCAATGCCGATGAGGCGCTCGGGCGCTGTGTCCAGCTCAGCGCAGAGCTCCCCTTTCAGCGCGCGCGGCACGACGAATTTTATTCTAGGAAACGCCTTCGCCGCCTGCCGCCAGACCGGCAGGTCGATATGGTCGTCGTGCAGGTGAGTGCCGAAGAGGTAATCGGTCTGCCCGAGCGTGTCCGCCTCGAGAACGGGGGCGAACTGCCGGGTTTCCCGTTCGCTCAAAAAGGGATCGATCAAAAGCTGCAGCCGCGCGGTGCGCAGCGCATAGCCCAGCTGGCCTAGCCACCAGAAGCAGCATTCCCCCTCGTGCGGGCGTTCCTCCTCAATCTCTCTCATCAATCTGCTCCCGGTTGCCATCGTCCCTTCTCCTTTCCCCGTTTTCTATTTGCGGGTGGCGTTTCGCAGCGCCTGGCGGGTGCTTTTCACATCGCTCAACGAGCGCGCCAGCGATTCCTCTGTTTCCCGCAGGACCTTTTCGGAATAGTCGTTGGCGGCCGCGCGCATCTCGCGGGACTTCATCTGCGCGCTCTGCATAATCTCCGCCGC
Organism: Provencibacterium sp.; assembly: GCA_022792175.1. Lineage (GTDB taxonomy): Bacteria > Bacillota > Clostridia > Oscillospirales > Ruminococcaceae > Harryflintia. The sequence continues at coordinate 98,714 of JAAWAN010000009.1, forward strand.
GCGCGTCTGCGACTGTTTGACGATATCCTCCCGCGAAATGAGCGCCTTCGCGCGCTCCTCCGCCTTCTGAACGATGCTCTCCGCCTCCTGCCTGGCCACCGAGATAATCTCCGCGCGGTCGGCAACAATGCTGCGCGCCTGCTTAATCTCGCCGGGCAGGTTTAAGCGCACCTCGTCAATCAAATCGCGCACCTTGTCCGCATCTACTACACAGCGCCCGCCGGTCAGCGGCAGGTTCCATGCGCGGTCCAGAAGCTCGTCCAGCACATCCAGAATTTCTTCTATGCTCATTCGTTTTTCCCCTTCCAAAAAGCTCAGCGCTTATCGCCATCCGCCAGAGGCGGACGCTGCAGTCGCTTTGCAATCGTTTTCACCAAGCAGCCCGGCACCAGGTCCCGGATATCTCCCCCAAAGCCGGCCACCTGCCGGACCAGGCTGGAGGAAACATACATATTTTCCGCGCTGGTTGTTAAAAAGACCGTTTCCGCATAGGGAAGCAGCTTTTTGTTGGTCAGCGCCATCTGGAATTCATATTCAAAGTCGGACATCGCCCGCAGGCCCTTGACAATGGCCTGCGCGCCCACCCGGCGCACATAGTCGACCAGCAGCCCGTCATAGTGATCCACACGCACGTTTTCCATCCCTGCCGCCGCCTGCCGGATCATTTCGCAGCGCTCCTCGAGCGAAAAGCTGCAGCGCTTATCCACATTGACCACCACCAGCACGATGACCTCCTCGAAGAGGACGCTGGCACGCTTGATGATATCCAGATGCCCCTTGGTCACCGGGTCAAAGCTCCCCGGGCAGACCGCTATTGGCATTGTCTTCTTCCCCCTTCGGCATCCGGTAAAGGGTGAGCTTTATCCGCCCATACCGGTATTCCCTCAAAAGCTGAAAGTCCCCCGCTGTCTGCGGCAGCTGCTCCCCGCGGTCAGATTCACAGAGGATAACGCCACCCGGCTCCATTCGCCCGGCTAAAAGCGGGAGCGCCGTCTTCAGCAGCCCCTTTCCATAGGGGGGGTCAAGCAGCGCGAGCGAAAAGCGCTCCGTGCCCGCCCGCAGAAATCCCAGCGCATCGCCGCTCACCAGCCGGGCGCCCTGCTCCAATCGGGTATGCCGCAGGTTTTCGCGAATGACCGCCTGCGCCCGCCGGTCCTGCTCAACAAAGACGCAGCTGAGCGCCCCGCGGCTGAGCGCCTCAATGCCCAGCTGCCCGCTTCCAGCGAACAGATCGAGCACCGCCGCGCCGCCTATCTCGTTTTGCAGAATGCTGAAGACTGCCTCCTTGACCATCTCGCTGGTCGGGCGGGTGGCCAGGCCCTCCGGTGCCTTCAGTCGCGCGCCGCGCGCCGAACCGGTTATGACTCTCATGGCTTAAGCTCTTCGTTCCTTTCTTTCCGAAATTTAACATGCCCTATTATGGACGCTTCCACGCCGTTTGTCAAGTATCCGCATGGGCGGATGGGGTCCTCCTCCTGCCCGCCGATATCCCCCAGAGCTGCGCTTCTATATATCCATACTGGCGGTTCGCTTTCAAAATAAACTCCTCGGCCATTCCCGCATCGGTTAGAATCACCTTCACCAGCATATCTCTGATCAGCATGAGCAACCCTGCCTTTGCAGGGTTGCTCATGCTGTCGCCATAGGTAAAGCTGAGCTGCCCCTTTGCAATTTTATGAAGGGGTCTCGTCACCAGGCCGTTGTCAAACCAGTTATCAAGATATTCGCTGCCCTGCAGCACAAAAGAGAGCGGATGCTCCTCCTTTGGCTTTCCCCCAAGTTTTATAAACTGGCTATATAGCAGCCGGTCGGTTTCCAACCGCCTCGGATAATAATTTTCAAAATCGGCAAAACAGTAAAAGGCCGTTGTCTCCTTATTTTCCTGCGCCATCTGCCGCGCAAGCGCAAAGGCCTGCTGTCTCGGCAGGCGCATAATGTTTTTGAGCGGAATGCAGCTGCGGTGACAGTAGTGGACAAGATACAGGCCTGCAATCTCTTCTTCCCGCTCTGCCGCCGTCATACCTCCCCCTCCCCGTGCAGAAAGGCATAGAGGCTCTTTGCGGCCGCCGCCGTCATCCCCGGCGCGGCGGCAAGCTCCTGCTCGCAGGCGCTGCGGATGGCTGCCATCGTTTTAAAATGCGAAAAAAGCGCCTTCGCGCGCGCGGGGCCCACCCCCTGCGCCTTGCAGAGCTCCAGCTGCAGCGCGCCTGTGCGGTGTTTTTTGCGGGAAAAGGAGATGGTGTAGCGATGTACCTCATCCTGTATCTGGGTAATGAAGGAAAAGACCCGCCGGTTGGCACTCACCACAATCTCCCCGCCGTCCGAGGCGACGGCGCGGGTGCGGTGCCGCTCATCCTTGACCATCCCATAGACGGGGATATCGATGCCGAACTGCTCCAAAACCTGTTTGGCCACCGCTACATGGCCCTGTCCGCCGTCGATAAGCCACAAATCAGGCAAACGGGCAAAGCCCTCCGCCTGCGGCGCCTCCCCATCCCCGGCTTCTCTCTCCCCGTTCGCCTCTTCGGCGGCCTGCGCATCCAGAAACCGCTGCAGGCGGCGGGAGAGCATCTCGTGCATGCTCGCATAGTCATCCGGCGCGCCGGAAACCGACTTGATCGAAAACTTCCGGTAGGCCCCCCGGCGGGGAGCCGCCCCCTCAAAGACCACCATGCCGCCCACAATCGTATCCGCGCCGATGTTGGAAATATCAAAGGCCTCGATATACTGCGGGCTTCTGCTGAGCCCTAAAAGCTTGCTGAGCTCATCGAGCAGTGCGACCTCCCTGCCGCCCGCGCGCATGCGGTGGCTGAGATACTGGGCTGCATTTTCGCGGCAGAGCTCGACCAGCTGGTTTTTCTGCCCGCGCTGGGGAACGATAAGCTCCACCTTTCGCCCCGCATTTTCGCTCAAAAACCGGGCAATGAGTTCGGAATCCTCACATTCCCCATCCAGATAGACCCTTTTCGGCAGGTCGCTGCATTCGGCATAGTAGCGCATTAAAAACTCGGCGCGCACCGTTTCGGGCGCGCTGTCGGTCGAAAGCAGAAAGTCCTTCTTATCGCAGAGCCGCTCCCCCCGGTAGAGCATAACGCAGGCCCCATACCGGTCGCTGCCGACGGCGATGGCGACGATGTCGCAGTTATCCACCCCGGCATAGATCACATTCTGCTGCTGGCCGACCCGCCGTATCGCCTGCAGCCGGTCGCGCAGGCGGGCCGCCGTTTCAAAATCCAGCCGCTCGGCCGCCTCGTTCATCTGCCGCTCAATGCTCTCGCAGACCTCTGCGGTCCCCCCGCGGATAAAGCGCAGCGCGCCCTCAAACGCCTCATTATAGGTTTCCAGCGAAATCTTCCCCGAGCAGACGCCCATACACTGCCTGATATGATAATTTAAGCAGGGCCGCCCCTTTTTAAAATCCTCCGGGAAGCGGCGGCTGCAGGTCGGTAGCATGAAAATCCGGTTGGCCTGCTCCACCGTCTGGCTGACGACGAAGTTGGAGAGGTAGGGACCGATATACCCTTCGGCTGCCTCCTTTTTGTCATAAACGGCGCTCAGCCGCCGCCAGGGTCCCTGCGAAATACAGATATAGGAATAGCCCTTGTCATCCTTGAGCAAAATATTGTATTTGGGCTTATGCTGCTTAATCAGGCTGCATTCGAGCAGCAGCGCCTCAAATTCGCTGCTGGTGAGGATGTAGCTGAAATCCTCCACATTCTCCACCATCGCCAGCACCTTGGGAGTGTGCCCATCCAGCGCGCGGAAATAGCTGGTCACCCGGTTTTTTAAATGCTTGGCCTTGCCGATATAGATAATCTCCCCTGTCCGGCCGCGCATCAGGTAAACGCCCGACTGCAGGGGCAGCTCGTTTGCCTTTTTGCGCAGCCGGGCAATCCGCTCGGTATCTATCAAGCCGCCCGCCTCCTTCCCCGCCCTTTTTGGGTGGAACAAATACGCCGCCAGCGGTTCTGCTAGCGGCGTATTCCATCGGTTTGTTTTTCAGCAGCTGCTCTCTGTTTGCTTCGCGCTCTGCCCTATTCGGCAAAACCGCTCTCCACAAGCTTCACCAGTTCGGCAACCGCCTGCTGCTCATCCGAGCCATCGGCAATAATCTTAATCGTTGCACCGCCAACAATGCCAAGAGAAAGAACGCCCAGAAGGCTCTTCGCATTGACCCGGCGCTCCTCCTTCTCAATCCAAATGGAGGATTTGAACTCATTCGCCTTCTGAATAAAGAAAGTGGCGGGGCGGGCATGCAGGCCTACCTGATTCTGAACGGGAACATCTTTAACAAACATATTCGCTACTCCCTTACCTAGTTACATGATTTAACTATCTACGAACTTACTCCTGATGTTTTTATTATATACATCCCGCCCGGCTTCGTCAACGATTATTCCGGCCGTTTTTGGTCCAGAAGGCCGAATTTCTGCTTGTTATCTATCTAACGAACAATTTTTTTGCACACAGTTGTGGCAGATGCACAAATTTTTTTCCACGACTGCCGGACAGCTGTCAGGGTGCCGGAAGCATTTCCCTCTATATTCCGGCATCCGCCCCCGTGTCTTTTCCTGCATCAGAGAACCCGTTTTTCTCCTGTATCTCCTGCTGCAGCCGCTGCAGAAAGAGCCTGTCCGCCTTATCCAGTTCGGCCTGCCTCAACATATCCGGGCGGCGTGCAAGGGTCAGCCGGAGCGCCTCATCCCGCCGCCAGCGGGCAATATTTTTATGGTGCCCGCTGAGCAGCACCTCCGGAACGGCGCGGCCATGCCAGACCGGCGGGCGGGTATAGTGCGGGTATTCGAGCAGCCCGCCCTGGTGGCTCTCCTCGGTGTAGCAGCTCTCATCGCTCAAAACCCCTTCGCACAGCCGGCCGACGGCATCGACCACCACCAGCGCGCCCAGCTCCCCGCCGGTGAGCACATAGTCCCCGATGGAAATCTCCTCATCGACAATCTCATCCAGAATGCGCTGGTCCACCCCTTCATAGTGCCCGCAAATCAGCAGAAGGTGAGAAAAGCCGGCCAGCTGCGCGGCCTTTTTCTGACAGAAGACCGTCCCCTTCGGGGAGAGATAGATAACATGCGGCCGCACCCCGCGCAGCCGCTCGATATACCGAAAGCAGTTATAAATGGGGGTGGGTTCGAGCACCATCCCCATCCCGCCGCCATAGGGGGAATCGTCCACCCGGCCGTGCTTGTTTTCCGAAAAGCCGCGGATATCGTGGCAGTCCACCTGCAGCTTGCCGGCTGCCCGCGCCCGGCCGATGATGCTTTCGGAAAGCACCGACCCGCACATTTCGGGAAACAGCGTCGCGATATCAATAATCATTCGAACAGCCCCCTGAGCGGCCGGATATCCACCCGTCCGCCGGCAACATCTACCCCCAGTACCACCTGCGGAATCTTGGGGATCAGCCGCTCGCTCCCATCTGAAAAGCGGATATGCCAGACATCGTTCGCCCCGGTTTTGGAAACATCGCAGAGAACGCCATAGAGCGCGCCGGTGTCTATATCATAGACCCTGAGGCCGAGAAGATCCTGAATCAGGTATTCCCCCGGCGAAATCGGAATCTCATCCCGGTGAACGTAAAGGATCTTTCCCCGCAGGGCGGCGGCCGCTTCGACGGTATCCACCCCCGCAAGCTTTAAAATCACCATGTTTTTCTGCACCCGCCCGCGCTCGAGCGCCACCGGGTTCTCCGGCCTTCCGACGCGCACCTCACAAAGGCCCGCCAGAAATTCCGCTTCATCGCACCAGGGCTGCGCCTTTACCTCCCCATGCACCCCATGGGTAGAAACAATCTTCCCGGTTTCTATATATTCCTTCAAGCCGCCGTCCTCCTGTAATAAGCAAAAAAGGGGGGCCTGCCGCAACAGGCAACGCCGTTTGCAGCAGGCCTCCGCCTTTTAAAGCTCAGTCGATTTCCACCATGACCTTCTGGTCGGCCCGGGCCGCGCAGGCGCGCACCACCGTGCGTATCGCCTTGGCAATGCGGCCCTGCTTGCCGATTACCCGCCCCATATCGTCGGGGGCGACATGCAGATGGTAGATAACGGTTCCCTCTGCATCCGGCTCGGCGGCCGTCACCGTGACCGCATCCTTCTGGTCAACCAGGCCTCTGGCAATCGTCCCAATCAGTTCTTCCATGCTCAATGCCTGTACCTTTCAAACTGCCGGTTTAAAGAACGCCGTTCTTTTTGAGCAGCGCCTTTACCGTATCGGTCGGCTGAGCGCCGGTCGCCAGCCACTTCTTGGTCTTTTCCGCATCGATGGAAACAGCCGCAGGATTCTTGGTGGGATCGTAGGTGCCGACCTCCTCAATAAACCGGCCATCGCGCGGATAGCGGGAATCCGCAACCACAATGCGATAAAACGGCGCCTTCTTTGCGCCCATTCTTCTGAGTCTGATTTTAACCGCCATGCCTGTTACCTCCTGTTTTTCTCTTGCTTTTTCCTCTTCAGCCGCCCGGCCGCAAAAGCCGGCTGCGGCGCTGTATATTGCAGCTCGGTGAGCTCAATATCGTTTCATCCATTCCCGGGCAGAAAAGCGGCCCGCCGAAAACAGGGCCTTTTCTGTCAGGGCAGCATGCCCGGCGGGGGCATCATGCCGCCGAAGGGCATGCGGCGCTTTCCCCTGCGGCCGGTGAGCTGCTTCATCATCTGCTGCATCTGCCTGAACTGCTTTAAAAGGCGGTTAACGTCCTCCACCGCCGTTCCGCTGCCCGCCGCTATGCGCCGCTTGCGGGAGGGGGTGATGATGTCCGGCTTTTCCCGCTCGCGCAGCGTCATCGACTGGATAATCGCCTCAATCTTTTTGAGCTCCTTTTCTCCCCGCTCGGTGTCCTCATCCCTGATTTTTCCCGCAACGCCGGGGATCATCGAAAGGATCTGGCCGAGCGGGCCTATCGACTGAATCTGTTTCATCTGCTCGAGCAGGTCGCTCATATCGAACTTGTTTTCCTTCAGGCGCTGCGCCGTTTTCAGGGCGGCCTTCTCGTCGAGCTCGGTTTCCGCCTTCTCAATGAGGGTGAGCACATCCCCCATGCCGAGAATGCGCGAGGCCATCCGGTCGGGATAAAACGGCTCGAGATCCTCTAGCTTTTCGCCGGTGCCCGCAAATTTAATCGGCTTGCCGGTGACCGCGCGCACCGAAAGGGCCGCGCCGCCGCGGGTATCACCGTCGAGCTTGGTGAGAATCACCCCGTCTATGCCGAGCTGCTCGTCAAACGCCTTGGCGACGTTGACCGAATCCTGGCCGACCATCGCATCTACCACCAGCAGAATCTCGTGGGGATGAACCGCCTCTTTAATGCTCTGCAGCTCCTGCATAAGCGCCTCATCAATATGCAGGCGGCCGGCCGTATCGAGAATAACCGGGTCATAGCCATAGTCCTTCGCATGCGCGACCGCCTTTTCTGCAATCAGCACCGGGTTCTCCTGCCCCATCTCAAAAACGGGAGTGCTGACCTTTTCGCCGACCACCTTGAGCTGCTCAATAGCCGCCGGACGGTAGACGTCGCAGGCAGCCAGCAGCGGGCGCTTGCCGGTCGATTTGAAATAGCGGGCAAGCTTGGCCGAATGGGTGGTTTTGCCCGAGCCCTGCAGGCCGCACATCATCAAAACGGTCGGCTTTTTGGAGGAAAAGTTTATCCTCGCCTGCTCCGAGCCCATCAGCGCGGTCATTTCATCGCGCACGATTTTAATGACCTGCTGCGCGGGCGTCAGGCTGGAGAGCACCTCGGCGCCGACCGCCTTTTCGGTCACCGCCTTCACAAAATCGCGGGCCACCTTGAAATTAACGTCCGCCTCGAGCAGCGCCAGACGTACCTCCCGCATCGCCTCGCGGATGTCCTCCTCCTTGAGCTTTCCCTTGCCGCGCAGCTTTTTAAAAGCCGCATTCAGCTTTTCGCTGAGCCCTTCAAATGCCATGCTCTCCCCCCTTTTTCCAAAAAAAACCGTCAGTCGCGGCTAAGCTTTAGAGCCAGCCGCGCAATCTCCCCCGCCTTCGCATAAATGCCTGAGGAGGCGCCCATCCGATCGCTCTCAAACTGGATATCCTTCGCATACTGCGCGATTTTGCCGAGGTCCTGCTGCATCTGCCCAAAGCGCCTGGCGAGGCCAAGCCTCTCCTCGAGCTCCAAAAGCGTCGCCTCGGCGCGCTTAATGGAGTCGCGCACCCCCTGCCGCGTGATACCGCTGTCCGAAGCAATCTCTGCCAGCGACAGGTCTTCGTTGTAGTAGAGGTCAATGACCTCCTTCTGCTTTTCGGTCAGCATATCGCCGTAAAAATCGAAGAGCACCGTAATAGTGAGGTCCTTGGGCATTCGGCGAAGCCTCCCTCTCTGTAAAGTGCATCCCTTTTACACCGCGCGTACCTTTGTATTATATCGGGTTCTCCTCCCGCTGTCAAGTGCTTTTTCTTTACAGTCGCAAAATGTCAAAGGGATACCGTCCGCCCGGACAGTCTGTTTTTATTATAGTGAGAGAGGATGTTAAAAAGAAGGGAAAAAGGGCCGCCCAGAAAATTCTTTCTCCGGCCCGCTTTCCGCCGCGCCTTTAAACCCCTCCTGCTTTCCTTCAAAATTAAACAGGCGCGGCTGCCGGAAACCGGCAGGCGCGCCTGTTTTTGCCAATCTCAAACCTTAAAATACTCAACTGCGCTTTCGAAGAGGTGCTGATCCTTGCTACCGGCCACATTGCGGTAGAGACTCTCGCCGAAGCGCTCCGAATGGCCCATCTTGCCGAGGACGCGCCCATCCGGCGAAAGGATGCCCTCAATCGCCTGCACCGAGCCGTTGGGGTTATAACGGATATCCATCGTCGGGTTGCCGTCCGCGTCCACATACTGGGTGGCCACCTGGCCGTTATCTGCCAGGCACTGCAGTGTTGTCTCATCCGCGATAAAGCGGCCCTCCCCATGGGAGATAACGATGGTGTGCACCTCGCCGGGCTGGCACTTCTGCAGCCAGGGGGACTTGTTCGAGGCGATGCGGGTGCGCACAAGCATCGACTGGTGGCGGCCGATGGTGTTATAGGTCAGCGTCGGGGATTTTTCATCTACCGGGCGAATGGAGCCAAACGGTAAGAGCCCCAGCTTGATAAGCGCCTGGAAGCCGTTGCAGATGCCGATCATCAGCCCGTCGCGTTCGCTGAGCAGCTTATGCACCTGCTCGGTCATGCGGGGGTTGCGGAAGAAGGAAACGATGAATTTCGCGCTGCCGTCCGGCTCATCGCCGCCCGAGAAGCCGCCAGGCAGGGCAATCATCTGGCTTTCCGCCACAGCAGTGGAAAGTCTTCTTACCGACTCCTCAATGTCGCCAGCCGAGAGATTGCGCAAAACGACAATCTCCGCCTGCGCCCCCGCGCGCTCAAAGGCGCGGGCCATATCATATTCGCAGTTGGTGCCCGGGAAGACCGGGATAACCGCCTTCGGCTTTTTGCAGCCGATGCGGGGGGCAGCGCAGCTGCTCTCCGGATAAGAAAAAACCTCCGGCCTGCTCTCATCCACCGGGGAAAGGTAGGGATAAACCGGGGAGAGCTTGTTTTCATAGGCGGCCTGAACCGGCAGCAGACTCACCCGCTCGCCGCCGAGCGAGAAGGAATAGTCGCGCGTTGTCCTGCCGATATGCACCGCGCCGGGAATCTCAGTGTCGCTCTCAAAAAGGAAGCCGCCGATAGCCGGACGAAGCAACTCCTCGAGCGTCAGCTTCTCTTCGGCCTTAAAGCCAATATGGTTGCCGAAGGACATTTTGCAAAGCCCTTCAAGTGCGCCGCCCGCGCCGATCGCCCAGACCGAACGCGCCACCCTTTTGGCAATCAGCCCCTGCATCTGCCGGAAGATTTCATTTACGCTTTCAAAGTCCGGATAGGTCCCCTCCGGCGTTTCGATATAGCGGGGGAGCAGCAGGTAAACAAAGTTATCCGCCCCCTTGAATTCGGGAGAGGCGATATGGTGCGCGTTCCCCATCGAAACGGCGAAGGAAACGAGCGTCGGCGGAACATCTATCGATTCAAAGCTGCCGGACATCGAGTCCTTGCCGCCAATGGCGCCCGCATGCAGCGCCAGCTGAGCATCCAGCGCGCCGAGCAGGGCGGCCATCGGCAGCCCCCAGCGCTTCGGATCGCCCTTGGTGCGCGGGAAATATTCCTGGAAGGAGAGCCAGCAGCGTCCGGCGTCCCCACCCGCCGCAACCAGGCGGGCTATCGATTCGGTAACGGCCAGCTGCGCCCCCAGATGGGGGTTCGCCTCGGAAAGATAGGGGTCAAAGCCGTAGGCCATCACCGAGCAGGAGCTGGTCTCCCCGTGCAGAACGGGGATTTTGGCAGCCATCGCCTGCGTGGGGGTGAGCTGGTAGCGCCCGCCGAAGGGCATCAGCACCGTGCCCGCGCCGATGGTCGAATCAAACCGCTCGCTAAGCCCCTTCTGAGAGCAGCGGTTGAGGGCGCTCATATGGGAAACGAGCGTTTCGCGCAGCGAACCGGCGGGCTTTACCGCCGGGCAGGGCTTTCCGGCCCTGACGAGCACATCCGTATCCTTCTCGGCACCGTTGGAATTTAAAAAGGAGCGGGAAAGGCTGACGATGGTGTTCCCCCTCCACTGCATGCGCAGCCGGGGTTCCTGCTCCACCACCGCTACGCGCACCGCCGAGAGGTTCTCCTCGGCTGCCAGCTCGATAAAACGCTCTTCATCTGCAGCGGAGACAACCACCGCCATGCGCTCCTGCGATTCGCTGATGGCAAGCTCGGTGCCGTCAAGCCCCTCATATTTCTGCGGAACAGCATCCAAGTTAATCGAAAGCCCGTCCGCAAGCTCGCCGACCGCCACCGAAACGCCGCCTGCGCCGAAATCGTTGCAGCGCTTTATCAGCCGGGTCGCTTCGGGGTTGCGGAAAAGCCGCTGGAGCTTGCGCTCCTCGGGGGGATTGCCCTTTTGCACCTCGGCCGCGCAGGTGGAGAGAGAGGAGAGGGTGTGCACCTTTGAGGAGCCGGTCGCGCCCCCGCAGCCGTCCCGCCCGGTGCGTCCGCCGAGCAGCAGCACCACATCTCCCGGCTGCGGACGCTCACGGCGCACATTTTCTGCCGGGGCCGCGCCGATGACGGCGCCAATTTCCAGCCGCTTTGCCGCATAGCCGGGGTGGTATATCTCATTGACCAGGCCGGTCGCAAGACCGATCTGATTGCCATAGGAGGAATAGCCGGCTGCCGCCGTCGTCACCAGCTTTCTCTGCGGGAGCTTGCCGGGCAGCGTTTCCGAAACAGGGACGAGCGGGTCGGCCGCGCCGGTGACGCGCATCGCCTGATAAACATAGCTGCGCCCGGAGAGCGGGTCGCGTATCGCTCCGCCAAGGCAGGTGGCCGCGCCGCCGAACGGCTCAATCTCGGTCGGATGGTTGTGGGTTTCGTTTTTGAACATCAACAGCCAGTCTTCCTGTTTGCCCCCCTGCTCCACCTTGATTTTTACCGAGCAGGCGTTTATCTCCTCGCTCTCATCGAGGTCGGGCAGCAGCCCGCGGGCAGAGAGCGCCTTCGCGCCGATGACTGCAAGATCCATCAGCGTCACCGGGCGGTCCTCCCGGCCCAGCTCGGCGCGCAGCGAGAGGTAGTTTTCGTAGCTCTTTTTCGCCTGCTCGCTTTCAAAGCTCACCTTGCCGATGCGGGTTAAAAAGGTGGTGTGGCGGCAGTGGTCCGACCAGTAGGTGTCAATCATGCGGATTTCGGTCAGCGTCGGGTCCCGCCGCTCCTCCTCGCGAAAATACTTCTGGCAGAAGCGCAGGTCCGAAAGGTCCATCGCAAGGCCATACTGGCTGCAGAAGCCTTCGAGCGCCCGGTCATCATAATCGATAAAGCCGGTCAGGGTGTCGACCGTCTGCGGCTTTTCGTAGTCCACCTGCAGCGTCTGCGGCTTTTCGAGGGCGGCCTCGCGCGACTCAACGGGGTTGATGAGATAACCCTTGAGCCGTTCAAAATCCTGATCGCTTATCCTTCCGCGGATGGCATATACCCGGGCGGAACGCACCAGCGGACGCTCCCCGGCAGTCATCAGCTGAATGCACTGGGCGCAGGAGTCGGCGCGCTGGTCAAACTGGCCGGGCAGGTATTCCACCGCAAAAACCCGGTAGCCCTCTCCATAGGGGTTTTGGGGATAGGTGTCATCCACCGGCGGCTCGGCAAGAATCGAACGGCAGGCCTCCTTAAAGGTCTCTTCGCCGATCCCTTCCAAATCGTAACGGTTGAGAAGGTGCAGCTCCTCGAGGCTGAGCCCGAGCGCCGTGCGCAGATCCTCGAGCGTTTCGGCGGCGGCAACCGCAAAGGGCTTTTTCTTCTCCACAAAAATGCGATATACCATATTGGGTATCCTTTCCTTTCTGGCGGTAACGCGTTGTTGTGACAGGGCTGCCCGAGAGCATCCCCCCGGTTTATCTGATTCATGGCTGCAGCCCGGCTGCCGCCATGAAATAAAAAACAGCTTCTCCATTCCGGCCTGTCTCTTTCTTATGGCTCCAGCTCGCCGGACATTCCCTCTCCCAGAAGCCCGGTGAGCCGGACAAAGCGGATCTGCCCGCCCAGCTCCTCCTTCATCTTCACCCGCACAGGGGTATAGTTTTCGCTGTGGCCGGTGAAGGAACCATCCGCCGCGCGCTGCTCAAACAGCACGCTGCACACTTTCCCCTGCTGAGCCGCCAGAAACCGGGCACGGGCCCTGTCTGCAGCCTCGCGCATCTGCAGGCTGCGCCGGCTCTTCTCCTCGGCAGGCACCTGCCCCGGCATCCGGTCGGCCGGGGTGCCCGGGCGGCGGGAGTAGGCAAAAACATGCATTTTGGCAAAGCCGAGCTGCTCGCAGAAGCGCAGCGACTCTGAAAATTCTTCCTGCGTCTCCCCGGGGAAGCCCACCATTACATCGGTGGTAAAGGCGGCATCCGGAAAGGCTTCGCGCAGCCTTTTCACCAGCGCGGCATATTCCGGGGCAGTGTAAAGGCGGCCCATGCGCTGCAGAGTGGCGGTGCAGCCGCTCTGCAGCGAGAGATGAAAATGCGGGCAAAACTGCGAAAGGGAGGAAAAAAGGGCGATATCCGCTTCATCCAGCCGCTCCGGCTCGAGCGAGCTTAAACGAATGCGCCGTATCCCCGGCACCGAGGCGGCCGTTTGAACGGCATCCCGCAGGCGCAGGCCGCTCTCCTCCCCATAGGCGGGCAGGTTGATACCGGTGAGCACGATTTCCAGAAAACCGGCCGCTGCCAGCCCCTCTACCTCCTGCTTCAGCTCGGACAGGGGCTTGGAACGAAACGGCCCGCGCGCCTTCGGAATAATGCAGTAGGCGCAGCCGCGCTCGCAGCCATCCTGTATTTTAATAAAAGCGCGCGTGCGCCCGTAAAACGAGCGCACGTTCATCCTTTCGAAGGGCTCTGAGGGGGTATGCGGCGTCACCCGCACAACCCGGCGGCGCTCCTGCAGCGCCTCGGTAACGGCGGGCAGCAGCGAAGCGCGGTTATAAGAGCCGGTAATAACATCCGCCTCCGGCACAAGCGAAGCAATCTCTGAAAACGCCTGCGCATAGCAGCCGGTCAAAGCGAGCAGCGCCCCGGGGTGCTCGCGGCGCAGCCGGCGCAAAAGCTTGCGCACCTTCGCATCCCCCTCCGCCGTTACCGTGCAGGAGTTGACGATATAAACATCGCACTCGCCCTGCTGCACCTTCGCCCCGGCGAAAACCTCATAGCCCGCGGCAGAAAAGGCATCCATTAAGCAGCGGGTCTCATATTGATTGACCTTGCAGCCAAAGGTATAAAAGGCAGCGCGCACAGCGTTTCCCCCTTCCGCGGGCGGCTCCAAAAAGGAACGCCCTACAAAATAAACAGCCGTGCGGCTTCCCACATGGCTTTTAAAGGCTGCTTTCCCCGCCGCTTTCCGGACGGCTGGAAAATCTGACCACAATCTGACCACAAATTGAACAAAGAGCAAAGTCTCTTTATCATCATTATAATAAATTCGTTCCTGCAAAACAATTAGCAGTTGACTTAAATCGGTTCTGCTGATATATTGTAAATATAGGCAATATCCTTAATCTAAGAGTAACAGGAGGGAAAGACCGTGAAAACAGTCAATATTCTGTTGGACACCATTAACGACGTGAAAGTATTTGTCAACGTGGTTACCAAGTATGATTTCGACGTTGACCTGATTTCGGGCAGATATGCAGTGGATGCCAAGTCCATCATGGGCATCTTCAGCCTCGACCTGTCCAAACCGATCCGTCTGGAAATCCATGCGGATGACTGTGAGAAGCTGCTTGAGGAGATTAAGCCCTTCATTCAGTAAGCCTTTCAGCCCGATGCATTTCAAAACACGCTGCCCCGTAAAACGGGCGGCGTATTTTTTTTATTCCCTGCGAAGGGCGCAATCCGGACAGCAAAAGTGAAAGGCCGCCGCTCCCTTTCTGCCGCCAAAGCAGCTTATCGCTTCTGGGCGTTTTTGGGCAGCCCCAAAAAGAGAGTCCGCAAAATAGGAAAGCATTTTATAAACCCTCTTTGCATATCCTAAATACCAACAAACCGTTTCCTATATTTTTATTGGGGCAGGGCCTTTTACCGCTCTCTCTGCCGCTTCGGCAGATTCCCGGCTGTCTCTTCCCGGGGCCCCGGAAAGGAAAGATAATGGGTATGCGTACCGGTTTCCGGGTTCTGGGCTTTCTGAGCGCGGCGGGCCTGCTGCTCTCTGCGGCCTGTTTCCCTGCCAAAGCGGCGCAGCAGGAGCAGGCTGTGCCCGCCCTGACTGCCAAAAGCGCCATTTTAGTTGAGCAGTCCACCATGCAGCCGCTCTTCGAGGCAAATGCCGATGAGCAGCTGGCCCCCGCCTCCATCACCAAAATCATGACCCTGCTGCTGGTCATGGAGGCAATCGACAGCGGGCGCATCGGCCTGCAGGATATGGTCACCGCCTCGGACTATGCCAGTTCGATGGGCGGCTCGCAGATCTGGCTGGAACCGAACGAGCAGATGAGCGTACACGAGCTTTTAAAGGCAACCGCCGTTGCCAGCGCGAACGACGCCGCCGTGGCGCTCGCCGAACACCTCTCGGGCACCGAAGGGGCTTTTGTCGAGGAGATGAACAAAAGGGCGCAGGAGCTGGGGATGCAGAACACCCACTTTGTCAACTGCACCGGGCTCGATGAGGAGGGGCACTACACCTCTGCACGGGATATCTCCCTGATGGCTGGGGAGCTGCTGCGGCACCCGAAAATCACCGAATACACCACCATCTGGATGGACCACCTGCGCCAGGGGGAAACCGAGCTTGTCAATACCAACCGGCTGATCTACCACTACAAGGGGGCGACCGGTCTTAAAACCGGCTCGACCGATAACGCCGGAAAGTGCCTGTGCGCGAGCGCGGTCCGGGAGGAGATGGGACTCATTTCGGTGGTGCTCGGCGCTCCGGACAGCAACGCCCAGTTTAATGAGTCGCGCTCGCTGCTCGATTGGGGCTTTGGCAATTTCGTCTGCGCCAAAATCTCCCTGCCCGAGCCGCTCTCCCCGCTGAAGGTGGAGCATGGCGTTTCCGAAGGGGTTTCTCTCTATGCGCTGCCGCCTGAGTCGGCCGTCATCCGCCGGCAGGATGAGGAGAAGCTGGCCTATGAAGTTTCCATCTCCGAAAAGGTACAGGCGCCGGTGGAAAATAACCAGACGGTGGGCAGCGTTACGGTGCATATCGATGGAGAGGAAGTCTGCTCCTTCCCGATTAAAACGAAAAACAGCGTCGCGCGCATGAGCTTTTTCAGGGCCTTTTTGCGGCTGGGAAGAAGCCTTTTCTCGATGGGCAGCGTCCCGCTGCCGGCGGATGAGCGCCTGCAGCCCTCCGAAAACTCCGCCGCGGCTGAAGGGACCCTCGAGCAGAGTGCCCTGAAGGATGAGGAGAGCCTCAAAAACCCTGCCCGCTCATTGCCCGCCGGCGTTGACATTGGCCGCACAATCAGGTAAAATAAGGATGGGGAATCGTCAAATTCTGTATTCGTGATAAAATTGAGAGGATGTGTGACAAAAAGTGTCTGTTTCTCTGATAAGCAAATATGCAGAAGGGTTTACAGCGCCCCATGAGCTGCCGGCTATCGCCCCGCAGGTGCGCGCTGCCCACGAGGCGCTGCACGGCAAAACGGGGCTTGGAAACGACTTTCTCGGCTGGGTGGACCTGCCGGTTGACTATGATAAAGAGGAGTTTGCCCGCATTGAAAAGGCGGCCAGGTGGATTAAGGAAAATGCTGATATTCTGATTGTCATCGGCATCGGCGGCAGTTACCTCGGCGCACGCGCCGCCATTGAGCTGCTGCGCTCCCCTCTGTATAACAGCCTGAAAAAGGATACGCCGGATATCTACTTTGCCGGCAACAGCATCAGCCCCTCCTATCTGCAGGAGCTGCTCTCCATTTGCGAGGGGAAGGATATTGCCGTCAACGTCATTTCCAAATCCGGAACAACGACCGAGCCTGCGCTGGCTTTCCGTGTTTTCCGCGCGCTGCTTGAGAAAAAATATGGAGTCGAGGGCG
Source organism: Provencibacterium sp. (assembly GCA_022792175.1). Lineage (GTDB taxonomy): Bacteria > Bacillota > Clostridia > Oscillospirales > Ruminococcaceae > Harryflintia. Next base: position 115,251 of record JAAWAN010000009.1, read on the forward strand.
CCAAACAGCGCATTTTCGCTACCACCGACCGCGCACGCGGCACCCTCAAGGAGCTCGCCACCCGCGAAGGATATGAGACCTTCGTCGTCCCGGATGACGTGGGCGGACGCTACTCGGTGCTGACGGCGGTCGGCCTGCTGCCCATTGCGGCGGCCGGCATCGATATCCGCGAAATCATGGAGGGCGCTGCAGCGGCGCGGGAAGCCTACAGCGTATGCGACCTCGAAAAAAACGACTGCTACCGCTATGCCGCCTACCGGAGCATCTTCCTGCATAAGGGCAAATCGGTGGAGATGCTTGTCAGCTATGACCCGGCCTTTACGATGATGGGCGAATGGTACAAGCAGCTTTTCGGCGAGAGCGAGGGCAAGGACCATAAGGGCCTCTTCCCCGCCTCGGCCACCTTCTCCACCGATCTGCACTCGCTCGGCCAGTTCATTCAGGAGGGTTCGCGCATCCTGTTTGAAACGGTGGTCGATATCAAAAAGCCCAAACAGGATTTCTTCATCGAAGCCGATCCGGAAAACTTCGATGGACTCAACTTCCTCTCCGGCCAGAATATGTCAGTGGTCAACGAGAAAGCGATGAAGGGCACCATCCTCGCGCACACCGAGGGCGGCGTGCCGAACCTCGTGCTCGAGGTAAAGGACTGGAGCCCCCGCAGCTTCGGCTGGCTCGTTTATTTCTTCGAGAAGGCCTGCGCCATCTCCGGCTATCTGCTGGGCGTAAACCCGTTTGATCAGCCGGGCGTTGAGAGCTACAAAAAGAACATGTTCGCTCTGCTCGGCAAGCCGGGCTATGAGCAGATGAAGCAGAGCCTTGAGAGCCGCCTTAGCTAGGAGACATTTCCAGAGGCAGTATGGCGCCGCTTTCGCAGCGCCTGAACGTAACAGGACCAAATAATGATAACAGGGGGACTTGTATTATGATTAAGCTGATCGTTGGTCACAAGGGCAGCGGCAAAACCAAAAAGCTCGTTGATATGGTGAATAGCGCCGTTAAAAATTCCAACGGCAATGTAGTCTGCGTTGAAAAGGGCATGAAGCTGACCTATGACATCGACCATCAGGCCCGTCTTATTGAGTCGGACGCTTATTCCATCAGCGGGTTTGATGCATTTTATGGCTTCCTGACCGGCATCCTTGCCGGCAACTATGACATTACCGAGATGTTTATCGACGGTACCTTTAAAATCGGCGGTCGCGATTATGAAGCCTTTGGCAATCTGGTTAAAAAGCTGGATACCCTTACCCAGAACGGCGGCGCCAACATTACCTTCACCGTCTCCTGCGAGGTAGAGGAACTTCCGGAGGATATCAGAAGCTATATCATCTGAGCTTTCAGCAAAAGCGCAGCAAGGGGCGGGCCTCCGACGGGAGGTTCGCCCGCTTCTTTATCTCCTCCCTGTTACGGCCGCTTCCGGCAGGCCGCTCAAAAAGGATTGATAAATAAAATATGAAGAAATGTCTGAAATTTTTGACCAGCCGGATGACCATTGTCACTCTGCTTATTTTAGTGCAGCTGTGCTTCATCCTCTGGGGGGTTCTCCGGCTGTCGGTCGCCTCCTGGGTCGTCAGCTCCGGATTGGAGCTGTTCGGTGTTATTACTGTTATCTGGCTGGTCAGCAAGCAGGAAAATCCCTCCTATAAGCTGGCCTGGGTTATCGTTATCCTGGCGCTGCCTATTGTGGGCATCGTCTTTTACTTAACCTTCGGCAACAAAAAAATGCCGAAAAAGCACTCCAGCCATATTCTGGAGTACTATGAGAAAATCGCTCCCCACCTGGCGGCGGAGCAGGATGCCCGAGAACTGCTGCGCCGGCGTGACCCGATGCTTGGCCGCCAGGCGGACTACATTGCGGGAACCTCTGCCTCTGCCGCCTACCAGAACACCGCCTGCACCTATTGCCCGCTGGGAGAGGACTTTTTCGCCCTTCTGACCGAAGAGCTGGAAAAGGCCTCCTCCTTTATCTTTTTAGAGTATTTCATCCTCGAGCCGGGGAAAATGTGGGATACTGTTTTTGAAATCCTGCAGCGCAAGGCGCGCGAGGGGGTGGATGTGCGGGTGATGTATGACGATCTCGGTTCCATTCAGACCCTGCCCACCGGCTACGACCGCACCATTGCGGCTACGGGCATCCAGGTCTCGGTATTCAATCCCTTCCGCCCGCATGTCAACTCCATGCTCAATTACCGCGATCACCGCAAAATCTGTGTTATTGATGGGAACACCGGCTTTACCGGCGGCATCAACCTTGCAGATGAGTATATCAATACCTATCCGAAGCACGGACACTGGAAGGATACTGCCGTTATGCTCAAGGGTGAGGCCGTCTGGAATCTGACGCTGATGTTTTTGCAGCTCTGGGGCTTTTCTGCCAATGAAGTGCCGGAATTTGAGCGCTACCGCCCGACCGAACGCTACCCCGGCGATGGATTTGTTCAGCCCTTCGGCGATTCCCCGCTCGATGACCAGAATGTAGCGGAGGATGCCTATATGCAGATTATTAACGGCGCAACCGATTATGTTTACATCACCACTCCCTATCTGATTCTGGACAACGAAATGGTAAACGCCCTCTCGATGGCGGCGCGCAGCGGGGTGGATGTGCGGATTATGACCCCGCATGTGCCGGATAAATGGTTTGTCCATCCGGTCACCCGTTCCTTCTATCTGCCGCTCATCCGCGCCGGGGTCAAAATTTATGAATATACCCCTGGCTTTGTCCATGCGAAGATGTTCGTTGCCGATGATAAGGTTGCCATTGTCGGCACTACCAATATGGATTACCGCAGCTTCTACCTGCATTTTGAGTGCGGAGCCGCCTTTTATTTTTCCAGCATTGTCGGCAAGGTAAAAAGGGACATTCTCTCCACCCTGCGGCACTGCCAGCTGGTCAGCGAAAAGGAGGCAGCCGCCTCCTTTCTCGTCCGCATTGGGCGCGCGCTGCTGCGTGTTTTCGCGCCGCTGATGTAAACCGGTCATAAGGAGGAAGTTTCATTGCAAACAGCATTTTCTGTTTTTCTTTCTTTTGGTGTTTACAGCTTCCTTGGCTGGGTCTGTGAAACGTTTTACTGCTCGGTGGGGCAGCGGCATTTTGTTAACCGCGGTTTTCTCTTTGGGCCGGTCTGCCCGGTCTATGGGTTCGGAGCACTGGCAGTGCTCTATCTGCTCGCTCCCTTTACCCGCCAGCCCATTTTGCTGTTTATCGCAGCAATGGTGGTTACCAGCCTGCTCGAATACCTGACCGGCTTTCTGCTCGAAAAGCTGTTTCATACCAAATGGTGGGATTATTCCACCTACCGCTTCAACCTGCACGGACGGGTCTGCCTTAAAAACTCGCTGCTGTTCGGGCTAATCGCCCTCATCATGGTCCTGTTTATCAATCCGGCCGTGCAGCGGGGGCTCTCCCAACTTTCTCCGCCCGTCTCCGCCGCCTTTTCCCTGCTGCTGGCCGCTGCCTTTATGGCGGATACGGTGCAGTCTGTGCGCAGTGCCCTTGCTCTCAGCCGGAAGGCGGAGCAGCTTTTTGCCCTGCGCGCCGAGCTTCGGGAGAAGAGCGCCGCCTACCGGGAGGCACTGCAGCAGTTTATCTCCCTGCAGGCAGCAGACAGCGAAGAGCTGCGCGCCGCTATCCGCGAAAAGCTGGATGCGCTGCCCCGGTTTGAAGGCAGCGAGGAGCTGCGCGCCGCCATCCGCGAAAAGCTGGATGCGCTGCCCCGCAAAAAGCACAGCGAACCGGTCTCTGAAGCGCTGCATGCCAGGCTGGAAGAGCTGCGCGCACACACTGAGGCGCTGTACGCCGGCTTTTCACAGCTTTATCAGCGCCGCGAAAGGCTGACCGATTCTGCAAACAGCCACCGCCGCCTGCTCACCGCCTTCCCTGGCATGCGCTCGCTGCGGCATGAAGGCATATTGGAAGAGCTGCGCCTGTCGCTCAAAGAACGAAAAAACCAGCGGAATGCAGAATAAAAAAGGGAAGCTGCTGGATATCCGGCTTAAACTGCAGCAATTTATACAGGGAGGACCGCAAAATATGGATCAGCCAATCGATTTTGTCATTCTCTGGGTAGACGGGGAAGATAAGGAGTGGCGGCATCAGCGGCAGCGCTTTCAGCATACCTGTGCGGGGGAGGATGACTCGGAAGAAAGATACCGGGACTGGGGGCTGCTGCGTTACTGGTTCAGAGGCGCCGAGCAGTTCGCCCCCTGGGTAAGGAAAATCCATTTCGTCACCTGCGGCCATCTTCCGCCATGGCTGAATAAAAAGCATCCCCGCTTGCACATTGTGAAGCACGAGGACTATATTCCCGAAGAGTTTCTGCCGACCTTCAGCAGCCATGTGATTGAAAACCATATGCATCGCATTCCGGGACTTGCGGAGCATTTTGTCTATTTTAATGACGATATGTTTATTCTCCGCCCGCTGCGGCCATCTGATTTTTTTAAAGAAGGAAAGCCCTGCGATCTGCTGGCCTTTCAGCCAATCGTTGCCAATCCCTTAAGCCCGGTGATGCCCTACATATTTTTAAACAACATGTCCATCCTGTGCAAATATTTCAATAAGCGGGAGAATGTGCGAAAGCACTGGAAAAACTATTTCTGTTTTACCTATCCGCCGCTGTATTTCGTTTACAATCTTCTTGAACTGTTTTTCCCCTTATATACCGGGCTATACACCGTTCATGGTCCTTCCCCCTTTTGCAAAGAAACCTTCCGTGATGTCTGGGCGAGAGAGGAGGAAGTTTTAACGCAGATATCCGCCAATCGATTCCGGAGCAAAAACGATACCAGTCAGTATCTTTTCCGGGAGTGGCAGAAGCTTTCCGGAAACTTTCATCCCCAGAATATACTGAAAAATCTCTGCTATGCGGAAGTGCAGGATGACAACGCCCGGCTGATCCATGCTATTGAAACGCAAAAAAAGAAAATCATCTGCATCAATGATGCGCCCATCCTGAAAAACCCGGAGGCGGCTCAAAAGGAATTGCAGATGGCTTTCGAAAAAATTTTACCGCAGCCCTCCGCCTTTGAAATCGAGTAAATAAAAAAGGACGCGAAGCCTTTCCGGCTTTTGCGTCCCTTTTTATGTGGCGTCCCCGGCGCGATTCGAACGCGCGGCCTTTCGCTTAGGAGGCGAATGCTCTATCCTGCTGAGCTACGGAGACAGACAGGCTGCCGCTTCAGCCGAAGCACAGGCTGACATAAGCCCCGCCTGCCTCTCCCTTTTGCGGCAACACCCTTATTATAAAACAGAAACCTGCCCTTGTCAATCTCTGCAGGAAGATGCCTAGTAGCCCACTACGCTAAAGGGTCCAAAATCCTTTTCCATCAGCGCGCCGCTCTCCTCAGGCCGATAGACCGGCCTGCTCGGATAAAGGCAGCCAAAATGCGGAGGCATTCCGCCGCCGGTATCTGTTTTAAAGATATTCCCGTAAACCGTATCCCCCGGGCAAAGCTGCCGCCCAAGCGGCCCCTCCAGCCAAATGCGCGGCAGGGTGCACTCTGCCCCCCAGAAAATTCCCTGCAGATCCTCCCCCGCTATCCGGTTCTGCTGCACCCCTTTCGCTTCGGGCAAAAGCTGCATCTGCCCATCTGCCCCTATCGAGAGGCAGGCGCAGCCCTTTTGCAGCCAAAAGAGGAGCATCATCCGGCTCTGCGGGCCGGGATGGGTTTCAAAGGCGATCATCCGCACAAACAGCGCCGAAGGCCCCAGCGCCAGCTGCGCCTGCGCAAAGGGCCGGTAGTCCCGCTTCTCCAGCGGATAGTCGATAATTTTAGCCGCAGGAAGCGCGCCATAGTCCGGCTCCTGCTCCACCCGGTTGATATAAACCGCCAAGTCCGTTCCCCCGTTTCTCCGTGTACTCTCCGCCTAGGGCTGCACCGAGGGCGCCGCCTCTGTGGGATGGTTGCGCCGCCAGGCCATAAAGCTTTCCAGAATCAGCGCAGCCGCCACCTCATCCACCGTATCTTTGCGCTTTTTCCCATAAACGGCGTTTTCGCTGAGAATGCTGTGCGCGGAAACGGTGGTCGAACGCTCATCCCAGAGAACGACCGGAATAGCCAGCCGCGCCTGCAGCTGCCGGGCAAACTCCTCGCATTTCTGCGCGCGCTCGCCGGCTGTCCCGTTCATGTTGAGAGGGTGGCCGACCACCACCATCTGTACATCATATTCTGTCGTTGCAATCGCTACCTTATTCAATATGCTCTCCATCACCCGGTCATGCAGAACGCCGATGGGTGAAGCCAGAAATTCTGTCCGGTCGCAGACGGCAAGGCCGGTGCGCGCATCCCCCAAATCGACCGCCATGATTTTCATTATCCTTTCCCCTCTCCTTTTCCGTCTACCAGGGCTGCACCGTCCCGGTAATATCCGATATTCGTTCGATCTGGTGGCTGTCCAGCCATGCGTTCATTCCTTCAATGATTTTAACCGGCGCATAGGGGTCATGAAAGCAGGCCTCCCCCACCTGAACGGCCGAGGCCCCCGCCATCATCATCTCAATAGCATCCTCCGCGCTGGCAATGCCGCCAAGGCCGATAACCGGAATAGAGACCGCCCGGGCAGCCTGCCAGACCATCCGCACCGCTACCGGGAAAATCGCCGGGCCGGAAAGCCCGCCGGTGTTATTGTGCAGCACCGGCCGGCGGCGCTCAATATCAATGCGCATACCGAGCAGTGTATTGATGAGCGAAATCCCATCCGCCCCTTCGCTCTCCACCGCTTTGGCGATAGAGGCAATATCGGTTACATTCGGCGAGAGCTTGACAATCACCGGCTGGCGCGCCGCCTGCCGCACCGCCCGGGTAACGGCGGCCGCCCCCTCGCAGCTCGCGCCGAAGGCCGCCCCCCCCTCCCGCACATTCGGGCAGGAGATGTTCACCTCCAAAAGGTCCACCGGCGCCTCCTGCAGCCGCAGAGCAAGCTCCCGGTAATCCTCTGCCGTTTTCCCGGCAATGTTGGCAATTCGCACGACATCCTGCCCAGCAATTTTGGGCAGCTCCTTATCAAGGAAATCATCCACCCCGGGATTCTGCAGCCCGACGCTGTTGAGCATGCCCGCCGGGGTTTCCGCAATGCGCGGCGGCGGGTTGCCGGGACGCTTTTCGAGCGTCAGCCCTTTGAGCGAAACGCCGCCGAGGCGCTCGAGCGGATAAAAGTCCTCATATTCCAGTCCGAAGCCATAGCAGCCCGAGGCGGCAATCACCGGGTTTTTAAAGGGTATCCCTGCTATCTTTACTGAAAGGTCAGCCATCTTCGCGTTTCATCCTTCCCTGTTGATTTAAAGGCCTTCTGCCCGGAAAAGCGCCTTTGGCCTAGCCGCCCCGTTTCCCGCCGTCCTTTCATAAAAGCGGTAAAAAACGGGCTTTTCATCGTTTAAATCCCGGTAAAGCCTCTTTTCGGTCAATAAAAAACCTGCCTTCTCGACCACCCGCCAGGAGGCTTTGTTCTCCTCCCTCACGGTGGCTATCAGCCCGGACAGAGAATAGTGCGCCAGAAAGAATCCGGCATAGGCCACGGCCGCTTCCGCCGCATATCCCCTGTTTCTGTAAGCCTCCCCGATAAAATAGGTGATACCGGTCTTTTGCAGATCCTCATAATAGGAGCAGCCCACCGAACCGATAACCGTCTGTGTATCCTTTAGCATTACCGCATAGGCCAAATAGTCTGCAGCCGGGTTATCCCTTTTTGTCAGCGTCTGCGCCTGCGTTACCCATTTTTCCATCCATCCGCCGCAGTCTTTACCAAAGCCGATATCCGTCAGGCTTCCGTCTGCCGCCATTTGGGCGAAAGCAGGTGCATCCCCGGCGCACAGCTCCCGAATGCGCAGCCGTTCGGTCTCTATGAGCATAAACATCCCCTCAAAATTTTATCCCTTTGCGGAACAGTGCCATTCAAATTCCCCTCTGCAGCTGCCTTACATATACCCGGGAGTCTTCCCCATGCATATCCTTCATCATTTTAAAAAACGCATACCCATATTTTTCATACAGCCCCTGATGGTTGGTTGAAATATAGATATTTTTCATTCCGGCCTCTTGGGCCAGCGTTTCCGCATAGCGCAGCAGCTTCCCCACATAGCGCTTCCCCCTGTAAGCGGGAAAGGTATAGATCCATCCAATCCAGGGGGTCAAATCTGTCGGCTGAATGTCATCCTTCTCCGCAAATGTGCAGAATGAAACCAGATTCTCCCCATCTGCCAGCAGAAGGACTCTGGCCTCCCCCACCAGCGAGCGAAGCTTTTGACTTTTCAGCAGATCATATAAATACCGGCCGGCTCCCCAATCGCTTTCTTTGATCTTGGAAAGCCAGTGCTCCCTATTTTCCGTGCTGAAGTATTCGATAATCTCCATGCTGCCTACCCCGCAGATTCTGTAAATGGACCGGCCGCCTTTTCCTTCGCATAGCCGCGCCGTTTCAAAAAATGTCAGAAGACAACATCCGCCCCGTTAAAGACCGGTCCATCCTTGCAGACGTGCAGATACTCCTCCTGCCCCTCCCGACGGATGCGCACCGCGCAGCCGAGACAGGCTCCGACGCCGCAGGCCATGCGTTCCTCAAGCGAGAGCTCACAGCGAACGCCATAAAACACCGCCAGATCCCGTACCGCCTGCAGCATCGGTTTCGGGCCGCAGGCATAGAGAATATCCAGCCGGCAGCCCTGCAGCAGCGCCTCTACCGCCGGCAAAACGGTGCCGGGAACCCCCCAGCTCCCATCGTCGGTGCAGACGATGGTGTCGCAGCAGGCGGCAAAGTCGGTGTCCAGCAGCATCTGCTGCTGGCAGCGAAAGCCCAAAATCGCATTGCAGTTATTCCCGTAGTACCGGGCAAGCTCATAAAGCGGCGGCACGCCGATGCCGCCTCCCACCACTGCCGCATGGCTCTCTTTCGACAGCAGGGTAAAGCCATGGCCGAGCGGAGCGAGAAGGTCGAGCGAATCCCCCTCCTTTAAGGCAAAAAGGGCCCTTGTCCCCTCTCCCCGCGCCTGCAGCACCAGGCGCAGCTCCCCCTTTTCCCGGTCAATTTCGCAGAGCGAAATAGGGCGGCGCAGCGAAAAACCCGGCACGCCGATGTGCGCAAACTGGCCCGGCACCGCTTCTGCGGAAATCTCCGGACAGAGAACGCGCAGGCTGAGAATATCCCCGCTTATCTCCTCGCGCGAAACGATGGGGCAAAGCTGACATTTCATAAAAAAGCCTTCCTTTCCGCCGCGCCAGAAAACAGGAAACGGGCACAGCCGGATAAATTTAAAAAACGCCAAGCGGCTCTCTGCCGCCTTTTTTTACAGCTGCCTGCGGCTGCCCAAAAGGCCGCCGGAGCCTACCGCTCCCTCTGTTTTTTCAGTAGAGCTTCCATATATCGGTAGTCCTCCTGCAGGCGGGGATTATTCCACCTTTTTTGGGCGCCTTCAAGCAGGCCTTCCGCCTCGTCATACCGCCCCTTTTCGACTGCCGCCAGCATTTCCAGCACCGCCAGATTCCCGCCCAGGGAAGAATTTTCCCGAAAGCGGGCAAAGTCCTTTTTGCCCGCCTCATAGAGCGCGAGCGCCTTCTCCCCCTGCCCGGTATAAAAACAGCAGAGACAGAGGTTCAAGCAGTGAACTGTTTTCATGATTCCAAAAAGCCGCTCGCCCGAAAGCCCCTCCAAAATTTCGAGCGCCCTGTCAAACTGCTTCTGCTCGCAGTAGCCCGCGGAGAGGTTCAGGCGCAGCAGGTTTTGAAGGGCCCTGCCTCTGGCACAGGCAAGCAGCTTTTCTACCGCCTCGGTATACTCCTGCGCCCTGCCCTCCTCCAAAAGAACCAGCGCCTGCCGCATCTTTTTTTGATAGCTGCCGGTATATAAAAGGCTTATCAGCGCCGCCCCGGCCACTATGGCTACGCCGGCAATCAGATAAAAGCGCATGAACGCCGCCTCATCTATCTGAAAAAACGCCCGAATGGCAGCCAGCAAAAGCCCCAGGCATATCCCGGCCACGACTACTTTAGCAAAATGCTTCATAAACCTGTCCCATCTGTTTTCCTGTTCTGCTATCCCGCATCCATGGTATGCCATGCCCATAGGGCGGCCGAATAATGGAGGTAAATAGCTGCTTTCAGCTATTATATCATACTTTCATCCCTCTGTCATGAGCCTTCCCCCTCCGCGCCGAAAATTATTACCTATGACGAAATTCTTCTCCCCATCTTGCAGGAACTCCCCGAAGATTGTATGATAGAAAAGCGGGATTTTCCCGCAGTCAGTCGCAAGCTCCTGACTTAAAACCATACTACGAAAGAAGGACTACAAAAATGAAAAGCAAAACCCATCAGCTGGCGAGCGCCGGCCTTATTGCCGCGCTCTACACCGCCCTGACCGTCGCGCTCGGGCCGCTCAGCTATCTGGCGGTGCAGGTGCGCATCTCGGAAGCGCTGACGCTGCTGCCCATCTACTCGCCCGCAGCGCTCTGGGGGGTAACGGTCGGATGTCTCATCTCCAACCTCATCGGCGTACTGCTCGGCACCAACATCATCGGCGTGTTCGATGTACTCTTCGGCACTGCCGCCACGCTGCTGGCCGCCCTCTGCAGCCGGGCGCTGCGAAATCTCCGCCTGCGCTGGCAGACAAAAGAGGGAAAAGAGCTTTCGCTGCCCATCGCCTCGGCCATTCCCCCGGTTATCCTCAACGCCCTTGTTGTCGGGCTGGAGCTCTGCTATGTACTATCCGGCGGCTTTCAGCTGAAAATCTTTCTGATTCAGGCCTTTTGGGTCGGGTTCGGCGAGCTCATCTCCTGCCTTGTGTTCGGCATGGCCCTCTGCTTCTCGCTCGAGCGCACCGGGCTTGACAAAAAGCTGTTCGGCCAGCAGGCAGCCGTATAAAAACCCTTTGAGGGCTCATAGCTATTAAGATCCTCTGCCGGATTTACCTGTACTGGGTGCAGGCAAACAGGAGCAAACGATCAAAACATGCTGAATCCCCTTCGCCCCCTCCTGCTTGCGACAGGAAAGGGCGAAAGGGGATTTCTTTATTGGGAAGAATAGCAGCCCGGGGGGAAAGGGCAGTGCCTGCAGGCGGCAGGAAGAGCACCGTTCGATTTTCCCATCCGGGCTTTTTCTCATAAACACGCCAAAGGCGCCATGCGGTTTCGCATGGCGCCTTTGAGGATTTAAGGAGAAAACTAACGGGCATTGTAACGGTCGAGGGCCGCCTGCCGCAGCTCGAGAGCGCGGTCAATATCCATACCCTGAACGGTGGGTACAAACTCGTTTTCAAAGGCATCCTCGGGAACCTGACCCATGATGTACTTAACGGCAAATTCTTTATAGTAGTCATCAACAGCGGTGTAAATCCGGCTGTACTCGCTGCCTTCATCAACCGACTGGGTGACGGGGGGCAGGAGGGTCTTGTCGCGGTCGTTGTCCCAGATTTCGCCGGCTTCGATCTGCTCGGGGAGAACCAGCAGCTGCTCCTGGTATTCCCGGCGCTGAATCATAACGCCATTGTAGGGAGAACGGGCCCAGTAGCTCCACTCGGCCTTGTTGTCGGCAGCCTTGGCAATCTCGTCCTTCATCTTCGGATAGCCATCGACCATGTCATAGGACTTGCCTTCCTGGCCATAGTTCATGTACAGGTCGCCCTCTTCGGTGTAGCCGTAGTTGAGCAGCTTGACGCAGGCCTCCAGATTCTTCGACTTCGGGCTGACGGTAGCGCAGATATAGTTCTGGTAGAAATCCTGCTCCTTCTGGCCGAACTGCGGCTTCTCGCCCTTGTTCAGCGTCGGGTAGGGAGCGGCAACCAGATGTCCATCCGGTACGCTTTCCTTCAGAACGGGGGTCCAGGCGCCGATGCCGCCGCCAGTGTTGCCGATGGTCGCAGCCGCGCGGCCGCCGCCCATCAGGTTGTTGAGCTCGGTGGAGGTGTTGGTGGCAAAGTTCTTGTCAAGCAGGCCGTCGGCATACCAGCCGCGCAGCAGCTGCAGAACATTCTTAAAGCCATCCTGAATCGGGCCGTAGACGCACTTGCCGTCTACCTGGTAGATGCCGGGCATCGCACCCCAAGCGCAGAACGGGCCGTCACCCAGGAAGTTGTTGATGTCGTTGACAGAGAACGGGAACTCAATGCCCATCTCCTTAAAGGCGGTGAGCGCAGCCGTCCACTCGTCAATCGTCTCCGGAATGGCAAGGCCAGCCTGGGTCAGCAGGTCTTCGCGGATGACCGGGCCACGCCATACGCACAGCTCAGGATGCTCGGGATCGCGGATGAAGCCAAAGCACCAGTAGCGGCCAGAGTCGGTCTTGAACTTTTTGTCAAGGTCAGCGTGGGTGGTGATGTACTCATAGAAATCCGGGGCCCACTGCTGAATAGTGTCGGTCATGTCATAGACCAGCTGCTTTTTGATCGCGTCATCGGGACCGGAGGGATAGTCGTTGAGCCATGCCTTCTCGATGATGTCCGGCAGATCGCCCGAAGCGAGCAGCAGGTTAAACTGTTCGTTTTCCTGGCCAACGGCGGGGTTGATGAAGTCGAGCTGAAGCCCGGTGCGCTCCATCAGTCCGTTCACCCATTCGGTGCCGTTATCCTGAGAAACGCCCTCTTTGCGGATCAGATCGCCCGAAACCGGCTTCCAGTATCTGATAACGCCATCCTGCTGAATATCCAGCGGATAGGTTACCGAACCGGCGCCGGCCGCCTCAGCGGATGCAGCCTCAGAGGATGCCGCAGAAGCGGCAGAAGAAGCCGGAGCAGCAGAGGACGCAGGGGCAGCAGAGGAAGCGTTTCCGCCGCCTCCGGCGCAGCCCGCCGCCGTTACACCAATCACCATGGCGGCCAGGAGCGCTGAAACAATTCTCTTGTTCACAAGCAATAACCTCCTACAATTTGAGTTGACTTATTTCCATATCCGTGCCAGGCACGGAGAATGGCCGTTTTCATCCTTTTACGGCGCCGACCAGCACGCCCTTCGTAAAGTACTTCTGCAGGAAGGGGTACAGGCAGAGAATCGGGAAGGATACGACAACGATGAGCGCATATTTAATCGTTTCGGCAATGAGCGTAAAGTCCGCCGAGGTGTTTGCCATCGAAGAGGTATCATTGCTGATGAGGATTTCGCGCAGCAGCAGCTGCAGCGGGAATTTGCTGCGGTCCTGTATGTAGAGCATCGCGGAGAACCAGGAGTTCCAGTGGGCAACACCATAGTAGAGAACCAGCACAGCGAGCACTGCCTTGGAGAGCGGAATATAAATGCGGAAGAGGATGGTGAACTCACTCGCTCCGTCGAGTCTGGCGGATTCCTCCAGGCTCTCCGGCAGGCCGAGGAAGGAGGTACGCAGAATGATGCAGTTGAAGGTGTTGATGCTCGCCGGGATAATCAGCGCCCAGAGCGAGTTATACAGCCCCAGATCGCGCACATTGAGGTACTCCGGAATCATGCCGCCGCCGAAGAACATGGTGAACATGATCATCATCATGACATATTTCGCGAGGAACTGGTTTTTGCGGGTAACGAAGAAAGCCGCCAGCGAGGTCATGATAATATTGACGGTGGTGCCCACGATAACGACGAACAGCGTTACCATATATCCCTGCGGGATAGCAGGGTTGCGGGCCACATACCGGTAGGCCGCCCAGGAGAAGCCCTCCGGCCAGAAGAGAAGCCCCCGATGGGTCATCAGCAGATTGGATTCGCTGACCGAGGCCATCAGTACATGCCAGATCGGGTAGAACATGATAAAGGCGATAAAGAGCATAAACAGAATGTTGAAAACATTGAAAATGCGCTCGCCGGTTGTAACCTGAATCTTGTTTTTCGGATTCGTTTTTTCCATTTTGGCCTTTCCTCCTTTTCTGAAATACCGGTTACCAGAGCGCCGTATCGGTCAGCTTGCTGCTGATCTTGTTGGAAATCAGCAGGATGATGACGTTGATAACCGAGTTGAAGAGTCCTACCGCCGCGCTGTAGCTGAAGCGCGCCTGCTGCAGGCCGGAGCGGTAGACATAGGAGGAGATAACGTCGGCGGTCTCATAAACCTGCGGGCTGTAGAGGAGGATGATCTTTTCATAGCCGACCGTCATCGCGTTGCCCATGCGCAGCAGCAGCATGGTGATGATGGTGGGCAGAATACCCGGCAGCGTTACATGCCAGACCTGCTTCCAGCGCCCGGCCCCATCCACGGTGGCCGCCTCATACAGCTCCTGGTTAACGCCGGTCAGCGCCGCCAGATAAACAATTGAGCTGTAGCCCACCGTCTGCCAGATGTCGGAAACGACATAGATGGGAACGAACATGCTCGCATAGTTTAAAAGCGAGGCCTTTTCCTCCGCAAAGCCGAGGGAGGAAATAATCTGGGCAATGAACCCATCCGCCCCGACAAAGGTACGGATAAGACCGCAGATAACGACCAGGGAGATGAAGTGCGGCAGGTAGCTGATCGTCTGCATCACCTTGGAGAAGCGCGCATTCTTCAGCTCATTTAAAAGCAGCGCGAAGATGATGGGCATCGGGAAGCCGAAGATAATCGTGCTCAGGCTGATGGTAAGGGTATTTTTAAGAACGCGCCCGAAGTCCTTGCTGGTGAAGAAATCGGTAAAGTTGCGAAAGCCCACCCAGCTGTCGAAGTCAAGGATCGGCGCGCCGGGATAGTAATCCGTAAAGGAAATAAACAGGCCATACATCGGCTTATAGCGGAAGAGTATGTAGAAAGCAATAACCGGCAGAACCATCAAATACAAAATGGGGCTGCCCTTGATATCCCGGGCAATCTTTTTGTAGAAGGGCAGCTGCTCATAGGGTACGCGCGGCTTTTGAGCGGTGGATACAGCTTTTGTCACCATGTAAACTCTCCCTTTTCAAAAATTCTGACAGGGGCTGCATCATCGCTTTCCCTGCACCAAAACCATTCCCGGCCCGAATGACTTAAAAGTATACATTTTGCTACAGAGCAAACAGCGGAAAAAGGGACGAAAAAAGCTGCCTTTTTATCCGTTTGGCCGGAAAAAGGCAGCTTTTTTGATTTGGATGGAATGTATAGCTTTATCAACTATCGGGCAGTCCAAGGCAGCAATTCTTTGGATTCTGCGAATGTTCAGGCCGGAGGGCGAAAAAAGAAAACATCCGATTTCCTCTCCGCAGGTTTTATCCTGTGTTACCCAGTATAACGCACTAAAACTTTATTGTCAATACATTTTACTGGTTTCTAGCAAAATCTTTTGTAGATATAGCATATACAAAAACCCGGAGATGGCTGAAAAAAGCCATTTCTCCGGGTTCCTTGCACAAAAAAGGGAGTGAAAAAGTCAGTGTTCTTTTTTCAGCTCGCCAATGTAGCCGCTCTCGGTAGCAAGCGGCTGCCTGGAGTCGCGGGCGAACTTGGTGACCGCCGTCGCGGCCTTCTTGAGCGGCTCGAGCGTACCCGCGCCGCCAATGCAGCCGCCGGGGCAGGCCATCCCCTCAAGGATATAGCCGTTGCGTTTGCCTGCCTTGGCAAGGGTGAGCATCTTGCGGCAATCAGCGAGTCCCTCCGCCCGGTCAATCTTCACCTCGTGGCCGGGGTAAAGCTCCTTGACGCAGGCCTCGATAGCCGAGGCAACGCCGCCCGCAACACCGTAGCCGCGGCCGCTGGCGGTTGCCTCATCGCGCATCTGCCCATCCTCATAAGCGCCGAATTCAATCTCCTTGGCGGCGAACATGCCCATCAGCTCTTCATAGGTGATGACGAAGTCGACGTCGCTGCGCACCGTCCGGCGCAGCGCCTCCAGCTTTTTGGAGGTGCAGGGGCCGATAAAGACCACCCGCGCATCTGGATGCTCCTTTTTGATAATGCGCGCCGTGGCGACCATCGGCGTCAGCTCGGTGGAAACGCAGTGAGCAATCGTTGGGAAGAGGGTTTTGGCCATAACCGACCAAGAGGGGCAGCAGCTGGTCGCGAGAAACGGCTGCTTCTCCCCAAGCCCGTTGACATAGTGGTGCGCCTCGGAGACCGCGCCGAGGTCCGCGCCTACCGCGACCTCATAAACATCGGCAAATCCCAGGTCAAGAAGGGCCTTACGCACCCGCTCGGGCGTTGCCAGCGGACCAAACTGCCCAACAAAGGAAGGAGCTATTTCCGCAATAATGTTCTCCTTTTCGCGCAGCGCATGGCAGAGCTGCAGAATCTGCGATTTATCCGCAATGGCAGCAAACGGGCAATGAACGAGGCACTGCCCGCAGGCAACGCACTTGTCGTGGTTAATCTTGGCGCGCCCGAGATAGTCGCTTTCAATCGCATCCACCCCGCAGCTGGAGGCGCAGGGACGCTCATATTTCACAATCGCGCTGTAGGGGCAGACCTCGGCGCAGCGCCCGCATTTGAGGCACTTGTCCTTATCGATTTGGCTGTGCCCATCCACCATTGAGGTGGCCTGCACCGGGCAGACGCTCGTGCAGGGGTGCGCCAGGCATCCGCGGCAGTTGTCCGTCACATAATACTGCTTGGGCGGGCAGGCCTCGCAGGCAAAGGGAATAACGTTGATAAGCGGCGGCTCATAGACCAGCCGGTCGATGGCGGCCGCCTCAATGCCCTCGGAAACCGGGGCATGCTTGTCCGCCGGACGCACATCCAGTCCGCAGGCCAGACGCAGCCGCTCGCCGACGATAGCGCGCTCCTTAAAGACGCTGTCGCGGTAACTGGCCACCTCGCCGGGAATAATCTTATAGGGCAGCTCCTCCATGCGCGAATAGTCGCCGCCCTCAAATGCCAGTCGGGCAATCTCCTGAAAAACCTGGCGGCGGATCTTGGTTACAGGCGTATAAATACCTTTCATTGCTCGTCCCTCCATTCATCTTTGGGAAAGCGCCGGCCGGCGCTAGTTCGCGCGCTGGCCCTGCGAAATAATTTTGGCCATCACCGTTTCACTGCTGGCCTTTTCGATGATTTCGCCGTTGATGCGCACCACCGGCGAGATGTCGGAGTGCTTGCCTTCCACCAACGACGGGGTGGGGACGATGGCAATCTGCGCGTTCATGCGCAGCTGCACCTTGAGCTTCTTTAAGCTTTCAATCGATTCGATGATATGCATGGCGCCATTTAAGACACACTGAGTGCAGGCGCACACCTCCACAGTAATCTTCTTCATCTTTTCTGTGAGCCCCCTCGTTTTTATCTGTCCCTCCAGGCGGGGGACGGGACGGCCGAACGCGCGGGAAAGCCTTCTCCCGCGGATTTTCCTGTCCTATTATACTAAATAGCCCCGTGCCCTGTCAAATAAATCTTGCCCTTTTCACGGAGATTTTACGCGTTTTCCTGCCGCAGGGGGAAAGCCGCTGCTTTCCTTTTTCCAATCAGATAATTGCCGCTATCTGCGCATGGAAAAAATCGATCATTCCATTTACATCATCCATATCATAGTAGCCCTTTTGCCTGAGCTGCACAGCGCCGCACAGATTTCCTAGGCAATGCCCGATATGATAAAAATGCATCCTGTGTTCGTCAAGCGTATCTTCCGGTTTCCCCAGCATGCTATGAAAGCGCATATCTAAAAAGCTGCATTCTTCTTCCACATCATCATATCTTGCACCTTCAATATCAATGAGATACGCATGATTGTCCCCGTCTACCATCACGTGATTCGGGCCCAGCTCGCCATGTATAAACGTATACGTGTTTCTTTTTTCTAGCCTGTCCGCATATTCTCTTGCCTTTTCTTCAACCCGGGCATAAGCGTACGCATAATCCTTATCTTCCTTTTGCAGATATTGGACGTTTTTATGCATGTCCTCTAACGCAAATGCAAGAATGTCAAAATCAGGACCCTGCAGCCGGCCTATCTGCCCGGCCGCTTCGCTTTTTATACTATGCAGCCTGCCAATACTCTCTTTTAATGATTCTAAAACCGCCTGCTGTCTTTCCGGCTCCTTTTCCATGATGTAATCCATATCGCGACCCTCTATATACTCTACAAAAGCATATTCATAGTCACAGTCACTTCTGCTCCTATCCATGTAAAACAGCTTTGGCGTTAATATGCCGTGCTTTCTCATCCATTCATTGTTGTTTTGGAACAGAGCCGCACTGTTGGAGCTAAACCACTGGTTTTCGTCATCATTTTCAAAACAGGTGGTGCTTTTGTCCCATTGATAGAGGACAAACTGAAAACCATTGACGCATTTTGCAAGATACGTATGCTTTTGTGCGCCGCCTAACAGGCGCTTTACAGATTGCAGCGCATACTCTGTCCCAAATATCTGCATAGCCTTTTCCGACATCCATTCTTTCATGAGCGCTCCTTCCCAAAATCCGCCTGTACGATACGCTGCCATTTATGATACGGCTAATTTTTTCCGTATCCGCCCGGCCTGCGGGCCGGATGCCCCCAAGGGCACCATACACAGGCAGCGGATTTCCGCTGCCTGTGTATGGAAAGGAGAATCTGAGAAAACATGGCCCCACATCTTACGATGCGGGACCATGTTTTTATTTAAGACTAAGCATCGGTGCCCTCTACAGGACAAATCCCGTTGCCCTGCAACGATAAAGGCTTTTACCGCGGGTATTTAATCGAGGCCTGCGCCGCAGCCAGCCGCGCAATCGGAACGCGGAAGGGCGAGCAGGAAACATAGGTGAGCCCCGTTTTATAGCAGAACTCGATGGTGCTCGGGTCGCCGCCGTGCTCGCCGCAGATGCCGAGCTTGATATCCGGGCGGGTCTGGCGGCCCAGCTTGCAGGCCATATCCACCAGCTTGCCAACGCCAGTCTGGTCGAGGCGGGCAAACGGGTCGGACTCATAAATCTTGTTGTCATAGTAGTAATTGAGGAACTTGCCGGCGTCATCGCGCGAGAAGCCGAAGGTCATCTGGGTCAGGTCGTTGGTACCGAAAGAGAAGAACTCGGCATCCTTGGCAATCTCGTCGGCCGTCAGCGCGGCGCGCGGGATTTCAATCATCGTGCCGACCTTGTAGTGCATATCCATGCCGGCGTCGGCAATCAACTTATCCGCCGTGGCGACCACCGTCTTCTTGACAAACTGCAGCTCCTTGATTTCGCCGACGAGCGGAATCATGATTTCCGGAACGACCTTCCAGTCGGGATGCTTCTTCTGAGTGTTGATGGCCGCCTCGATGACCGCCTGAGTCTGCATCTCGGCAATCTCCGGATAGGAAACGGCCAGACGGCAGCCGCGGTGACCCATCATCGGGTTAAACTCATGCAGCCCGTCGATGATGGCCTTGACCTCTTCATAGGAGAGGCCCATCTCCCCCGCGAGATCGCGCATCTCCGGCTCGGTGTGCGGAACGAACTCATGCAGCGGCGGGTCGAGGAAGCGGATGGTCACCGGCGAACCCTCGAGCGCCTCATAGAGCTCCTCAAAGTCGCCGCGCTGCATCGGCAGCAGCTTTGCGAGCGCCGTTTTGCGCTGCTCGACCGTCTTCGAGCAGATCATCTCGCGCACCGCCTTGATGCGGTCGCCGTCAAAGAACATGTGCTCGGTGCGGCACAGGCCGATGCCCTCTGCGCCGAACGCCTTCGCCTGGCGCGCATCGCGCGGGGTGTCGGCATTGGTGCGCACGCCCATCTTGCGGAACTCGTCCGTCCAGCTCATGATGGTGCCGAAATCGCCCGAAAGGCTGGCATCCACCGTCGGGATGGCCTCGCCATAGATATTGCCGGTCGAGCCGTCGAGAGAGATGAAGTCGCCCTCGTGGAACTCCCTGCCGCCGAGGGTGAAGACCTTTTTCTCCTCGTCAATGACGATATCACCGCAGCCGGAAACGCAGCAGGTGCCCATGCCGCGGGCCACAACGGCCGCGTGGGAGGTCATGCCGCCGCGAACGGTGAGAATGCCCTGGGAAACATGCATGCCTTCAATATCCTCCGGGGAGGTCTCGAGGCGAACGAGAATGACCTTGTCGCCCTTTTCAGCGAATTTGACAGCATCCTCCGCGTTAAAAACAACCTTGCCGCAGGCGGCACCGGGGGAGGCGGGCAGCGCGGTGCCAATCGGCTTCGCCTTTTTGAGAGCGGCCGCATCAAACTGCGGGTGCAGCAGCGCATCGAGCGTTTTCGGCTCAATCATCAAAACGGCCTGCTTTTTGTCAATCATCCCCTCGTTTACGAGGTCGACCGCAATCTTGATGGCGGCGGCGGCGGTGCGCTTGCCGTTGCGGGTCTGCAGCATGAAGAGCTTGCGGTTCTCAATGGTGAACTCCATATCCTGCATGTCGCGGTAATGGTCCTCGAGCTTTGCCACAATCTCCACAAACTGGTCGTAGATTTCTGGCATCTGCTCCTTGAGGGTGTCGATGGTCAGCGGGGTACGAATGCCGGCGACCACGTCCTCACCCTGGGCGTTGAGCAGGTATTCGCCATACAGCTTCTTTTCGCCGGTGGCCGGGTTGCGCGAGAAGGCGACGCCGGTGCCCGACTGCTCGCCGGAGTTGCCGAACACCATCATCTGCACGTTCACGGCGGTGCCCCAGCTGGAGGGAATGTCATTCATGCGGCGATAGTAGATGGCGCGCGGATTATCCCAGGAGCGGAAAACGGCCTTGACCGCTTCCATCAGCTGAACGCGCGGGTTCTGCGGGAACTCCTCGCCCTTCTGCTCGCGATAGAAAGCCTTAAAGCGCTTCACCATCTCCTTGAGATCCCCGGCGTCCAGCTCGGTATCCTGCTTAACGCCCTTTTTCTCCTTCATCTCGTCGATGATGAGCTCAAAGTTGTGTTTCGGCAGCTCCATAACGACATCCGAGAACATCTGGATGAAGCGGCGGTAGCTGTCGTAAGCGAAGCGCTCGTTATTCGTCAGCTTCGCGAAGCCGACAACCACCTCATCGTTGAGGCCGAGGTTCAAAATGGTGTCCATCATGCCGGGCATCGAAGCGCGCGCACCGGACCGCACCGACACGAGCAGCGGGTTTTCAACGCTGCCGAAGGTCTTGCCGGCAATCTCCTCAAGGGTCTTGAGGTATTTAAAGATTTCCTCTTCAATCTCGGGAGCGATCTTCTTGTCGTCCTCATAATACCGGGTGCAGGCCTCGGTGGTCACTGTGAAGCCCTGCGGAACGGGCATGCCAAGGCCGGTCATCTCGGCCAGGTTGGCGCCCTTTCCGCCGAGCAGCTCGCGCATCTTCCCGTTCCCCTCCGAGAACAGGTAGACATACTTTGCCATGGGAATTACCTCCTGTTTCTTAAAATACACTTTATCCTTCGAAAATCCGTCTGCCGTGCCGCCGAGCGGCACGGGCTGCCCCGAAAATCTTCTGCCGGGGCGCGGCGGAATTTTCCCGTTTTTTAAAAGGCAAAAAGAGGCACTGCGCCTGCCCTGCTCAAAGCTCTTTTTCTCAAAGCTTTCTTCCGGCTGCAGCGCGCCGCCTCCCCGCATTTCCCAGCGGAAACGGAGGCCTTTTTTCAATTATAACAAACCTGCGGTTTTTTTACCATATTTTAGACAAAAAAAAACCGGAAATGTTGCGATTTGAAAGAAATGTAAAAATTGAAACGGGGAGACTTGCAAACTATCATAAAAAAAGTCATAATAATTGAAGGATTGGCAGTCCTTTAAAGCGGCCGCAGGGGGATTTTCCCTGCTGCTGCAGCTGAGTCTGCCGCATATTCTCAAAAAACAGGTTGGGCGGCCTTCCTTTAAAATATGCTGCCCGGCGCAAAATATGGAGGTGTTCTTTTTGAACGGGCAGCAAAGCGGCGGCCTGTCGGCCCTGATTCTGGCCGCAGGAAACGGGAAACGGATGCGTTCGAAAAAACCGAAGGTTCTCTGCGAGGTACTTTTCAAGCCAATGATCTGCTGGATTCGCGACTGGTGCCTGCAGGCAGGCATTTCGGATCAGTGCGTCGTCATCTCCCCGGAGGGGGAGGAAATCCGCGGGCACTTCCCGCAGGGGACGGCCTTCGCCGTTCAGCAGGAGCGGCGCGGCACCGGCCATGCGGTCATGCAGGCGCTGGACTTTTTAAAGGCACATGCGGGCGGGGATGTCCTTGTCCTCAACGGAGATGCCCCGTTTATCGACGGCGAAACGATTCAGAACGCGCTCACACTGCACCGCCGGGAGCAGGCCGCCATTACGGTGGTCACCGCCGAGGTGGAGGACCCCACCGGCTACGGGCGCATTGTGCGCAGCCGCAAAAACGTATCCGCCATCGTTGAGCATGCCGACGCGGACGATGCGATACGCGCCATCCATGAAATCAACTCCGGCACCTTCTGGTTTAAGGTGGATTTTCTGATGGATGCCCTCTCCCGCCTTGGCTGCGACAATGCGCAGGGCGAATACTACCTGACCGATACCGTCAAGGTGGCAACGCGCGCAGGTGCCCGGGTCCGCGCCTACTGCTCGGAAAACTGTGACATTGTCTTAGGCGCCAACGACCGCCGGGGGCTTTTGAAACTTAATGAAATCGCCCGCCGCCGGGTGTTTGACCGCCTGCTCGATGCGGGAGTCAACCTCCTCTCGACCGATGGGCTCATCGTTTCGCCCGATGCGCGCATCGAGCCGGATACCACCCTCTATCCCGGCGTTATCATCAAGGGGAAAACAATGATCGGCTCCGGCTGCACCATCACCAGCGGCTCGGTGATTGAGGACAGCATCATCGGCAGCAGCGTCACCGTCAACTGCTCGCAGATTACCCGCTCCACCGTCGGGGATGGGGCAAGAATCGGCCCCTTCTCCCAGCTGCGGCCGGACAGCCACCTCGCACCCGGCGTTAAAATCGGCGATTTTGTGGAAATCAAAAATTCCACCATCGGGGAGAAGACGAGCGTCGCCCATCTGAGCTATATCGGGGATTCGGATGTGGGCGCGCGCTGCAACTTCGGCTGCGGCGTCGCCGTCGCCAACTACGATGGGCTGCATAAAAACCGCTGTGTGATTGGGAACGATGCTTTTATCGGTTGCAACACCAATCTGGTTGCTCCCGTTTCACTTGGGGACGGGGCCTATACCGCCGCAGGTTCGACCATTACAGAGGATGTACCGGGCGACGCGCTCGCCATCGCCCGCGCCCGGCAGGTTGTAAAGCCGGACTGGTCGGCCCGTTTCCGGGGCAGCCGGATAAATCCGGAAAAATAAGTTCCCGCCCATCTCCTTTTTGAATCACCCCTGGCGCACCCTGTCCGGGCACGCCAGGGGCATTGCCCTGTTCCCGGCATTTTTGCTATCGGAAGCAGGGCAGAAAATAAACGGCAAAGGAGCCCCGGCTTAAAAATTATGTTTCAGAAGATGAAAGAGTTTTTTTCAGAATACCAGCCCGCAGGCCCGATTGAATACATGGTAGTCGGCCTTGGAAACCCCGGCCCGAAATATGAGGGCACCCGCCACAACGCCGGATTTATGGCGCTCGATCTGCTTGCAGGGAAAACCGGCGCAAGGGTGGATAAGCTCAAATTCCGCGCTTCGCTCGGCGACTGTATGATTTGCGGCAAACGCACGCTTCTTTTAAAGCCCTCCACCTTTATGAACAATTCCGGCGAGGCGGTGCGCGATGCGATGCAGTTTTACAAACTGCCGCCCGAGCGGGTGCTTATCCTGCTCGACGATATCAGTCTTCCTGTCGGGCGCCTGCGTATCCGCCGCAAAGGGAGCGATGGGGGGCAAAACGGGATGAAAAATATTATCTACCTCTCCGGCTCCGACCAGTTCCCGCGGATAAAAATCGGCATCGGCAACAAGCCCCATCCGGACTATGACCTGGCCGCCTGGGTACTCAGCCGCTTCACCGAGCAGGAAAGGGCCCCGCTTTCCGAAGCGCTCGCCCATGCGGCGGAGGCGGTCCCGCTCATTGTTTCCGGAGAGATAGATGAGGCGATGAACCGCTTTAACCACTGATTTCCCCATAATTTTTTCCCCTCTACTGCTATCATGAAAAAAGCAGGATGCTGAAACTCCGGCAGGGAGGGCAGCTTATCCGCGCCGGCAAAGCGCAATAACCATAAAAGGAGCGATCCTGTTGTCCACCTTTCGAAGCGGCAGCATCCTCGAGCAGCTGGAGGCCTTCCACACCCTGCGCGAGGCTATCGAATACGGCAATTTCCCGGCCTGCGCCGTCGGGCTCTCCGGCATTCACAAGGCGCATTTTATCAGCGCCCTCTCCGGCGAAGAGGGTGCCTCCCCCGCTGTCGTGATTACGCCGGACGAGGGCGGCGCCACCCGCCTGTGCGAGGACATCAACATTCTTTGCAAAGAGCGGGTGGCCGCTGTTTTCCCGGCGCGGGAGCTGACACTGCGCGATGTGGAGGGCGCTTCCCCCGAATATGAGCATGCCCGCCTCGCGGTGCTCTCCGCCATCCAGACCGGGCAGGTGAAAATAACGGTCGCTTCCATCGAGGCGGCGCTGCTGCACACCCTGCCGCCCGGCGAACTGCGCCGGCACACCATGGAAATTGCAGGCGGGGAAAAATATGAGATTGCTGAACTGGCAAGCCGGCTTACCGCCTGCGGCTATGCACACACCGAGCAGGTGGAGGGGGTCTGCCAGTTTTCACTGCGCGGCGGCATCCTTGATATCTTTGCCCCGCTCTATCCCGACCCGCTGCGCATTGAATTCTGGGATGATGAGGTGGACAGCATCTACACCTTCAAGGTGGATACCCAGCGCCGCGAAACGCCGCTCGAGAGCGTTTTCATCACCCCCGCGCGCGAAACGCTGCTGCCCGACCCGGGCGCGCTCGTTTTAAAGCTGACGGAGGCCGCCAAAGCGCTGCGGGGGAAATATGCTCCCCGCCAGAAGGAGCAGCTGCTTGCTGCCGCCGACCGGATTGCCGGCGGCGCCTTTCTCCCCTATCTGGACCGCTATCTCTCGCTCATCTATCCCGAAAGCGCCAACCTTTTCTCCTATTTTAACCGCCCGGCCATCTTTCTGTGCGAGCCGGTCAGCTGCGCGCAAACGCTAAAAAACGCCCTCTGGCAGCACCAGGAAGATGTAAAGGCCCTGCTCGAGGAGGGGCTACTCTATCCGGGAATCTGTAATTTTTATGACGATTTTGCCACGCTGACCGCCCAGCTCACTGCCTCCCCCTCGATTGTGATGGATACCTTCGCCCGCTCGGCGGCCGACATTCCGCTGCGCGAGCTGCAGAATGTCACCGCCGTTCAGCTCTCCAGCTGGGGCGGGGAAACCGAGGTGCTGCTCGATGACCTGCGCGCCTATCTGCAGTCGGGCTACTGCATAAAAATTTATGCCGGCACCGAGCGCGCCGCAAAGACCCTTGCCGCCGATCTCTCCCGCGAGGGAATCGGCGCGGCCTTCGCCGAACAGCCGGGGGAGTACCGGGCAGGCAGCGTAACGGTTGTTGCCGGCACCCTCTCGGCCGGAATGGACTATCCGGAGATAAAGCTCTGCTTTCTGACCCACCAGAAACACCGGCAGCAGCCGCAGAAAAAAAAGCCCCGCCACAAAAAGGGCGAGGCTCTTAAATCCATCTCCGACCTGACGCCGGGGGACCATGTGGTACATGTCTCTCACGGCATCGGCATTTTCGAGGGGATTATCAAACGGGAAATCCATGGTATTACCAAGGACTATATCAAAATCCGCTATGCCGGCACCGATACCCTTTTTGTCCCGGTCAACCAGCTGGATATGGTTTCGCGCTATGTTGCCGGCTCGGAGGACAAGGCGGTGCGGCTCAATAAACTGAATTCGGTCGAATGGCAGAAGACCCGCCAGCGGGTGAAAAAGGCGGTCGACGAGATGGCGGGAGAGCTCATCAAGCTCTATTCCGAGCGCATGCACACAAAGGGCCATGCCTTCCCGGAGGACGACGACCTGATGCACGACTTTGAAAGCCGCTTTGAATATGAGGAGACGGATGACCAGCTGCGCTGCATTCAGGAAATCAAAGAGGATATGATTCGCCCCGCCCCGATGGACCGGCTGCTCTGCGGCGACGTTGGCTTCGGCAAAACCGAGGTGGCGCTGCGCGCCGCCTTCAAGTGCATTGAGGATGGCAAGCAGGTCGCCGTGCTGGTGCCGACCACCATCCTCGCCTGGCAGCACTATCAGACTATTCGCCGCCGGTTCGAGGGCTTCCCGGTGAAGGCGGAGCTGCTCTCGCGCTTTCGCAACCAAAAGCAGCAGCAGGAGATTGTCGGCGAGCTGAGAAAGGGGCTTGTAGATATCGTTGTCGGCACCCATCGGGTGGTGCAGAAGGATGTGCAGTTCAAGGACCTGGGGCTGGTGATTATCGATGAGGAACAGCGTTTCGGCGTCGCCCACAAGGAGCGCTTTAAGCAGCTGCGCGCAAATGTGGATGTGCTGACCCTCTCGGCCACCCCCATTCCCCGAACCCTTAATATGGCAATGAGCGGCATCCGCGATATGTCCACCATTGAGGAGGCACCGGTCGACCGGCACCCGGTGCAGACCTATGTGCTCGAGCACGACTGGGGGGTGATTGCCGAGGCGGTAAAGCGGGAGCTGCGGCGGGATGGGCAGGTATTCTACCTGCACAACCGGATTGACTCGATTCATTCCACCGCCGCAAAGCTCCGCGAGCTGTTGCCGGAGGCGCGCATCACCATCGCCCATGGGCGGATGAACGAGGAGGAGCTTTCCCGCATCTGGGGCCAGCTCATCGACCATGAAATTGATATTTTAGTCTGCACCACCATCATCGAAACGGGGGTGGATGTTGCCAACTGCAACACCCTCATTATTGAGGATGCTGACTATATGGGCCTCAGCCAACTCTACCAGCTGCGCGGGCGGGTCGGGCGCAGCAGCCGCCGGGCCTATGCCTATTTCACCTTCCGTCCCGGCCGGGAGCTGACCGATGTCGCTCAGAAGCGGCTTTCGGCCATCCGGGAGTTTACCTCCTTCGGCTCGGGCTTCCGCATTGCGATGCGCGACCTCGAAATCCGCGGCGCGGGCAATATTTTAGGCTCTGCCCAGCATGGACACATGGAGGCAGTCGGCTATGAGATGTACTTAAAGCTTCTGTCGGATGCCGTCGCCGAGCAGCGCGGCGAAAAGCCGGAAAAGCGCAGCGAGGAGTGCATGATTGACCTGCGTATCTCCGCACATATCCCGGAGGAGTATATCAGCAGCCTTTCCCAGCGCATTGATATTTATAAGAAGATCGCCGCCATCTCGGGCGATGAGGATGCCAGCGACGTGACCGATGAGCTTATCGACCGCTTCGGCGAGCCGCCGGCGGCGGTGCTCGGCCTTATCGATGTTTCGCTGCTGCGCGGAATGGCGGCGGAGCTCGGCATCAATGAAATTCAGCAGCGGGAGGAGGCGGTGCTCCTCTATCAGGACCCGCCGGATATGAAAGCTATCGGCCTGCTCGCCAGCCGCATGAAAGGGCGGGTGATGGTCTCGGGCGGCAAACGCCCATATATCACCGTGCGTTTAAAGGGCAAGGAGGACCCCATCGAGCTCATTCGCCAGGTGCTATATAATATGAAGGAGGAATAAAGCCGGCAAAAAGGAGGCCTCCTATAAAAGCCCCTCCCATTCATCCAGAAACTCTCGGAGATATTCCCGCATAAACTGCTCCCTGTGTTCGGCTATCTGCCTGGCGGAGCGGGTGTTCATCCGCTCTGCGAGATTAAACAGCTTCTCATAAAAATGATTGACAGAGCTGGAGATGTGCCGTTGGTACTGCTCCCCGCTCATCTGCAGTCTGGGCTTGATCTCGGGGTCATGGATAGCCCGGCCGTGGCTGCCGCCATAAGCAAATGCCCTTGCGATTCCGATAGCGCCTATCGCATCCAAACGGTCCGCATCCTGAACACATTTTCCTTCTATCGTTTCGGGGACCACCGAATCCGTTCCGGAATAGGATACCTCGCCGATGATTGTACATATCGCTTCTATCCTGCGCACACAGACGCCCTGCGCGCGCAGAAAGGCGGTGGCCCTGTCCTTGTGTGCATGGGTTTGAGGCGAAAGCTTCCTGTCATCCACATCGTGCAGCAGCGCCGCCAGCTGCACGACAGTTCTGTCCGCAGCCTCCTGTTGCGCAATCCTTTCCGCTGTCTTAAATACCCGCAGGCTATGGAAATAATCATGTCCGCTGTAATCGTTCTGAAAGACCTCCCTGATATAGGCCTGCGCAGCGGCGATAAGTGCATCTTCCTCCATCGGATAAATTCCCCTTCCTTCGAATAAAAGCCCGGCTCTGTCTCCTCTCTAAAAAGGAGACAGAGCCGGGCTGCTGTTTTCTGTATCAGGCTTATTTGAGGTTCGCCTTGAGGGTTTCGAGCTCTTCGGAAAGCTCCTTCGGGAGCCGGTCGCCGAACTGCTTGTAGAAGTCCTCAATGCCAGCGGACTCTTCCCGCCAGAGGTCCTTATCAACATCCAGCAGACCCGCGACGGTATCGGTGGTAATATCGAGCCCTTCAATGTTGATATCCTCCGGCTTCGGTTCATAGCCGATCGGGGTCTCAACCGCATCCACCTTATCCTCACAGCGGGCAAGAATCCACATCAGAACGCGCATGTTGTCGCCAAAGCCCGGCCAGATGAAGTGTCCCTCGTCATCGGTGCGGAACCAGTTGACGTTAAAGATCTTCGGGGCCTTGTTGCCGAGCTTTTTGCCCATCTCCAGCCAGTGGCCGAAATAGTCGCCCATGTGGTAGCCGCAGAAGGGGCGCATAGCCATCGGGTCGCGGCGCACAACGCCAACGGCGCCGGTCGCAGCGGCAGTGGTCTCAGAGGCCATGATCGAGCCGACGAAAACACCGTGCTGCCAGCTGCGGGACTGGTAGACCAGCGGAGCCGTCTTCGCACGGCGGCCGCCGAAGACGATGGCGGAAATCGGAACGCCGAGCGGGTCGTTAAACTTATCGCTGATGCAGGGGCAGTTCTTGGCAGGCGCGGTGAAGCGGCTGTTGGGGTTGGCACCCTTCTCGGTGGAAGTCTTGCCGTTCCAGTCGTTGCCCTTCCAGTCCTTCGCATGCTCAGGCGGGTTCTTGTCGAGCCCCTCCCACCAGACGGTGTTATCGTCAAGATTATGCGCAACGTTCGTAAAAATGGTGCCGCGCTTGGTGGTGGCCAGCGCGTTCGGGTTGGATTTCTCGTTGGTGCCGGGGGCAACGCCGAAGAAGCCGGCCTCGGGGTTAATCGCCCAGAGCCTGCCGTCATCGCCTATGCGCATCCAGGCTATATCGTCGCCGACCGTCCATACCTTGTAGCCCTGCTTTTTGTAGACCTCAGGCGGAATGAGCATCGCGAGGTTGGTCTTGCCGCAGGCAGAAGGGAAAGCGGCCGCGATATATTTCGTTTCACCCTGCGGGTTCTCGACGCCGAGAATGAGCATATGCTCGGCCATCCAGCCCTCGTTCTTGCCCTGGTAGGAGGCAATGCGTAGCGCAAAGCACTTTTTGCCGAGCAGAACGTTCCCGCCATAGCCGGAGTTGATGCTCCAGATGGCGTTATCCTCCGGGAAGTGGACGATATAGCGCTTCTCCTCGTCGACATCCGCCTTCGAGTGCAGGCCGCGCACAAAGTCGTTGGAGGTGTCGCCGAGATGCTCGAGCGCCTGTTTGCCCATGCGGGTCATAATGTCCATGTTGAGCACAACATAGATAGAGTCGGTCAGCTCAACGCCGACCTTCGAAAGCTTGGAGCCGATGGGGCCCATGCAGTAGGGGATGACATACATCGTACGGCCCTTCATGACGCCGTCATACATCTTTCTGAGCCGGTCATACATAACAACCGGATCCTCCCAGTTGTTGATGGGGCCCGCATCCTCTTTTTTGCGGGTGCAGATGAAGGTGCGGTGCTCAACGCGCGCAACATCGTTGACAGCGGTGCGGTGCAAATAGCAGCCGGGGAGCTTCTCCTCATTGAGCTTAATCATCTCGCCGGTTGCGCAGGCCTCGTCGCGAAGGGTCTGCAGCTGCTCCTGGCTCCCATCCAGCCAGACCACCTTGTCCGGTTTGCACAGTTCGATCATCTCGTCCACCCAGGACAGTACGTTCTGATTTTTGGTCATCTTGTGCCTCCTGTTCCGCCGGACACAGCCGGCTTTATTTTTTGTGCCCCTGCAGGATTTTGCCTCCTGCTTATACCGGGAACCGAAATTTCCCACATATATCATTATAGTCCGGGCTTTCGGTCTTTTCAAGGGCTTTGTTAAATTTCAGGCAAATATTCATGGAAAATTAACCGTCCTCACTGGAAGCGCCGGATAAAACAGGTGCATGCACCCTGCTGCCGTGGTATAATAGCCGCAGAGCGGCTATTATACGCCAAATTTATTCGGCCGCCCTACGGGCATGGCCAATGAGAGTACAGACGCTGTGCGTCTGTACTCTCATCCCCGCAGAAGCGGCTACTATCCCCTATTTATTTGGCAATATTCCACCGGCCGGGTATGGCCGGTGGTACGCGGCAGATTCATCATAATATTGATTAAGGAGGCTGTTCTGCATGGGTTCCAACGAAAGCCATGGATTTTTGGAGCTGGCTGCCAAACGTTATTCCGTCCGCAAATTTCTGGACCGGCCGGTCCGGCAGGAGGATATCGACCGGATTCTGGCGGCCGGCCATCTTGCGCCGACCGCCTGCAACCGCCAGCCGCAGCGCATTTTGGTCATTAACAGCAAAGAGGGCGCGCTGAAGCTGCGCAAATGCACCGAATGCCACTTCGGCGCGCCGGCTGCACTGCTCGTCTGCTATGACCGGGATGACTGCTGGCAGAGGAAATATGATGGAAAAAAGAGCGGGGAAATCGATGCCAGTATCGTTGCAACGCATATGATGCTGCAGGCCGCCTGCCTGGGGGTCGGCATGACCTGGGTGATGTATTTTCTCCCCGAGGCCTTTAAGGAGGAGTTCGGTATCCCCGAGCATATCGAGCCGGTCGCGCTGCTTCTGATGGGCTATCCTGCGGAAGATGCCCGGCCTGCCCCGGGGCATTCGGAATTTAAGCCCATGAGTGAGCTGGTTTTTTATGGCGGGTTCTGATTTTCCCCAGGGGAAAGCCCGGCCTTCTTAACCGCACCTCTTCCTTTTGTCCGCAGTAAACAGCAGCCCGCATCTGCTTAGAAACCGGCCGTTTAAGAAAACCGCGAATCGGTCAACATCCTACAGATGTTGGTGGTTTCGCCCAAAAATCCCCCTATTATTTTCCGTGTATTCGCTGTATTGATGGAGTGCACTCAAGCCCCCTAAATATTTACAAAATCGCTTGACAAAGATATTCTTTTGCTATAATATACAAGAGAATCACGAATGGCTTCTTTGAGGGTAATCATGGACAGTATCGACTCTCCCCTTCTTCCCGGCCCGCAGTCAGACGAGGTGTATATTGAACTCATCCGCAGCGGCGATGAGCAGGCTTTCAGCAGCCTGTATGCGCGTTATCTGCCCATTTGCCGTCTTTTAGCCCGCCGCTATGCCGGCTCAGGGCTGGAGGAGGAGGATCTGACGCAGGAGGGAATGATTGGACTGATGGAAGCCGCCCGCCGTTTTGATCCTCAAAAGCGGGTGCCCTTTGAAGCATATGCACGCAAATGTATATTATCCAAAATTCTTTCCGCGCTTAATGCCCTGTCTGCCCAGAAACGTAAAGCGGATCTTGACAGTCTGCCGCTGGATGAGCAGAAGAACTGCTTCATTCCACATACGCCTGCGCCGGATGAGCTTTTTATAGAAAACGAGGAAAACCAGCGGCGGAGTGAACAGATTTTTTCTCTGTTGTCGCCCTCCGAAAGCGATACATTAAGGCTCTATCTTTGCGGTTATTCTTATGTGCAGATCGCAGCCAGGCTCGGCCTGCCGCAAAAATCGGTCGATAATGCCCTGCAGCGGGTGCGGCGGAAGCTGAGGTCCGCCCTTGATTTTTAAGAATTGCCCGCCGTGTTTTACCCCTTTTTTCGGTTAGCGGCCGGAAATATTCCCGGCTTCTAAATTCATAAAAGTGCCTTACCTGACGCAGCGCAATTGTTCCACAATGGCAAACGGACTAGGAGAGGTAAATATTTATCAAGTGAGGGAGAAAAAATGTACGAAGACAAGACCTTAGTGTGCAAGGAATGCGGCTCCGAGTTCGTCTTTACTGCCGGCGAGCAGGAGTTCTATGCAGAAAGAGGCTTTGAAAATGAGCCCCAGCGCTGCAAGGCTTGCCGCGACGCCCGCAAGAACAACAAGCGCGAGAGAGAAATGTTCACCGCTGTCTGCGCCGGCTGCGGCAAGGAAGCGCGTGTTCCCTTTAAGCCTCGTGAGGATCGCCCGGTTTACTGCAGCGAGTGCTTCGCGAAAATGAACGACAGAGCCTAGAGTCTGCTTGGTTCTGAACGGTGAAAAAATGTCTGATAATACCGCCTGGAAACGGCAAGGCCGGTTTCCAGGCGGTATTTTTTATGCTGAAGCAGTGATAAAAATGTAATCCCTATATGGAAATAATTAAAAATATCAGCTATAGCAGAACACATTTTTTTGATACTCGGCTTCCCGCGGAAAAACAGCGGCTTTAAAAGAATTCCGCCTCCAGCATGGCGCACAGCGCATGATAAATAGGGAGATGCTTCTCCTGCACTTTCGGCGTCGAACGGGCGGGTGCCCGGATGCAGACATCGCATAGCCCGCGCATCGCTCCCCCATCCTCCCCGGTTAGCCCTATTGTGTGCAGTCCGGCCGCGCGAGCGGCATGAAGCGCAAACAGTATATTTTCAGAATTTCCCGAGGTGCTCAGTGCAAGCAGCGTATCCCCTGGCCTTCCGTAGCCAACCACCTGCTGGGCAAAGACCAGCTCGGGCTCGGCATCATTCATGTAGGCGCTTGAGAGCGCCGGCGCACCGCTCAGTGCCAGAGCGGGCAGCGCCCCCTGCAGTCCCTCTGCCAGCCGCTCCCCTCGCACTCCCTCTGCCCGCAGCCGCCGCATAAGCTCCTCCGGCAGCGGGCGGCGCTTCATAAACTCCTTCATTAGCTCGCCGACGATATGCTCGCTGTCCGCCGCGCTGCCGCCGTTGCCGCAGATGAGCAGCTTTCCCCCATCCCGATAACAGCTGCAAAGAAGAGAAAATGCCCGGCGGATTTCCGGAGCGCATGCCGCAAGCTCCGGCCGCTCTTCTATCAGTTCGCTCAAAAAATCCCGTTTTTCCATCGTTGTCTGGCCTCCAGAAGATGGTTTTCCGGATTTTACCCGGCAGTATGAAAAAGGAAACCGGTCGGCCTGCGGCTACCTGCCCGCAGAACAGGTTTCTGCCGCCTGAAAAGCCGGCTGCCCGATAAACCGGGGGCATTTCCCGGACTGGCTCCGGAAATTTCCGGGTGCACCGGCCTGTAGCGGGGGCTTGTGGGCGGCTCTGTTTCTGCTGAACCTGCGCTCCTGCGCGCAGTTAATAAAAACACAGCCTGCCAGTGAAACCGGCAGGCTGTGTTTCTCCCGCCTTTGGGCAGGAATGGAGCTGGAAACGTGACTTGAACACGCGACCTGCTGATTACGAATCAGCTGCTCTACCAACTGAGCTATTCCAGCAAAGGCTTTTTAAAATATCCGGCGCCTGCAGGAAAGAAACCTGCGGGCTGAAAGAAAAGCAAACGCATACCGCAATCGTTTATGCAGATATTATTATAGCGGCAAACCCCGGTAAAGTCAATAACTATTTGCAGGATAACAGAAAATTGATATGGACAGCTTTCGCTTTTGGGTGTATAATATTTTAGTTATAATTTGCGGACAGCCGCCAAAGGCCGCCGCAAAGGAGCAAAAAGAAAAAGGGCCATTTGCAGAGGGAAAAAACGAGGGCCCTTTTCGTACAGGAGGACAACAGATGATGAATGGTAAAAAGCGGGTGCTGGCTCTCATCACCAGTGCGGCAGCGGCACTTTCCCTGACTGCCTGCGGAAGCAGTACCGGCTGGGCTGCGCGCAGCGAACAGGTCAGCATGCCTGCAGGCGTCTATATTCTTAACCAGATTGATGCATATTATGATGCACAGGAGGCACTCAAAGAAGCCGGTGTGGAGTGGGACAGCGCCTCTACAAAGCCGAACGATGTGAAAAAGCTGGTCCTTAAAAATCAGATAAACGGGCAGCCTGCTGAGACTTTTATCACCCAGAAGACTGAGGAATATGTCCGTGCCTATTTTGCGGCGGAAAAGCTGGCGGCCGATCGCGGCATCACCCTGAGCGAAGAGGATGAGGCCGCAGTGAAAAACAATGTTGACTTTATCTGGCAGTACTCGGAGGAGTTTTATACGCAAAACGGCATCTCCAGGGATTCCGTTTCGCTGATGACCAGAAACTACCTGCTGCAGAACCAGCTTTTTAACGCCCTTTATGGTGAAGAGGGCGAGCGCGCCGTCAGCGAAGAGGAATATCAAAACCACTATACCGAAAGCCGCATCCGGGTGCGCTATCTGCCCATTTCGCTCTCCTCGGCGCTGAGCGATGAGGAAAAGGCCGCGCTTGAGGAAAAGGCAAACGGCTATCTGGAGCGCGTTCAGAAGGGTGAAAGCCTGACGGATATCATTCAGGAATATCAGGACGAGCTGTACGACGAGGCACAGAAGGCTGCCGGGGAAAACGCCGAAGAGGGCTCCTCCTCCCAGAGCGAGCCTGCCGAGCCTCCTACCATTACCGAAGGGGAATATGACCTGATTCTGACGAAGGATTCCTCCTCCCCCTCAAAGGCGCTGACCGATGAGATGTTTGCCGCGCCGCAGGGAGAAGCGCGGCTGGTGAAGGATAACTATGCTCTCTATATTGCCGTGCGCGTCGACCCGATGTTCAGCACCGAGGACTATGAGGCGCTCAAGCCCACCCTCCTGCGGGAGATGAAGGAGGAGGAATTTAATCAGTGGCTGGCCGAGCAGGGCAGCGCGCTGAATATCACCTATAATGAAGATGCTCTGAGGCGCTTTACCCCGCAAAAGCTCAATTTTAAGACCTCCGCGGACTAAGCAGAAACCAAAAGGCACGTTGCAAAACGAAGGTTTTGCAACGTGCCTTTTTTCGTCCCTTCCGGGAAGCTCCAAAAACCTATTCCACCCGCAGGCGGATATCTGTCTGCTCCCCCGCACGCAGGCGCAGCAAAAGCGGAACGCTCAAAAAGCCGCCAACCGGATTGAAAACGCGCGGCTGCGGCAGCGTGCGCAGCTCGATGGGAGAGGATGCCTCTATAACGAGCGTTCCCCGCCCGCGGCCAATGCGTGCACATCCCCCCTCTATTTGTACAGGGTCGTTCGCCCGGGCGATGACCGGCAGGCAGTAAACGGCATTTTCCGCTTCGGCTGAAAGGGCCAGGTGAAACACCTCGCCGGCCGCCTCATAGCGGATGCGGTAGGCGCAGCTGCCATTCTGTGCCCCATCCCGCAGGATTCCCTCTGCCTGTACAGCAGGCGTCCCCTGCTCCGGCTGCATGCAGGCTGAGCGGTCGTTTACCGAGCGATACCACCGGCCGTTTTCCTGATACTCAATGCGCGGGGTCTGGCAGATATCCTCAAAATACTGCGGCAGCTGCATGTTGTTTGCTTCTACCAGCTGATATTCGGTCATGCTCGCGGCGCAGACCGGACCAACCGTCCTGTGCCAGAGCATCGTCAGCGCGCCGCCCATGGCATGTCCGCTCTGCAGATAGTCGATATCGTGGTCGGCCACCGTCGCGCGCCAGGGGCCGCCTGCCAGCAGCGCCACCCGGGGGGTGGGATAGTAGCGCAGCCCCTGTGCCGTCTCGCGCGGAAGGGGAAGGCGGGGAGAGGGCGGGGCAAAGCCGCATTCGCACATGGCAGTCAGCGCCTTGGCATGGCAGAAGGTGTGGTGAACGCAGGGGGGCTCGCCCGCCTCGGCATACATTGGCCCGCCGTGCAGCAGCCCGTTATGGGTGCAGGCGCGGTAGAGTTCAAAATTCCTCTGCGCCGCCTCACCGAAAAGGGGGCTCCCCTTCGCGAGCGGCGCATATCCCACCTGGCAGCCATCCGAGGTGCGGCTGCCCCAATAGGTCCATTTGTTGCTGCGGTTGCCCCAGCTGTTGTCCCAGGCGCCGTCCGGCAGCATAAACTGCAGGTGCTCCTGCATCGAAGCCATCACCTTTTCCAGAATCCTCT
Source organism: Provencibacterium sp. (assembly GCA_022792175.1). Lineage (GTDB taxonomy): Bacteria > Bacillota > Clostridia > Oscillospirales > Ruminococcaceae > Harryflintia. The sequence goes on from JAAWAN010000009.1 coordinate 151,223, forward strand.
CATCACCGCTGTGCTCGGCGTAGCTGTAAAGCCCGGGAAGCGACTCCTCCACATTGTATCCCAGATCCACCGGCCGGCAGCCCTTCGGGGAAACCTCGCCGGTCGAATGTCCCTCGCCGAAAATCAGCCCGTCGGGTGCAAAAAATTCCAGGGCCCTGTCCGCCAGCTCCCTGGCCTGCGCCAGGTAGCTTTCCTTCTGAAGGACCCGCCCGGCCACCGCCAGCGCCGCCGTACAGGTGATGGGATAGTTTACATTGGCGTTCGCCCTAGGGATGAAGTCCGCCAGAAAGGCGGCGCAGCTGTCCAGCCGCTCCCGCCAGCGGCGGTGGGTGAGCGGGTCGAGCAGCTCCCCATAGTAGAGCAGGGCCTCGCCCAGCTGGATGGTGAAGAAAACGGTAATCCCCCGCCAGGAGGAGTTGGTATCGTTGACAAGGCTGCCGTCCGGGCGGGACATGTTATTTTCCGCCCAGTTAAAAAGGAGCTTTGCGCTCGTAAGATACTTCTCCTCCCCCGTTTCATGATAGAGGTACATCATGGGGTGAATGGCATCGGCGCACCGGCCGTGGATGCGCGCGCAGGAGGGGCAGAGGATTCCACCATAGAGGGCAGGCGCCTTCTTTTCGGTCACCTGCAGCTCCAGCAGGGTATCGCACCACTCTTTAAGCAGCGCAAAATATTCGTTAGCCATTGTAAAACATCCTTTCAGCAGATATTGGGGTCATGGGCGGCAAACGCCCGCCTTATGTCTCTATTTCCGACTGCCGTTTTTGGCGGCCGGGCCTTTCATCCCTTGATAGCGCCGATCATAACGCCCTTCACAAAATATTTCTGCACAAAGGGGAAAACCACCATCAGCGGCAGGCTGAAAATGCTCATCACCGCGTACTTGAGCGTCAGCAGATAGAGGGAGCGTTCGGCTCCCGCCCCCGGTCATCATATCCATCGACTGGTTTTCAATCAGCATTTCGCGCAGGAATATCTGCAGCGGATACCTATTGCGGCCGCGCAGGTAGATCATGGCGCTGAACCAGGAATTCCAGTGGAATGAGGCATAAAACAGCGTAATCACTATAATAATCGGCATGGACAGCGGTAAGACAATCTGCCAAAAGGTGCGGTATTCCCCCCGTTTGCAGATTTGGCCATTACCTTATAACGAGAGCCATTTTAACGTTTTTTAAGCAGATGATAGGGCTGCCGCCCGGAACATACCGCTGCCTGTTTCCGCAGCCGCAACGGCCAGCTGCAGAACCTTTCCAAAGAGGTTGAGCAGGATGTCAGCCAGCTTGTTCTGACAGACACCCGATAAAAAGGCAAAGGGCGCAGGCCCTGTAAAAGCCTGCACCCTTTGCCCTTTCTGCCGGAAGATGTCAGCAGCCGCAGCCATCGTTGCAGCAGCAGTTGTTGCAGCCACAGCCGTTGTTGCAGCAGCAGTTGTTGTTGCAGCCGCAGTTATTGTTGTTGTTGCAGCCACAGCCGCTGTTGCAGCCGCAGCCATTGGAGCCCCAGCCTCCGCAGCCACAGAGAAGAAGGACGATAATAAGTATCCACCAGCAGCCATTGAATCCATTCATTGAGAAATTCCTCCTAAATTGAGATTTCAACATATACTATGCCCTGTGGATAAAATTGGTTCCAGCGAAAACCGGGAATAACCTTTTGACAGGGCGGCCATAATGGATAAGGATTCTATCGCCCGCAGAGCATCGCTGAAAGCCTCATCTGCAGCTGACTGCGCCTGTTTTGATGGAAACGCATGCGCGAATGCGGCGGCCCTGTCAGAAAGGCGGCCATTTTAAAGGACGGATTAGGCAAACGCAGGCGGCGCTTCGCATAAAGTGAATCACAATCCATTCCGGTTTGGAGGCTATGACTTGTACAGATTTTCATCCCTCACCCCCAAGGCCAACGAGGCACTCAACGCCGCAATCACCGAGGCCGGCGAGTTCGGCCACACCTATGTGGGCAGCGAGCATCTGCTGCTGGGCATCCTGCGGGATGAGACCAACGTCTGCCGCCTTGCCTTTCCCGATAAAAAGGTGAGCTTCCCCCGGCTGCATGGGCTGATTGCCGAAGCGGTCGGGCGCGGGGTTCCCTGCGTTCTCTCCCCCAATGACTTTACCCCCCGGCTGCGCCGAGTTCTGGAAATGTCCACCATCTATTCCAAGGTATGCGGCCAGCCGGGGATCGGAACCGACCACCTGCTGATGGCCATTCTCAAGGAAAACGGCTGCTATGCGCTGCGCTTTTTAAAGCTGATGGAGGTAGACACCGACCGCCTCTACCGCACGCTGACTGCCTCCACCGCAGGCGCAGGCTCTTCTGCCCCCGAAAAGGGAAAAGGGGGCCCGGGGAAGCGGACGCTGCTCGAGCGCTACTGCCGCAATCTGACGGCGCTCGCGCACGCGGGAACGCTCGATCCTGTAGTAGAGCGGGAAACAGAGCTGCAGCGCCTCATACAGATTCTCTCCCGCCGCCAGAAAAACAACCCCTGCCTGGTCGGCGAGGCCGGCGTCGGCAAAACGGCCGTCGTAGAAGGGCTGGCCCAGCGGATTGCGGATGGCGACGTTCCCCCACGCCTCCTTTATAAGCAGATTTACAGTGTGGATATTGCGCTGCTCGTAGCCGGCACCAAATACCGCGGCGAGTTCGAGGAGCGCTTTAAAAAGCTGCTCGATGAGGTCGCCGAAGCGGAAAACATCATCCTGTTTATCGATGAGGTGCATACCATCATGGGGGCGGGCGCCGCCGAGGGCGCCGTAGATGCCGCCAACATTCTAAAGCCTCAGCTTGCCCGCGGAGAGCTGCAGCTCATCGGCGCTACCACTCTCAAGGAGTACCGCCAGCATATTGAAAAGGACAGCGCGCTTGAAAGGCGCTTTCAGTGCGTGCGGGTAGAGGAGCCCACCCCGGAGCAGGCGGTGCGCATTCTTCAGGGGGTGCGCGAAAAATATGAGCAGCACCATGGCATGCTCATTCCGGATGAGGCGATCGAAGCGGCCGTTTCCCTCTCCCGGCGGTATCTGCCCGAGCGGTATCTGCCCGACAAGGCGCTTGACCTGATTGATGAGGCCTGCGCCATGGCGCTTATAGAGAGTGATCCGGCGGAGGATGCCGGGCGGGAACGCCGAAAGCGCCGGGACAGCGCCCTTTCCACCGGAAATTTTGCTCTGGCTGCCAGCCTGGAGCCCCGGGCGCTCGCGGGGGACCGCTCCGGCCGCTACCAGATGCAGCTGCTCAGCCAGACGACCAGCACCCCCTGCCGCAGCCTGACACCGGAGGATCTGAAACGGCTGATAGCCCTTTCCACCGGCATTTCTGCCGATAGCAGCGGCGAAGAGGCGCTGAGCGCCGAAAAGCTCTCCTCCCAGCTGAAAAAGCGCATTAAGGGACAGGACTCAGCCGTGCAGGCGGTAGCGCGCGCCATTGCCCGGGCCAAGAGCGGCCTGCAGGATGAGCACCGCCCTATCGGCTCCTTCATCTTTCTGGGGCCAAGCGGCGTCGGCAAGACCGAGCTGTGCAAGGCGCTTGCAGAGCTGCTTTTTTCCGATGAACACAGCCTTATCCGCATGGATATGAGCGAATATATGGAAAAACATGCCGTCTCCCGCCTTATCGGCGCGCCCCCCGGCTATGTCGGCCACGATGACGGCGGCCTGCTGACCGACCGGGTACGCACCCATCCCTACAGCGTAGTGCTGTTTGATGAGATTGAAAAGGCGCACCCCGATATCTTCAACCTCCTTCTGCAGATTCTGGAGGAGGGAGAGGTAACCGATTCGCAGGGACGGCGCGTCAGCTTTCGCAATGCGGTGATTATTCTCACCTCCAACCTGGGGGTACGCCAGAATGGGGCGGCTCTTGGCTTTCGCAGCCGTTCGGACGGAGGCTATGCCGCCAGCGAGGCCATTTGTGAGCTGCGCCGCTTTCTGCGCCCGGAGCTTCTCAACCGCATGGATGAAATTATCACCTTTTCTCCGCTGTCGGATGCGGTCATTTGCAGCATCGCCCGGGAGGAGCTGCAGAAGCTGGCCGGGCGGCTGCAGCGCAGGGGGATTCACGCCTCCTTTTCCGAGCCGCTCATTGCAGAAATTGCGCGCAGGGGCTTTCAGCCGGAAAGCGGCGCGCGCGGGCTGCGCAGGGCTATTGCGCGCGAAATCTCCGATCCGCTCTCCGACCGGATTCTGTGCGGGGAGCTGGGGGCAGACTGCGAGGTGCTCTGCGACTATGCGCAGGGCAGGACTGTCTTTCATATCCAGCAGGCTGCTGCCGTTTCCTGAACTACAAAACCATGCCATAAAATCTTCTATAAAGATGTCAAAGAACTGTAAAAAAACGGATTACCGGTTTGCTGAAAGAGGTTGTAAAAACGCTTGAGTTTTTTACAACCTCTTTTTATAGATTTGAGAGATCGGTCTTTGTCTTTTTTGATGGCTTGCTGTGTTTCGTGCCCATTGGATATCTGGGTGATTAGTCACCCGACCAGGTGGGGGCACGATTTACTCTTTGCGCGCGCAAAGGAGTACAAAGAACCAGCGGTTCTTACGAAAAGCGCTTAGAGGGGAAGCGCCTCCTCCCCTCTAAGTACTCCCCTCCACCGGTATTTGAATAGCGTTTTCTATGGTATTTTCCATGCTTTTTATTGCGGAAGACAGCGCAAAATCGTTGTTTTTGTGTGGAGTATTTTTATTTACATGATTTCTTGGCACCGTTTTGGCACCAAGACCACCATTCCCTTTAACTGCTTTATTTACATGGTGCTAGCACCATGTAAAAAGAACATAAACAAGAAAAATGTCAATTCATTGCTCTTCACTACTCTAATCAACAAACTGAAATTTGTCTATTTGCTTTTCCGCTTTACGTCGTCCATCTCTGCAATAAGTTCAGCTAACGGACGATATTCACCGCCCCACCATTCAAAGATGTGCATGCCTTCATCTTCAAGTACTGATTCTGTAAGTGTCATAACAGTCTTGTAGGTTCATCTACCTAGCGCACCCCGTTCTTTTCCTCGGATGCTTTTACCCAGTATTATGATACTCCCGATTCGAGTATTTCTATTCTC